>NZ_AYTV01000021.1:0-245420 GCF_002752615.1 Mesotoga sp. H07.pep.5.3
CGGTTCTGAGAGAGCCTGGGGGTGAAATCCCCCTGGGCTACTCACCAGACCGTGGTTGGGGGTCGAAGGTCGGGGGTTGGTCGGGAGCAAAAAACAAGAGCTTGACCCAGTCCTCAAGAAACAAATTACGCCCTCGGATCAGAACGAACTCATTTTGTCATCCTCGTGATCCTGTTCAGGATCTGGACTTTCTAGAAAAGATCTTCTCGGAGGACGGTGGACCGTTGACGGACAACAAATAGGAGTAGGAGCCGTCCTCGGTCCTTCGGGATCGTGAAACCCGTCCTTCGAAAGAGCAGTTGCAAGTTGTCTGTTCCAGTGTGCCAAGCTCTAGAGTAAAGAAACGTCAGATATCGTCATGAACTTGATTCAGCATCTCGATCATTCTTTTTGTCGAATCTTGTTATTTTCCTCGGTGACCCCTTCGATAGATAGAACAAGTGCGCATAATCGAATCCGCATTCATCAATCAACAGATTGTATTCAACAGAATAGTCTTTTCAGCTTAAAATTGGGAATCACCTTCCAAGAAGTTGTGCATGGTAAACAGCTGTAGTCCCTGTAAAAAGCTTACCATCCAAAAAAACAAAGGTCGGATTCTCTTCATCGCATCCCTCTAAAACCGTCCGTCAAACTGATTGGCTGACGTATAATAGTCTTGGTGATAAAGTGAGCTTCAGCAGTTTTTCACTAATCTCTTTCTGATTTTTCCGTATAACTTTACTATGAGGAGGGATACTACATTGAGGAACAGAATCATCCTGATTGCAGCGTTACTGATCTGTGCGCTTTCATTTGCCGGGCTCAAAGACATTTCGGCTAGCCCATATTCGGCTGCTATTGAAAAGCTATTTGCTGCGGGTATAGTCGAGGCAGAGAACGATATTTTCAATCCGACCGAAGCGCTTTCAAGAGCCGACGCTGCCGAGTGGATAGTAAAGACATTCAAGCTGTCGACAATCCAGTCCATGAAGCTCGAAGAAGAGGTCGAGAAGAAGTTCGTCTACACCGATCCACTAGGAGTAATCGATGAGGCTTTCGTCGTTCCGTCTGCCAAAGATATCATCGATATCGAAGGAGAGGAGTACATCGAGGGGCTCATTAAGGTACGAGCCGAAGATGTCGTCGATGGGCTTTACAGACCATTTGAAGCAGTAACGGGCGCCGAATTCGCGCTCGCAGTAGCCAAGGTTCTATTTGGAGTTGATGAACCAATAGACTATTCGGCAAAGCTCTCACAACTTGTCTATGTGCCGTCCCAGTTGCTCTCTCTGGAAAGACCGTTGAGGAGGGAAGAAGCCGCTCAGATTCTTTCGAACTTCGTCGACAATCCAGATTTCAAGATAATCACAATGCTCGCAACCGCAGACATACACGGGCACATAGAGCCTTATTTACCAAGCGGGGCGAAGTACCCAGTAGGCGCGATGGAGAGGATGGCCTACTACGTTAAGACAGAACGAGCAATTCAGCCTAATCTTCTGCTTCTGGACGTTGGAGACGCTCCTTACAACACCAACGTCGCCAACCTCTTCGAAGGAGAGCCGGTAATTAAGATCATGAACATGATGGGCTACGACGCCATGGTTCTCGGTAATCACGACTTCGATTTCCCATTCAACGTGATGGAAAGAAACAGCAAACTTGCGAATTTCCCATTCCTTGGCGCAAATACTTTATACCTTGGAGAATCCCCCTATTTCCTTGAGCCATACATAATAAAAGAAGTCGACGGGGTAAAGATAGCCATTGTTGGGCTTACTGACGACAGCAGCGCCTGGTACACCCATCCAAGGAACGTAGCGGGAATTACCTTCGAAGAACAGTATTCTGCTGCAAAGAGACTCCTGGATGAAGTGTCTCCACAGGCAGATTTGGTGGTCGCCCTCGCCCATCTGCACGGTGGCAACAGAGTACTACCAGCAAAGGTTCCCGGCTACGATCTTATATTCGAAGGAGGAAGAGACGTTGTTGCTTTCCCGGAAAAGATAAACGGTAGTTGGGTGATCTCTTCAGGAAAACATGCGGAGCTAATCTCGAAAACAAATCTAAACATCTACAACGGAGAACTAATAGGTATCAACTTCGCCCACGTATTCATGAGTCAGAACCTTCCACAGGATGAAGAAGTAGTCGAAGTGGTTCAGAGTTATGTTTCTCAGCTTGACGAAAAGCTCGGTACGGTGATTGGAAAGACCGAGGTTGATCTCGATGGAGAAAGGGGCACGGTAAGGCTGAAGGAATCCAACCTTGCAAACGCGATTGCCGATAGCCTTCGAGAGATGACTGGAACTGACTTTGCCATACAGAACGGTGGAGGAGTTCGAGCCAGTATTCCAGCTGGAGATATTACGATAAAGGATGTCTACACGGTCTTACCATTCGACAACCTTGTCGTCGCCGTAAGAACAACCGGGAAGCAAATATGGGACGTCCTCGAACACGGAATTTCGGCTTATCCGGCCGCTGCCGGCCAATTCTTACAGGTATCGGGCCTCGAATACACTTTCGACGCATCGAAACCACCGTATGAGCGCTTGATATCTGTTACGTCCAACGGTGTTCCACTCGATCCGGATAAGATGTACACACTCACCGCCAACGACTTCCTAACGGGCGGCGGTGACAAGTTCACCATGTTCCTGGGGATGGAGAAAGTCATTGAAACAAAGTCCTTCCTCAGAGATGCATTTGCAGAATACATCGAAAGACACGGAACAATCGCTCCCGTCAACGAGGGAAGAATAACTATTATCAACCCGGCCAATTAATCAGAATCGCCAGTCGAACGGAGAGGGAAACCTCTCCGTTTTTCTTTGGCTTGCAAATTGGAGATGCGATCTGAATTCTGCGAGGTAACACTACCGTTTTAGAGAAGCCTTCAGTAGCAAAAGTGAGTGATTGACATCCAGCGCTTCAATAACTGCATTACTTTCATGTGTTTTTCTTCTTCACAGATACCTTGGAATCATTGTTTACGTTTCGAAATCAGATCTCCAATTATGGAGCCTCATCTGATAGCTGATTTCTGAAAGACACTTCCTATATTCACTATCGCCTTGGATGACGGATTGTAACTTGAAGTTCCTCCCATCAGTAGAGTGATCTATAATTGGAGGGTCACGCCAGACAGTGAGCAAAAGGGGGCAGATATGAGGAAGCAAATGACGTTGTGGATGGTTTTAATCTCTATCATTGTGCTTCTTTCTATTCTTCCCGTAAGGATATTTGCCGGTCAAATCGAGATAGTACGTGATTCATGGGGAGTAGCACACATCTATGCCGACAATGACTCTGAACTATTTTTCGGGGCGGGCTATGCCACTGCGGGGGATCGCACGTTTCAAATGGAACTTTCAAGGAGAAAAGTTGCCGGGACGCTATCCGAGATTTACGGCAAGGACTTGCTCGAGTCCGACAAGCTCATGCGCACACTCGGTCTCTACAAACACGCGCAGGAGCTTCCTGATGTTCAGAATCCTTTTTCGGGATTAGTTGCCAGTGCAAGTCATTTGTCCGTCAGAGACTGGTACCCGTATTCTCTAACTATAGGAACTGGAGAAACCGGCCATAACCCAAGAAGTATAAGGCTTTACGAGCCCCTTGATGATCAAAACGAATTCACTTTCGAGAGCTTTTCGGAGATTCATCGAGATAATGTCTCGGCAATTGCCAGAGATTTTCTATCTCTCGCAGGCATTTTGTCTGAGAAGAACCTTCTGTCACAGAATTCAACGAGGCTTCTTAATGCCCTGAGTGATTGGGACTATCGCCTTTTGAAGAACAGCAGAGCGGCCGATGTTGCCGAGACTGTAGTGCGGGAAATGCATCGCAGTCCGCGGCCCAATACGGTCACTGCTCTTGTTGCCTCGAAATACGGCGGGTGCCATTCCGGAAATATCTTCCTACTTCGTTCTGCCCTGGAAGAGTTTGAAAGAACTCAGAAGTTGCCGGAAGAGGAAGAATTGGCAGTCTGGGTCAACCAGTTACTTGAGGCTTCGGCTGGCAGTCTTCGAGAGGCCGTTTCTCAAGTTAGAAAGGTGGTTATGGTTTATCAGACTAATCTTGAAGGCCTCCCCTCGATTTACCCAGATGCGAATCGAAAAGCGCCCGATCTCGTAACCACCTCGGGAAATACCATCTGGTTGCAACTGGGAAACTCTTACACACAGATCGTCGATCTTTCAAACATAGACAAGTGCAGAGCGTTTCTGACACCAGGAGCTTCAGAAGATCCACGCAGCCCCCATTTCTTCGATCAAGTCGAACTATGGGTTACCGGAGAAACCAGACCCGCTTCACTGAGTCGAGAAGAAGTCATGAAATATGTAGAATCGATTGAAACACTTTTTTCGCCAATCAATAAGACTATGCGTCAATCGGGGTCCGACTGAAAATGGAGAATCGAAGTTGCTTTTCACTGAGACTGAACGGGCTCACAAAATACCTTGAAGGGCTGAATCTGCAGAATCTAGCTCTTGAAAAGGTTATGTCGGGGAAGGCCGATTGCATACTGATTCTCCTTGAACATGAACCAGTCCTTACCGTGGGCAAATCGGGCGGAAGAGAGAATCTTCTCGTAGATGAAAGCGAGCTTGAGAGACTTGGGGTAGAGCTCCAAAGTACCGGTAGGGGAGGAAACATAACTTATCACGGTCCGGGACAGGTTATTGCATACCCCGTTCTGAACCTTGGGAAATGGAAGAAAGATCTTCCATGGTACGTGCACTCTCTCGAAGAGGTAGTAATTAGAGTGCTGGAAGATTATGGCATTGAAGCCGGAAGGAAACCGGAATACAGGGGCGTCTGGGTAAAAGAAAGAAAGATTGCCGCTGTCGGTATCGCCGTAAAAAGATGGTTCACAATGCATGGATTTGCCCTGAACGTACGGGTGAATAAGGAACATTTCAAACTGATCAATCCCTGCGGCATAAAAGACTATACGATTGCATCGATGGACGATTTTGTGGATAGTGTTGATTTACATGAGATCATAAAGAGTGTGGAAGAAAAATTTTCTCTTGTCTTTAAGAGCAAACTGATAGAAGTTTCGAGAGAATGGCTGGAGAGTGGTCAAAGTGAAGGAGAAACCAGACTGGCTTAAGAAGAAGCTCAATGCCGACAGGAGTAAGCTTAGCGAAATAAAGGTCATGTTGCGAAGCCTGCGTCTTCATACCGTGTGCGAAGAGGCGAGATGTCCAAATATGGGAGAGTGTTTTGCATCCAGAACCGCTACATTCATGATACTTGGAAATATCTGCACAAGGAACTGTCGATTCTGTGCAGTCTCAAAGGGAATACCAGGCTCTCCAGATCCAAAGGAGCCGGAGAACATTTCCCACGCCGTCCATCTTCTCCAACTGAGACATGCTGTGATCACCTCGGTTACCAGGGACGATCTTAACGATGGTGGCGCTTCTCAATTCGTCGATGTAGTCCGTGAACTGAGAAAGAACTGTCCAAATACGACAATCGAGCTACTGATTCCTGACCTAAATGGTAACTGGAAGGCTCTCGAAAGAATCGTTAGAGAGCATCCGGACGTTTTGAATCACAATATAGAGACCGTACCTTCTCTGTACGCCAATGTAAGACCCGGAGCAACGTACGAGCGTTCTATCGGTCTCTTGAGGAGAGTGAAGGAAATTGACTCTTCGATAATTACCAAATCTGGAATAATGGTGGGCCTTGGTGAGCGCGAAGACGAGGTTAAGTCAGTAATAAAGGACCTGTCTGATGCAGGCTGCAGAATGTTGACTATTGGTCAGTATCTGCAGCCATCTCATAAGCACCTTCCGGTAGTGGAGTATATTACGCCGGAGCAGTTTGAAGGCTACAGAATCTTCGCTCTTGAGAGAGGCTTTTCGTTCGTCGCATCGGGTCCTCTCGTTCGTAGCTCCTATCATGCCGCTCTTGGCTTCTCAAGTTTGCGCTAGAGAGCGTTTTTCAACAGCATTGTTTCTGAACTTTTGCTACTTTCAAATCTATCGTTCACAGTTTGTCGGGCAGAATTGAAGATTGCTATTTTGTAATCCTCCAAATATTTGCTTCGCAAGAGTCGCCGTGATACGATTTGCTTAAGATATTCTCTATGTTTGACTAGTTACTTGAGTGAATACAGGACTCTGTATGTTTCTAATGACCGTTTTGGGGAGTTGTGATTATGGATGGATTTTGTATAGAGAGTGCCGATCAGATTCGAGAACTATGGTCAAAGACTTACAACACAGAAGGGAAACCTGACTGGTCACACATTCTACCGTACTACGACGACAACATTCTCTTCAAAGACACGATCCAAGAAATCCGGGGAATCGAAGAATTCAAGAAAATGACCGAAAGACTTGCCGAGAGATCTAAAGAGTTGAAAATGGCCGTTCTTAGAGTCATTAAGGAAGACAACGTGGTCTTTGTCGAATGGGAGATGACGATACTCTTCAAGAAGACGAGGACTTCCGTGATTTATGGTGCGAGCCGTCTCTCTATTAGTGAAGGGGGAAAGATAATCGAGCAGAGAGATTACTATGACCTTTGGGGTGATATCTTCGACAACATACCCTCATTCAGAAAGCCTTACAGGCGTTTCATGAGAAAACACTTCGGGTAGGTTTTGCACATGGAGAGAGGCAAGAAACCCATCCGCAAATACTGGAAACAATACAAATGGTCCAACATTCGAGCTATGATTAGGAACAACAAGTCTGATCCAAAGATCTGCAATGATGCTTTTGAGGGTCGCCTAATGGTCATTACCGGAGGCACTTCGGGTATTGGATACTACACATGCAGGAAGTATGCAAGCCACGGAGCGAGGATTCTTTCCATAAATCGAAACAGGGAAAAATCGGAAAGGCTTTGCGACGAACTCAAACGCGACTTCGGCGTTCAGTGTTCATATATGATAGCCGACTTCAGCAGTCTAGACGATAGCCTGAGAGTCGGTAAAGAGCTCTCTACGATGGGAGATACTATAGATGTCTTGATACACAACGCTGGAGTCTTTCTGAAGCGCAAAGAACTTACAAAGGAAGGCTTTGAAACGACTTTCGTAGTCAATTATCTCTCCTCATTCGTCATAAACTATCTAATAAGAGAGAAGATGAAAGCTCAGGAAAAGGGCCGCATTCTGATTGTGAATTCGGAAGGCCATCGATTTGCCGTCTGGGGAATAGAAACGGAGGACCTTAACTGGCAGAAGAGACGTTACACTGGCCTTAAGGCCTACGGCTCTGCAAAGACTTGCCAGCTGCTTAGCATGCTTATTCTTAATCAGTACTTCGAAGGAAGTGGGGTCACAATAAACGCAATGCACCCCGGTGCAGTCAAGACGGGTACGGGAAAGGAAAATGGAGCACTATACAAATGGTATAAGAGAAATGTTGTCGACAGATTCTCCCGTACGCCGGAAATCTCGGCAGAAGCCCTTTACTATCTTGGTGTTTCCGGTGATCTCCAGGATGTCGGCGGAAAGTTCTTCAATCTAACCACGGAAGAGATTCCCGCCCCTCCCGCACTCGACATGGAAACAGCTAAAAAACTCTGGCAGGAAAGCCTACGAATGGGGGGCATCGATAACGGAAATCTATGACGCGATAATAGTTGGCGGTGGAATAGCCGGAATGACCAGTGCCGCATATATTGCAAAGCACAGAGCTAGAGTCCTCTTGTTGGAGAAGAACGAGAAGTGTGGGGGCCTGATCAACTCCTTTTGGAGAGATGGCTTCCTCTTCGACGGCGGTGTGAGGGCGCTCGAAAGCGCGGGAATTATTCTCCCCATGCTGAGGGAGCTTGGGATTGAAATCGAAAGAGTCAAGAGTCCGGTATCTGTGGGGATCGAAAACAGTGTTATACGTGTGACCTCGAAGGAAAGTTTGAAGGAGTATTCTGATCTTCTTAGGAAGATGTATCCTGGAAGCGAGGATGAAATCGAGAGAGTCGTTTCATTCATAAAGAGAATCATGAAGGACATGGAGATTCTCTACGGAGTCGATAATCCCCTCTTCATGGACTTCAAGAACAACAAGTCGTATTTTGTCAAAGTGTACCTGCCCTGGCTGTTCAAGTTCCTTTTCACCCTCCGAAGAATTGGAAAATTCAGGATGCCGGTCGAGGAGTTCCTCGAGAAGATTGTCCAAGACAGTTCTTTGAGAGACATCATTGATCAGCACTTCTTCAAGAACACACCGACTTTTTTCGCCATGAGTTATTTCTACCTATATCAGGATTACTTCTATCCGAAGGGTGGAGTTGGAGCTATGGCGGAACGCGTAAAAGAAAAGATAATCCAGTTCGGTGGGGAAATAGAGACAGGTAGGGAAGTGACAGAGGTCCATGCCGAGAAAAAAGTAATCGTGGATAGCAATGGAAGATCCCATAAATACAAGAAGCTTGTGTGGGCTGCCGACCTAAAGAAGCTCTACTCCATTGTAAAAACAGACGGCCTGCAAGAGACCGCAACGGAAACGGTCAACGCATTCAGATCAGAGATATCGAAGAAACATGGGACCGATTCTATCTTCAGCGTCTTCATCGCGGTCGACGAACCGCCTGAGAAATTTGAAGCGATCTCCAGCGGGCACTTCTTCTATACCCCTTCAAAGAAAGGCCTTGGCGAGACTCATCGCAGCGAAATGAAGTCCATTCTGGAGAACTGGTCTGTAAATTCAAGAGAAGAAGTCTTGAGCTGGCTTGACAGGTTCTGCAAACTGAGCACCTACGAGATTTCGATCCCCGTTCTCAAGGACAGAGACCTAGCTCCACAAGGAAAGACCGGTCTTATTGTAAGCACACTCTTCGAATACGATATAGTGAAGAAAGCGTATGAGTCCGGCTGGTACGGAGAGCTGAAAGAAGAGCTAGAAAAGAGAATAATCGAAGTTCTATCTAATTCAATCTACCCGATTCTGAAAGACAGGATTCTCTTTTCATTTTCCAGCAGCCCGCTTTCAATAGAGAGTTACTCCGGCAGCACTGAAGGCTCGATCGTAGGATGGTCTTTCGAGGAACCGATACCAGTTGTAGCCAGTATGATGAAGGTAAACAGCTCGGTCAAAACGAAAATACCGGATGTTCTTCAGGCCGGCCAGTGGACTTATAGCCCTGCAGGTGTACCGATAAGCATCCTTACGGGAAAGCTGGCAGCCGATTCCGTGATAAAGAATGTGAATAGGGACCGATCCGGCGGCTAAAGACCATTACGTTGTCTGTAGACCAGCGACAGTGGTCTTCGGACATGTAGAAGATCGCCTCTTTGGATAAATAGATGATTGTCTCGACAATCGAGTAATGAAGGAAAGAATACTATGAATATCAACAGTTTGGTTCCAGATAATTCCGAAAAGGGCACTGGACTGATTATAAAGCACCGGGGCCTTTACCTCTTTCAGGTTTCTGGAAGGAAGCATCGAACAGAGTTCGGAGAAAGGTTCTTCGCCGGAATCGGTGGCCACTGTGAAGAAGGCGAGGGGTTCATCCAGGCAGCAAAACGCGAAGCAGTCGAAGAGACTGGAAAGGCCGTCGAAATAATTCATTCAGCGAGGACGGATATAGTTCAACCAGACGGAAGCGTTGTTGACACAATCGAACTTACTTCACCCGCCCCCAGAATGATCTACGAAATGCTTGATCAACGAAAAGACTTACCCGAGAAAGAGCCATACTTCATCGCTTGCTTTAATGCGCATTTTGAAGATGACACTCCCTTCGAACTCGACCGCGAAGAGGTCAGCGCTTTAATTGCCATACCGGAGGAATTGCTCTGCGAAAGTCTTGAGCGCAAGATAGCACTTGAAGATATAATCTCCTCAGGGGGAGAGGTTGTCGCCGGCTCTCTAGAGACCGGAACTCTTCTCTTTCCCCTAGGAACGGCAGCGGCTCTTGCACATCTCTTGAAAAGAGCCAAAGAGCTTTCGGAGGTTGATGATGACGTGTGAAGTATTGCTTCTTGGAAATCCGTTGCTCCGCGAAAAATCCTCTACCGTCACTGACTTTCGAAGCCAGGAGACGATAGGCCAGATCGTCTTGCTCAAACAGGCCCTTGATGAATTCAGAAAAGAAAATGGCTTTGGCCGCGGAATTTCAGCCCCGCAAATCGGCATTCTTAAGAGAATCGTTGCGCTCAATCTAGGTCAAGGAAGTTTTGCAATTATAAACCCGCGAATAGTCAACCGCAGTAGGTCTACATTTACAATGTGGGATGACTGCAT
Organism: Mesotoga sp. H07.pep.5.3; assembly: GCF_002752615.1. Taxonomy (NCBI): domain Bacteria; kingdom Thermotogati; phylum Thermotogota; class Thermotogae; order Kosmotogales; family Kosmotogaceae; genus Mesotoga; species Mesotoga sp. H07.pep.5.3. The sequence goes on from NZ_AYTV01000021.1 coordinate 10,206, forward strand.
GTCCTTTCCACATCTGCTCATTAGGCTCGAAAGAAGCCTTTCGATAGATGTCGTGTATGAAGATGAAAGGGGAATCGAACACGAGTGGAAGGGGGTCGATCAGGCAAGATCGGAGCTGCTTCAGCATGAGATAGACCACCTCGACGGCATTCTCGCTATAGATCACGCATTAGATGCCAAAAGTATCATATACCGCTCGGAATATGAAAGGAATCGCGAATACTACGATCGCCTTGTGAACTACAGCATCGAGCCGACAATTTCAGATTAACCTATTGAATCAGAGAACGATATTCATTGCCTGAAGCCAGTGACGAGCAATGAGGGCGTGGCCCTCGGGAGTGGGGTGAACACCGTCTTTGGCCCAGAATTCCGGCTCGCATCTCGCAGATGCAGCAGCGAAAATTCCATCGAGCGGAAGATAAATCGCTCCAAATTCCCTTGCAACTCTCCTGATTATCTGGATCTTCGGTCCAAGATCTTCAGTCCATCTCTCCATCCCTGAGAAGACTGGAAGGAAGAAGGGTTCCATTATTATCACAGATGCTCCCTTTGACCTGACCGATTCCAGCAGATACCTGTAGTCGTTTTCGAAGTCCTCCGGCTCCGTTTTATCGTCGCTGTCGTAGAGGCGCCAACAGTCGTTTATACCCACAAGTATCGAAACCCAGTCAGGAGAGAGATCAAGGCAATCAACTTCCCAGCGTCTGCGAAGATCCCGTACCCTATCTCCTCCAACGCCTCTGTTCAGAAACTCGATTCTCAGTTCCGGATGCGCAGAACCCACGAGTCCGGAGATAATTGCAGGATAACCGTCCCCAAGAGAGTATAAGTCCTCTCTGTCCCTATCAGTATCAGTCACGCTATCCCCTTGAAAGAGTACTCTTTGACCTTCTCTAAGAAACACTCTCTTCATCCCCCTGCTTATGAATAGACAGTATACTTCCAAAAAACCGCGAAAACTAATCAGAGCAACCTACAAGGAAATTTTCTCCCTGTATCTTCCCTCGATCCAGTCTCTGGCGATCCTGTGGGCAAGGTCGACATCATAGCTTCCTTTGACGGCCGCCGAATAGATAAACCCGGCATTGAAGGAATCCCCGGCTCCAATCGTATCCACAACGTTCTCTGACCTTTCGGTCGAATACTCTTTTGAACTGTCTCTAGAGATCATGAGCGAACCTTCAGAGCCCATCTTCACCATCGCATTACTGGTGAACTCCCTCTGAAAGCTTTCCACGGCGCTGGAAATCGAAGCTTCTTGTGTCACCTCGATTAGTTCGGCTTCGTTGGGTAAGAACCAGTCTAATGAATTCAGCAAGCTCCTTATCTGAGGTCTGAATGACTTCCAGCCATCGGGAGGCCATCCAGGATCCAGGTAGATGACGTTATCATCATTGAGAGATTCCAGAAGGGCCTTCAAGTCTCCCCTTCTCAAACCGTTAAGAACATTGATTCCACAAAACAGGATATGTGCGCCTTTGACGTTAGTAAGCTTATTGCTAACAAAGTCAACATCCATGAAACGCATGACAGATTCGTCGCTCAAGAAGCTTCTCTCACTGCTTGTATGAGTTATCGCAACTGTATGAGGAGTCTTGCCTTCGATGAGGTCAAGCCCTTCGACAGAAATTCCCATTTGAATGAATCTTCTCTCAAAGGCCTTCCCGAAGAGATCATTTCCTGCTACAGTGACTATTTCCACCGGTACTCCGAGGTCGGCAAGCACGACAGCCGTGTTGGCCGCCTGCCCGCCGATACGCATATCAACAGTATCTACTCCTATCTCCGTTCCCCATTCTGGCCAGTCGTCAATCGGACCTGCTATGATATCGACATCAACGTTGCCAACGATAACTACTCTGCCCATTTCACCACTCTCTTCTCCGATATCTGCGGGTATGAATCATCAGTTCCGAATGATTATAGCATCCGAAAAGAATGCGGAACTCTGAAATGAATTGTAATTAACCGTTGCAGGCCGTCATCACAAAAGAGACTGAAAAGTGAAAGTTAACAAAATGCTCTATGGCCGGAGAAATCACCAGAAAAAGCAAAAACGCCAGCTAACGAATCTGCAAGAAAGATTCATTTATTCCCTACAAGCGACCATTAATCTGAAATTTATGAAGACGCTTCAGCCCTTATGGCATTCACTGCAGCAATGAATGCAACCATCGACATTTGGGTATATCTCTCTCGCCTTCTGAAGGGCTCCGAAGCAGTTAACGAAATCTCCCAGCCTTGTCTTCGATTTTAACTCTTTGAGCCTATCGCAGTACTCCGTATGAATTTCATGTTCTCCGGTCGGCTTTGCGTTGTCATCTACGTAGTAAATCACTTCACAACACCTCCTTCAAACAAATACTTCATAGCCGAAGAAAGAGTTTATCTAGAACGTCTCACACCAAAATTATAGCACTTCGTGCTCTTCGCAAGAATGAGATCAGGTCCACGTAGATTCAAGACGTCGTTTCCGAATCTTTCGGATCTATGCATCCTGAATGGGCGATATTCTTTCAACCTTTTTTGAAGCGAGATCCTGCAAATTCCAAGCCAATTAAGATAAGAGCAAATCCCAAGTTCATGACCGCTAACTCCCTTGCAAGACTTTGCTTCCAAAAGACTTATGATATACAGAAAACTGGCGCAATCTTTCTTTGAAGCCTCATTCCTGTTAATCTCTCAGCAAATAATCAAGCCGGGGTTATCCCCGGCTGATTTCCTCATCTATAATATTCTTTTTCTTTCTCAAAGAAACTTCATCTCTTCAAAAAGAGATCTCGATTGCAGTTGTACAGCTCCTTGAAGGCTTCCTTCCTTTCGAAAATGTATTCTCCGAATTCGTTCCAGGGTTCGACAGTTACATATCTCTCTTTGATTTTGTCTACGACTTCCGAGAGGCTCGATTCAGAAAACGCCGACAAAGCAATGAGCCCGGCACCGCTAGCAGAGTCGTATTCTTGCGGACAAACCAGGAGTTCACGATCTAGAGCAGTGGCAATCAGCCCGAGGAGAACCTCGCTCCTGGTTCCTCCTCCTGAGGCACAAATTTGGCCTGGTTCAAGTGCCGTCCTCTTGATCTCATCGCTTATCATGCTGATATCAATTGCAATAGACTCAAACAGCGCAGAGAGAATACTATCCCTATCGGTTTCCATAGAAAGACCAAAAAAGATACCCTTTGCCCCTGGATCGTTGAAGGGTGTCCGGGCTCCCCCAAAGAAAGGCAGAAGAATGAGATTTGAAGGTCTATACTTCTTAACGTCGAAATCCCTCAAAAGAACCTCTTTTTCCGATGCCTTGAGACCAAACAATCGCTCAACTACCCAGTCTGTTAGAAGGCCTCCGCAGCTCGTTGCACCTCCTATGGTAAAGGAACCGGGAGTTGCTCCGGTCTCGACAAATAGATCTGGAGACCATACCGGTTTCTCCAGAGACTGGATGAATATCGATGTTCCTCCAAGAGAAACCGAAACGCTACCGGGCTCAATGCAGGCATTTGTAATTGCATCCGCGCAAGCATCGCCAGTCCCCGTAAATATCGTTATTCCCTCTTTCAGCCCTGTCTCCAGCGAGGCGCTACGAGTTAGATTACCTATTGGCTCCAGTGCCCATTTCATTTCCGGGAAGAGACTCGTCGATAGATCGAAACGATCAAAAGGCTCTTTGAAGAGCTCGAGGCTATCTAAATCGATCAGATTACCGGCCGAAGCTGAGAAATAATCCATTGCGAATGACTGTGTAAGCTTAAATCCAATGTAGCCGTTCGCCGTAAGGATTCGTGAAGTACTCTTGAAAACGGCAGGCTGGTTCTCTCTTAACCAGAGAAGCTTAGGGAGAATCGACTGGCTAGAGTAATCCGTATAGATAGATCTGTTTTTTTCGCGGCTGAAGGATTCATTAAAGAGTCCAACCTCTTTCGAAGCGCGCTGGTCTATTCCGTACATGAGAGACTTTCTCAATGGAATTCCCTCATCTGAAACGGGAAGCACACATGGACACATTGAACTCAGTCCGATCGTTTCTATTCTCGAAAGCGAAATCTCTTTGCCAACAATCGAAGTCAGTTTCTTGAAGTCTTCCCACCAGTTATTAGCATCCTGTTCGGGAAAACCATCTATCGAGAACTCTTGAGGATGGTTTACCTTGGCATTTGAGATAACATGACCTTCAGCGTCTAGAATAGAAACCTTGCTCGAAGTCGTTCCAATATCATATCCTGCGAAAAGCACACTTGAATTCATTTTTGATAACCGCTCCTTGAAAGTCTTCCAATGATGATAACGTTGGAAGACATTAATTAGGCAAGGGAGTCTGTTCAGGCACTTCGCTACTTACGAATGATAATAACACCATGTTTAGTAATAGACTGTCGCGGCAGACTCCCTTTACTACTTTTACCTACACGTTGTGAAAACTCTTACTTGATGTATTCCTGAGCGTTCGCTGAAGTGATAAGCGGCGCGTCCATGTATATTACCCTGACGGTGCCGATAACTTCTTCGGGGCTCTTTCCTTCTACAACTATTTTGTTGATAAGATCGGCCGCTATTAGCGCCGAGTCTCCAAACGGCTGAAGGATAGTGGCGACAACGGCGGTGTTGTTGGCAGCTATCATCTCTATGTTTCTTTCACTCCCATCAATACCTACAACAAACATATCTTCCTGGCTGTAACCGGCTGCCCTAATTGCAAGTGATACTGCGTATGCAGGATCATCCCACGCGCACCATACTGCATCTATCTTGTCTCCATATTTGAGCAGGTAAGACTCCATGGTTCTCTGGGCGTCTTCGACGAAACCTGCAGGGGGAAGATGGTGGACTTCCAGTACATTTATGTTTGGCTCTTCCGTAAGGACCATGTCGATTGCTTTGCCTCTGAAACGAGTCCCGTAGAACTGATCAAATTTGAATACAATTATGTTCCCTTTGTGATTTAGTCTGTCCACAAGATATGTGGCGATCTTGGCACCCATTTCCCAGTTGTTTGTTAGAATGTCGGCAGTCAGAAGATCACTGTACTCGGAATCGATTCCAATAACTGGAATCCCCGCTTCCTTTGCGGCAGTCAACGATGATGTCAGTGAACTTGCTTGACCCATTGCAATCACAATTAGATCGACTTTCTTAGAAACATAGTTCTCAACTAGATTGTTCATTGTTTCCCATGATCCGGCAGAATTTGAAACATAAATCGTCCAGTTATTATCTTTGGAGATCGCCTCAAGGTTCTCGGCGATTGTTGCCTGGGTTACCGCAGAAAGATTGGCCGCAACGAATCCGATTTCCACACTTACACCAATTGAAACAGCAAGAACAATTGCGAGAATTAAAACTGCCTTTTTCATACTTGCAACACCTCCAGATGATTGCCTAGAAGCTCTCAGCGTTCTTGAACGATGTCAATGCAACCGCTAGAATTATGATTGCTCCTTTGGCGATGTATTGAAAGAAATATGACACTCCCATAATTACGAGACCGTTGTTTATCACTCCAATTATCAGAGCGCCGACGAATGTTCCCAAAACGTTGGGTCTGCCCACTTTTATGGCGGTCATCCCCAAAAATGAAGCTGCTATCGCATCCATCAGATAAGCATCTCCAGCCGTTGGCTGTCCAGATCCCAATCTCGATGCGAGGATGCATCCGGTGAAGGCCGCGAGAGCTCCCGAGATTATCATTCCCACGACACGCAGCAGCCTGACATTGATTCCCGAGAGGAATGAAGCCTTCACACTTCCCCCTATTGAATACATCCATTTACCCATCTTGGTTTTCTCCATAACGAAGGCGAAAACGAGAACGACCGCAGCCATTATGAAAACCTGAATAGGAATTCCTATCACTCTGCCTTGTGCTATCATCAGAAATGAATCGGGGAAGATCCCGTATACTTCCTGACCCCTGGTGAACATGAAATTTATACCCGTTGCGATGGTTCCAAGAGCAAGAGTTGCTATGAATGCGGATATCTTCAAGGTGGTTATCAAGATGCCGGCAACCACACCAAAGAGCGCTCCCATACCAACTGTTATAACTATTGAACCAACAACTCCAAACCCGCTGAGAATAAGAGAAGTCGCTATCACACCTGCGAGACTCGCAACTGAGGCAATCGACATGTCGAAATCCCCTGGAATCATACACACGGTCATTCCCGTTGCTATTATGGCCAACATTGAAATATGAGAAAGTATGTTTATTAGGTTTCTAGAAGTAAGAAAGGTATCAGTCATAACCGAGAAGAAGACGACAATCCCGATCAGGGCCAGTATCGTTCCGTACTTCTGGAATAGTTGTCCCGCTTTATTCACATTTCCCACTCCCCGTTGAAACTGTATCGCTCAGTGCATTCTCTAGAATTACGCTCTGATCGAAATCTTTGCGTTCAAATTCGGCTGTGATTCTCCCAAGACGCATTACGTAAATTCTGTCTGCGACGCCTAGAAGTTCCCTGATATCCGAAGAAACAAATATCACTCCACAACCTTTGCTGGCTATGTCCTGCATGATTTTGTAGAACTCCGTTTTCGCCCCAACATCGATTCCCTGTGTGGGTTCATCGAAAATAAAGACTCTCGACTTTGGTCCCATCAGCCACTTTCCAAGTACAACTTTCTGCTGATTTCCACCGCTCAAATTGGATACGATTGTCTTCAGTGAAGGAGTCTTTATCTCTAGATCCTTGGAGAGCTTTCTGGCCTTTGAATTGACCGTCTTTGAGTAGATGACGCCAAACTTCGTCAGGGTTCCCAAAAAAGGAATGGAGAGATTGTCGACAACCGACATGTCCTGCACCAGTCCCTCTCTCCTGCGATCTTCAGGACAAAGGTAGATTCCGGTTCTCATTGCCTTTGATGGATTCGAAATCTTTGCAGGTTGGTTCTCAATGAGTATCTCTCCGCCGTCGATTTCACCGGCTCCAAATATCGATTTCATAAGTTCTGTCCGACCTGAACCAACCATTCCGAAGAACCCTACTATTTCTCCCTTTTTAACTTCGAAGGAAACATCCTTCAAGCCCAGTTTCACTGAATTGAGATTGGATACTCTAAGAACTTCCTCTTCTGCTTTGTACTCCTGTTTTGGGTATTGATCAGTTAAATCCCTGTGCGTCATCAACTTGATCAGGCTTCTTGTAGAAAGTTCCGAAGAAGCATAGGTCCCTTCGTAGTGCCCGTTTCTGAGAACAGTGATTCGATCGCATAGATTAAATACTTCGTCGAGATGATGAGAAACGAAGATCACGCTGAGACCGGCCTCTTTGAGATTCCTAAGAATCTTGAAAAGGTTGTCCGTATCACTCTGAGTTATGGAGGCAGTCGGCTCATCAAGTACCAGCACCTTTGAATTCATGCTTAGGGCCCTGAGAATCTCTACCATCTTCTGCTTGGCTACACTTAGAGTTCCGACTGGGACGCGAAGGGGAACTTCAATTCCGAATTCTTCACATAATTCTTTAGTGTCGGATCTTGTTTTCTTCCCCTTAAGCACAGATAGCTTGGACGGCTCCCGCCCAAGCCAGATGTTTTCCTCCGAAGTGAAGTAAGGATCAAGAACTGTATCCTGATAGACAACTCCAATTCCCCTCCTCAAGGCGTCGGATGGGCTGCTCAATCGCACAGGTTCTCCAAAAATTCTCATTTCTCCGGAACTCTGCTGAAAGACACCCGCTAGTACGTTAATGAGGGTAGACTTCCCTGCCCCGTTTTCACCAACAAGTCCATGAATCTCGCCTTCTTCGAGAGCAAAGTCAATATTGTCAAGAGCGACGACCCCGGGGAATTCCTTCCTGATCGAGATCATCTCAACAATCTTCATTACTTTCTCCCAAAATGCTTTGAGTGAGCTTCTTCCGCATTGACCCCTTCATTTACAACTTCCTTCAGTGCCAACAGCATTTCAACGGGTTTTTCATGCTGCCAGACATTTCTCCCCATGTCAACCCCAAGAGCCCCAGCCTTTAACGCATTTTCGGCGATCTTCAGGACGTCTAGAACCGAATCCATCTTGGGGCCTCCTGCAATAACTATCGGAACTCCTGCACTTGCTTCCACTACCTTCTCGAAATTCTCATCACAGTAGTAGGTCTTGATGATGTCTGCGCCCATTTCTACCGCTACTCTTACGGCCAAAGCAAGGTATCTGGGATCTGTCTTCCTCTCTCTATCCTTACCAATCGCTGTTACAGCTAGAACCGGAAGCCCGTAGGTCTCACATTCATCACAAAGAAGCGAAAGCTCCCTAATCGTCGAGTGTTCATTTGGAGTTCCAACATAAATGGAAGTAGCAACGGCGTCTGCCGAAAGTCTTAGAGCTTCCGTCACGGTGGTGGTAATGCTTTCCCTAGTAAGATCTTCACCTACAATGGTTGCCGCACCACTTATCCTGAGAACTATTCCTACATGTCCATCAGGAACGTAGCAGTTCTGCAGGATTCCCTTATTAAGCATGATGGAATCAGTATATGGCGTTAGTTTTTTCAGAACTTCGCCCGGTCTCTCAATACCCTGCATTGGGCCAAGGGCCATTCCGTGATCCAGCGCTAACATGATCGATTTTCCAGACTCGTTGAAAATCCTAGATAGTCTGTTTCTCTTGCCAAACAACTCACTCACCAACCTTTATTCCGACTTTTATTGATCTGCCTTCGACAGCATCATTGAAGGCTTCTTCAAAATCCGAGAACTCGTAGATCCTATTTGTGAAAGGTGTTAGAAGTAGCTGACCGCTATTCATTAGCGAAGTTGCGGCCGCGAAGTCTTTTGGCGCGAAGCCCGTGGTGCCAGTCATTCTAATTCCATTGTAATGTATTATGTTGGGATCGAAAGAGGCCTTTATCCCTTTTGGATAGCCGCCGAACAAAACGAGATTGCCGAACAGCTTGACCATCGGTAGGTATCTATCTATAAGCTCTGGAATTGGTGCTGTAAGAACAATTGAGTTGAACTTACCTGAAGCTTCAAGGGAGGTGGAAAAACCCATCTCTTGCGCGAACTTCAGTCTGTCTTCTCTTGTATCGACTATCTTTACGATCTGACCGTAGATGTCTCTCAGAGCGGTTGCATTTAGCATTCCCATGATACCTGCACCTACGACTAGAACAGATTCCCCCGGCTGGAGCTTCATGTTTCTGCACGAAGTCAACGCGCAGGCCATCGGTTCGGCGAGAGCAGCTTCCTTAATTTGCGATTCAGATACTTTCCAAACACCTTTCCTCGCATAACTCATGTCTACGGAAAGATATTCAGTCATAGCACCGTTACTTGGAAAACTCCTATTTCTACAACCCTCGGGATTCCCGCCAATGCACTGTTCACATTCCCCACAGTTTACGAAAGGAGCCACCGCAACACATTCTCCGACTTCGAAACCCTCCACCTTCGATCCAACTTCCACAATCCTTCCCGAGCATTCATGACCGAGAATAGTAGGAGGTTTTATCATAGGATGGCCCTGTTTGAAGGTCTTTATATCAGTAGAACAAATGAATGAATACATAATCTTCACAAGGATTCCGTCTTCCCCGATCTTTGGCTTCTCGACGTCTCTGATTGAGAGCTTTCCAATTCCTTCGTACATCACTGCTTTCATACACAAACCTCCTGTTAGGCAACCAGTCTCTGGGCAGTCCTGATGTCAGTAAATAATGTAGTTATATATCCCCTGGAGAGAGCAGCGCGGATTCCGTCGGCTTTATGCTCTCCAGCGCTTAAACATATCTTTTCAGGCACTTTCAGCAATTCGTAGAAGGGTATACCCAGTAAGATGTCTTCGATATTTCTACAGATGATATCTCCGTCCTTGTTTAGAAATCTCGAAACGATATCGCCCACCGCGTGCTTTCGAACAAGCTCGAGGATGATTTCTCCGGGAAGGTTTGAATCCAGTACCGCAGACATACCGGCGGGGGCACCCAAACCAAAGATCACGGCCTCCAGATGAGCCCATTCATTCACGACATTCTGAACTGACCCCACTTGAGTCATCATATTAAGCTGTTCGGCATTGTTGACGATTGCCGGAGCGGAAAGAAATACCGGTGTCGCACCCAGAGAGTTCGCCATCTTCTCAACAATATTGTTGATCTGATATGTTTTTTCCGATTGACCAAGACCACCGAGAAGAGGAACGATCTTCATCTCAGGTAGCTGTCCCAATTTGTTAGGAAGACTCATTACTGCCTCATAAACAGTGGTTCCCCAGCCTAGGCCAACGGATTTCTTCCCTTCGATTATTTTCAAAATGTTGTTTTGAAAGGACAGTGAAATTCTCTGTTTGATTTCCTTTTCTGTTCCTTCTACGGATGCAACGATATGTGCTTCTCTAATTGAGAATTTTCTGCAGAGCTCTTCCTCGAGTGCGCTAAGGTCAAATGAGTCCGGTTCTACGAGTTCGATCTTTACCATTCCAAGTTTCCTGGCACTTGTTAGCAGTCTAGAGACCTTTGACCGAGAAATCCCAAGTTCCGAGGCGATCTGTTCCTGGTTCATCTCGTTAACATAGTACATTTCTGCGGCTCTGTAAGCGAGACTAACTTCATCTCTCTTCATCCCCTTACCTCCGTTTGAATACCTCTCTTGCTCTCTTGACGAAGCTGGGCCTATCCGTATCCAAATAAAGGTTTCTTCCAATGGCCGCACCTGCAGCTCCCGCGGCCGCTGCTTCCTCAAGAGAGGCGAAAAAGTCCTTGGTCTTTTCACCACCGGCTATGATTACTGGAACGGGACATGATCTGATTACATACTCATAATCATCCGTGATGTTGGTTTTCACTATATTCGCACCAAGTTCGGCTCCTATTCTTGAGATATCCGCAATCACTTTCTTGGAGAAATACTCCTCTTTCCTGTATGGCAGCATCTCTGCAATCACAGGAATTCCATATCTTCGATACTCCCAAATCGCTTTGCTAAGATCGTGCAATGCCTCGGAATCACATTTCTGGCCTACAATTCCCATGACGATAACTCCATCTGCTCCTATTCGAAGCGCCTCCTCGGGTTCCAGAAAATACTTTGTATTTTCAATATCGCCGGAAAGCGACGAACCGGCATGAGTCACTCTCACTATAAGAGACTTACGACAGTCGAATTCATCAATGAGAGAGGCTATCCCGGGATTGAGAATGATACCGTCCACATCCAGCTTCTCAACCTCCCGAACATAACTTTCTATGTCCTCCAGCCCCTCAGGCACACCTGCAAATTGCCCGTGATCAGCCGCTGCAAGAATTAGCGATTCGCCACATAGCAATCTATTCAGTCTTCTCTTCAGTCCGTTCACCAAAACTCCTCCATTTCTTTGCACAAACGTGTATCACGTTTTCTCACTATTCATAATGCTATCACTTTTCCCGTATCAAAGTCAACCGTCTTTTGAGTAGAATTAGTTATGATGCATCACGCCGTAGGAATCGGTACATGGTAGGCTTTTGCAACTCTTGATTATTGGGGCAAAGAGATTATTGAAGATCTCGAGGCCAATAACCGTTAGTCGACCCAGAGCGGTAGCAAATTCATCAGAATTCTTGCTGCAGAAGAACTGAATCATTAACGAAGCTCAAGAAGTCATTTGGATCAACGAGTACCCAAGTTCCTCAGTGACTTAAGGTCCCTTTGTCATTGTGAATCTAATATTCAGTGATGTCTCCAAGAGACCTAACTGGGTATTAATCGAAACTCTGTTGAGTTTACCAAAGGATTCAAGAGTACTTCTATGCCGGAAGACTCTGACCGCTTCTTTCGTTGTCCTAATGTAAATTCTAGAGATCCGGAGCAAGACTCATTCACGTTTATCGAAACCCTCTTCAAAAAGTAGATGTATTATCTGAGATACACCCTAAGTATTTCTTTGCTGGGAGATGATGCCAGTTATATAATAAATACCCACATGGTTGCTTCGTTCCTGAATGAAAAGCAACCTGGGTCTTTCAAGGAGGAGTGAGAAAATGCTTGAGAAAAGGAAGAGTATCGCGACTGTTCTCTTGATCTTACTTGCCTTTTCAAGTTTGTTATTCTCTGCAACTGGCAAGACTGTTCACAACCTCGTTATTATGGGTACGACAGACATGCATCAGTACATTATGCCCTACGACTACATGGGGGATAAGCCGAATGAGAGTATTGGTCTCGCAAAGGTTTTCACACTCATTGAAAAGGTCAGAAGCGGAAACGCAAACACTCTGCTGTTCGATACGGGCGACTTTATCCAGGGAAGTCTAGTAGGAGACTACGAGGCCGATGTTAATCCTCTTGAAGGCTTTGATTTTCAGACAATCGTGCGGGCTTATAATTATATTGGCTATGATGCCGTTTCGGTAGGGAATCATGATGTCACTGACTTTGGTCTCGAGTTTTTTGAACGCGCAAGAAGCAACTCTGTCTTCCCCTGGGTCTCCGCAAATATCAGAATGGCCGAAGATCCAAAGGATTTTTTGGTGAATCCCTTCGTCATTCTTGAAAGGGAAGTGGACGGAATCCCAATTAGGATAGGTGTGATAGGCTTCACACCTCCACAGATAATGAGCTGGGGAAGGCGTCATCTAGAAGGAACCGTGTTCACCCAGACAATTATAGAACAGGCGGAGAAATACATTCCTGTTCTTAAAGATCAGTCGGATCTCGTTGTTGCAGTTGCTCATACCGGAATATCCACAGATGAAATAACAAGCTATGATGCTCAGGAGAATGCGGCTTATTACCTCGCTCAGGTCGAAGGAATCGATGCAATGATTCTCGGTCATCAGCATTCCCATTTCCCTGGCGATTTCGCAGATATCGAAGGCATCGATAACGACAAGGGGCTGATCTTTGGTGTTCCGACTGTACAACCCGGTTCCTGGGGTTCGCATTTAGGTATCATTAATCTCGACCTAGCTTATGACTGGACTACTGGAGAGTGGGAAGTACTAGATGGTTCAGCTTCGCTAGTTCCTGTAACTCCTGAAGTTGAGACTCATCAGCAGCTAGCTGAGCTGGTTGCTCAAAAACATGAAGCAACTATTGAGTATGTTAGGACTCCAATAGGCTGGACCGACACCGAGATAACTTCCTATTTCTCAAGAATCATTGATAACCCAGTCACACAGATCATCAATGAAGCCCAAATATGGTGGGCAGAGCGTGAATTCGCTGGAACTGAATACGAGTGGCTTCCTGTTCTTAGTGCTGCAGCACCTTTCATTGCCGGCAGGCAGGGTCCAACATATTTCACACACGTTCAAGGAGACATAACGATCGGCTCGATAACAGACATTTACATCTATCCGAACACTATCTATGTGGCAAAACTCAACGGAGAACAGATAAAAGACTGGCTCGAGGCGTCGGCAAACAACTTCAACCAGATTGACCCATATTCCACAGAACCGCAGCATATTGTCAACTACGATTTTAGGGAATACAACTTTGACGTAATCGAGGGAATCGATTATGTTTACGACATAAGCAGGCCTGCTGGCCAGCGCCTGATTTCTGCGACCTTTGAAGGCAATCCGCTTGATGCGTCAATGGAGTTCTTGGTAGTGACAAACAACTACAGAGGGAGCGGAGGAGGAAATTTTCCACATGTGGCAGACAACGTAATTCTGGCGACAACCGAGATAAATCGTGAAGCCATAATCAAGTACATACAGTACATAGGTGAAATTGATCCAGTTCCGACGAACAACTGGAAAATCTTGCCGATTGACACGGCCGGGCCACTTCTGTACCGTTCTTCTCCCGAAGGCGTGGGATACATCGAGAGGAATGCAATACGAGGAATAGAGTTCCTTGAAGTCGATGAGGCGGGATGGGGAATCTATGAAGTTGATTTAGTAGAACTCGCTAAATACCTTGAAGATACGGTAATGCAGGAAGTTAAGTAGCTTACTTTTAGAAAACGGGCCCCTTACGGGGCCCGCAATTTATTTTCTGTCATTTCGATCTGAAACTACAATTACGGAGCCCTGTGACTATTGTTGAGGAGCGATGGTCTCCAACTCAGAAAGAAAGTAGTTTCTGTCCTGCTCATCCTCGATTAGATCGGCCGCTTCTCTTGCCAGTTTCATATACTCATCCATACGGTCGCGTTTTCCTGCGATCATGTAGGCTCTTGCAACGGCTTCATAGCCAAAGGCAAGATCGAAACCACTTATCGCATTGTCGGTGCAATACTTAAGTGAAAGCTCGCCGTGATACAAGGCCGACTCTGCCATGTTGAGTAAAGAGTAAACTCTGGACACCTGCCACTCACCCCTTGCAAATTCGATCGGGGTACCTACTACTCCCCAGTGGAAGCGAGATGCGTGAGCGGCATGTATCATAAGAAGGTCATCTTCTGCAGTTCTGTCTTTCTTATCTATTAGGTCCCATGTAAGGTTGAAGTTCACTATCGCCTGCTTTTTGTGCCATTCCTGCTCCGTAAGCTTTTCGGAATCCATAGCAACCATCCTTTCCAGGATAATTCTGTCTTCCTCCCGCATCCCAATTCTATCACTGTTAACAAGGAGAGCAATTAGCTGGAGCGACTCACGAAGAATTCAAGGTACCTGAAGAGGCTAGATTAGTAGAAATAACCATTCGGCGAATTGGAAAGCCCTTATTGTGCAAGAGAAAAATCTCGAGGGTGATTTGCATGCTCCAATATTGAACAACACGGAATCCTTAATCCCGTTTTGAACTCAATCCCTTAAGAAGATTGATTTATAAGAACTTTAGCTCTATTCAGAACTCATCAAAGAAATTTCAAACTGATTAAGTGAGACTATGTTTCAAGCATTATATCAAGATCCACCCATTGAGAATAAGAGATCAAGAGCATCGAGAATTCTTTCAGCTTTGTCGACCACTATCAGCTGTACCCCGGTTTGCTCCGAGAGCGCGGAGAAATACTCACTTGGCCCTTCCGGCGACACCAGGACTATGTAGTCGACTTTTGGCATAAGCAAATCGAACGACGGCCTCGGATCGCTTTCTGGTGAAGTGAAGCCACCTTCAATGTGAACTGCCACTACGGGAACTCCTCGCGCTTTCGCTACCGATATGAGCTGTTCTATTCTGTGGATTTCCTGCCCTACATCGATTTTCTCAACACCGCATAAGGTATATAGATCCCCCTCGACCATGGCACCGGGGGCAATAAAGAGTGTTCCGGGTGCATTTTCCGAGTCGAGCTTCTCCATGAACTCTTCGGGTTTCAACTGAAGGATGTTCTCGTAACCAATTCCGTTCATTTCACACACTAGAGCGAGAACGTCTGATGCAGCACCGTCGCCTATCGCCGTTGCAATAATCGGCGGTCTTGCAAGAGGCTCGATAGCGCCTGCGTGAAGCGGCGAAATTAGAAACGCGATGAATATGACTGATAAAAACAATGACATCTTTGATTTCATGTATTCCCCTCCACAATTTTCGGTGTCAGTGTCAAGACACAGCATAGAAACTGTCCTTCTCATGCAAACAACAAAGAATGTAATATGACTAATTTTATCAAATTTAACTCTTATCTGCATAAGGACAGCTTTCTTCGCTTGAAATCCCCATTCTGTTGCTCTCAGTTAGAGCTCAAATATCTAAGAGAAGCATCCAGAAACTTATTCACTCTAAAAAGATAACAACTCTGCGCTACGTAGTCCATAAAATATATGAATAGAACACATTTCATCGGTTTTATTGACAATATGCTGGGATATTCCTATCAAAAGTTTGATAGCATTGTTGGAAATCATCTTGTTCGTGACGACCACCGTGACAGCTCTTGAAAAGAGCCCGGATTACTATACATCACAGAAGGAAACCAAATCCATAATGGAATTCACAATCAGATTCGATGATGAAAGAGAAATAATCAAGAGTCACTGTCCTCAGATCGATTCAAATGAGAAGCTCTATGAGTTCATTGAAGAAAGAGACATTCAAAGAAAGATATTGGACTGGCGAGATATTCTTCACAGGCTTTGAAAGAAATCTTTTCACAGGGATCTCGATCTAGTGGAGCAGAATCCAGACTGGGCCGATCACTTCACCAAAGCTGTGAAATTCGTTCTTTCACAATATGGGCGGAAGAGACAGGCGGGCTTTGCCGAGTTCAAGTGTGACTGGAGCGGGCTATTTGATCCCAGAGAGTTCCTGGTCGAATACTCGGTCGAGGTTTCAAAATCAGATCTTCCGGATGAAGACAATCTAAAGATCTGGCTTCCCCTTCAGCTGAACAGGTTAGGACAGGACATGATCGAGATAATTGGCATAGTCCCGGCCGAAACCCTTGTCGACTATCCTAGGACCGATGGGAAGATTGCCTGCATGCTTCTTTCTTTTGATCTAGGCTCACTGGGGAGGATCTAGCCATAAAAATAGTGTTCTCTTTCAGGCATTTCAGGCAGGAATTCGACGTCGATTTTTCGCAAATCGGAGAATATGACATGTAACGCCCTACATACATGGAGAGTACCCTTTCTACCGAATCAATTTATTACAACGAAGAGATGAAGGACCTTGTCGGAAGGATCGTCGGAGAAGAGAAAAACCCTTATCTTCAGGCAGACTTCTTTACGATTATGTCGTAGAGAATATCTACTACAGTCCAATTGCCCAAGCTTCTCTAGAGGCGGAAGGTATTCCAGAAAGCCTTTTTGCTATGGAACACGGATATGGAGATTATGGAGTGCAATCAATTTTTCTGCCGCTCAATTGGAATACCGGCGAGAAAACCCGGGGGGGTTCACCTCTCTTTTCCGGGCTGAATTTCACCTCCCCAATTACGGCTGGATTCCAGTAGATACGTTAGTAGGACAGGGTGTAGTGTACTCTGTCGGAGTGACTGAGGAAGAGAGCAGAATCTATAAGGATTTCTACTTCGGGAACTTCGATCCGCTGAGAATGGTAGTTCAGAATTCAGTTGACACAATACCAGAAGAAAGACCGAACGATGTTCAGTCTCTGGAAAAGGTAATGCAGTTCCCATTTTTCGAGAGCGAATTCGGAAATGAAAACCTTGGAGTTAGCGATCTGATAACCGAGAGTTTTACTATCAGAGCTCTCCCGATGAGATAAAACATACAACGCCTTCAAGTGGTATTCTGATATCATTGGCCTAGACTAGATTAAAGTCTTATGCCCATTGGATATTAGAAAAGAGGTGGAGACTATGAAAAAGGACATTTTTCTCGCCGTCGTCGGAGCGGCAATGATTATAGCTGGTTTGTTCCTGCCCATAGTACGTTTCCCAGGAGGAGGCGAAGCAACCTATTTCAACGGCGGAGATCTATATGGCGCACTAATAATGGCAATTGCTATCTTTGCGGGTATCATGGGAATCGTGAAAATGAGATCTATGGTCTTTCTTTCCGGACTTGCTTCGATTGGCGTTGTAATAGCGAGGTTGATTACCGTAATTAGGACCTTCCCGACGAGAAGTCTTTGAGAACACAGTTTAAAGAGCTTATTCGGAGCAATGTTCCCGGTAGTTCTGGAGAGGAAATAGCGAATATCATCGGTGGACCGCAACTTCACTGGCTTGGTTGGACAGTACTTCTTGCGGGAGGTGTTGTGGTTCTCTTCGCCGCCTTCATCTCTTCAAAAGAATAATGGGCTTATCTCCCGCCTTGGTTAGGATTTTCAAATGCTATCTATACGACGCGCATGACATGACTGCAATACTCATGGTGAGCGAATTATCAGCAAGGTTGAAGAGTCGAGTGGCGGCAGACAAAAAAACCAAGACTCCCGATTTTTTTTGTAATTTCTAGTAGAGGATAGAAACATTTCGATTCTAGATGATGACTGGAGGTATTCGATGATTCGAACGGACAAATGCCCAAACTGCGGCTCACTGGACATTGGAAAGGGTTACTGGTCAGGTTATGCGGCTCTTATGCCTTTAGGAAAGCCTCTTTCGATGGGATCTAAGGTTATAGTGCGCGTTTGCAGAGAATGCGGACATATTTTCGATCTTCAGGCAGAAAAGCCCGAGAAGTTCTGATCTTTTCTGTTTAGGGGTTCCATAAAAGTTTCAGATTAAACTTGTATTCAAGAGCCTTAGTAAGCTTCGCGGAGATAATCCGATATCTTCGACCAAATCTCTTTTACTCTTTCGAACTGCTCGTAGTGTTTCTCGACCGACTTATGATACTTGTTCAGCTCTTTGGAAATGTTGTAGAACGAATCGGTACCAAAGTACGATGAAATAGAAGGTAATGTTTCCCTAAGATTGATCTTCATCTCTTCAATCTTGTTCGAATAGTTGTCGCGATCGGTTATGTAAAGAAGCAAAGGCTTGTATCTGATCCATCCAATGCAGGATCTGTAGAAACGTCTAACTATATCTCTCGAATCGGCTCTTATAGGTCTGAGACCGGTTGGGAGAACACCCATCAAAATGTGGTTGTACGTTGAGAATGCGTTATGAAATGCGTAACTTGGCACTTTGAGCACCCTCCTGTCGCTCAGACAGGTACTCAAGAAAGTATCTTCACCTCTCGCTCCAGGTGGATTATAGAAGGGGAAAAGTCTGCCTGGATCTTTTAGATTTAGACAGAGATTCGATCCAGAGATGAATTTGGCATGATTTACCTCTTCAACTTCAAAGATTTCACCACTGTTCAGTATTTTCGGATCGGCGTACGATACTCCTCCGGCAACTATAAGTCTTTTGAGAGTCTCCCACTTGACTATGTCGTTGCTAATTGCCTCAATGAAGAGTCTGAAAGTATCCTCCGGTAGTGCTGGAGAAAACTCTATGAAGGGGATCGGAGAAATGTATCCACAGTGATAACCGTAGGTGATGTCGGCTTGATCAATGTAATTCAAATGTGTTTTCAAAACATGCTGGCCCATCCACGTAACAGAGCCCATGTTGTTCGTAACGGCAACTGGATACTCGTCATCGTCAAGATAAAGCAGGTAATCGATGTGATTCTTCAGAGCAGTGTAAAGAACAATATTTCTCTGGGAAGCGTATCCTTTTCCAAAAACCAAAGAAGCTTCTTCCGAATCGACAATCCCGCGCTTAATGAGCTCCCTCTTTTCTTCTTCAACTTCCTTCTGACCTATGAAATGTTTGGAGAACAGTAATTCGTTCACACTGGAACTGATCTTGGTGTAATTTGCCTTCTTTGTATTCTTGTAATTCAGATCATACGCAACAAATAGATTCAGCGTTAGTTCTTTGCTGTCAACCAGTTCAGACTCTTTCCAGTTGTAGACGTAGCTACGCAAAACTCTCTGAAAGTGCCTTCGCCCCGTCGCAAAACCTATTCCAACCTTTGTTCTGCCGTCATTCAAATAGGTCTCTCCCTCTAGAAAGTAGATAACTATCTGGTATCGATAACCATACAGGTTCGATTGATTTTAGCACGAGCAGCGTTTTCGAATAGAAGCCAAAGCCGTAAAGAATTCGCAATAACCACTTGAAACCAAAACGGCAATTGAACCTGAAGAGCTTTCGAACAGTTTCTTCAGATCGCACATGTGCCAATCTACAGTGTTGCAATAAAAGAACCGATTGCCCCGCAATTACGGGAAAATTATCTCCTGTGACAACCAGGTGAGCAGTATTTGCAGCCGCATACGTTCGGATAGATATCACTTGCCTTCCTAATCGCATCCTGACAGTTATCATAATAGCCAAGATAAGTCTTTGACTCTACTCTTGCCAGCTCAACACAATCACCAGTGTGAACCTCGTAGTCACCCGTCGACAAAACGGAGTCACCAACATAATAGTGCTTGTAAGACATTTCAGATTCCTCCTTGCCCTGACGGATAAGCCAAACCAGTTAAGCATCAGGACGTCAATTCTAACGCAGGCAGACCCCACCGAATCTCGTTCAAAATGAAGAGACTCGTCAATCTGCTTTACATATAAATTTTAACACTAATTAATATTTTATTATCATTCTCTACTGTGATGTTTTTACTTCAAAAGTTGTACTTCACATAACATTAGTTTTCGCGAGTCTCGAATCCTACTATTCTTAATGCTGATCAAGGTTCTTTCGAGTTAGATGTGACTCTGAAAATGTAGAAACCTACACATACATATAGTTTCGATACATTGTGTTGTAGAATGATTATGAGACTCATTCTCAACAAGCAAATGTTTGTTCGACTTTCTTTTCTGATCCGTGATCTATTTATTGTTGCTGCAGCTGTATGAAAGGAAAAAGGCTGCAGAATTCGAGGGATCCGCTATGGGGCAATGTATTCTTGATATCAAAGAACTTAGTAGCAATGACACGGGTAATGTCGATCTTAAGGAGATCAATCTGGAAGTCACCTCTTCTGAAGTTCACGCCCTTGTCGGAGAGTATGGTGCTGGAAAGGAACTTGTTGTTAATGTTCTCACCGGGGCTGAGAAGAAGATCTCCGGAAGAGTCTTCTTTGATGGAATAGATGTCACGAACAAAATCAAGATCGGAGGTTCGACGGACATCATGTTCCTCCTCGAAGAACCTATGGTTGCAGAGGGTTTAACCGTGGCAGAGAACATGTACATGTTGAGAAGTCATTCCAATGTTATCAAGCTGATTAACCATTCGAAGATAAACCACACTGTGAAAGAACTCATCGCAAGATTCGACCTCGGCATTTCAGAGAAGACTCACGTGTATAAGCTTTCGACCGAGGAGAAAAAGCTTATAGAGCTTCTGAGGCTATGTATTTATGAGCCTCGGCTGGTGGTTCTGTACGAACCTACTGCCAATTTAAGTTCCAAGTCACAGGATCTTCTTCTTAGAATACTCACCGAACTGAAGGAAAAGGGAACGGGAATACTCTATGTCACAAACAAGTGGGACGAGGCAATGAAATACTCCGACAGAATAAGTGTTCTATCCGAAGGGGTGCTTTGTGGAACTCTAAGCTCCGAAGAAGCGAAAGACAAGCCGGAGAAACTTCTAAGACTCATACTCGGATGGAAAAAATCAGATTCGATAAAACGAGAGACCGAGGAAATAGAAACCGAGGACATTATCGACGCCGTTTTGAGGGCGGCCGAGTATCTTACTTCTAATTACGAGATAAATGATGTCTTGAAAATGCTTGAAAACTACACATGCAAAATTATGGAGTCCGACTCCTGTTATGTGTACCTGGTCGATGAAAAGACCAGAACGATTATGGACACAATAAAACACAAAGAGACTGAGTTAGTTGAAGCCGCCCTTAACGACGAAGTTGTAATGAGAATAATGGACAACAAGAAGCTCTTTGTTTCAAATTTCGATGATGTACTTTTCGAAAAGCTCTTTAAGAGCATTCGAAATACCGAGACAATTGTTTGTAACCCAGTTTCAGTAAGATCTCACCACACCGCCTTGTTTCAGGTAGGCTATCGTAAATACTATGAGCCAACCGAAAAGCAGAAAAAGATATTTCATACGCTTTCGAGGCAGGTCGCCCTTGCAATAGACAATACCAGGCTCATGGGGAGTTCGGTGTTGCTTCAGGAAAGCCACCACAGGATAAAGAATAATCTTCAGACCATTGTAAGTCTTATAAATATCCAGAAGAGGAGTTTGAATAAGAAGACGGGCAGCGAAGTCGAAGATCTTCTGGACAATGTTGTTTCCAGGGTTAAAAGTATAGCTGCCGTTCATGATCTTCTTTCTCACGATGAACTAGGTAGAAGCATAATAAACCTTAAGAGTCTTGTAGACACTATAGTACGTTTCAACATAGTAGATGGTACTCTTCAGGTAAGGAAAGATCTCGATGACATCTTTATTCCATACGACAAAGCAAGCGGAATCTCGCTTACAATAAGCGAGTTGATAAACAACTGCGTGAAACACGCTTTCAAAGATTTAGAGAACGGTTTAATATCGATTTCCTGCAAGAGCTTTGATGATAATGTGGAAATAATCGTGGAGGACAACGGCGCGGGATTCCCCAACAGATCCTTTTCAGCAAAAGACGAGAAACTGGGGCTTTCGCTTGCGAGATCCATCGTCGAGAATCAGTTCGACGGTACTCTTGAAATCGCCTCGGAAAAAGGAGCAAAAGTAAAGATCCTGATTCCAAAAGAGAGCCTTTTGCTAACGAGAGGCTCATAAAAGAATTATTAGCGATTATGCGCTAAACCTAGCCGAAAGGGGAGTCAGTTCCTATGGACAGTTCTTTAAATATACTAATCGCAGAAGACGAGTACATAGTCCTTAGAGGGCTCAAAGAAACTCTTATCGGCCTCGGTCATAACGTTATAGGAGAGGCCATGGATGGCGAGACCTTCGTGAAACTTGCACTTGAAAAGGATCCGGATTTACTGATCGTAGATATTAACCTTCCAGCGCTTAGCGGAATCGAAGCGATTGAGAGAATAGGAAAAGTAAAGCTCGTACCCTCGATAATCGTTACTGGTTACAGCAGCGAAGAGACCCTCAAGCGGGCGAACTCTGCAGGGGTCTTTAACTATCTCGTCAAACCCGTTGATGAGAAGGAACTCAAGCCCGCCATAGAGATTGCGATGGGCCGTTTTAAGGAGTTTGTGCTTCTTAAGAAGGAACTCCAAGAGCAGGGAGAGGCTCTAGAGGCAAGAAAACTCATAGAAAGGGCAAAGGGGATTTTGATGGACCGCAATGGGATCAAGGAATCAGAGGCGATGAAGTTGCTCCAGAAGATTAGTAGAGATAAGAATTTAAAGCTTGTTGTTGTTGCGAGGGAAATCATAGAAGCAGACAATACTCTGCATTACGGTATGTAGGTCAGCGGTTCCATCTGTTCAGAATTCGCGAGCGATTGAGCTTTTTTCTCATAATCGTTATTAATGTGCCTTAAATAGGATAGAAATCATCACACGGGACTTTGCTAAACGCATCGTTTTGTGCATAATTGTCAAGTGAATATATGAAAAGTGAATATACTTAAAGGCAATGCTTATGATTGGTGTTGCTGAGTAAGGAAATATAAAGGTTATGGGTGCCTGACTAGTTGCAGGCACCTTTTTTGTTTTGGGAGTTACAGGAATCAGTTTTCGGAAAATAGATATCTGTTCACCGTGTGAGCAAAAAATCTGAGAATGGAGGAGAGAGATTATGGCAGTGGTTGACGTAAAACTGGAAAAACTAAGTGAAGTAAGTATGAGAGATTTCAGCACCTTTGGCAGAATCATCGGTAGAGATGAAGACACGGAAGAAGGTAAGTATGAGTTGCATCCTGTGGACGCAAAACCCGCAGTCGAAAACAGCATGATCAAGGCATACTGGGATCTAATTCCTTTCAAGGACAACAAAGAAGACCGCTTTTCGATGGGTATGCTCTTTGTCTACCCTAAGCCAATAGGTGAGGTTCTAAACTGGACTGAGGTTCATTACGAAACTTACGAATTCTTTTTCCCTCTGGGTGGAAAGCAGTTCATCTTTGTTCTTGCTCCGAAGTCGAAGATCCCCGAAGCGGAGAAGACCAGAGCCTTCCTCATTGGACCAAATGAAGGAGTCCTTCTGAACAAAGGGACATGGCACTACCCGCCTTTCGCAATTGACGGCCCTACCCCTGTTTTAATGCCTCGCTTTGGAAAACTTGGAGAAGTCACCGGCGACGTAACTGAGGCCTATGGAAAGAAGTGGGAGACTCCTGTTGGAAACCGCTATTTCAAAGGACAATTGCACGCTTTGAAAACCGATTACTATGGCGAAGGTTACGGAGGCGAATACAAGATAAGAATCATTCTTTGATTCGTTTGTTTGAAGGGAGGTTGACACAAAGAAAAAAGCTGTTCGTGTAAATGTTTTGATCTATGAGAGTACTTCTTTTGAAGGAGGATAAGACAGGTGAAAAAGCTCAGTGTTCTGTTAATTGCTCTTATTGCTTTGTTTGGTGTTACTGCACTTTCAACGGAAACAATGGTATGCACTTATGCACAGATGGCGAACGACTTCTTCCTTACTTTTGACAAAGGCGCAAGGGAGGCTGTCGAGGCTCTTGGAAACATGTACATAGCAGCCAGCGACGACAGGAGCCCCGAAAAGTTCCTGTTCCAAATCGAGTCCTTCGCTGCCGCCGGTGTCAAGATGATATTCGGTTACTCACCAACAATCGAATCCGTTATTCAGGCATCGAACTTCGTCAACAGAGAGAAAGTCTATTACGCGAATATCCTAGAGATAGCCGACTGGTGGACACCACTAGACGCTGGTCCATACTACGGTCAGTTCATTGGACCTGACGCTTATGTCGATGGTTATCTAGGCGGTCTGGAAATGGGCAGACTTCTCAATGGAGAGGGCGAGACCTGTGTTCTCTGGGGATTCCCCGGCTCCAAAGCAGGTAACGACAGAGTTAGAGGCTACAAAGCAGCTCTTATGGAGAACTTCCCAAATATCACCGTTATCGGTGAGGAATATGCAGACTTCATAAGAGACAAGGGATACTCTGTTACCAAAGACTGGATCGCAAAGTTCGGTGACAGGATAGACGGTATTTTCGGCACTGCTACAAGCATGAATGTTGGCGCTGCAATTGCCTGTGAAGAGGCCGGACTGGACCACGTTTTCCAGGTCACAACCGATGCTAACAAGTCCAACCTCGTCGATATCAAGGATGGAAGTCTCGACGTTGTCGCTGGAATTTACGGATTCTGGATGGCTGGAAGACAGGCCGTTACTGTATACGACATGAAGAACGGCTGGAAACCGACCGTTCCTGAAACGATGATGTCAACAATGCAGACCTTCATTACCCCTGAAAACGTTGACTGGTACATCGAGACTTTCGGAAAGGACGCTCCATATGACTACGACTGGAAGAAGATGTCAAGAACGCTTCATCCAGACGACTGGGATCCACAGGGACTTCTAGTTCCCATATACCCCGAGAGATTTACCAACTGGATTTACCTTGACAAGCCCAGAGGTTACGAAGTTCCCAAGGAATACAAGGAAGCTATGGAATCCGGTCTTTACCAGGAGATCTACGAGCTTTACCTTGAAAAGTTCACAGCCGCGTGGGTCGTACCTCCATTCGAGAGCTCCCCATACAACTACGTATTTGTTGCAAACAACCTGGAAGAAGGTCTCAGAGCAGATATCGTAAAGAGAATGGAAAACGATGTGCTTGTTCATGAAGTTATTGACGTTCCCTACCGCTTCGACATTCCAGATTTTGGAGAAGGATGTAATAACTAAGCACCGTATGAATCTTAAAAAACACTTTTGAATGCTGGAGTAGACTGTTCCAGCGACGGGGGATCAGTCTACTCTTTCTGGAAGGATGAGGAATTTGGCTCTCAAAAATCTCTTTAAAAAAGGACTAAAAGCAGAGAACCTTATTGAAGTACTTCCCTACTTGTTGCTTGTTGGAATCTTTGTGGTTTTCGCAATCTTATATCCGCCATTCTCAAGAATAAGGAATATCACAGGTATTCTGACAGTCTCGAGCGTCTTCCTTCTGGTTGCCGCCGGAGAGACTTTTCCCATACTCATGGGAAGCATAGATCTCTCTGTGGGCGCCATGCTTTCATCCTGTGCGATTGTTGCCGCTTACTTCTTTCCTCAGGGTGGATTAGGGATGATAGTTCTTGCGATAGTCGTAGGATTCCTTTCGGGACTGATTAACGGTCTACTGGTGGTACTTCTGAAACTTCCGTCTTTCATCGTTACACTGGCGATGATGTATGTCTATGTGGGAATAGCTACTGGTCTAACAAATGGTTATAACATATCCATTAGAAACAGGGACTTTGCCTGGATTTCGACGGGACAGATGATCGAAGGCATTCCAAATGTCATTATTTGGGCCTTCATTGTATTTGCAGTTTTCGTATTCATAAGCAGGAAGACAGTAGTGGGAAGATACATTTTGGCAATAGGAAGCAACGAAGAGTCCGTGAAGAAAATGGGAATCAATACAAATAAATATAGGATAATCGCGTTCACATTCTCCGGGTTATTGGTCGGTATTGCCTCTGTTTTACTTTCTTCTTATCTAGGAATGGCACCAGCAAGACTTGGAGACAAGTACCTCTTCAATACGCTAATAGCCGTGGTCGTTGGTGGGACTTCCATCATGGGAGGTTCTGGTGGTTTATT
This sequence comes from Mesotoga sp. H07.pep.5.3, assembly GCF_002752615.1. Lineage (NCBI taxonomy): Bacteria > Thermotogati > Thermotogota > Thermotogae > Kosmotogales > Kosmotogaceae > Mesotoga > Mesotoga sp. H07.pep.5.3. Next base: position 36,217 of record NZ_AYTV01000021.1, read on the forward strand.
GAAGACACTCATAGGGGTTCTTCTCATCAGTATGTTCGATAATGGAATGAGTCTAATTGGAAGTACATCGAATGTCCAAAACATTGCAAAAGGCATACTGCTAATCGCAGCCATTTCACTCGTAATGCTTCCTCATCGACGCGGAAGATTACTTCTTACCAAGTAGGCAGGGAGGTGGATGATGATGGATAATCGAAACAGGAAGCGAAAGTTCCCACTTTCAAAGCTGTGGACTCCCTTACTACTTGTGGTTTTGTTCTTGATATTCGGTTTGCAGTATCCAACATTCTTGTCTGCAAAGAACTTCAACAACTTGCTCGTACAGATGGCCATTCTGCTGATTGCATCGATGGGTATGTCTATGGTCGTTCTGATGGGAAGTATTGACGTATCAGTCGGAGCGACGATAACGATTACTGCCGTGGCATCCGCAATGGCTAGCTCTGCGCTAGGTGGCGCATCGATTATTGTGGGGATGATAGTAGGGGCTCTGGTAGGTCTGATAAACGGTTTTCTGGCTACTTTCCTGAAAATCCCGACGTTTCTATCCACTATCGCCATGATGGGAATCTTAAATGGAACTGCAGTTTTGATGCTAAAAGGGTCTCCTTACAACGTCAGTTCTGAATCCTTTCTCGCAGTTGCAAGGGGAAGTTTTCTAGACGGCATATCAAACCTGATCACCATACCTATCATTGTGGTGCTTATAACACTTTTGATAACCAAGAAAACAGTGCTTGGCAGAATGATTTACGCCATCGGCAACAACGAGTACGTATGCCAGTATTCAGGGATCAGTGTTGTAAAGATTCAGACTTTTGTATTTATGATTCATGGTTCGCTCGTAGGACTAGCCGGGGCACTTAACGCATCTATGCTTGAAGCTGCATGCCCTTATACTGGTGATACTTATACCTTGCCCGTAATAGCAATCGTTGTCATGGGCGGCATTCCTCTTAGCGGAGGTCGAGGAGGACCAATCGGCACAGTTCTCGGAGCGATGCTGGTTACCGTTCTGATAAGCGGCCTGAATTTCATGGGTGTAACGCCTGAATTCAGGAACGTTGCAATGGGTGCTCTGATAATTGCCGGTGCGCTTATGTCCAATGTTGGAAGACCGAAGATGATCACCGTTAAGTGATCTTCGATTCAAAAAGGTGATACTGAGAATGCGAGGTTTATCTTTATGGATGAAAAAGTAAAAGAAAATAGCAAAATCCTCTTTGAGATCAAGGGAATCGATAGAAACTATCCTGGTGTGCAGGCACTGAAAGATGTTACCTTCAAGATCAATAAGAACGACGTTATTGGATTCGCCGGTGAAAATGGGGCGGGAAAGTCAACTCTGCTAAAGCTTATAGCGGGAGTTGAACCACCCGATAAAGGAGAGATGTTTCTGGAAGGAAAAAAGTATGCTCCTCAAAGCTTCAGAGAGGCTAACATACTTGGAGTTTCGATGGTCTTCCAGGAGCAGAACCTTGTCCAAAGCCTGACTGTTTACGAAAATCTCTTTCTTTCACACGAGAAGAGATTCCAGGTGGCCGGTACTTTGAAGAAGAGGCAGATGATCTCCGAAGCGAAACGTTATCTGGAGAGTTTTGGGCTCGATATCGACCCAAGAAAAGAAGTCTCCCAATACTCATTTCACGAGCGTCAGATGCTTGAGATCATCAGGGCATTTGTCATAGCAGACATGTACAAGATCGAGACCCCTCTAATACTTCTTGATGAACCAACTGCGTCGCTCCCAGAAAAGGAGAGAGAGATTCTTCTCGATAGAATTAAGAGTTTTTCAAATAAGGCAACATTCATATTTGTCTCACACCGTCTTTCAGAATTGATGAATGCCTGTAACAGGATTCTAATTCTCAAAGATGGGCAGCTGGTTGGAGAAGTTGATCCCGAGGTCTCGGAAGAGAGAGAGATCCACCCGCTTATGGTAGGAAGAGAGTTAAGTGCCGACACCTACAGAGTTGAAGATCAAAAGGAATTCAATGGGGATGAGGATCCCGTCTTGAGGGTGAGAAATCTTTCCAAGAAGGGCCTTTATGACTCTGTTTCTCTGGAAGTCCGTCGTGGGGAGATCCTTGGAATAGGTGGACTGATTGGCTCTGGAAAGAAGTTCCTGGGCGAGACCCTTTTTGGGGTGGGAGAGCCAACAGAAGGAGAAATCATTATAGATGGCCATTCCGTGTCTAAAGCCACGATAAGAAATATGACCAAGCTAAGAGTCGGGTATGTTCCTTCCGAAAGGAAGGAAAACGGAATAATCGGCTTGTCAACGGTTGCCAACAATCTTACGATTACAAGATTCAGTGAGTTCAGCAGTCGCCTGGGCTTTATAAACAACAGGCAAGAATCCAAATTGATCAAAGAGGGAATAGAGAAGTTCCGAATTAAGGCAACTAGCGAAGATCTGTGTTTTTCGTTGAGTGGAGGAAACCAACAAAAAATCGTACTGACCAAATGGATTATGAAGAATCTCGATATTTTGATTCTCGACAATCCCACCAGAGGCATAGACATCGGAGCAAAAGAGGAAATATACACCTTCATAAGAGAAGCGGCAAATAAGAACCTTGCCATCATCTTAATAACAGACGACTTGCTCGAACTCATAGGATTGAGCAACAGGATAGTAATTATGAAAGATGGAAACATTTCGCTTATCGTAGATGCCGATAAGAGGCGGAAACCAACCGAGCAAGAACTAGTAAGAGATATGGTATAAGAATAGCTGAGGTGGTGTAGAGAGATGAAGAAGCTGATCAATGATCCCAAAAGCGTGGTAATCGAAATGTGTCAGGGAATGGTGAAGGCTTTCCCGGAGAACCTTGCACTCGACGAGGAATTCATGGTGATTTCGAGAAAGAATCCCAACAAGAACAAGGTTAATCTGATCAGTGGCGGTGGAAGTGGTCATGAGCCGGCTCATGCAGGGTTTGTAGGCAAGGGAATGCTTGATGCGGCCGTATGTGGTGATGTCTTTGCTTCACCGTCCGTAATGCAGGTCTTCAACGCTATAAAACACAACCATTCAGAACAAGGGGTCTTGCTGGTTATAAAGAATTATTCTGGAGACGTGATGAATTTCGAAAGCGCTGCTGCAATGGCTGAAGACTACGATATTAGAGTTGATAGCGTTTGTGTGAATGATGATATATCAATCGAAAAGAAGGAAGACAGACGGGGCGTGGCTGGAACGATCTTCGTTCACAAAATTGCTGGAGCTCTGGCAGAAAGGGGAGCTTCTCTCAAGCAGGTAAAGGAGATCGCCCAAAGAGTTATCGACAATGTTAGAACTATGGGGATTGCACTGACTTCCTGTACCGTCCCAGCAAGAGGAAAACCGACTTTCGACCTTGAAGAGGACAAGATTGAGGTTGGTGTCGGAATTCACGGAGAAGCCGGAATATTTAGAGACAGATTACTCTCGGCGAAAGAAACCGCTGAATTGATTATCGAAAGAATACTTGGCGAATTATCCGTATCAAAGGATGAAGAGGTTGCCGTGTTGGTAAATGGATTTGGTGGAACTCCGCTGCAAGAGCTCTTTATTCTGAACAATGAGGTAGCCACGATTCTTAACAGTAAGGGAATAGCAGTGGCAAAGACTCTCGTTGGAAACTACATGACGTCTATAGATATGGAAGGTGCGTCGATTTCCGTTCTTATTCTCGACGAACAGATGAAGAGACTTCTCTCTGCACCCTGTGAAACCGCTGCCTGGAAGGAAACGGAGGCTTAGAAGATGACCGTAATCTCGAAGGATGAATTCATAGAAATAGTTGGAATCGCTGTCGATTCTATACTAGAAAACGAACAGTACTTCTGTGATCTCGATTCTGTTGCCGGAGACGGTGATTTCGGAGCTTCTTTGGCGAAAGGCTTCTCTGAAGTCAAGTCAAAATGGAAGGATCTCGAAAAGAGCAATGTTGGAACCTTTTTGAGAGACTGCAGCATGATAATAATGGAAAAATGTGGTGGAGCCTCTGGCCCAATTTGGGGCAATGCTTTTTTGAGCGCTTCTAGAGCTTCTAAAGGAAAGGAGACTCTCAAAATAGCCGACATTGCTGAACTCTTCCAGGCAATGGTAGATGGAGTACAGAAGGTCGGTAAAGCTCAATTGGGTGACAAAACTCTTCTAGATGCGCTTATCCCCTTCAAAGAATCTTTGAAGGAAAGTGCAAAGCTGAACGAACCAATAGAAGCGGCCTTTGACAAGGCCGCAACCAAAGCAGAAGAAGGAGCTGAATCTACAAAAACGATTGTTGCGACGAAAGGAAGGGCCAGATATCTGGGTGACAGGAGCATTGGCGCATATGACGCGGGGGCCAGAGCGGTTGCAGTCATTCTCTCAGATATTCAAAAGAACTTCTTCAATAAAACAAAGTGAAACTGCGCCGATGGAAGGTGATTAAATTGTTATCAAGTGCTTTCAGACTTAGTTGTTTCATACTTATCGTCTCCTTGTTTATAGGAAGCTTTTGTGGAGCCTTCTGGGTTGATTCTTACCTGGACAAGATCAATACATCTGGAGTGAAAAGGATTGAGATAAGAAACTATAATACTCAGGACGGGGAGTTATGGATAAAGTTTGCCACTCTGACCGCTGAGTACGATGAATCAGGAAACACCATCCGTGAGAGCAAACTCTCCGGCGATGGTGTTCTGGAGTTTGACTATTCCTATCAGTACGATAGTGAAGGTAATATGCTCACCATGCAAGGTAAGAGGATAGTAAACGACTCAGCATTAGAACATAGCTATGAATACAAGTACGACGAGAACGGGAGACAGATCGAAGGAATTCAGTACGCCTCAGATGGTTCGATAATCTCAAAATACTCTGCAAAGTACGACGAGAGTGGAAACTTCGTCGAAGGGAACGATGTTCAGTATGATTCATCAAACAGTACTAGATATTTAGCCGGCTATAACGAACTCGGTTACATGACTGAGGAAACCAAATATATTGTCTATGAGTACAAAGAAAAGGAAGGACTTCAAACTGAATTCAGAAACGAGTATCGATATGATGACCTCGGCAACTTGCTTCTGGAGATCGGCTATGGCAAGTACGGAGACTTCTCTTATAAGTACGGTTATGAATACGACGAAGAAGGTAATTTGATAAAGGCATACAGCTACAGTGCGAGCGATACGATCGTTTCTGTTTACGAAGCTTCTTACGATGATGAGGGGAATCTAGTAAGATTTATCCTATCCGATGCAAGTGGAAAGATCTTATCCGAGCATGAAGCTCAATACGATAATGGCAATATGGTTCTCGAGGTCGACTGCCTTTCTGAGTCGCGCAATCTTGTATACTCGGCCGAATACAATAGTGAAGGACTAAAGCTAAAAGAAACCACCTATAACAGAAATATCAGTGGAAGTCCGCTCACTTACAGTTATGAATACCTCTACGACGATAGAGGAAACTGTATTCAGGAAAAGTACTTCGTTTACCTTGAAGACGAGGACCTGTGGAAGCCGATAACAAAGACAGTTTACCTGATTACCTATTATGAGTAAGAAGAAACTTTAACAAGAAAACCATTACACTGTTTCCCGAAATCAAAACTGTTCTAATGGGTTGCGCTAGAACCACTGGGAATAAGACAACTAAAATTAAATAAAAAATCGTTCGCGCTCATGGTTGGTGCGACGGAAAAGCTTAAACTGGAGTTCCCCGACAGCAAATGAATGAAACTCTTTCCGAGAGAGGAAAAAGACACATAAATGAATTGAAAATGTAGACAGTGAATAGTCAATTTGTAATTGACTTTGCTCTTTCCTTTGTGCTATCATCATATTATGAAGAGCAAACCTAAAGGCCTTTATTTAGCTAGGATTGTGAGTAAGTACAAGGACAGAGAATACTTCACTTATCTTCTGAGAAGAAGTTATCGCGAAGATGGTAAGGTGAAACAGCAAACCATTGCCAACCTTACTGAATTGCCGGAAGTTACTAGAGAGTTAGTCAAAGAGAGTCTCCAGGGGAGAGTCTTTCTTCCTTCCGAAGAGGCTATAGAGATCACTCGTTCGAGGGCACATGGTAATGTTGCGGTGATAAGGAAGGTAATGGAGGATCTAGGTATTTCAGAATTGCTATCTTCTCGAAGGAGTAGAGAAAGCGATCTAATAGAGGCGATGATAGCTGCAAGGATAATAAACCCTCAGACGAAGCTTTCCACAATACGCTGGTGGGATAATACAACTATTCCCGAAGAGTTCTCCGTGGAAGACGCAGATGAAGATGAGTTATATGTTGCCCTTGACTGGTTACTCCAAAGGCAAGAGGCGATAGAAAGGAAACTTGCGCAGAGACATTTAAGCGAAGGTGGACTTGTTCTTTACGATGTCTCTTCGAGTTACTATGAAGGAAGTCATTGTGAGCTTGCGAGTTATGGTTATAACAGAGACAAGAAGAAGGGGAAGAAACAGATAGTCTATGGACTCATGACGGATTCAAAAGGTATACCAATATCCATACAGGTATATCCGGGATGTACGAATGACACTAAAACGATAGGGGAACAGGTAGATAAGGTAAAGGAAGAGTTCAAAGTAGAAAGGTTCGTAGTGGTTGGAGACAGAGGGATGTTAACGCAGGGACAGATAGACAGATTGAAGGTCCTCGGTGGAGTTGACTGGATTAGTGCCTTCAGAGGGGCTACGATTAAGAGTTTCTTCGATAATGGTTATTTACAGCTGAGCTTATTTGACGAGAGAGACCTTCTCGAGATAGACTCACCCGATTATCCTGGAGAGAGGTTAATAGTCTGCAGGAATCCCCTTCTTGCAGAAGAGAGAAGGAGAACGAGAGAAGACTTACTCGGGGCGACTGAAGAAAACCTGAACAAACTCATGAGGAGGGTCGCTTCAGGAAGGTTGAGAGAAGCTGGGAAGATAGGGCAGGCACTGGGAAGGATAGAAAACAGGTACAAGATGGCCAAGCATTTCATCTTCACGATAGAGGAAGGGAAGTTCGATTACAGGAGAAATGAAGAGAGTATAGCCAATGAAGCTTCCCTTGACGGATTCTATATAATCCGAACCAGTGTGGAGAAAGAGAAGTTGACTGCAGAAGAAGTGGTGTACAGTTACAAGAGTCTATCCAGAGTTGAGAGGGCATTCAGGACGCTAAAGGGAGTGGATCTGAAGATACGACCAATACACCACTGGCTTGAGAAGAGAGTAAGGGCCCACATATTTCTCTGCATGCTCGCGTATTATGTAGAATGGCATTTGAGAGAGTCATGGAAGAGCATGATCTTCACTGACGAATATACCGATAGAGAACATGTACTACAGGCTACAAGATCCGAAAGCGCTCTTGAGAAGACGAGGAAGAAGAAGCTGAGTGACGGAACACCGGTACACAGCTTTCAGACTCTTCTATCTGAAATGAGTACGATTGTCTGTAACGATGCCAGGGTACCTGCTGTACCGGAGATACCTTCATTCACGATAATAACAACTCCCAACGAGGTACAGAGAAAAGCTCTTGAACTTGTAGGACTGAAACAACTCAGCAAACGTAGACAGAAATAACCGCTTCATTTCTCTGAAATCCTTTCAGATAGTGCTTTCTCCTTTATCTAGTTCGGGAACTTCAGTATAATGCTTCAGCAGACAAACGGAACTTATGCCAATCAACACGTTTATGATCGGAAAACGGGTCGTCTCTTGTACACCATGCAGATGAGCCCAAACAGTCTTGATTATAATGTAACCGAGCTCTCAATTGTCAGCTACTGAAACCCCGCAAGTTTCAGCCTGAAATAACCGAAAATGAGGCTTAGGATAAGTGTTATCGCGCTGGATACCGTGAAGACTGCAATGTATCTGAGGTTTCGACCCCTCTCTTTCACGTAGATTCTATAAGCTATCAGATTAGCCAGAGAGGCTATAATCGTGCCACTGCCTCCAATATTTACGCCCAGAAGAAGGCCTTTGTAGCTCCCGGTAAATGATGAAAAGAGAATCGCTGCAGGCACGTTGCTGATAAACTGCGATAGAAGAGCGGACCTGGTCATTGTCCTAATCTCACCATTTGTTGCAGACTTCATCATATTAGCTATTATCTCCATTCTTGAGATGTTGTCAATAAAGACAAAGAACAGCAAGAAAGTACCCAGCAAGAAGTAGTCAATCTTTTGAAAGAACCTTCTTTCAAGAATTATTGTAACTACCACAGTGAGTACAAGTCCTACTCTGAAGTCGATGATTCTGAATACGGAAAGCATAACAACAAGAAAGCAACCAATGAAAATACCAAGCTTTTGAGGTTCACAGATCTCCAAAGATGGAGCATCGAAAACAATCTTCCTCTTGGTGTTCAGAAGATTCATCAAAAGAGTCCAGCAAACACCAAAGACAACAAATGGCAGCATGAGGCTGCTAAATTCCCAGATACCAATTTCGTACTTTTCGAAGAGAAAAAGATTCTGCGGATTTCCTATCGGCGTCAGTGCGCTGCCAATATTAGCGGCCTGACTCTGAATAATAACAATCCACATCGGCTCGAATTTTGCCTTTTCGGCTATTGTCATTGTGAGTGGAACAAGTGCGATAAGGGCAACATCATTTGTAATAAAAGCGCCCATGAAAGCTGTTAGAATTACAATTACGGATCCGATGCTTCTAGCGCTTCTTAGATTGGAGAGCGAGATAGTAGCTATCTTTTCTAGAACCTTGTATTCCTTAAGAGCCTGAACAACTATCATGAGGCTTAAGAGCTCGGCAATTACTCGCCAGTCAATGCTTTCAATACGAGGGGGAATAATTATCGATGTGATCAAAGCCAGCAGCAGAGATATCCAGAACATCATCTCCTTTACGAGATGTCTCTTAATAAATCCTTTGTTCAATATAGTCCTATAAATAGCTCCTGAAATATCAGGCACTGCAGAATGACCTCCGATCATGAACAAGGGAGATGATATCACCGAAAAAGAGATCAGATTAAGCATATTCTGCTAAATGGAGGTAACCGCAGTTATGCGAATCAAAATACAACAGGTTTCTTTCGGTTCGCTACTCACCATACGGTGTCTACAAATGTCGAAAATTTCCTAAGATAGAACTTTCAGTAATTGAGTATGATAGGGCTTCAATGTGTAATATACTCAAGAGGGTCGATCGCGCGCGTTTATTAAGATAAGAATGAGCTAGAGAGAATTTGTTTTTTTCGACGGAGGGTAAGACGTTTGGCACGAAGAATTCATTATGGACATTATGGTCATGAATGGAATGTGACGCGATTGTAGGGTTGATCGTTTCCATTCTGTTGTTCTGATTCTCAAAGGGGCGGCAGAGTTACTGATAGATCTTATTAGATCTGCCAGAGGGATCGACTTCGAAAGATATGGCTTTTCCCTCTTCAACAAGTTCAGAGTGAAGCAGCTAAAGCGCTGGTTTCTTTTCGTGATCGATCAAGAGAAGATACAGACTCGCGATCAGCTCGAGTGCGAAGCAAAGGCATCCATGGCTTATGAAGATATTGAACTACTCAGAGCCTTTGGAAGTTCCGATTCGCAGTCTGACGAATCGATAGTCAAGACCGCCCTCGAGGCGCTAGACAAGGAAATGTTGATAACCGAGTAGGACGGACACTTCAAGCTTAGCGAAAAGGGCTCGGCCGAGTTGAGATCTACACGTAAGTGATAGCCAATTTGAGGAACCAATCATTGTCTTCTCAAACCTCACTTCCAAAGTCGCTTATCTCTTGTCAACTACTAATCTTTCAAGATAACCATGATCATCGAAGTAAAGCGGAGATTAGGAAGTAGTTAAGCATTCGTATGATTATTTATGTGTAGCTTTTTCAAAGAGGCAAAGAGAAATCGCAATCTCCGATTTTCCATTGTGCACAGCCCTATTGACAACGGCAAGTTTGGCAGAATAAAATTAAATTGCAAACGATATAGTTTTGAAAAATGTAGTATAAAAAATTCTGATTAAGGTGATAATGATGAATAAGGTATTTCTCGTATTAGTTTTAATAGGATTAGTCTTCACTGGTTTCTCCAAGAACATAGTAGAAGTAGCGGTTTCAGCAGGCAATTTCAGTACACTCGTAGCGGCAGTTGAAAAGGCAGGTCTAGTGGAGACTCTAATAGGAGATGGACCTTTTACTGTGTTCGCTCCAACTGACGAAGCAATTGCAAAGCTTCCGGAAGGAACTGTTGAAAGTCTCCTAAACGATATACCGGCGCTTACGAGAATTCTTACATATCATGTGGTTCCTGGAAAGTATATGTCTTCAGACGTGGTATCTCTTGAATCGCTCAAGTCCGTAGAAAGCAGCTCTATACCAATAAAAGTAGAAGAAGGCAAGGTTTACGTCAGTAATGCAATGATAACGGCAGTTGATATTGAGGCAAGCAATGGAGTAATTCATGTTATTGACACGGTCATCCTTCCCCCGGAAAAAGAGACAAGGAGAATCCCTGAAATTGCTATCGATGCGGGCTCCTTTACGACACTAGTAATGTGATTCCTAAATAACATTGCAATTTAACGAATTAGAGCTTATAATTCTCTTATAAACTATGAAGGAGGATTATGAGCATGCCGTTTGAAAGCACGAGGGCAAAGATCAATCTCAGTCCAGGAGAATTGGCCAAATTGGAAACAATATCTAAATCCAGAACAGAAAGCATGAGCCGGATTGAAAGAGCAAAGATCCTTTTAGCCTATTATCGCGGAGAAACAGTGTCGTCCATTGCGCGTACTTTGAAAACCAATCGCCCCAAGGTAGAAAGGCACATTTCCAAAGCGTTGGATCTGGGCGTCGAAGCGGCTCTCGAAGATCTTCCCCGGAAGGGCAAGCCCCAGGTAATTACTCCCGAGGCGAGGGCTTGGGTTGTGTCTACGGCCTGTCAAAAACCCAAAGACCTTGGGTATAGTTACGAATTATGGACGACTAGGCTTTTAGCGGAACATATCCGCAAACACTGTTTGGAGTCAGGCTTCGATTGCCTGGCAAAGCTGTCGCGGGGAACGGTTTCCAAGATATTGTCCGAGAATAAGATCAAGCCGCACAAGATTCAATACTACCTGGAACGCCGCGATCCGGAGTTCGATCAGAAGATGATTCAGGTGCTGCATGTGTACAAAGAAGTCCAGATTATATCTGAAAAAGGGGAAGATAGTTTGTTTGCTTACATCTCTTATGATGAGAAACCTGGAATCCAGGCGATTGAAAATACCGCTCCTGATTTGCCCCCTTTGCCCGGCAAGCACGCTACCGTTTATCGTGACCATGAATACGTAAGACATGGGACACTAAGCCTTCTTGCCGGCATAGACCTTGTAACCGGCGAGGTTATCGCTACAGTGGAGGATAAGCACAGAAGCCAAGAGGTGATAAACTTTTTGAAAAAACTTGATTCCCATTATCCAGATAAGAAACGTATCATCATCGTACTGGATAACCATAGCGCACACACTTCCAAGGAGACGAGGGCCTATCTGGCTACGGTTCCCAATCGCTTCGAATTTGTCTTTACCCCCAAGCATGGCTCCTGGTTGAACATCGTCGAATCCTTCTTTGGCAAACTTGCCCAGACAGTCCTCCGTGGGATCAGGGTCAAATCGAAGAATGAGCTTGCCGAGCGCATCCTTTCATGCATCGATGAGATCAACGAGTTTCCCGTTGTTTATCGATGGAAGTATAAATTGGATTCAATTTCGGTCATCTAGTATTGTAATGTTATTATGGAAACATACTACTAGTTACGGCACTTCAGGAAGCCGGTCTAGTCGAAGCGCTTATGGGTGATGGTCCCTTTACAGTCTTTGCCCCTAATGATGAAGCCTTTGCAAAATTACCCGAAGGAACTATCGAATTATTGCTCAAGGACATACCAACTCTAAAGAACATCCTCCTATACCATGTCGTATCGGGAGAATACATGGCTGAAGATTTACTGGGAATGAGATCTTTGACTGCTCTTAATGGCGGTTAGCTGATGATAAACCCAACCGAAGTCAAGATTCAAGGATCTGGAATAATCGTAACGGATATAATTGCGGCAAATGGCGTAATCCACGTAATAGATACGGTGATGATTCCTTAAAGGTAACCTCGTACCACTATCAAGCGATAAGCAGATCTTTCAGGCGGAGCATTTTGCTCCGCCTTTACTATTGCTTATCCTCTGCCAATCTACTTTTCCGAAGCTGCATAAAACTCTAGGAGAAGGGCATTCCAATAATTTAGAATTCTAATAGACAAGATGTATTTATTGATCGGGGGGTGTATATGAACGGTAAGTTCTTTCCCGAAAGCAAATACGACGTTGCGGTAATTGGATCTGGACTCGGAAGTTTATCGGCTGCCTCTATGCTAGCTAATAAGGGACTAAAAGTGCTCGTTGCAGAGCAGCATTATCTTCCCGGAGGATGTTGCTCGATCTTCAGAAGAAGTGACTTCACGTTTGATTCTGCAGTTGGCATGGTATTCGGATTCGGAAACCGCGGCTTCAATTCTCACAGGTTTGTTTTCAACGAGATCGGTGAAGACATTGAAATGGTAAGACACGAGGCTTTATACTCCGTGACCTTCGGAGAGAAGAAAATTGTCTTTTGGCCAGATCTCGACCGATTTATAGAAAAGCTTGGAAATAACTTTCCTGGATATGAAGAACAGCTAAGGAAGTTCTACAACTATTCTGCCGACTTATATCACGAAGTGATAGTTGCTGATCCTGTAATCGTCCCTCCCACTGAAATGAAGAGAAGCGATAGTCTCAGATCTCTGCTGAAGCATCCTGTACGACAGGCCAAAATGATCAGGCTTTTATTCAAAAGCACTGAAGAACTTATGAAAAAGTTTATCGACCCCGAGGCAACGGAGCTTTATCAGTTTTTCGATGTTCTTACTTCCACGTACTACTATACGACTGTAAAGGAAACCCCCGGCGTACTGGCCGTAACTATGTTCATAGACAATCATGAAGGAGGCGGCTTTTACCCCGTAGGTTCTTCTCAGATGATACCGAGCAAACTCGAAAAGGCGATCGAGAAAAACGGCGGCTACATGCTATACGAAAATCACGTTAATGAAATACTCTTTGATGATGGGAAGGCATCGGGGATAAAGCTGGAAGATGGGAGCAAAATTAGATCTGACTTCGTGATTTACGGCGGAACGGTCTGGAATCTCTATGGAGGAATCATTCCCGAGGAACATGTTAGTCAGGAAAGAGTTGAATGGGTGGAGTCCCTTGAGCCGACTTTTCCCGCCATGGTCGTGTACGCCGCCGTAGATTCTTCTGCTATCCCGGCCGGAACTAATCCGGTGGAGATGCTTATCGAGGAATTTGACGAAATAGCCAAAAGCGATGTCACAGTATACATACCTTCGATTGACGAACCTTCGATATGTCCAGAAGGAACTCACGTAATGTCCATGATAGCTCCCTCAAAGAAAAAGTGGCCGCCTCGCGCCCTTATTAATCCCCAAGAACTATGAACCTTATGAGTTTTGGGTCATGCAGCCAGATGGGTTAATATTCAGTGATCAAGATAAAATGGAGATAGGCAGAAATCTCTTTACTGACCAACTTTACGAGCCCTTTGAGGAGCTAAGAGTATTGGGTAGCGAGATATCTCAGAAGGAATCCGGGTTGGGAGAATACAGTTTCTTTTCACGCGGAATGAACACTGTTGTAATGAAGGAATTCAAGTGGAGTTGGGTTGGGCTTCATGGAACACAATGGCGTCTGATACTTACGAAGAGCAATTGATTTACAATAGACCCGTTATATGCTAACGGGTGAAGGTGGTGGATAGTATGGCAGAAGCAAAGAAGTTCGACTGGATCTCTCTTCTCGTGGGTTTCGTGCTCATAATTGGAGGTATTTTTTCTCTGAGCAATCCTCTTGCAACGTTCCTTACCCTTGCAATAATGTTAGGTATCGTTGTTCTTGTTCGTGGAATCATGTTGATAGTTGCCTACTTCAAACTTGAAAACCGAACCGGAGCTAAGGTTTTCTTCGCGCTAATTCTAGGAATATTGCTGGCTATTACGGGGGTAATATTTCTCTTCAGACCGCTTTTTGCCACAAACGTATTTGCTTTCATAATAGCGATATGGTTTATTGTGGATGCCATTAACAACCTGATAAACGCCGATCGGCTGAAACCTGCGGGAAAGGGAATCTACTTTCTGAGCATTGTCTTCAATGTTCTTGTTCTTTTTGGAGGAATAATACTCGTTCTACACCCGCTCATTGCCGGTCTGTCGGTTGCCGTAATTATTGGGATAACTCTCCTTGTTTTTGGTGTAAACCACATTGTTCTAGCGTTTATGGGCAAGAAGTCTGCATAGAAGAAGTGATTTCTTCGTAATTAAGACTGGATGAGTTCTTTGAATTTGAGATGGGGTAAGGATGCATCAATCTATATCCCATCTTTTCTTTTTGTTCTTTTACTGCTGAGAAAGTCAAGTTCTCGAGTTCAGTTCGGGTATAATGGTTATGTATGGCTCCTGATATTGTTTATACTTCATAATCACACTCTTGTTTTCTGCATTTGATTTCTGGAAACCTCTCATGGAATTCATGGTCATATAGTTACTGCAGTTGTCAGATTTGCCGCAAAAAGGAGGTATTTAGGTGAGAAAAATCGCATTGGTCTTTCTTCTTTTGTTAGCTTTCATTTCCGCTTCGCTTGGATGTACTGAGTTTCTTCTTTCGCCTGAAAAAAACAATGGTTTAGTTATCTCAGGTAGAAGTATGGAGTTCTCATATCCTCTGAACTCGAAAGTTGTATTCTTCAACAGGGGTGCAAGTTTTAGCAGTCATATGCCTGATGGGTCTGAAGCGGCCTCATGGGAAAATAAATATGGATTTGTGGGATTTAATGCTTTTGATATTCCCATAGCAATTTCAGATGGATTGAATGAAAAGGGATTGTCTTTAAGCGCCCTTTGGTTAACGGGAATAGAGTATGAAGAAGTCTCTCCCGATTCAGATTCTACAAAGGTTATAGAGCTGTTCGATCTTCGTTCCTGGATTCTTGGAAACTTTGACACACTCGATCAGTAAGAGAAGCTCTTGAAAGTATGACAATTTGGGGCAAAGAAAACGAACTGCTTGGGGAAGTTCCCCTTCTTCACCTCTCTTTGCATGACAAGTCTAGTGTAAGCATGTTGTCGAGTTCATTGATGGTGATATGAAGATTTACGATAATCCAAATACAGTGGACATTCCTGCAGGAGTTTCAAAGAGAGAAAGAGATGGACCTGCATCTTTCGAGAACACTCAGTGGGTTACCATAAAGGACAATAAGAACCTCAAGTTGTATTTCAGGTCTTATGATTGCTCCAGTCTGTTTCTTGTAGATCTAAATAAGGTTGATTTTTCTAATGGAAGTGAGCATGAGTCGATAATTGTGGATAAAGAATTTTCAGTCATAGATGCTTTTTGATTTATGTCAATGTTTGCAATAGTTTCGAGGTTGTTGTGTAATCAATTATGCTTGGTGATTTTCAATATAGTTGGTTTCGATGGAGTGTATTATAGGTCTTTTTCTTATTCTATATATCTTTATAGATAATAATAATTAGGTATGTTCAAAACTCGTTGAAAACTCACAGACTTCTTTTCTGCAAAGTATTTGAGGTCATGTTCAAAACTTTTTGGCTTTGAACATCGTATGTAGACAACTTTGAAATGGCTGTTTAGGAGAGAGTTCTCAGGTTGTTCAAAATCTTAAGAGCTGTAATTAGCCATTATGGCTGGATATACAACTTGTATTCATGAATCGTTGAGAATTAGTAGGGCAGTAATGTTCAAAAAGAGTTTATCCGAAGGGAGAAATGCAGCAAAATGATTCTGTAATTGAGCCAGAGAACGAGACTTTTGAACATGCTCAGGGAGCTATTTCAAGGAGATAATTGTCGAAAAGCAAGGGTTATGAACTTTGTATGTTCAAAAGTTGGGTTTGTTTAGGAAGGAAATTTCTCTGAAATGAGGTTTTTTTGAAGGCGGTTTCCAGGAGAAACAAAAAAACAGGGTGTCGCGGATTTCTTCATAATATGGCTGCGACACCCTGTTTCGGTACAACTCCCGTTACGTTGTCTAACCCCTTCTGACTCCATTAAGCTCTTCAAATGTCTTCTCTAGAGCATGATATGATTCTTTGAAGAGACCATAGAGTTTCAGGTAATCTTCTTGCTGTTCCCCGATCGGTTCGATCTCTTCGACATCAACGACGAAATTCCGAACCGCTGAGA
Organism: Mesotoga sp. H07.pep.5.3; assembly: GCF_002752615.1. Classification (NCBI taxonomy): domain Bacteria; kingdom Thermotogati; phylum Thermotogota; class Thermotogae; order Kosmotogales; family Kosmotogaceae; genus Mesotoga; species Mesotoga sp. H07.pep.5.3. The sequence goes on from NZ_AYTV01000021.1 coordinate 52,472, forward strand.
AATCAAAAAGACCGACCCCCACACCTGCAATCATGGCCGCCCCGATCGAAGTAGCTTCATCGACGTTCTGCGGAATGGTGATAGTCTTTCCGAGAATAGTTGAAATCATGCGCTTCCAAATTCTGCTTTTTATTACTCCTCCAATGACCCTGATCTTACCTATCGGCAAAGATTCTTCCAAGCTTTCCAGAATCCATTTCAGATTCATAGAAACGCCTTCGATTACCGCTCGCACGATATCGATTTTCTTGTGGGAGGCCGACAATCCTATCAAAGTACCTCTTGCATTTGAATTCCACATCGGACTTCTCTCTCCAAGCAGATACGGAAGATATAGTATTGATTCACTATGACGGTGAGATTGGCAGAGTAGGGTGTCGAGATAAGAATAGATATCACGATCGCTTTCTTTCATGGATCCAACACCATACAGAGTCTCCTTAATCCAGCTGTATGAGGTTCCGGCTGCTTGCATAGTACCGGACGGAAAGTAGAGCCCATTTACTGCATGCGCCCCAGAGAACACTCGCATTTCCTTATCAAGTAGAGGCTCTTCTGTAATTGTGGAAATCCAGGCCGATGACCCGAGATAAAGGTAAGTGTCGCCCACTTCAACTGCGCCTGCTCCGACGGCCGCGCTACAACCGTCTCCTGCCCCGAGTATAACTTTGCATGAGCTTGGAAGACCGAGGTCTGCCGCCACCTCTTTCCTTATTTCTCCAAGGTCTGTAATGGAAGCGTGCACATCTGGAAGCTTTGAGCTTTCAATTCCGAGAGCGGAAATCAGTTCTTCAGACCACGTAAGACTAGAGATATCAAATAGAGCTGTCATTACGGCATCGGAAAAATCTGTCGCGAACCTTCCTGTCAGGCGAAGATTTATGTAATCCTTTGCTTGAAGAAACTTGAAAGTTCTTTCATAGAGATCGGGTTCGTACTTTTTCAGCCAGGCTATCTTCAACCCCTGATATGTTGGTGAGAGCCTGGAACCGGTTATTTTGTACAGATCGCTTGCCGGAACTTTCGCTAGAAGTTCTCTTACCTGTTCGCTGCTTCTCGAATCTGCCCAAATTATTGACCTTCTGAGCAGTTTGCCCGATCTATCTACCGGCACTACTGCCATCATCTGGCCGCTAATACTGAGTGCAGAGATTTCTTTTCTGTCGATTTCTGCCATCTGGAGGATTTCGGAGGTAGTCTTGCAGAAGGCAGTCCACCATGCCTCAGGATCTTGCTCAACCATTCCGGGTCCGGGGTAGAAGGTTTCATAACCGGCGAATGATGAAGCGACGAGAGAACCTGTTTGGCTGAACAAAGTCGCTTTATCTCCAGTTGTTCCCAGGTCATGTGCCATTATATACTTCAAGGGAAAACCTCGCTTTCAGAGAGAATGGTTGCTCATGATTTCAGAGGGACCCATTCACGGTCTTCAATAGAATCCCAATCGGCCTCAAAATTGTCGATCGCCTTCAATGTACCGCTGTGTGAAAAGAACTCGTTGTACATACCTACAGGAAGCGACATTCCGTAAATGGGTAGCTCCGCCATCTTTGAGATCTGTGTCAGGGTCTTGAAGCTTGCGGCAATCAACTTCGTCTCGTAGTCGCCGTTGGACAAGACTTTCTGCATACTACCGACAACAGAGAGATCTATTCCCAGATTTTCGATCCTGTTCGCATATGGCGCCACATAGTCGGCGCCTGCCTCTGCAGACATCAGCACTTGAGGAACGGAGAAGACCCCCGTAATCAAAGTATTTATATTCATCTTCTTGAATTCTCTCAAGACCATTATGCCCGTTCGGGAGAAGGGGATTTTGAGAATTATCCTTTCGGGGTCTAGCCGGAAGAGTTCCTGCCCCTCCTTGAGAACTTCATCGTGACCTCTCGAGGCACACTGGACAAAGATAGAGCCCGTGAACCTATTCAACATATCTTTTATGACTTCGAGCGGTTTTCTTTCCGTTTTCTTCAGAATACTGGGATTAGTACTTATCCCGGAAAAGAACCCTAAATCGAACAACTCGCTTATTGCCTGGACGTTTCCATCATCTATAAACAGTTTCATTTATGCCTCCATTCTTATTTTTTTCATGCAAGATCGGTTCTCTCAGGGTATTTTTCGGTAAATTCCCTGTATATTGCCACCGCACTGCTGGAACCGAAGATATCCGCTCCCGCAGCCATGAATTCCTCAACTTGAGAGAGAGATTTCACTCCTCCCGATACCTTTATTCCCTTCTCATCTCCCACGACTCTCTTGATAATCCTGACGTCCTCTACGGTAGTGGCTCTGGAACCGTATCCCGTACCGGTCTTTATGAAATCGACGTGAGGTAGCTTCATCAGAATAGAGCAAGCTTTTTCAATTTCAACTGCGTCGAGATAAGAAACTTCGATAATTACCTTGCAAATGACATCCTTCAGGAGACCGGAAAGATAAGAGACCTCCCTTTCAAAGTAATCCCAGTCTCCGGACTTCATAGCGGAGATGTTGGCTGTTATGTCTATGTCTCTCACTTCGGGGCCGAGCCGAAGCGACTCTCTGATCATATAAGCCTTAGTTTCCGTTGTCTCGAACCCGAAGGGAAAACCCGAACCGCAGGCCGCCGAAATATCCGTACCTCTGACCTTCTTAACCACTCTGTCCATCAAATACCACGGAACAACAATCGCTCTAAAATCACAAGATACGCTATCGTCTATAAAGACTTCTGACTCTTTTATTGTAGCGGTCGCTTTCAGAAGCGTACTGTCGAACCTTTTAGAGAATTTGTCAATCCTTTCCAAAGAGGCACCTCCGTAAGCAAAATTAACGAGAGAATCGAACAAAGCCACCAAAAAATATGATAGCGGTATCATAGTTATCTTGAGTCAATTATATAACAAAAAACTGAGAGAAATTAAATACCCATCCATGAACTAACTTAAAACGAGAAAAAAACTTGACATGATATCTGATTTTGGGATAGAATGAATTAATATATGATAGCGGTATCATAATGAATCATGTATCTGGATTTTGAGCAGGTGATGAGTTATGGCAACAACGCTGGACGACATTGCAAAAGAGACGGGCCTCTCGAGGGCAACGGTAGCGAGGGCGATCGGGAAATATGGATACGTCAGCAAGAAGGCGAGAGAAAAGGTCATAGCGGCTGCAAAGAAACTTAACTACAAGCCAAACTACATTGCCAAGAGCATGGCTACCGGTGAGACGAAGAATATCGGATTGATCGTGGGCGATATTCAGAATCCCTTTTTCTCCACGATAGCGAGAGCGATAAGCGATGTCATTGTTCCCGAAGGGTACAGTTTGATTGTCACAAGTACCGACGAAAAAGTGGAGGTCGAGAAGACATCTATAGATCGATTTTTTCAGAAGCAGGTAGATGGCTTGATTCTCGCTCCTGTTTCGCGTAGCAATTCCGATCATTTGAAGGATCTTGTGAAGTCCGAGATACCCATAGTGCTGATTGACAGAATCATTGAAGGCCTTGATGTTGACATGATTGTAAGCGATGACCTCGGTGGAGGTTTTGAGGCAGCTCAATATCTTTTGGAGCTTGGTCACAGGAGAATCGGTTTCCTTTCGGATACGCTCGACATAAGTACAAACTACGATCGGATTGCTGGATACAGGGAAGCGCTTTCAAAGTATGGCATAGAAGAAAAACAGTCGTGGGTCAAGCTTGGCGGCTTTACGATTGAGGGAGCTTACAAAAGCGGCGTCTCTCTCCTGGGTCAGAACAAAGATATTACAGCGGTAATAGCAACAAACAATTATATGGCGGCGGGACTCCTTCTTGCTGCGAAGGACATGGGAATTGAGATTCCGCAAGATCTATCGGTCATAAGCTTCGATGATATTGTTTGGTTTGATCTATGTAATCCTCCAATAACATCAGTGGCTCAGGATACGAGAGAAATCGGCAGTATAGCCGCAAAAAGAATATTGATGAACATGAGGGGTCAGAGATATGAAAAGGGACTCATCAGACTGCCTACACGACTGATCATAAGGGAATCATGTACCTCACCAAAAGACTAATTAAACTTCTTGATAGATATTTGGAGGTGTTTGGATTGACACTGGAAGATTTTTTGACTGATGCAAAACAAAGCGTACTCTTTACTGCCCCTTCTCTTGAGAAGGATCTTTCCGCATTCCTTGAAGAGCATACAGAAAGGATCAAGAATCTTGCGAAGACTGCTTTAGATAAAGGCTATAAGCAGATTTACTGGGTAGGTAGCGGGAACTCCTGGTGCAATCTCTATTCAGGAGATTATATACTCAACAAGATGACGGATCTTCCCTCTAATTACTACAAGAGTTATGATTTTATATGGACGAATCCTTCAAGACTTGACAAGGACGCACTTGTAATATTGGCCTCCTTCTCTGGAAATACCGAAGATACTGCGGCAGCACTTAGATTTGCCAACGAAAAGGGAGCGACAACGATTTCATTTACAAGCAAACCCGACAGCATTCTGGCAAGAGAAGCCGACGAATCGATAGTCTACGATTCTAATGGACTGTTTATACTTCCACTCGCCGGAGCCTTCATATTCAGTCTTGAAATAGCCAGGCTAAAAGGGAGAGACGTTTCGAAGTTAGACGAACAGATAAAGATAATGCCGGAGCTACTGGGCAGAATATACAAGGAAGAGGAGTCAAGAGCTTACAGACTAGCCAGGAAGTATCAGGAGAGTGACCTCTTTTACGTGTTAGCAAGCGGAGCGGCCTACGCCATAGGCTATAAGTTCGGACTGACTGTCTTTATGGAAAACATGAGAGTCAACGCTTCATTCATGGAAACGTCGGAATTCAGGCACGGCCCTGCGGAAATGCTGGACGGTCACAAGCCGTTAATGGTCTTCCTTGTGGGGAGCGACGAATCTAGAGACATGAGTGAACGGGTCATAAAAATCGCTGAGTCTAACGGTGCAGAGATAATACGCTTTGATGTGAAGGATTATGGCGACTTCGACCCACTCTTCGCCCCCTTCCTTCTGATGATCCCTCTCCAGTGGTTCGCAGTATATTCGGCGTACTACAGGGGCATCTTCGATCTCGATGAGAGGGTCCTTATGGGAAGAGGAAAGATGTCAACAGGTAATCAAATAACCTGGCCATGATTTTTTCATAACAGGGAGGATTGAAGGCAGATGAGATTCGAGAATGTATTGGTTGTTGATCCTATCGATGGAGAGTTTGTGGGAAGTGTTGAAACTGAAGAAAACGTAATCTCGAGAATTGAGAGAATTCAAGGGGCTCAAGAATTCGAAAGAATACTGATGCCGGGATATGTCGATCCTCACACTCATGGCTCAGTAGGTGTGGACACTTTTTCCATGAATCAAAAAGATCTCGAAAAGTGGGAGAACTTCCTTTACACTCAGGGAGTGACTTATTTCCTGCCTACTACTATGTCATCGACTCCTTCGGCAATCCTTTCTGCTGCTAGAGTAGTAAGAGATTACATAAACAATAAAAGTATGACTTCAGTTGGGGGCATTCACTATGAAGGCCCCTACCTGAGTTTGAAAAGAAAGGGAGCTCAGAATCCAGAACTCATTCGAAGCATAGACCTGAAGGAAATTGAGGAGACGCTAATCGAATCGGTGAAGCTCATTACTATGGCTCCGGAGCTGGAGGGATTCTCACAGGCGCAAGAACTGATACAGAAGCGCGGTATAACTCTTTCGTTGGGACATACCGATGCAACTTACGAAGACATGGAGAGAGCATATAACCAAGGCTGCGATAGAATAACCCACTTTCCAAACGGGATGAACACTCTTCATCACAGGGAGCTGGGCTGCGTTGGAGCTGTTCTTTCGCTGCCTTTTTCGGTAGAGATGATAATTGATGGAATTCACTCTTTGCCGGGTTTTGTGAGGTTTACCTTTGGAATTAAAGGCGCGAAGAAGATTATGATAGTTACAGATACTATCGATGCGACAGCCATGCCCGATGGAGAGTATGAACTGGGCGGACAGAAAGTCATTCTGAAAAATGGAAGACCTACTCTTGAGGACGGAACAATTGCCGCGGCCGTACTTGTCTTCAGCGGAGCTGTAAGAAATTTCAGAGAATTCACCGGCTGTTCATTGAAGGAACTTGCAATGGTATCATCTCTCAACTCCCTGAATTCCCTGGGCATAAAGGACCGCGGAAGAATCTCCGAGGGCTATCGTGCAGATCTGGTATTGCTCGATGGAAATCTTGAAGTTGAAGAAACCGTTCTGAACGGGAAGACGGTGTTTAAATCCTGAGTAGGGCTTCTTTCTACCCAGTTACGGAGGGATTCTGTGGAACCAATAAAAGTGTACATCGTTGACAACGGTACGGCGGAGATCAAGACATTATCCGAACGGATTTCCAAACTGAGGTGGAATATTCACGTAGAAACGGTTTCAGAGGATCCCTTTGTCGGAGAAACCTCAAGGTCCAATCAGTTCTATACGCTGAACAAGTATCTCAAGAGCAAGTATGAAGGGTTTTCTAGCCTGATTGACGACATGATCTTCCTGGTAAGCCTTGACGACCCATTGAGGCCCGGCAGGATAGTCGAAGCAAACAACAGTGCAGCCGAAAAACTTGGATACTCATACGATGAACTTCTTGAGATGAGCTTCTATTCGGTGGCCGGTGATCTTGATTCTCAGATAAAGAAGATAAGGGCCGATCTTCAGATAAAGGGAATGTGTACGACGGATTCATTTCTAACCATGAAGAGCGGGGAGAAACTTCAGGTAGAAATTTGCCTGAAGGTTCTTGATCTTCAGAACTCCATAGTCACAATGGTGGTGGCACGAGATACAAGTGCCTACAGGAAGGTGGCAGCGGAGCTCCAGTGGAGGCAGAATTTTGAACGAGTCATTTCGGAGGTTTCCGGAGCGCTCAAGGAATTCGAGAACATAGACGACGCGATAGAAAAGGCACTTGGACAACTTGGCGAGCTAACCTCCGCTGACAGATCCAATGTCTTCTTGCTGGACTACAGGACAAATTCGACCAGGAACACCCACGAATGGTGTAGGGAAGGTGTCAAGAGTGCCAAATCTCATCTTCAAAGCATGCCGTTCAAGGAGTTCTCCTGGTGGATGAAAGAGATGAAAAAAAGCGGGGTACATTCTTATGTGGTCAGTGAACTCCCTGAGGAGGCGAGCAGAGAAGCCGAAGTCCTTGCACAGCAGGGAATCGTTTCACTTGTCGTCATTCCGATTTCTTCTCGGCATAGGCCCGTCGGTTTCGTCGGACTGGAAAGGCTTAGCGGCAAATTCGATTGGAGCGGGGCAGACATAGAGCTTCTTGAGGTCTTCGCGGGATTGATATCCGGAGTAATCGAATACTCGAGGTTCATGTGAAAAACCTAGAGGTTAGAGGACAGAGGTATGAAGATCAAGAACGGTCTGAAAACCTTACAATCCGTCTGAACTTGTTTCAGCATCTCGATGATCCTAAGAACCCCAGTACGCTGATGAAAACCGCGTTACCCGTCAACGGTCCTCCGTCCCCGCCAAGAATACCGGTTCTTCGTTCCGTCGCTGCGCGTCCAGGTTGCTCGTTCTTGGTAAAGAATTCCGTCATGACTGAAAATGAGGTCCGTTCTTGATGTGCACACACCACGTCGACGATGGAGCCGTCGACACCCCTCTCGAGAGGGGATTAAGAGCTTTTCAATATCGCGGAACCTTACCTACCCTCCTTGCTTTTCCCTTTTCTCTACTCTCTGAATAATGGTTTGACTAAGAACGGTTATTCCGAAAACGCCCAATTCCGTCATTCCGACAAAGCTCCTGGTCGGAATCTTGATGAATTGCTTCACGGCTCTCCCGGCGAACGGATAACCGTCCAACGGCTACCCGGTTTCACTCTGCTCTTTCCAACGACCAACCTGTTACCCCCAACCTCGGTTTATTTCTAAGTCCAGATCCTGAACAGGAGCGCGAGGATGACAGAATAAGTTCGTTCTGATCAGATCACTTTAATTTGCTTGCTCCTTTTCTTTGGTTTTTGCCTCCTGGCGCTTAAGCGCCAGCATCACTTCCCCGGATGCTCTTCCGGGCATCACTTCCTCGCGCCAGCGAGCCTCACTTCCTGCCGGAGGCAGCATCGCTTCTGATCTTGATGCCACCAACCCCCCTGACCTCGTTTTTCCTCGCTTCTTATTTCGTAACTATTGTGTTATAAATGAAATGGTACGTAATCGAAATCATAGGAGCGAAGATGAAACGAGTCAATATCCTGAATGAAAGCATGATGAGTGCCCTCCTTAAACTCGCCTGGCCGGCCGTTATTACAATGCTCTTTCAGACTGTTTATAACATGGTCGATGCATACTGGCTCGGGAAGTTGGGAAAGATAGAGATTTCAGCACCCACAATTGCGTGGCCTGCAATCTTCTTGCTTATCTCTATTGGTGGAGGATTGGCGGTGGCCGGACTTGCGTTAGTCTCTCAGAATCTCGGAGCAGGAAGAAAGGAAGAGGCCTCACATGTGGCCGGACAGGTTATTTCCATAAGCTTTGCCGTTGCAGTGATTCTAGGTCTTCTCGGCGCGATCTTCTCCGAGGCCGTTTTGAAGCTCCTCAGTATTCCACCAGAACTACTTTCAGTAACCAATACATATATGAGAACGATCTTTCTGGGAGCTCCCTTCACCTTCACGATGTTCACTTTCAACTCACTCTTCACCGCTATTGGTGATACAAAGACTCCGATGTACTTGATGGGTTTCTCTGTAACGGTGAATGCACTTCTCGATCCTCTCTTGATATTCGGTATAGGCTTTCCGAGGCTGGAGGTCTTCGGAGCCGCTCTTGCAACTGTAATTTCAAGAGGAGTTGTAGTGATTATCGCGACGGTCATAATATTCAAAGGAAAGAGAGGATTCAAAGTCAATTTCAGAGATCTTAGGCCAAAGTGGAAGACTCTTGCCCGCGTCTTGAGGATAGGTCTTCCCTCCTCTGCCGGACAGTCGATAACGGCTCTTGCATTCCTAATAATTACGTCGATGGTTGCTGGCTTCGGTTCGGTTGCAACCGCTGCTCTGGGTGTGGGAAACAGGATAACATCCCTTGCTACGATGTTCTCTTTCGGCCTTTCCCAGGCAACGTCGTCGATGGTTGGGCAGTACCTTGGCGCCGGAAGAAAGAATGATGCCTATTCAGTTGTATGGAAGGCGACTGGAATAAACGTGTTGATTGTTGGAGTGATCTGTACCGGCACGTTCTTCTTTGGGAAGGAAGTGACGGCGTTTTTCATCAACGACCCGCTTGTATTGATTGAAGGAGAGAAGTACTTCAGAATAGTCTCCTTTTCGATACCGGTCTTCGCAAGTTACAACATCTTCGACATGGCCTTAAGAGGCTCGGGCCACACGGTTCAGTCCATGATCCTAAATATCGCAAGACTTTGGGGAATACGCCTTCCTCTTATATATTTCTTTGGTTTGTCCATGGGAACCACAGGAATATGGTACGCGATGCTCGCAAGCAATCTAGCGATTTCCTCTGCGGCGGCCATAGTTATTTTCATGAAGCGGTGGCTCAAACCGGTTATTTAGTATAGATCATGTCAAGTCCAATGTGAGGTAATTACTACCGTTTACAGACGATGTCTTCGATATGTTACCAAAATTCTCTTCATTGTTTCACTTCTTAATATTTCCTTATTGTCATTAGTGGTACTATTCGTACAACATGCAAATGCTCGAATTTCTTCGTTCTGGCTAGTTAAATGTACTTTCGGGGGAATAATTAGCTTAGAACGCTGATTTCTGTACTTGCTTAGATTTGTAAGAATGTGCATCAAATTATGGGTTAGTCTCATTCACTTGTAACCACTTCAGGAGGAGGTAGAAGTATGAGAAAACTCTTTGTAATTCTTTTAGTCGTCTTTCTTTCCGTATCAGCGCTTGCTTCAATCAAAGTAGGTGCGATTCTTCCGATGACCGGTGGAGTCGCAGCGTTTGGCCAGATGATCTGGCAGGGAGTCGAGCTTGCCAACGAGCTTTTCCCGGAGGTTCTTGGGGAGAAAATTGAAATCGTCTTACTAGACAACAACTCCGACAAAGTTCAGGCCGTTAACACCGCCCGTCGTGCGATCGAGCAGGAAGGGGTTGTTGCAATTATCGGGCAGGTAATAAGCTCGAATACGATTGCCGGAGGAACGGTTGCAGAAGAAAACGGAGTTGCAATGGTTTCTCCCAGCTCAACAAATCCCCTCGTAACTCAGGACAAAAAGTATGTTTCCCGCGTCTGCTTTAGCGATCCCTTCCAGGGGGTTGCGGCAGCGATGCTGGCATTCAACAACATGGGCGCGGAAAATGTTGCCGTCTTCGTAGACGTTGAGCAGGATTATGCAGTCGGGTTTGCAAATTACTTCAAGGAAACGGCTCTCGAGCTTGGTGGAAGCGTATTCTACGAGTACTACAAATCTGGAGATCAGGACTTTACGGCCCAGGTTTCCGATGCCATCTCCAAGGGCGCCGGTGCCTTCTTCATTCCCGGATACTATCAGGAAATCGCTCTCATAGCCATCCAGGCCAGACAACTTGGTTTCTACGAGCCGATAATAGCAGGTGACGGGGCGGCCGTGCCGGAAACTATTGAAATCGGTGGAGATGCCGTAAACGGACTCTACTTTACAACTCACTACGATGCAGGAAGTCCAGCAATCACAGAGAATGCGAAGCTTTTCGTAGAAGCCTACACCGCCAAGTACGGTGAAGCGCCCGGAACATTCACCGCCCTCGGGTTCGACACATATCTGGTCGTCAGGGACGCAATAGAACGTGCGGGGAGCACAGATAGAGAAGCCATAGCCAAGGCCGTTCGACAGACAAAGGATTTTCCTGCCGTGACGGGAATAATCACTATCGATGAAAACGGTGACGCGATAAAGTCCGTTGCGATTGTAAAGATTGAAAACGGTAAGTTCGTGTACGATACAACTATAAATCCGTAGTAAAGAAGGTGGGGCTAAAAGCCCCACCCTCCCCTTTCTCTTTTCAATCGGCCGGAGGTGTAAGCTTGGATCCTAAGACTCTTCTACAGAACTTTATCAACGGTCTTAGTCTCGGTTCCCTTTATGCCCTGATAGCGATAGGCTATACAATGGTTTACGGGATTTTAAGGCTGATCAATTTTGCTCATGGCGACATCTTCATGATGGCCGTCTATTTTGCTCTGTTCTTTGTGACTCTTGCGCAGCTTCCGTGGTATCTTGCGGCCATTCTTGCCGTAGCTTGCGCTGCTCTTCTTGGATTTACGGTTGACAGGATTGCCTACAAACCTATCAGGAATGCTCCTAGAATATCGGCGCTGATAACGGCTATCGGTGTTTCTTTCTTTCTTGAAAGTCTTGCGGTAGTCGTATTCTCCGGTATCCCGAGATCATTCCGTACTATCTTCCCCCAGTCTCTCAATGAAATGATTATCATCGGCGGTGAGATGGAGGTCAAATATGGGAGAGAGGTGATAGTCGGCGGGATAAGATTTCCGGTAATCTCTCTCATAACACTTATCGTTGCTGCAATTGCGCTCGTCTTTTTGTGGTGGTTCATCTTCAAAACAAAGGTGGGAATGGCTATGAGGGCCGTTTCCCTGGATATTCAGACGACATCGCTTATGGGAGTCAATGTCGACAGGGTAATCGGAATGACATTTGCACTCGGCTCGGCGCTTGCAGGGATTGGTGGAATACTCTGGGCAATAAGATATCCCCAGGTCTGGCCCTATATGGGATTTATACCCGGAATGAAGGCCTTTGTCGCCGCCGTCTTCGGAGGAATAGGTTCAGTGCCGGGAGCGGTTCTCGGAGGTCTGATACTTGGAATAACCGAAGTCATGATGGTAGGAATAATGCCCGGGGCGGCAGGTTACAGAGATGCCTTCGCCTTCTTCATCCTGATAATCGTCCTTTCAATCAAGCCATCCGGTCTGCTTGGAAGGCCTGAAATAGTAAAGGTGTGATTGAATGAAGAAGCGGACCAAAATGATACTCACTTTGATAGCATTACCCTCCATAGCGCTTCTTCTTTTTCTTTCGCAGGAATTACTGAACAGCTATTATTCGAGAATAATAACGCTTATTGGTATATATGGAATCATGGCGGTAAGCCTTACATTGGTTAATGGAATATCGGGAGTCTTCTCGCTGGGACATGCAGGGTTTATTGCGGTTGGAGCATACACTTCCGCGCTCCTGACTCTGTCGCCGGAGCAAAAGGAAATGACCTTTCTCATTGAGAAACTGGTGTGGCCTTTGAACTCTATTCAGATTCCCTTCTTCTGGGCAACGATAATTGCCGGTCTCGTCGCGGCCGTATTTGCTTTCCTGATCGGTTGGCCGTCTTTGAGGCTTACAGGCGACTACTTTGCAATTGCGACCCTCGGCTTTTCCGAAATAATCAGGATCTTTGCGCTTAATCTCAATTCAATAACAAACGGGGCGCTGGGCCTAAAGGCGCTTCCCGATCACACGAATGTCTGGTGGGCATGGGGCTGGTTGTTTGTTACCGTAGCCACTGTCCTGAGTCTTGCTTACAGTTCCTTTGGAAGGGCCTTGAGGGCTATACGAGAAGACAGAGTCGCGGCTCAAGCGATGGGGATAAATGTCTTCAAGCATCAGTTGACTGCCTTTGTTCTTGGCGGGTTTTTTGCGGGGATTTCCGGGTCTTTGTACGGACACTGGCTCAGCACAATCGATCCTAGGACAAATACGTTTGGCATCCTTCTCACCTTCAACGTTCTGATAATGATAGTTCTCGGCGGGCTGGGAAGCATAACAGGAGCTATAATTGGCGGAGCGCTCTTTGCTTTCCTTAGTGAGTGGCTACGCTTCCTCGAGGGTCCCATGAATATCCTGGGTTTCAAGATTATGGGCATAAGCGGGATGAGAATGCTCGTCTTCTCGGGACTCTTCGTGATAATTATGATCTTCTGGCCGAGGGGACTGATGGGAAGAAGTGAGTTCTCCTGGGATGGACTCGTTTCTGTTTTCAAGAGGAGATACAAGAGATGAGTCTGCTCACACTTGATAATGTCACAATGAAGTTCGGCGGACTCACCGCAGTGAAGGATGTAACGCTTCGCGTAGAAGAAGGCGAGATCTTTGGCTTGATCGGCCCGAACGGTGCCGGAAAGACGACGATCTTCAACATGGTAACGGGACACTACAAACCCACAAATGGTCGTATATTGTTCAGGGATAATGAGATAACGGCGCTCCAACCGGATAAGATAACAAGAACTGGGATTGCAAGGACTTTTCAGAACATCCGTCTGTTCAGAGATCTTACCGTTTTAGAGAACGTAATGGTTTCTCAACACCATACGATTGCAAGCAATGGAAAGGCCGTAAGCTGGTTTTTCAAAAGCGTTTCCAGACTGGGTTATTCCAAGAAAGAACAGGAGATGAGAAACAAGGCTCTTGAACTGCTGAGTGTTCTCGGTCTCGAAATGCTGGCGAATGAAAAGTCCAGCGCGTTATCTTATGGTTCGCAACGACTACTGGAGATTGCAAGGGCAATGGCGACGGGGGCGACTCTTCTCCTTCTCGACGAACCGGCCGCCGGTATGAATGCCTCTGAAACGGCAGGCCTTGTAGATACTATCAGAAGGATTCGCGACGATTTCGGCCTTACAGTTCTGCTCATAGAGCATGATATGAAACTGGTAATGGGGCTTTGTGAAAGGATAATGGTTCTGGATCACGGAAGGACCATCAGTGAAGGGGACCCCGCCTTTGTTCAGAAGGACGTGAGGGTTATCGAAGCCTATCTGGGTAGGGAGTGGGTTACGGTTGGCAAATGAAATTCTCAGCGTTGATGAGCTCCAGGTTTCATACGGTGTCATCAAGGCAGTAAAAGGCATAACGCTCTCCGTTGAGGAGGGCAGTATTGTAACTATAATAGGCTCTAATGGCGCCGGGAAGAGCACCACGCTTGGTGCCGTAAGCGGACTGATAAGGCCCTCCGGTGGAAAAGTCTCTTTCAGAGGAAACAATATCAACAGGCTGGGAGCCGCCAGAACGGCAAAGCTTGGGATTTCTCTCGTACCTGAAGGAAGGAGGATATTCTCAAATCTCACGGTTAGAGAGAATCTTCTTATGGGAGCATACAACAGGAAGGACAAAGAAGAGATAGAAGGCAACTTCGAGGCGGTCTTCTCGCTTTTCCCTGTTCTAAAAGAGAGATTGAAGCAGTCCGGAGGAACGCTTTCCGGTGGAGAACAGCAGATGCTGGCTATAGGTAGAAGCCTTATGGCGAATCCCGATCTAATAATGATGGATGAACCTTCGCTCGGTCTAGCACCCATTGTCGTTGAAGAGGTTTTTCAGGCAATCCAGACACTCAATTCGCGGGGAGTTACCATACTGCTTGTCGAACAGAATGCGGCCAAGGCCCTTGAAATATCGAAATATGCTTATGTGCTGGAAACAGGAAAGATTACACTTCAAGGTTCAGCAAAGGAACTACTTGAAAGTGAAGAGGTTAGAAAAGTGTACCTGGGAATTTGAGAGAATCACCCTTAGGCCCCTTTTTGCGGGGCCCTTTTCTTTTTTCTTATGTGCGCCCGCAGCCCCGGTTCTTCTCCCCGCAAAATCCTCTGAATATTCTCGAGATTTCTAGCTATCATGATTACTGCAATGGGTATCAAAAGAAGAGATATTCCCCATCTGTACCCAAAGATTCTGAAAAGGAAGATCATTACTGAAGAGACTGCAATAATGCCCGGAGCCGCGTAGTCCGTAATCGCGATAAAAGCGAGAAGTATGACCATACAGATCAGGGCGACCTGGTAATCAAGACCTATAAGGCCACCGGCCAGTGTTGCGGTTCCCTTCCCACCCTTGAACCTCAGAAAGACGGGATACATATGACCGATCGCGGCAAAACTGGCCGCAATGAAAAGCATCTGATAGGTCCAGTGAGGGGAGACGCCCTTAATAATCAAGATCGTTCCCAGGCCCTTCATGAAGTCGATAGCTCCAGTGAGGATTCCAATCTTCCAGCCCTTTACGGCAACCATGTTGGAAGCTCCCATATTACCGGTGCCCTGTTTTCTTATGTCGAATCCATAGAGACTCTTCCCGATGAGAAATGCTGTGGGAATGGATCCAATCAGATAGGCCAAGAGCGCGGAGAACAAGATTTCCATATCTACGTCACGACTTCTTTCTAGGGAACCAGGGGACAAATGCGTTTGTTTCTTTCATGTACTCCCTGAATGCCGGGTACTGCTTGTATTTCCGTTCCAGATAGGGCACTCCAGAAACGAATCTCAACAATATGGTTATTGTTATCGGGCTTATGATTGCCCATATTCCCCCTTCAATTGAAAGGGCAATGACGAATATACCCCACCACTGAACGGCCTCGCCGAAATAATTGGGGTGGCGAGAGTATCTCCACAAACCCTTTGTCATTATCTCTCCGGGTTTCTTAGTCTTCACGAAATCCCTCAACTGCTTATCTGCTATTGCTTCGATGGAAAAGCCGCAGACCCAAATAAGAATTCCGAGAACGTCCAAAAATCCAAATGACCTTCCCGAATGGCTATTAATTAGCATTACTGAGTAAGAGATAATCACCATAAAAAGGCCCTGCAACATATAGATCTGCAAGAAGGATCTTATCAATACCTTCTCTCCCCACTTCTCTCTCATCTGAACGTAACGGAAATCCTCACCACGCCCCCAGTTTCTTTTGAAAATATGTGTGGTCAATCTGATTCCCCAAAACGCAATCAAGATAGTCGTGATTACCTGCCTTGCATTGAACTCTCCATACACGAAGAGCGTGAACAAAGCAACAACAACGAATCCAGCGCCCCAGCCTATATCGACAACGGAATTGTCTTTCTTTAAAGTGCCGATAGCAAAGAACAGAGACATGTAAGCAAGGACCACTAAAGAACTGGAAAGAATCACATAAGTCATCTCTTCACCTCACTTGATATTGACATCGGGAGACCAGGTGTCTCTTTCGCAAAGCACGGAAACGCTTACAGCACCGACCCCCGCGCTAATACCAACAACAGGGGAGACTTCCATAATGTACTCGGGCTTCTTTCCAAGCAGTTTCATGAGGCTTTCCTCGTACGCTTTTGCGGTCCTGTGGGCATGAGCGTGAGTAATATTGTAAGATACAACGCTGCACTTTCTGTTCAGCTCTTCCACAAAACCAAGTATCTTTTTCATGTTGCCTAACTTGCTGAAGGCCTTTCCGTAGAGTTTCGAATTTCCTTCCTTGTCTACCGATACAATCGGCTTAAGATTCATTGCCTTACCGACCAGCCCTAGAACTGGACTTACCCTTCCACCTTTCACCATGTACTTCAAAGTGTTGACACTCACGAAGATCCTTGTGTTTTTTGACAGGGACTCGATTGTTTCTGCGATTTCATCGTGGCTACGACCTTCCTCTATCATTCTGGCGGCCGTGAGCGCGAGCAGACCAATGGACCCCGAAACATGCCGGGAGTTTATTACGCTGATCTTTTTGTCCTTCATGCGTTCTGCGGCTTTGGTGCTGGCGTTCCATGTACCGCTTAGTTTGTCCGAGACGTGGATAGCTATAATAGAATCATAATGGGTTCCAAGAAAGTGGTACAAATTCTGGAAAGTGTTCAATCCCGGTTGAGCCGAAACCGGATAGTCCTCCGTCGTGTCGAGAAGCGTGTAGAATTGATCTGCCTTCAATGTTATTTTGTCTAGATACTGACTCTTGCCGAAGTTGAGATACAATGGCACCATCTGAATCTGGTAGTAGTCAATTACCTCCTTCGGTAAATCGCAAACGGAGTCAACAACAAGTGCGATCGGATACTTCCTCTTCTGACTCACCCTGTACTGCATCTCCATGTCATCGACTTTCTGCTGAGTAACTGTGCCGAAGTCCTTCAGCTTGAAGAAGAGCTCTGCCGGTTCATTAGTATGAACGTGGATTCTTGCCTTAGTGTCCGTTCCCGCTACCAGGGCGGAATCTCCGAACTGACTGATGATCGACTTTATTCCATTGACGTCCAGTCGAGAACCTTCGATTATCGCCTCGGTGCAGTATCTGTTCTTGATGTTGCCTTCATCTATATGGACGTGTTTTTTCAATTCGATATCGGGGATGATCTCGTCTTCAAGATTGACGCCTCTTCCGCTCAGAAAAGTCTTTATACCTTCGATGAAGGCTACGAAGCCCTTCGCTCCGGCGTCGACTACGCCGGCCTTCTTCAGCACGGCCAGCTTCTCCGGTGTTTCTTCGAGAGACTTGAGCGCTACTTCGTTCGACCGTTCGACCATCTCGAAAAACGATCTTTCCGAGTCTTCTATGGCGATCAAAGCCTCGGCCCAATCCTTCATCACGGTCAGCATCGTCCCCTCGACGGGGGTTACCATAGCATCATAGGCATATGAAATCGCTTCATGTGCTGCCTTTGCGAAGGTCTTTCTATCGATACTGTCTCTGTCTCCAATGATGGTACTCAGTCCGTGCATATACTGGGCGAATATCGCTCCAGAGTTTCCACGAGCTCCCATGAGTGCGGCATCGGCTATCGATCGCGTTGTCTTGCCAATCGAATGAGAGACATCTGTCAGCTCAAGAATAGATCGCATCGTAGAGGCGAGATTCGTCCCGGTGTCGCCGTCGGGAACAGGAAAGACGTTTATCCTGTTCAGGTCGTTCTGCTCTCTTATTACGGCAGTGGCACCAGAAGAAAAGGCATTGAAGAACATCGTTCCGTCAAGCAGATTCAAAAATTTGGAGCTCATCGTTACCTCCCACTAATTAGTTCGATTATTGATATGTTAGCACAATGACCGGGGATTAGTCAGATGGTCACGATACATAAAAAAATCGCCCGCTGAAAGCGGGCGATCGGGTTCCTTATATGGACAATCGATTACTTCGCAATTCTAACTTTTGCTGCCTGAGGACCCTTTGGACCGTCTTCGACTTCGAATTCGACTCTCTGTCCTTCGTCAAGGGTCTTGAAACCGTCCATCTCAATAGCTGAGAAATGAACGAAAACGTCCCCACCGTCATCCTTAGTAATGAATCCATAACCTTTTGTTCCGTTGAACCACTTTACTGTTCCTGTCATACTTAAATGTTCCTCCTTAAAACTACCTTGCACCACTTGCAAAGCGATAGTGTCCTTTGGACAGAATGATTATAACACACACAACTGAATAAAATGCAAGCCGATTCCAAATGAATTTGATTATTTCTAAAATGCAAGCTGTTCAATATGCGAAAAGCCGCGCACATAGTAGTTGCTATGCATTATCAAAAGTTCCTTTTTTTCTGTCCAGAAGTTCCTTCAGGCCCAGTAAAAGCTTGTGAAACTCTCTGCACTGATAGATTTCCGGTTCTAGATTCCCATATTTGACTGGAACATAGATTTCCGTAAGTTCAATTAGAAGATGCTTCAGCGAAGCCTCCGTCTCCTGAATCAGTTCGAAGGGAGTTAGCTGGCAATACTCTTCAAAGTAGAACTCTCTTAACCACTTGTAGCTTGAGATAATGAATTCTCTGTCCTCACTGAATTTGGGAGGTACAGACGCGCTTTGACGAACCTCCGTCAAGATCGTGTCTTTGGATTTAAGAGTTGAAGATACAGTCTGGTTCTTTCTAGCAATGACTGTCACAAAATACGCAAGAAGGCCAGAAAGAAGGAGAATTCCAGCTAGAGTCGACCATCTGAGAATATTGTAAGCCGCCGATTTGTTAAGGATGGCTTCGGGTTCATCTTCTTCGTTTTCTTCAGGCAGTCCTGTAACCGATTGGGAAGGCGCAAAGGACGTCTGATTGGAGGGACCGCCCGTCCCTAATACGATCTCTTCGGAAAGAGGGAGAGATCTTAAATACATGAATCCTCCAATCAGTACTGCCACTACCGAAAGAAGAACAATAGACGGAGGGATAAGACGACTCCATCGCCCCATTTCCAGGATGGCCTTCCTGGATACAACAATTACAAGGATCAAAGCTATTGTGTAGAATCCAAAGAGAAAGACAGAGTCTATAAGCCGTACCTCGGCGACTTCTTCAAGGACAAGAAAATCGATATCATCTGCAGAACCTCTTGAAGAGGGTCGAGATGTCAATACCGTAGCGTCTTTGGTGAGACCCTCTTCTGGGAATAATTCCTTTTCGCTTTCTACTAGGTTGGCCGTAGAGGTTCTTTCTTCATTTGATAAGATGCCTCCTCTGTAGTTTCCCAAAAGGCTCAGAGAAAGCAGGGGGATCAAGATTGAGAGCAAAAGGAAGAGTCTTGGAACATTACGTGTCATGAGAAGTCTGACAAGGATTACGGCAAGTGTAATGTAAGCTCCGGTTTGAAAGAGACTGGGACTAAAAGAAAGCGAAACTCCTACCATGAAGAGACCGGGAACTGCAAGACGGACACTTCTGTCCATCGAGAGTATTACTCCTACAATAGATCCCAGTGCGGAAAGCGATTGTACGACATCCGTTCTCAAGACGCCTATAAGCAGTATCGTAGTAGTGAAGAGTAAGACCGGGAGAACGAAGTAGATACTGCAGCCGGCCTTCGTTCTTCCAAAGTAGAAGAGAAAGCCTACCATTCCTGCGAGGATTAGTGCTAAAACAACTCCACCGGAAAAGAACAGCTGTACATAACTGACAGCGAATACAACGATCGAGGCGGCTATAGAGGTTTTGTCTATTTTAGAGATCTAGAAGCACCTCCTGAATCGACTGGTCGTCTCCGACCACTCGTACGATTATCTGCTCTTCTTCGAGGAAGGCCGCGCGTTTCTTAAGCTCATCGATCGTTTTCGGAAGCATCTGATAAGATACGTTTCTCTTCATCCACGGTTCTCTGGGACTGAACGGTATTATAAGGACTACGACTCTACTGGCGTGAGACCTTGCCCTCAAGAGTTGGGGCAGAATCTCCTCGCCGAGATATAGCGATATTAGGACAACAGTTGTCGAGGGATCGAACTGTTCAAGGTCGTCTTCAATTATTTCGCATAGCTGAGATCCATGATCGATACCCTTTGTATTTGAAAGGGCTTCGGCGAAGTCTATCCAGTCTCTTCCCCGATCGCTCAATCTCAATACCTCTTCTCCCACGCTTACCAGTCGTATACTTCCTCCGGATCTGTAGGAAAGCCTTATTAGACCTAGGGCAAGCTGAACGGCTATCTCTTCGTAATCTATCCTTATCCTTTCCCAGACATCACGGGCAAAGACCTCTCTCGAAAGATTCAGATCCAGATAGAGAACTGTTTTGCTCACGGCAGTGTATCCAAATTCCTTACTCATTAGCTTTCCGAGTTTTGCCGAGGCGTTCCAGTGTATCCTGTTCAAAGATTCTCTCTCGTATTCTTTTATTCCTTTGAAGTCAATGGGATCTTCCATCAGTCTGAAGTCGCTCTCTCTTCCGGGAAGTAGTTCTCTTAACCTTAGAGGAAAGGTTTCAAGATCCATCACTTTGGGAAGTACAAGTACCGATTGAGGCGTATAATACGTGGCGCTGTGAGAAAAGAGTCCCAGCGGATCTCTGCAGGCAACGATTAGTCTCGAAAGATCTTTCTCGCCACGTCTTCTGAAAACCACCTTGGATTCTACTCTGCTGTCCTCGGTAGAGGAAAGGGAGATCGAACTCTCTCTTGATGCTGCGTACTCTCTCTCGGCTCTAATGACAGGGATTACAGTGAGACTGAGAGAGATGAAAGGTACCCTACGAATATTGTGAACGAGAGTAAGGGTTTCGCCCGGAAAGAGCCTTTCTCTATCAACGGAGCGATCTATTGTAAGATTTTTCAGGATGAGTTTAGAAAGATTGTAGTAAATCCATACAACCGCAGAGAGGGTCAAAAACATTGCCGAATAAACATTGAAAAAGAAAAGAGACCAACCGACAGAGAAGCCCGTCGCAATTATGAGCGGTCCTTTTCGAGATCTTATCTCCTCCAGCTCAAGTCTTTTCATTATTGATCGGTATTGGGAGAGATTCGACTATTTCGTTTATTACATCCCTGTTAGTCCTTCTCATAAGCCGGGCTTCAGGCTTGATTATTATTCTGTGGGAAAGAATATCGCAGGCCGTTTCCTTGACATCATCGGGAATGACGAATCTTCTGCCCCTGATACCTGCAAGGGCCCTGGCCGTTTCCATAAGGGCGATCGATCCCCTTGGACTTACGCCAAGCTGTATGTCTCGGTGGCTTCTGGTCTCGTTTACGATGGAGATAATGTATTGGAGAACGGAGTCTTCTATTTCTACTTCCTTGACCTGCTTTAGAACGGAATCGAGTTCGTCCTGACCGGATACTGGCTTTAGAGAAGTTATGGGATGTTCGTCGGAGATTCCCTTTAGAAGTTTTCTTTCGCTTTGCTCATCGGGATATCCCATCGTTAGGGAGATGGAGAATCTATCAAGCTGCGCCTCGGGAAGCGGAAACGTTCCTTCAAACTCGACCGGGTTTTGAGTGGCAATTACGAAGAAGGGTTTCTCCATCTGGAAACTCCTTCCGTCAACTGTAACCTGTCTCTCGGCCATCGCCTCGAGAAGAGCGGACTGCGTTCTTGGGGTCGTTCTGTTTATTTCATCTACGAGAAGAATCTGGGTGAAGATTGGACCCTTTCTGAAGTTGAACTCGTTTGTCTTGAGGTTGAGAATACTTATGCCGGTTACATCACCAGGCAGAAGGTCCGGAGTGCACTGCAATCTGTTGAATTCCAGCCCGAGAGAAATCGCCAGGCTTCTCGCCAGCATGGTCTTACCCACGCCCGGCACGTCGTTTATCAAGACGTGTCCACCGCTTATCAGAACGGCCAGTACCCTCTCTATAGTCTTTTCCTTTCCAACGATTACCCTGGAAATATTCTCCTTGATCTTGCTTCCGAATTCTCCAATAGAAACCATCTTTCACCTCTTAGGAAGTCTGCAGCCTGTAGAAGTGTAACACATGCAAACAAATGCTCGCAAACCCTTCCAACTTTCAAAGAAAAACGCATCTCTTCTAGGAGACGCGTTTTTTTGAACGAGCTCTGATTGCCTTGTTAGGCTCTATACTAAAGGCCGAACCGAATCTCGTTCCACAGAGAGTTGTAGATTCTAAGATCCTCTCCAAGGTCCTTTATCAGTTCTGTATTTTCCATCTCTTTGGCAGAGTAGACAGGTTCTTCTTCCATAAGTTCTCTTGCCGGTACATTCGGTGAAGGTAAGAGAAGATAATCAGAAATCTTTGCGGCAACATCCGGCCTCAATATGTAGTTGATGAACAAGTGGGCGTTATCGATATTTTTGGCCCCCTTCAGGATTACAAAACTGTCGATCCACAAAGTGCTGCCTTCAACCGGAATGAAGAAATCGATGTCCTCGAGCTCCTCTTCGGTCGCCTCGTAGAAGATGTTTTCTCCGTAGCCGTGCACAACCCAGAATTCCCCGGATAACACGCCCTTAGCGAAGAGTTCACTGTCGAATTTCGCAATGTTTTCCTTCCAGGTAAGTATTAGTTCCTTTGCCGCCTGGAGCTCAGCCGTGTCTGTTGTGTTTACCGAGTAACCAAGAAACTTGAGTGCCGCTCCGAAGACCTCTCTCATGTCGTCCAGCAACGACATCATTCCCTTGAACTGGGGCAGTTCAAAGATCTTCCAAGACCTAGGATAGCTCTCTACGTACTTCGTATTGACTGCAATTCCCGTAGTTCCTACCATGTAGGGAATGCTGTATGTGTTTTCGGGATCGTAGTACATCTGCTCAATGACAGAGGGATCGATATTGACCAGATTGGGTATCAGAGATTTGTCTATCGGAATGAGCATATCTTCCTTGATCATTATGCTGGTGTAATCTGCAGAGGGCATTGCAAGATCGTATCCTCGTGCTCCGGCCTTGATCTTGGCGAACATTGTCTCGTTCGAATCGTAGCTGTCGTAAGTCACATTTATGCCATACTCCTGCGAAAAGGCTTCAATAACCTCACTGGGAATGTAGTCCGACCAACCGTAGATTATGAGATTTCCCTGACCTAGTGTGAGCACGGAAACGAAAAGTATGGCACCTACGATTGTCAGTTTCTTCATCAATTGTTCCACCTCCTAAAAGATTAGCTTCCTGAATCTGCTTCCAAAGAAAGAGATAAATAGAGTCCCAACCAGGAGCAGAGTCGAAAGCGCATTTATTACCGGGGAAACCCCGAACTTTAT
Source organism: Mesotoga sp. H07.pep.5.3 (assembly GCF_002752615.1). NCBI lineage: Bacteria > Thermotogati > Thermotogota > Thermotogae > Kosmotogales > Kosmotogaceae > Mesotoga > Mesotoga sp. H07.pep.5.3. The sequence goes on from NZ_AYTV01000021.1 coordinate 75,671, forward strand.
CATTGAAAAGATCTTTAAAGGTAAAGTGGTAGATCCCGGACCGGCAACAAAAAAGGTAATGACAAAATCGTCTATCGACAATGTCAGACTCAGCAGAAAGCCTGCCATTATCCCTGGCATTATCATCGGAAGAATCACTTTTCTGAAGACCTGATTGGTCTTCGCGCCCAGATCTCTTGCCGCCTCGACCACAGAATAGTCGAAGTCCTCCAGTCTGGTCATCACCGTCACCGTGACATATGAGACACAAAAGGTTACATGCGCTATGAAAATCGTGAAAAGACCTAATGGAATGCCTATTGCAACGAAGAATATCAGCATCGATACACCCATTAAAATGTCCGGGATTATGAGGGGCGTATAAACCAGTATGCCGAGGTAGCCTTTCAACCTTGACTGATACCAGTAGAGGGCCATTGCCGAAAAGGTTCCTATAGCTGTCGCCACAAGGGACGACGAAAAAGCTATGATGACTGTGTTGAGAAAGGCTCTCCACACATCGGCCTGTCTGAACAGCTCAGAATACCACTTCAAAGTGAAGCCCGTCCACGAAACACCCTGTCTGGAGCTGTTGAACGACAGTAGAACTAGAGCGATAATCGGCAGGTATAGAAAGACGAAGGCCAGAGTGGCTATGGTCATAGAGAATCTGCGCTTCCCGATTACCTTTTTCGTCTCCATCAAATCTCCTCCTCGTTCATATAACTTTCGCGAACGGTAAGCCGTCTCTTGGTCTGGACTTTGTTTATTCTCATATAAACGAGGAGACCCAGAGTGGAGATCAACAGAAATATCATCGAAATCGCAGAAGAGGAGGGCCAGTTCCTTGCCGCCGTCAGCTGTTTGGCAATTAGGTTTCCCAACATCGCTCCGTCGGTCCCACCCACAAGGTCGGGGATAGCGTAAGAACCGAGGGCAGGTATGAATACCAGGATTATTCCTGCTATGATCCCCCCTCTGATCGAAGGGATAAGAACCTTCATTATCGCCTCGGTTCTCTTTGCACCTAGATCCATGGCGGCTTCTACGAGACTGAAGTCGAACTTTTCTATCGCGCTGTAAAGCGGTAGTATCATGTACGGAAGATACATATAGGATATGACAAGTATTACTGAACCCGGCGTATACATGAGCGTCAAGGGTCTATCGAAACCGATGAACTGTAAAAACGAGTTAATAACCCCATTTCTTCCAAGAATAACCATCCACCCGAATATCCGCACAAGGAAATTCGTCCAGAATGGGACGATTATGAGGGTTAAAAGGATATTGCTTCTCTTCGAGGTAGCTATGAAATAGGCAGTTGGCAGTCCAATTCCCAGACATATGACTGTTGAGACAAGAGATATCCACACGGTCTTCCAGAGTATCTGCCAGTATCCAGCACTGCCGAGCATTCTGGTGTATGCAGCGAGTGTGAAGGGAAGTTCTACTCCTCCATATATTCCCGGAGTGAGAAAGCTGTACAGTATGATTATCAAATATGGAATCAAAAAGAAAACGGTAAGCCACAGGACCCCGGGCATGGAGATCAGAAATCCGGTCAGATTCCGCTTACTCTTCAACAGGAACACCGCCTGTCTCTCTTAATACATAACTGTCATCGGCAAACCACCAGACATAGACATCGTCTTTCCACGTGATGATTACTTCATCGAACAAGTATCTAACGTGTTGCTTGAACGCCTTTAGATATGATTGGCCAATAGCTACCGTGTACTTCGTCTGATTCCCAAGGTAGATAGTCTCGTCGACGACGCCCTTCAGCACATTCAACTTGACACCTTCGGGAGCGACCGGCATATCCCTAGTAACCTTAACCTTCTCAGGTCTCAACGATACCTGAATTTCCTGCCCCTCTATCACTTCCATATCTTTGTAGAACCAGATCTCTCCAAATTTCTCGGTGTCCAGCAGGAAGTACTCGTCTTCTACTTTCACGACATTCCCTGTGAAGAAGTTAGTTTCTCCTATGAAGTTGGCTACAAAGGCGTTTACTGGACTCTCGTAGACTTCGAAGGGTGTTCCAAGCTGTATGATCTCCCCCTCATTCATGACGGCCACATGATCGGAAATCGACATAGCTTCACTTTGATCGTGAGTTACATAAATAAATGTTATGCCCACTTCATCATGAATCGTGTCTAGCTCTACCAGCATGTGTTGCCTTAGTTTCGCGTCGAGAGCCGCAAGGGGTTCATCGAGAAGCAACACTGTCGGTCTCCCCACAAGGGCCCTTGCAATTGCCACTCGCTGTTTCTGACCTCCGGAGAGCTGGGAAGGCATTTTCTCAACGTGGCCATTGAGACGCGTAAGCTCTATCATTTCCTTGACCTTACGCCTGACCTGATCCTCTGGCTCTCTTCTCAGTCTAAGGCTGAACGCAATGTTCTCGAATACATTTAGATGAGGAAAGAGTGCGTAGTTCTGAAAAACAGTATTGACTTCCCTTTCGTTTGGGGGTGTACCGATAATGTTCTTTCCGTTGAGAGTTATGTTTCCGAAGGTGGGGTCCTCAAATCCGGCGATCATTCTTAGTATCGTAGTCTTCCCACAACCGGAGGGACCCAGAAGAGAGAAGAACTCGCCCTGTTCTATCGTAAGAGAAACGTTGTCCACAGCAGTGAAAGAATCGTCGAAGATCTTGGTCACGTTCGAAAGGACAACGGAGTACTCTTTCAATTCATTCTCACCTCCAGTCATCGTTAGAGCAAGAACAGTATAGCCTTTTGGGTCTTCAGTTGTGTTAATTCAAGTTGACTTAAGTAGCACAAAGACGACAATGCCGGCCGCAACCGAGAGCAAAGTGACCACCGATATCCTCTTTATGATTCTCGGATACTCGACTTTAAAGTATTCGCTCGTCAAAACGAGACAGAGGTGGACCGGCGAAACCAGAACTCCAACAACTGCGAACGTGTAAGCGAGAATCGTTGTAGCAAGTGTACCATAACCGTTACCCATACTGAGAATTAACGGAAGACTGAGACCTACCCCGGCCTGAGTTACCCCCGTCATGAATCCCATTAGGAACGGAAGAAGAATTACCAGAGTCAGGGGCGGTATCGACCAGGCGATAAGTTCGCTGCCCATAGATTGCGGAACTTCTGCGATTTCAACAAGGTCTTTGTAAAAGAAGACAGTTAAAAGCAAGATAAACGTCTTGTATTTGAGAGCCGCTAATAGCACCTTTTTCTTGTTCTTATTGAGAAGCAAATAGACTACCGATGTCCCGAGGACGGACAGCCAGCCCGGCTGATTAAGTATCACCAGTATGATAACTGCGATTATCGGCCAGGCGCTAATCAAAAGCTCTTTTAACGCCGAGCGACTGTATCTGATCTTGATCGGCTTTCGAATCATCAGTAAATATCCGGTAACCAAAGCGACAACGCCTATGGGCATTAGCCAAAGGACAAGCGTATTGAGTCTTATCCTGGATATGCCAGATGCAATAACCAGAGCAGGGTACAGAGGCCAGAAGAACTCCATTGCGTGCCTGAACCAGTAGTTGAAGACAAGGCCGTCTTCATTTGAAATAGTGGGGTCGGATTTTGCTAGATCTTTAACCATGGGCGCGGAGAACATTGCCCCGCCAGGCATCGGAAGGAGTCCGATTATCGCAGGCATCAACGCAATCGAGACTCTTGGCTCGGGAAAAAGACTTTCAACGGCTCTTACAAATCTTGAAGAATTGCCGCTCTTGTCCATCGTTTCACCCATCAAGTATATGGAGAAAACAGTGATGATTACCTTCCAGAATTCCCAGTCGCTCACCTCTTTGGCAAAAGCGTTGAAATAGTCTGCAGGTGGAATGAGAAGAACAATACCCAAAGATATCACTGAAAAGAGGAGTGACAAAGAGATGTCCTTAAAGAATTTTAGAGATACAATCAAAACGACGATTGCAATTGCGACCGCTAAAGTATTCATCCGTTCCTCCCAGAAGGTACAGGTTAGCTTATCGAATTATTATATACTTTTATAGAGGTAGATGTAAATGGAGAAGGAGATTTTTGCAAAGCGTTATTCCGATCACCCCGAGATTATTGAGAGATTGGAAACAAGCAAAGGTTCTAAGATCGTTCTCAAGTCGAATTATCCAGGCGAATATCCGGAGAATGGCAGCATCCCTCTGTACCTTTACGAAGGGGGCAGAAAAGGGACGGTGCTTTTTTTTCATGGAAGGGGAGAGAATAATCTAGATTATCTCAGGTGGTTCCCGGAAAACCTCGCGAAACACGGTTACACCGGTGCCATGATGATACTACCCTTTCATTTCGAAAGAACTCCCGCCGGCCACAAATCGGGGGAGTTGTTTCTGGATCCCAGGACGGATGTTCTAAGAGAAAGGTTTGAAAACGCCGTTGTGGATGGTTTGACTGCTTTAAACTACGTCAAGCGTGAGTGCTCCCCACCCTACTTCCTCATGGGCTACAGCTTCGGGGGTTTTATCGCGGTCATTACCGCAGCGCTTGAACCTTCCGTGAGTGGATTGTCGCTTGTTGTAACCGGAGGCAATTTCTATCACATTACCTGGAAAAGCTTTGTGACCGGAGTAATGAGGGTCAAGTACGAAGAAGACGGATCCTGTAATAGAGAGAAATGCCGTAAATTGCACGAAGTAGATTACAGAAAGTTCTTGAACTCACTACAGAAGCCTGAAATCGAAATCGGGAGTGCTCCGATCTCGTGCTTCGAATACGACCCCCTGACTTACGCAAAGTTTGTCAGGTGTCCCACTCTCTTAACTGGAGCTCTTTTCGATATTTTCATTCCCAGACCTTCTACGAGAGAACTCGCCGAAATGCTTCCAGATGCTACTCTTCGCTGGATGCCTTCCGGCCATCTTACCTCCATATTGTTCAAAAAGACGATATTGAAGGGTTCTATCGATTTCTTCGAAAGAAAATGTAAAGGGAAGAGTGTTCTCTAAAACGCGCGTATCCTCCGCGGTCGCGCACACGCGCGAGGATCGAGGATAGAGGCCAGTGGTCAGAGCAGAAAATTAGTTGCAAGATGCAGTTCCAAGTTGCAGTAAAAAAGCTTAACAAAACGGGTCTGGGGTCTCGTAAAGAGAACCGGCTCATCAATTCACGGTTTTACTGTAACTTAGAAAGTTATCCTGACATCGGTTTGTGGAAGTCCCTCACTCTGTCATCCCGAACTTGTTTAGGGATCAAGGTTTCGATCTTATCCAAGAACGAAGAACCTGGACGCGCAGCGTCGGAATGAGGAACCGTTCTTCCCGAAGGACAGGTATGTGTTCTTGGATCAAGGACAGCTCTTACTTAAGCATGACGATATGTGGCGTTTTCGGAATAATCCTGAACTGTCACTGTAGAGCCTGCCCCAATGAACCTGCACTGAAAATCTCCTGTTCAGGGTCATCTCGAACTTGATCCGGGATCTGTTCCAAGAACGAAGAACCTGGACGCGCAGCGTTGGTACGAAGAAACAGTCTTCCCGAAGGACGGGTTCATGGTTTGGGACGAAGGACGGCTCTTTGCAGCGACCAGCGGGTTTTTGCTCTTAAGCGTACAGCGATTCTTAGGATAGAGATGCTAAAGCGAGTTCAGACACGAAGGGCAGAGTATCGATTACAGGGTCTGGGGTCTCGTAAAGAGAACCGGCAATCAATTCAGGGTTTCAATGCAACTGAGAAAGTTATCCTGACATCGGTTTGTGGAAGTCCCTCACTCTGTCATCCCGAACTTGTTTCGGGATCTAGGTTTCGATCTTATCCAAGAACGAAGAACCTGGACGCGCAGCGTCAGAACGAAGAACCGACGCTTCTTGGCGGAAACGGAGGACCGTTGACGAAAAACGGTTTTTCATAAGCGTACAGGGGTTCTGCAAAGGATCTCGCTCCCAAACCTCTATTTCTTTGTTTCTTGCATCCTGGCGCGTAAGCGCCAGCATCGCTTCCTGCGTAGCAACCTCACTTCCCCGGACGCTTTTCCGGGCATCACTTCCTGGGATGATTTTCCCAGCATTACTTCCTCGCGCCAGCAAGCCTCACTTCCCGATGTAGTCGGCCTCGCCTCCTGCCGAAGGCAACTTTGCGTCCGCCGGTGTTCTTCGGCGCCCTGCGTCTAGTCTTTTATTCTTCTTTGCGCCTAGAGCTTGCAACTTGGAACTGACAACTCCAAACTGTCCTCTGCGCGAGGCTGAACTGGCCGTCTGTTTTCAAATGTAATCAAATCCGTAGTTTGGAAGAGAAAGAGGCAGTCCTTTGAATTTGCTGCAGCAAAAGACTTCCTGGTTGAATTCCGCCAATGACAGTCTTTCAACGGTCTCTATGAATCTGTCATAGTCTTCTGAAGGCATAATCTCCGTGAAGTAGCCCTCCATTTGATCCAAGAAGCTTCTCTTAGATATAATTTTTGCGGTGCCGGGAAACTCGATCGGAAGGCTCTCCTCTGCCTTGAAGTGTCTTTCGGCGACGATTATGCATCCCTTGAGTCCGAGTTTCTCGATGAAGCCCCTTGTCAATGAGATTACGTCTTTGCTGCCTCCGCCGTATTCAGTCACGTAATGATTGTCTTCTCTCTCGACAACGGTAATGTATGCCTTTTCACTCAAGTACGTTTTTGCCTTACGTGCCTCCGCGTAACCCGTTGAGAAGGTTTTCTCAAAATCTGTGAAGTTCCTTATGTATCTCAGGGGTTTCATTCTGTAAAGATCGAGAATCTTACCAATGTCTGAAATTTTCGCTTCCCTCATAGATGCCGTTCTTCCCGGCTTCACGAGAATCCTCTTCGTGCCTGGCGGTCTGACCGCTCCGAACCGCTGGTACAGGCCTCTGCCTCCAGAAATTATGAGTAGTGACAAGCCCATATCTATTGCATGTTCTTCGGCCTTCGCAAGAGTCACGGCTCCGTAGTTCTTCCCACGGTAGTCCGGGTGAGTGCATACTGAACCGATGAGACCGACCTTCATTCTGTGTCCGAAGAAAGAGATTTCCCTAGGGAGTAAGCCGATCATCGACACCGGTCTTCCCCCCTCCTTAACGATCGTCATGTTTTCCACATTCTCTTCTGAAAACAGCACAGGAAAGATCTTTCCCATTTCACTTTTGAAGACAAGAGATGCAAGGTCAACCATCCCTTGTAGGTCTTCGATTTCTGCTCGTGCGGGATTGCTCAAGAGAACACCTCCCATGAATATCTAATCAGCTATATAATTGATAATCTCACAAAGAAGAGTTGGGTGCAAGATTGTGATTAAATAGAATTTGATAGTCAAATCGAAAGGGTGATTTCGTTGTCCGAGACAGTACACAAAATAATGCTTGATGACAAAGAATTGATAATTATCGGTACCGCTCACGTATCAAAGAACAGCGCCGAAGAAGTGAAGGCGATTATCGAAGAGGAAAAACCCGATTCCGTTGCAATAGAACTGTGCAACTCCCGGTACCAATCAATACAGGATAATGATAAATGGAAGAAGACCGATATCGCAAAGGTAGTTAAAGAGAAGAAGTCTTTTCTTCTGCTAGCTAACCTTATACTTTCCTCTTATCAAAAGAGAATGGCAAAACAAATAGGAATTCAGGCAGGACAGGAGATGCTGCAGGCTATTGAGTCGGCAAAAGAGATAGGAGCGGAGCTTGTTCTTGCAGATAGAGATATTCAGGTCACTTTCGCAAGAATATGGGGAAATCTTGGCTTCTGGGGAAAGACGAAACTCTTCTTCACTCTAGTTTTGTCTATCTTCAGCGATGAGAAGATAACAGAAGAAGATCTCGAGAAAATGAAGTCGGGGGATATGCTGACCTCTGCGCTCAGTGAGCTTGCCAAGTCCTTTCCTCAGCTCAAGGAGCCATTGATTGACGAAAGGGACAAGTATCTCGCCCAGAAGATCAAGACGGCTCCGGGAAAGAAAGTCGTCGCCGTAGTTGGTGCCGGGCATGTCCCGGGTTTGAAAGAGGCCATAAAAGAGGATCAGGATCTTGTTGCACTCACGAAGATCCCTCCGAAGAAGAAGACCGGTAAGATAATCGGCTGGACGATCTCGATAGCGATCATCGCCTTGATTGTTTCAACGTTAATAGTGAATCGCGATGCAGGGTTTGATCAGATTCTAAGCTGGATCCTGTGGAATGGATCGCTTTCTGCTCTAGGAACTCTTATAGCTTTTGGTCACCCTCTCTCTATACTGACGGCGTTCTTTGTTGCCCCTGTAAGCTCATTGAATCCGCTTCTGGCTGCGGGATGGTTTGCCGGACTTGTGGAAGCGATCGTAAGAAAGCCCAAGGTCTCGGATTTTGAGAACCTGAACGAAGATGTAAACTCCTTCAAGGGTTTTTGGAGAAACAGAGTCACGAAAATCCTTCTGATTGTGGTATTCGCGAACGTTGGAAGCAGTGTAGGCACTTTCATTGGGGGAGCCGAAGTAGTTAGAATTTTCATCAAGTCTTTCTTCGGGTAGTAGCACGAAAGTGCTATCATATCGTACTAATTAATTGAATCAAGGTGAGGAACTCGAATTATTTGAGTTTGGTCAATATTGTCGGATAGATTGGTATTTCAGGTCTTGAGACCAAGAATCTGGATAACAAGAAATTATCAAGTCATTGAAAGAGGAATAATAAGTATTTATGCAATGTTCCAAAGCTGGAAAATGAACTTCTCAGCGTTATCGAAAAGCTATTTCATGAAGTATTCTCGCACAATAAGGAGTTATAGAAAGACAAAGTAACAGGGCTGGTTTTATCTGGCAAAGACACCGTAAATCGGGCCTATTTGTTCTTCTGATTTTGCATATGAATGTAATATAATAATCTTGCAAATACATTAGCTTCTTCGTGAAGCATGGATTACTTCAGTATCGACAATCAAACACACTGATTTTTCGTTCTATATTAATCTCTCTCGTTTCTTGCCACTACGTAGACGAAACAACTTTATCCCAGTTCAACTTGTGACTCGATCGAAACGCTAATTTCTTAAGGAGGCGAAGGAAGTGAAGAAGCTAACTTACGTGCTGTTGGTCATGCTATTGCTGCTGGGCGGACTTGCTCTGTCCTCGCAGAAGGGACCTTATCCTGATCTTGTTTACTTCAACGTGAGAATGTCGGAAGAGATCGCGCTGAAGGACACGGCTGAAGGTCTTACAGATATTTTCATGTGGGGTCTTCAAGGGCCACAGATCTTCGGGCTGGATCAGGCCACCAGAGACAAGCTTGACCTGTATGCTGTTCCATCAGGATCCTGGTCGCTACTGATGAATCCGATTCCTAACAAAGCGCCATATGTCGTTGAAGTTGGAGGGAAGGAGTACTTCAACGCCTTTGCGATCAAGGATATCAGATTCGCGATGAACGACCTGATCAACAGGCAGTACCTTGTTGACGAGATTCTCGGAGGAGCCGGGACACCGGCCTTCACAATGGCTACTACTGGCCAACCGGGAACGTACAGGTACAATCTTCTCGCCACGAAGTTTGGTTTGACGGCTGAAGGAAACGAAGCAAGGGCTTTGGAAGTCATAGAAAGCTCTATGCAAGCTGCAGCCGCACTACCGGAAAATGTCGGCAGGCTGGAGAAGAAGGACGACGGCTTCTGGTACTTCGATAATGAGCCGGTAACAATCAAGATAGCCATTAGGGTCGATGATCCCCAGGGTCGTCTAAAGGAAGGGGACTACATTGCGGATCAGCTTGAAAAGGCAGGATTGAAGGCGGAAAGGTTGTACTGGGACAGGATTAAGTGCAGTAACGTCGTCTACGGAGGCGATCCGGCGGAGTTTACCTGGCAGATGTACACGGAAGGCTGGGGAGCCGGTGCAACGAGGGCCTTCTGGGAACATATCGTCGCGCAGATGTACGCTCCCTGGTATGGATACATGCCAGGCGGAATGACAGAAGGCTTCTGGAACTACGAACAGGATGAGATCGATGAAGTCACTCTCAAGGCTTATACCGGTAACTTCTTGACTGAGGAAGAGTACTGGGAACTTGCGCTAAGAGGCCTTGAACTCGGTTTGGAAGAAGCTGTAAGGATATACGTTGTCAATCAGCTCGACTTTTTTGTTGCGAACGCATCAAGACTCAAGCAGAGGTTCGCATATGGGCTGGGAGACGGTCTAAACACATGGTCGATAAGAACGGCCGTTACAGATGACCGAACGCTGTTCATAACACAGTTCTCGGCTATGGGGTCTCTCTTCATGGATGCCTGGGACCCGATAGGGACGGATGGTTTTGACAGCGTTTATTCGAACTACATTGCCGAAAACCTATATGACCCGGCAATGTTCGAAAGCCCAGCTTCGGCTATTCCAACACCTTTGAGAGCGGTACCGATTGAAGTTCAAACAAAGGCGCGACGTAATGAAGAAGGAGACGTTGTCGGAGATTACGAAGTGCCCGCAAATGCTATCAACTACTGCCCGTTTAACGAAGCCTGGCTAGAAGTTGGAGAAGGAAAGAAGTCGATCTCCATGGCTACCTACGAATTCAAGTTTGGCAAACTTCACCATGGGCAGCCCATTTCGATCGTTGACTTCCTCTATGCCCAGGCATTCCAAATGGAATGGGCGAGCAAAGAGAGCGACGATGATCTCCAGTACGAACAGGCATATTCTTCTTCTCTTAAGAGTGGTCTCGATACAATCATAGGTTGGGTTTTGAACGAGGACGACACCATAACCGTATACTTCAATTACAACTTCCCGGCAAGCAAGGAAAGAGTTGCTAGCTGGGGAGCACCAGGTATAAGCGTTTCTTCGTCGGGCCATCCTGTTGGCTGTGCCTGGGAGATAGCGGAAGCCATGTCTCTACTCGTAACTGAAGGCAGCGAATCGGGTACTGCATATTCAATTACAATGGATCCCGCCTTTACCGAAGTAGATGCCATTGCTCCTGCTTGTGTGAAAGACATCCGAGCTAAACTTGTCGAGATGAAGGAAAGAAAGCATATTCCAAACTACATTAAAGAATTTGTCGACGAGGAATACGTACTTGGCAGATACGAGGCTGCAGTCGAATTCATAGACAATTACGGCCACGCCTATATAAGCAATGGACCTTTCTATCTGTCGAAATTCGACTCGACTTCCAACTACATGGAATTGAGAGCTTTCAGAGATCCCGACTACCCGTACGAAGACACATACTGGATAGAGGAACTGAAAGCTGTAAGGATGCAGATAGACAGCTTGGAAACGCCTGCTTTTGTGGCTAAGGGCAGCGATCTTCCTGTAAGTGTTTACGTCTCGGAAGTCACTTATCCAATAGATGAGGCTGTTCCCGCAACAACCGGAAAGGTTACTCTGTCCCTGATAGTTGGACAGGAGACAAGGGAGTTTGAAGCCGCAATGACCGAAGCCGGATTGTTCGAGTGCGTGATACCGGCGAGTGCTGTCGAGGATCTCGGCGCAGGATCGTACGACATCATGGCAATTGCAGAGTTGGAAGGGGCCATTCCCGCTTCTGCTTCGACTTCTATAGTAATCTACTGATAAGGTTCAAGTTGAAGAGGCAGTGTCTACGACACTGCCTCTTCTTTCATTTGTCCCGTACAGCGACTCAAGACAGAGTGAAAGTCCGCAAACCCACCAGACGGACTTCTAGTGCGCAGTCTGTTTTTTTCAAACTGAATAAAGCCTTCTGAAATATCAGTAATTCAGTCAAAAGAGAATCGAACCAAAAACAATCGTGAAGTCTAATTGAAGGCAGCAGCAGCGGTTTCCAGTGGATAAACTCTTTTCACAAGTATATTTTTCGAGTAAAGAGACAAAACCCCTTCCTTTGAAAAGCAACTGGAGAGAATAAATTCACCCTGAAACGCGACTTTATAGGCAATCTCGGGTGCTTCTGCGTGAAAATCTAAAGAATGGCTGAAACTACTCCTTAGATCCTCTTATTTTTCTCAAGAACTTCTCCACATCTTCGGAAGGGATTTCGAGGTAACCGGGTTTGGCACCGGAAAGGAGGGTGATCTGAGCCAGAAACTCCAGCGTCTCGAGCTTTGCATATGCCTCTTCAATACTACTTCCGCCGACTGTAACACCGTGGTTTCTCAAAACGAAGGTTCGCGAGCCCAGCTTCAAACCCTCGTCGAATACCTCCGCAAAATCATCCGTACCAGGCATTCTGTAGGGAAGATAGGTTATCGGAGCCAGCATGAGCGCAGTTTCAGGAAGAACATTCACAGGAAACTTCTTCTGCTGAACTGCGATAGTGGTCGCGTAAACGGGATGAGCATGGAAGACGGAAACCACGTCTTCACACTCTCTGTAAATCTTCAAATGCATCCTGTATTCCGATGATGGTTCGCGCCTCCCACTAACTTTCCTTCCATTCAGATCTACCTCGACAAGATCCTCTTCCGTGAGAAAGTGCTTCACCATTGTTGTGGGGGTAATCACAAAATGATCTCCATTTCTAACGCTCATATTTCCACCGGTACTCTCGGTAAGTCTTCTGTCCCACGCCAGCCTCGCGAAAAGGACCAGCTCTTTTCTCAAATCCATAGTGACCTCCATTTTGTTCTATATTTTGTTCCATATATAGCATGAAATAACTAAAAGTCGATTCTATTATAGCCAGTCACGCTACACGTGACCATCAGGTTTTGCCTGGCCAGTCTCCCCTTTGGCGGGACGCATAGCAGTAAGTAGCATCAGTGGACGCAATGACGGCAAGCCTCTGAAGAAGTGATGCTTGCGCTTGCACACCAGGAGGCAAGAAACAAAGAAAGAGAGGTTTGGGAGCGAAATCCTTTGCAGAACCCCTGTACGCTTATGAAAAACCGTTTTCCGTCAATGGTCCTCCGTCCCCGCCAAGAAGCATCGGTTCTTCGTTCCGACGCTGCGCGTCCAGGTTCTTCGTTCTTGGATAAGATCGACACCTAGATCCCGAAACAAGTTCGGGATGACAATGTGGGGGACTTCGCAAACCCGCTGCCCGGACAACTTCCTCAGTTGCATTGAAACCCTGAATCAATTGCCGGTTCTGTTCGCGAGACCCCATACCCTGTAATAGATACCCTGCCCTTCGCGTCATGAACTCGTTTCAGCATCTCTATCCTAAGAATCGCTGTATGCTTAAGAGCAAAAACCCGCTGGTCGCTGCAAAGAGCCGTCCTTGGTCCTTCCAAACCATGAACCCGTCCTTCGAAAGAACATGAAGAACAGATCCTCGCTCTGGAACAAACAACTTCTCCTCGGCAAACGGAGAACCGCTCAACGGTCAACCAATTTCTCTTGCTCTTTCGAACCCCCAACCTGGGTTTCTCGAAGCCCAGATCCCGAAACAAGTTCGGGATGACAGAGTGAGGGAATTCCACAAACCGCTGCCCGGATAACTTTCTAAGTTACAGTAAAACCCTGAATTGATGAGCCGGTTCTGTTCGCGAGACCCGAGACCCGTTTTGTTGGGCTTTTCTACTCGCAACTCAGAACTTGCAACTTGGAACTTACAACTGATCCCTTGCTCTTTTTCTTTGGATTTTGCCTCCTGGTGCGTAAGCGCCAGCATCACTTCCCCGGATGCCCTTCCGGGCATCACTTCCTCGCGCCAGCGAGCCTCACTTCCTGCTGGAGGCAGCATCACTTCTGATCTTGATGCCACCAGCCTGCTACCCGCAACCCCGGTCTTTCGGAAGATCAGATCCCGAAACAAGTTCGGGATGACAGCCTCAATAGCACTGGGGTCGTGATGGTTTAACCACTTGTATTCGCGAGACCCCAGACTCGAGACCCGAGACCCGTTTTGTTGGGCTTTTTTACTCGCAACTCACAACTTAGAACTTGAGACTGGTTTTTTGCTCTTCCAACCTCTGACTACTGACCTCTAACCTCGGTTTCTTTTCAAAGATCCACTATTTTCCCCGGATTGAGTATGTTGTTTCTATCAAAGGCCTTTTTTATGCCTCGAATTAGGTCAAGTTGCGCTTCGTCTACTATCGATGCGAGATATTTCTTTCTCTTGATACCTATACCGTGTTCTCCGCTGATGCAGCCCCCTAACTCTGTGGTTTCGTCAAAGAGCTCTTTCTCGGCCAGAGGGAGATTTCTGTCCCACTCTTCCTGGGGAAGGTCTCCCTTTATGAAAGTGACATGGACATTTCCATCGCCGGCGTGGCCAAAGGCAATCATCTCGAGTCCGCGCTTCTTTGCGATCTCTTCAGACCTATTTATTAGCTTAGGTATGTTCGCCATCGGAACGGAAACGTCTTCCATGCTGTGTACAGGGCTTATTGCGGCCAGTGCTTCCGCAATCGACTTTCTGGCCTTCCATAGTTTGTCTCTCGTATTCCGGTTGTCTGCCACAAAGGCCTCAAGCCCACCCGCTTCCATGGCGGCTTCTCCGAGTTTGACGTAATCGTCGAATACCGCATCTTTGCTGTTGCCTTCGACTTCAATTATCAGGTGAGCGCCGGCGTCAGCATACGGAAACTCGATGTTCAGGAAGCTGCAGGCCGCCCTTATCGATGAGCCGTCCATAAACTCTAGGGAAGTAGGGACAACACCCGAACCGCTCATCAAACCAGGTACTGCGGCAATTGCCGTGTCGATATCCGGGTATGGTACAAGCAGAGCCACGGAATACTTCGGCTTTGGTAGCAGCCTCAGAGTTATCTTCGTTACAATTCCGAGCGTGCCTTCAGATCCGACCATGAGATGAACGAAGTCCAGACCGCTGACGTCCTTAAGTCTCTTTCCTCCGAAGTATGTGACCTCGCCTGAGGGTAGTACAACCTCAAGGCCGTAAACATGGTATCCCGTCGGTCCATATTTCATGACTTTGTTTCCACCGGCATTTTCCGCAACGTTGCCCCCGATCGAGGAGCTTTCGCTGCTGCAGGGATCGCCTCCGTAAACGAGATTATGCCTGTCTGCCAGTTTCTGAATTTCGCCGGTTATCACTCCCGGTTCGACGGTAATCATCATGTTTGCCTCGTCGAACTCGAGAATCCTGTTCATCTTCTCGAAACTCATGACGATTCCACGGTATGAAGGCACCGCGCCTCCCGAAAGGCCCGTTCCCGCACCTCTTGGGGTAACTGGAATCAAGTGCCTGTTTGCAAATTTCATGATCTTCGACACTTCCTCAGTACTTACAGGGAATGTGACGACCTCCGGTCTAACGGCTTTCAATTCCGCCGTCTCGTCTCTAGAATATCTATCCAGTGACTCCTCATCGTATTTGACGGGGATGTTGAGTAGTGATTGTAGTTCTTCGATTAGGTCCGCGTTGAGCCGTCCGTAATTCATCTCTTCACCTCCGACTCAAGAGACTTTGCAAGCTCGTTCAGAATCTCGACAGCGTCTCCAACAAGCCCAATATCTGCGAAGTTGAAAATCGCGGCGTTCCTGTCTCTGTTTATCGCAACGATGAACTCTGCGGTTTGCATCCCCGCAATATGTTGAACGGCGCCGGAAATACCCGCAGCGATGTAGATCTTCGGTTTAACTGTATGGCCGCTCAATCCGACTTGAGCTTCGTGTCCTATCCACTTCGAATCAACGATCTTCCTTGAAGCGCCAACGGTTCCGTTGATCATTTTTGAAAGCCTGAAGATCGGTTCCATGTTTTCAACCCTTCGAAGTCCCATGCCTCCGGCGATTATCACTTCGGCGTCCTGAACTCCCTTCTGCCCCGCTCCTATTGGATGAAACTCGATTAGTTTTGCTTCAGTTTGGGTCAAATCTGGAGTCACTTCAAAGTTAACCAGTTCATTTTTGCTTTCATACGCTTCCTTCAGAGCCGAGAATGTCTTGGGTCTCACGGTGGCCATCTGAGGCCTGTGATTCGGGGTCTTTATCGTCGCCATTATGTTGCCGCCTATGGCAGGTCTTGTCTGAAGAAGATTTCCAGTTTCCTCTTCTATATCTAGACCGGTGCAGTCGGCCGTCAGGCCAGTCTTCAAGAGAGCCGCCAGGCCGGGCATATAGGTTCTGCCTGAAGTCGTGGCCGGTGCAAGTACGATCTCTGGAGCGAACTCTCTTACGATAGCTGCCAGAGTCTTTGTGTATGGTTCGAAATTGAATCTTGAGAAGCTTCTATCCACTGCCTGGATAATTCGATCTGCCCCTCCTGAGAAGAGAGCGTCAGCCGATTCCTCTTCGACAGGCTTGTCGGAAAGAACCACTACAGAAACCGTAAGAGGCCTCTTTATGGATAACTCTCTGGCCTTTCCAAGTAGTTCGAATGTACTTGAGTGGATTTCATTTCCTCTTCTTTCTGCGATTACCAGGAGATCACTCATGGTTCACCTCCAGATAGGGTGCCAACCTCTTTTTTATCTCATCTATTCCATCTCTGATACTGCTTCCCTCATACATCTCTACCTTCCTAGAGAGCTTCGGGGTTCCTATTCTTACTACCCTTGTGGGTGATCCTTTCAAGCCGATCTCAGATGGATCTAATTCCAGAAAATCGTTGCCGATCCTCTCTACTGATGCGTTTCTCGCGAGTTTCTTTCCATTCAAGGTAGGGAGTCTGGGTTCATTGACATCCTTAGTCACCGAAACAAGCGAAGGTAGGGGTAGCTTCCATATTTCCTTTCCGTCTTCCACTTCGCGTTCGATTGTAATGCCAGATTCATCTAGCTCAGCTATTCTAGAAACGTATGTAGCAATGGGAATACCCAGCATAGCACCGGTTTCGGGCCCCACCTGACCGGTTTCTCCGTCGGTAGCCTTCTCTCCGGCCAGGATCAGGTCAAAGGGACCTTCTTTTTCCGCAAATCTCGCGAGAGCCATTGATGTAGCCCACGTATCGGCGCCTGCGAACTTACGGTCTGTGAGAAGCACCGCCCTGTCGGCGCCCATTGCTATTGCTTCCCTCACGGCCTCTTCTGCCGCAGGTGGTCCCATAGAAACAACCGTAACGGAGTGATCTCCAGTCTCTTTGATTCTCAACGCTGTTTCCAGCGCGTGAAGGTCGAGAGGATTGATTACGGTGCCAACACCCTCTCTTATCATTGTTCCCGTCTCTGGATTGAGCTTCACCTCATCGGAGTCCGGGACCTGTTTTAGAAGAACGAGTATTTTCAAGACAATTCCCCCCAGGCGTATATTCTCTCTTCAATCTTAATACACGTGTCGATTACTTTCGCGGCCGTAGTCTAGATTATGGAGCGAAAGTCTATGAAAGACTGTTTTAAGCCACTTGATTATTATTGACCGTTATGCTCTGAAAACCGATGAAAAATTAGTTAATTGATTTAATTGTTAGAACAAAGTGAAAGCACACAAATGTAGACCGCAAAAACCTTTAAGTATTTTTCCACAATATTGCTTTTGAGTTAATGGAAAGTACTTTGTAGTCTGATTGCGAGCGATAAATAAGACCCACAAATGATTCTACTAAATTCCTGGTTTTTAGAACTTCAATTATTCGTAATGATTGTGCTATTATATCTCTAATCGGGGTGAATTGATGAAGAACGAGAAGTCTTTCTTTTTATTTTTCTTGGTTCTACTAAGTACTTTTGTTTTTGCGGACAAGCTGATTTTTGGCGGTGATAACGCCTATCCTCCGTATGAGTTTGCTGATGAAAACGGTGAGTACACGGGATTCAATGTGGACTTGATGAAGGCCGTCTCTAGAGTCGCCGAGCTGGATATAGAAATAGAGCTCGGTGAATGGGATCTTGTTGTCGAAAGGTTCAAGTCAGGAGAACTTGACGGACTAATAGGCATGGCTGTCACTCCCGAACGGCAAAAGATATACGGTTTTTCGATTCCCCACAATACTCTGCACATGGCGATCTTTTACAGAAAAGGTTCCCAAGAACCTACCGTAGATGATCTGAGAGGAAGGGAAATTGTCGTACAAACGAAGGGGGTCATGCACGACTATCTTCTGGAAAACTCAATAACCGACAAGATTGTCGCGGTTGAGTCTCCTCTTGACGGCTTGAAGCTTCTTTCATCGGGCACCGGGGATTTTGGCCTCTTCGAGAAATATCAGTCCCTCTATTTTGCTAAAGAGAATGCGATCGGTAATCTCGAGGTTTCCGGTGCCACGGTCTTCGAGAGAGATTATGCCTTCGCCACAGCAAGAGATGACTTTGTTCTTCTCAACAAGCTCAATAAGGGACTTCTCCTTGTCAGAGAGAGCGGTGAGTATAAGGATATATTCGAGAAATGGTTTGGCTCCGCAAACTGGTTTGAACAGAATAGAAAGGAATTGCTCTTGTCTGTTGGAATGCTCGTTATATTCATAGGCGTGCTATTTGGTCTTTGGTTCTGGAACCACACTTTACAAGGGCGCGTTAAGGCAAGAACCGAGGAGCTTGAGAAGAAAGTAACTGAAAACGAGCGCCTCAGGGACAAGATAAGGAGTCTCCACGATATTGCCTTCAAGATGGAGAACTGCACAGAAGAAGAGGAAGTCTATGACCTCATAGTTAAAGCGGCCACCGAAATTCTCAGCTTCGACTATTACAGTCTTGACATTGTCGAAGGAGACTATCTTATCGCAAAGAGAAACTCGAACAACATCGAAGTCAATTCAAGGGTTCCAAAGTACGAGGGAATTGCTGGAAAGACTTTGAAGACCGGGAAAACGATAATAGTCGATGACGTTTCGAAGGAAGTCGATGCAATACCTTCAAGCAGTAGGATCAAGGCTGTACTTAGTGTTCCCATCGGTGATTTCGGCGTTTTTCAAACAGTCACACTTGAGTCCGGGAGCTTCAAACATGAAGATGCAGAGCTTGCCGAGTTGTTGATGCTTCATGCTCTTGGAGCCTTTGAAAAGATCAAGAAGACTAGAGAAATACAGTTCCTTGCTTTTCACGATTCGCTGACCGGTCTTTACAACAGGACCTTCTTCGATGAGGAAGTATCCAGAGTAGACACTTCGAGAAATCTTCCGATTTCCGTAATTTTCGCGGATGTAAACGGGCTGAAGGGTTTGAACGACCGTTTCGGCCATTTCTACGGCGACGATTATCTGAAGACTATATCTCGCACAATCAAGGAATCCTGCAGGCACGAGGATCTAGTTGTTCGATGGGGTGGAGATGAGTTTGTTGTCCTTCTTCTGAGAACAGACACCGAAATGGCAGAGGAAATCGTTTCAAGAATCGAGAAAAATCTGAGCAAGATAGACTGTTTCGCCGTGGAAGCTAGTGTCTCATTTGGAGTAGCCACTAAGAGAGACATGCTAACTGATTTTCATGATGTGCTGAGAAATGCCGAGCTTGCAATGTATTTGAAGAAAAGAGAACTCAGAAGATAAGAAAGAGTCCAGAAGACCAGCCTTTCCTGAAACAAATGGCGATGATTAAGAGTGATTAAAGACGATTATGTCTTCATTTTTCCTCTAAACTTCTTATCACTAAGATTTCCTCTGTCATTCAAATTTGTTTCGAGTTTGGTCGCTTGTTATAATTATAGTGTTTGTACGTACATGTGTACATTCGTATGTACAGAACAACTTTATAAGGAGGGTTTTGCTAATGCGTAAAGTACTTATGCTACTTGTCATGGCTTCAATTCTTTTCGGAGCCACACTGGGATTTGCAGTTTACGAAATTGCCTTCATAGTCAAGGCAACGGATTCTGACTTCTGGCAATACACGATAGTCGGCGCCGAGAACGCCGAACACGATCTACAGGGCCTTGTTAATGTCACGGTTTACGGACCTCCGTCCGAGTCAGACATCGACAAGCAGGTCGCTATTCTTGAGGACGTTGTCAACAAGAAGCCAGACGCAATCGTTATTTCTTCGACAAGCTCGGAAGCTCCTTCTCTGATTCTTGACGAAGCTTACAAGCAGGGTATCAAGATCATTCTCATTGACAACTTCGTCTATGATACTGGATACAATTCATTCCTCGCTACCAACAACAGAGTAGGAGGCGCTCTCGCAGCCGATAAGCTTGTTGAGTATCTCAAGGCAGCAGGTAAGGACCTCAAGGGCAAGATCGGTCTAGTAAGTGCAATGGCTGGTGTTCAGGTTCTTACAGATAGAGATGATGGGTTCAAGACAAGACTCGCCGAGATAGCTCCTGATCTAGAAGTCCTCCCCACGATCTATGTTGACAACGACATTTCTAGAGCAGCCAACGCTACGGAAGACCTCTTAATCGCTTACGATGATCTAATTGGAATGTTTGCAGACAACAACCACACAGGTGACGGAGTTGCCAGAGTTATCGAACTTCAGGGTCTTCAGGATGAAGTCATCTCGGTTGCCTACGACTCAGACCCGCAGGAAATTGATGCTCTCAGAAACGGCTCCTTGAAAGCTCTTATCGTTCAGGATCCCCACGGTATGGGTTACAAGGGTGTCATGTTTGCCTTCATGGCAATCAACGGCGAACCGCTTCCCGAGTACTTCGATACTGGAGTCTACGTAGTCGAAAAGGATATACTTGATGATTCTATGTGGGTTCTCGACCCATTCTCAAGGAAAAAGTACTGATACTTTAAGTTTCTAACGATTATGGGCAGCGAAAGCTGCCCTTTTTCAGAAATTTTTGCCTATCCCGGGAGGTATTTATGAATAGAGACATTCCTTTTAACAGACGTTTCGATAATACTTTGCTGAATCCCGAATCAAAGTGGGAGGATATTGAGAGCTTCGTTGACGAAACACTCGAGTACAATTTCAGAAATGTGGTTGTTCCGTGGTATGCGATCCCTACTTATGTTATTGAAAAAGTCGAGGGAACTGAGGTTGGAATTAATGTAGGTCCCGGAGGCTTTCCGCTCGGCATGGTTCCCACAGAGTTGAAAATGAGAGAAATAGAATACTACATGTCTCTTGGAGAGGCGGTTACTGATTTCGACATTGTGATAAACGTATCTGCGGTCAAATCGAGAAACTGGGACCTGATGGAACGGGAGTTCGTAACTCTTTCCGAGCGAGTGAAGAAAGGAAACAGAGTCTGCAAATTCATAATCGAGACCAGCAGATTGACTGAAGAGGAAATAGTCAAGGTATGTGAACTGATAGTCGACGTTCCAACGATCGACTTCGTTAAGACCGGGACAGGTTTCGGTCCCAGAGCAACCTCTTATCGCGATGTTGAACTCATAAACTCCGTCGTTTCCGGGAAGAAAGAGATAAAGGTTTCCGGCGGCGTCAGGACTCTCGAACAGGTCGAGAAATTCATGGAACTGGGAGCCACAGTCTTCGGTTCGAGTTCCAGCGTCTCTATATACAAAGAGTATGAAAAGAAATACGGTGGCTAAAGGAGAGCGATGACATGCCCGAGGAAAAGACCGTAATTGAGCTAGAAGGTATAAACAAAACCTTCCCTGCCGTTAGAGCTCTTGACAATGTCTCCCTCTCCGTCAAGAGCGGTGAGGTAAGAGGCCTTGTGGGAGAGAACGGAGCTGGGAAATCTACACTCATAAAGATAATTACAGGAGCTTATACGAAGGACTCAGGAACGATGATCTTTGAGGGAAATGAAATTACCAGGAACTCACCATTGATATCCAAGGGGTTGGGAATCTACGCCGTTTATCAGGATGTCATGGTTACTCCCGATCTTTCAGTGGCAGAAAACTTCTTTCTGGGGCAGCAACCTAAGGTTGGCCCAATCATAAACTGGAAGAAGATGTACAAAGAATCAACGGAGTTTCTGGAGAACATCGGTCTGGACATAAACGTCCGCAAGAGCATAAGAGAGTTGAGCATAGCTGAAAGTGAAATGATCACAATATCCAAGGCACTCTGGCAGAAGCCCAAACTCGTCATTTTTGATGAACCGACTGCCGTGCTTACAAGAAACGAGACTAAAATCCTCTTTCAGATAATAGATGAGCTCAAAAATCAGGGAACGGCCATAATCTATATCTCGCATAACCTTGAGGAGGTCTTTGACATATGTGATACGGTTACCGTTTTGAAGGACGGGGCCACGGTGGGAACTTACACAACGGAAGAGCTTGAAAACGTTGAGAAGCTGATCCCTCTAATGGTTGGTAGATCGATCGAGGAGATGTATTCGAAGAAGGATACAGAACCCGGCAGAGAACTCCTGAGGGTTGAGAACCTTTCCGGAGAGAGATTCGAGAATATCAGTTTCCATGTCAGGGCAGGCGAAGTCGTGGGATTCTTTGGCCTGGTGGGCGCTGGAAGAACTGAGATTGCACGGGCGCTTTTCGGTGCCGATCTTCTCAAAGAAGGAAAAATAGTGGTTGAAGGCAAAGACGTTTCGATCAAGACACCGAAGGATGCGCTGATGAAGGGTATTGGCTATCTTCCGGAAGACAGGAGAAAACAAGGAATCTTCTTGCAGCAGGATATAGATTTCAATATAAACATAATTAACTTTGACAAGGTGATGACGGGTCCTATCATCAACTATGGGAAGGCTCATTCACAGGCCAGAGAATATATCGACAAGCTCTCAATAAAGATTGGCAGCATCTTCCAGCCGGTTTCCGAGCTGAGTGGTGGAAACCAGCAGAAGGTAATCATCGCGAGATGGCTCTGCAAAAACACAGATGTTCTAATCTTCGATGAACCGACCGTCGGAATCGACGTTGGGACGAAATCAGAGATATACAAACTCTTCGGTGAGATACTCTCCAGCAACAAGGGAATAATTTTAATCTCTTCATATCTTCCCGAGCTAATGGGAATGTCCGACCGCATCTACGTTATTTCTAACGGTAGAATGGCTGGCGAGGTTCATAAGAAAGATTTTTCCGAGGAGTTTTTGCTGACACTGGCAATGAAGAACATTGTCTCAAGAGAAAAGGTAAAGGAGGCGGTCTGAAATGGCTGGAAGGAGAGAAAGGAAGACATTTACTGAAAGAAACCTTTTGATCATTCTGGTTGTGATGTGGGTCTTTCTGGCCATCGCAACAGGAGGCAACTTTTCCTCATGGGCTAACATAACCAATCTCATTAGGCAGTCATCCATAAATGGTGTGGTTGCCATCGGTATGACCCTTATAATCATAACTGGCGGAATAGATCTTTCGGTTGGTTCTATAGTTGGACTCAGCGGAATGGTATTTGCGATATTCACTTCTACTAGGGGAGAATTTCAGTTTCCCACAATTGTAGGTATATTGCTGGCACTGGGAATCAGTGCGCTAATAGGTTTGGTCAACGCAGTTGCCGTACATGATGGAAAGGTACCGGCCTTCATTGCAACCCTAGGTATGATGACGCTCGTAAGAGGTGTAGTAATGTATATATCCAGCGGAAGAATGGTAACTGCCGTTCCTCTGGAGTACAGGAGATTCGCAGTTTTAGAGTTTCTCGGAATACCGGCGCTCGCTTGGACGTGGATAATTCTCGCCGGCTTCATGATGCTCGTGCTCAAATACACAAAATTCGGAAGGAATCTATACGCCATAGGAAGCAATGAGGAAGCTGCAAGGCTGTCAGGTATAAATATCCGGCTGAACATGTATTCCTTCTACATTGTGGCCGCATTGTTCAGTGCTATAGCCGGTTTGATGCTGGGAACGAGAATGGCCGCAGGGGTCCCGACAGGGGGAGACGGTTACGAACTCGACGCCATAGCCTCGGTTGTCATCGGAGGAGCAAGTCTGAGCGGAGGGGTAGGAACCGTTCTTGGGACGGCCCTTGGCGCTCTTATAATCCAGACCATAAGAAATGGCGGTAATCTTCTTGGTGTAGATCCATTTATAATGCAGATCGTTATCGGAGCAATAATAATCCTTGCGGTCTTCTTCGATCAGTTCATAAAGAGCAGGAAGAAGGGCGAAGGTCTTAAGAAACTCTTCAAAAGGGCGTGATAGATAATGAAGATAAATAAGTTCTTTCATGTGGCAGTAGAAGTTCCCGATCTCGATAAAGCGCTCGAGTTCTATATAGGCCTTCTCGGGTTGAAACTGGTTAACAGAGAGAAGCTGCCTGAAAAGAAACTCGAAGTAGCATTCGTTGCCGGCGAAGGTTGTGAAATCGAACTCATGTGCTACGAAGATAGCAAGGAGAGGAAATTTGCTCCCGAGTCACAGTCTCACTTTCAGCACCTCTCTTTCGTTGTAGATGACATTGAAAAAGCAATGGATTATTTGAAGAGCAACGGCATTGAACTCGAATCGCCCGATCCTATTCCGGTTTTTGACGGAAAGGTTTTCTACAACACGTTCAAGGGTCCGGGCGGTGAATTGCTGGAGATCGCGGAAGAGAAGAGACCCAGATTGAATCATTAAACTTTTTGGAGGTATCAGATGAACAAAGTGACAGTATTTGGTAGCTATGTAATGGATCTCACTACCCTTTCTCCCCATATACCCGTTGTAGGAGAGACGGTCTTTTCCGGTCCCTTCAAGATGGGCCCCGGAGGCAAGGGATTCAACCAGGCTGTGGCTGCCAGAAAGGCAGGATCTGACGTCAAGTTCATGACTAAGATCGGCAAAGACTTGTTTGCTCCATTTGTGAAGGATGCATTCGATAAATTTGGAATCACAAAAGATTATCTTCTCGAGTCGGATACTGCCGGAACAGGAGTCGCTCTGATAATAGTAGATGAGAACAACGGAAACAACGCCATTGCAGTTGCGCCAGAGGCCTGCAACGAGTTGACTGTCGAAGATGTTATAAGACACAGAGATATCTTCACCTCTTCCGATGTCTTTCTTACCCAGTTTGAAGCGAATCTCGACGCAACTTACGAGGCGATAAAACTCGCCAGAGACTCCGGAGCGAGAGTTCTGCTAAACCCCGCGCCCGTGAAGGAATTTGATCATTCGATCCTAAAATATGTCGACATTATTATGCCGAACGAGATAGAGGCCAGCCTAATGACGGGAATTCCGCTGGACGGAATGGAGTCGATAGAGGCCATAGCTTCTGAATTGAAGAAGTCGGTGGACACAGTGCTGATAACTCTCGGAGGCAAGGGGGTTTACTGTCCATCGGTCAATGGAGGGCTCGTTCCCGCCTGCAAGGTAAAGACTATCGATACAACCGGAGCTGGAGACGCATTTGCCGGAGTTTTTGCTGCATATCTCTCGAGGGGAGAGAGCTTGGAAAGAGCCATCGACTACGCCCGTGCCGGAGCGGCCATTTCTACGACTAGATTTGGCACTTCGCCTTCAATGCCGGAAAGGGAAGAAATAGAAGCTCTCGTTAATGAGATAACTGGAGGCGATGAGAAATGAAATACGTCATCGCATACGATCTGGGAACCACCGGGAACAAGGCGACGCTATATGGAATAGACGGGAAGCTCCTGGCGAGTTCCTTCTCAGGTTACAAGACCTATCATCCCGGTCCGAATCAGGTAGAGCAGGATCCTCTGGAGTGGTGGGAGTCCGTCAAGAATACGACCCCGGATCTCATCGCCAGGGCCGGTGTCAATCCCGAAGAGATAGTCGCTATAAGCTTCAGCGGTCAGATGATGGGGGCAATCCCCGTTGACAGGGACGGAAAGCTTCTTAGAAGGGCCATAATATGGGCCGATCAGAGAAGCGTCGAACAGTCGGCAAGGCTCGAAGAAGTGGGCAATGATTTCGTATACAGGCTCACTGGATCTAGGATAACGCCGACCTACTCCGGTCCGAAGATTGCCTGGATAAAAGATAACGAACCTGAAATATACAATAAAGCACATAAATTCCTGAATGCGAAGGATTACATCGTCTCAAGATTTACCGGAGAGTTCGGGACTGACCACTCAGATGCGTCGATGACGCTTCTCTTCGATATCGAAAACCTGAAATGGTCGGAGAAACTCGTTGAAGTGTTCGGGCTGGATATGGAAAAACTTCCCAATGTGACCTCCTCTACGAATGTCGTCTCGGAGATACTGCCAAAGGTGGCGGAGGAACTGGGACTGTCGAAGAAGACTCTAATAGTCCGCGGCGGCGGAGACGGCGCCTGTGCCTGCCTGGGAGCAGGGGTTGTCAGTCCAGACGAGGCCTATCTCTATCTCGGTTCATCTAGCTGGGTGAGCACATGTTCCACGGAACCTATTTTCGACGAGAAATCTAGGACATTTAACTTCGCATATCCCATTGAGGGTTTCTATTGCCCGACTGGAACAATGCAGGCCGGGGGAGCTTCGTATCAATGGGCTAAGGACGCTCTCTGCCAGCATGAAGAAGAGAAGGCAAAGGCACTGGGGCTGAGCGCCTTCACGATTATGGACGATCTGGTTGACCAGACAAGACCCGGAGCCGGGAACCTCATCTTTCTGCCTTATTTGCTCGGGGAGAGAAGCCCGAGGTGGAACATTAATGCTAGAGGAGCCTTCATAGGACTTTCATCTACACATAGAAAGGCCGATATGCTGAGGGCGGTGCTCGAAGGTGTGGTCTTCAACCTGAAAATAGTCCTGGATATTCTCGAGACTAAGGGGAAGTTCGACAAGATTCGCCTTATCGGCGGAGGAGCAAAGGGAAGGAACTGGAAACAGATTGTGGCAGATATATTTGGGAAGACGGTTACGATACCCGAGTATCTCGAAGAGGCAACGTCAATGGGAGCGGCTATTATTGGTGCTGTTGGAGCTGGAGAGATGACGTTCAAGGAAGCCTCTACTTTTGTAAGGGATGTTCAGTTCATCAAATACAACCCAGAGAATCACAGGTACTACGAAAGACTTTTCGAGGTTTTCGATAGGGCCTACAGTTCGCTCATAGAAACCTATGAAGACCTTGCCAAGCTGAGAACATATACGAATTAGCCTGTTTGTCTCTCTAGTACCGTAAAGAAGGATGTGATTTCATCATGCTTTTTAATGCAGACAGAAGAATAGCCCTTGATAGAGCAAGTCCGGTTCCACTCTACTACCAGATTTACAGGATAATTTCTGATTATATGAAGGAACCGGGCGCCGTTGGCAGAAAACTTCCAACGGAAGAAGCCATGATGAAAGTGTTCGATGTAAGCAGGGCGACCGTTAGGAGAGCTTTGCAGGCCCTGGAAAGCAGCGGACAGATCTCAAGGTCTCGTGGAAGGGGGACTATCATAACGAACAACGCTTCTCAGGAGCAGCTTACAACTATTCGAAGCTTTACCGAACAGATGAGACTTGAGAACCATGTGCCGATTACGAAGGTTGTTGAGGTGAAGAAAGTCAAGGCCGGTTCGGAAATGGCTAGAATTCTCCAGGTATCGGAAGACGAAGAGTTGCTTCAAGTTACCAGACTGAGGGGAAATGAATCCTACTTTCCTCTTGCGCTCTTCATATCCTTTCTTACATCTAGATCAAACCTTACCGGAGAAGAGAACTTTGAGGGTTCTCTTTATGAACTGATGAGAAATAGGGGAACGGCCGTAGTCGAAGGAGACGCGATCATAGAGGGACGGCTCGCAGAAGGGAGAATAGCGAAGCTTCTGAAGATAGAAGAGGGGGCGCCGATCCTATATTACGAAAGAGTAGGCTGTACTGCTATCGGTGAGTATGTTGAATTCGTGCAGTGCTGGTACGAAGCGACCCACTACAAATTCCGGATACATTTGACTACAAAGATTTGAAGGGAGAGATAATTATGAAGAAAAGCGGAATTCTGAACAAGGAGATATGCAATCTAATAGGTTCGATGGGCCACACAGACTTACTGGTAATATCTGACTCAGGGCTGCCTATTGCTTCTGACAGATACAGGATTGACGTAAGCATTGTAGGCGGAAAGCCAGGGGTCTTCGATGTTCTAGATCCCGTGCTGGAAGAGCTTGAAGTCGAGAAGGTTATCTTCTCCGAAGAGATGAAGACCGTTAGTCCGAAATGCCTCGAGGAGACGTTGAAGCATCTTCCTGAAGGCATAGAAGTGGAGTTCGTTCCCCATGTCAAATTCAAGGAACTCACCAACACGCAGTCTAAGGGAGTAATCAGAACCGGCGAGCAGATACCATACTCAAGTATCATTCTCGTTGGCGGGGTAACCTATTGATGATCCGTTTACAACTCGCAAACGACACTCACATAAAGGATAGCTTTTTAAAGACTGCCAAAGAAGTCGCCGATTACATAGACATTCTCGAAGTCGGTACGCCTGCCGTTCTTGCGCACGGTATGACTCTGGTGAGAGAGATAAGCGAGATCCTGCCCGATCATGAGATTCTTGCAGATATGAAGATTGTAGATGGGGGTTATCTCGAAGCGGCGATGGCCTTTGAAAGCGGGGCAGATATCGTGACGGTTCTTGGGTTCGCTTCCTTCAAGACGATTTCGGAAGTCAGAAAGGCTGCCGACCAGTTTGGCGGAGAACTTATGTTGGATACAATAGAGATTTCGGATCTCCAATCCTTTGCCGAAAAGGTCTCTCCGCTATCACCGGATTACATATGCATCCACACTTCGGCCGATCTGAGCGGTGTGGGTGAGAGCCTGCACCTTCTTGAGTACGCGAAAAAGATAGAGATTATACGGAGAGTTCTTCCGGAGGCAAAGATCGCCGTTGCTGGCGGAATATCTCCCGACAATCTCTCCCATGTCTTCCCGTTGAAGCCCGATGTGGTGATCGCGGGACGATCGATCTGGGAGGCTGAGGACCCTGCAAGAGTAGCGTTCCAGATAAAGACGAGACTGGAGAAAGGTTCATGAAATTCGAAGGCACGCTTGATCTTGTTATTGACGAGATAAGATCGGTCCTTTCGGGAGTTACAGATGAATCGATCGAAGAGCTTTCCGAAAGTATTCTAAATGCAAGAAGAGTCTTTCTCTTTGCGATGGGCAGGTCTGGCCTGGCGATCAAGGCCTTCGCGATGAGGCTTATGCATCTGGGTTTGAAGGTCCATGTTGTGGGAGAAGTAACCAGCCCCTCTTTGGGAGAGGGAGACCTTTTAATCATCGGATCTGCATCGGGGGAGACTCCTTCAGTGGTTCTTAACTCCAAAAAGGCCCGAAAATTTGGAGCCGGAATAGCTTCCATAACTGCCAGCAAAGAATCTACTGTGGCGGGAATAAGCGATATAGTCATTACGATTCCCACAAAGACTCCCAAAGTGCCCGACAGGGCTGGTGTCTCTTCGGTTCAACCGATGGGAAATCTATTCGAGCAATCACTGTTGATCCTAACGGATATTGTTGTAATGAATTTAATGGAGAGGTTGAGCATAGATTCGGAAACGATGTTCAAGAACCACGCAAATCTCGAATAAGGGAGGCGAAGGAATTGAAGTACAAAAAAGTGGAAAAGATAGATGAGAAGCTGTCGGCGCTCGGTTACGGCTGCTGGGGAATCTCAGGCCCGTCTTTCTGGGATGGGACGACAGATGAAGACTCGATCAAGACGATCCAGAGGGCAATAGCCGGAGGAATAAACTTCTTCGATGTGGCGCCGGTGTATGGTCTGGGACACGCCGAGGAGGTGCTCGGGAAGGCAATAAAAGGTTTGAGGGATAAGATCTTCATTGCAACCAAGTGTGGTCTTCTCTGGGACGATCAGGGAAGGACGAGAAACTGTCTCAAACCTGAGAGCATAAGAAAAGAGATTGAAGATAGTCTCAGAAGACTCGGGACGGATCATGTAGATCTCTATCAGCTTCACTGGCCCGATCCTGAGGTCGAAATCGAAGAGACAATGGAGACTATGGTCGAGCTGAAGAAAGAGGGAAAGATCAGATACATAGGGCTGTCAAATTTTTCCATTCCCGAGGCGAAAAGGGCGATGAAGGTTGGAGAGGTATGCAGTATGCAGGGCCTCTACAATATGCTCGAAAGGAATCCAAAGAGCTACCATAATATTCCGCTCGATTACAGAGTCGAAGATGAAGTCCTTCCCTTCGTTCTGGAGAATGGAATGGCCTTTCTGCCATATAGCCCGCTCTTCCAGGGCCTCCTGGCTGGAGCGATAAGCGACAAGAAGAAGTTCAGCGAACACGATGTGCGGGCCGCTAATCCGAAGCTAAATTCACCTGAGTTCAAGAAATACTACGAGGTCGTCGTAAAACTGAACAGACTGGCGCATGAGATAGGGAAGCCTCTGAGTCACATAGCCATCAACTGGCTTATCAGAAATGAAGCAGTAACTTCGGTAATTGCAGGCGCTCAGAAGGTCGAACAGATAGAACAGAATCTCGGCGCCGTCGAATGGGATATGGATGACGGACTATATGAAAGAATAGAAGAGATAGTCTCCAGTTCCAATCTGGAGCTGTAGGGGGTGTCTATTTGAAAGCCGCGTTTGTAAAATCGCCGTTCAAATTCGAGATTCGGGAGGTAGAACTTCCCCCTTTGAAACCAAATGACGTACTGCTGAAGATAAAGGCCTCGGGAATCTGTGGAACAGATCTCCACACAGCAAGAACTGAAGCCAAAGATTGGCAGACCTTCGGCCACGAGATAGTCGGCATTGTGGAAGAGATCGGTTCATGTGTCGAAAATGTCAAGGTCGGACAGAGTGTGCTGGTAGAAAGCGGTTCTTTCTGCGGGACATGCGAGGACTGCAGAAACGGGAGAGTAGATCTCTGCCATGACAGAGCGCCCAACGTTTTCATAAGGGCCGAGAAAGAGAATCTCACGATGGGCTTTGCCGAGAAGGTAATAATAGACAAACAAAATGCAGTTCCCTTCGAGGGAGTTCCTTTTGAGGAGGCCTCTCTCGTCGAGCCAATGGGAGTTGCGCTGGATCTCACATACACGGTTGATCCTAGGCTGAACGACGACGTGCTGGTAGTTGGTCTGGGTCCGATTGGTCTCATGGCCGTTCAGATAGTCAAGGCCATGGGAGCGAGAAGAATCTTTGTCGCCAACCATTCAAGATCTAAGATAAGGATAGATGTTGCAAAGAGCTTTGGAGTGGAGGATGTTATACTCGTCGACAAGACGCCGATCAGCTCCTATAAATTCCCCAAGGGCGGAGTCGATAGAGCTCTCGTAACCGCACCGCCTTACGTGATCCCCGAAGTTCTTGACGTCATGAATTTTGGAGGAGTCGTCGGCTTCATCGGAATAGATTACGGGGAGGGACGCTTCATAAAGTTCGATGCAAACAAGTTCCACTTCAACAAGCTTCAGCTTAGGGCCTCACATGCAGTTCCGGCTCTCTACTTTCCAAGATGCGTAGATATGATAAAGAGCGGAGCAGTAAATGTGAAACCGCTGATTACCGATACCTTCAAACTGGAAGATATCGGTGAGATGATGGTCAGAGCGGAGAACGAGAAAGACAAAGTAATCAAAGCGGTAATGCTAGATTGAAAATGAATACAGGGGCCCGCCTCAATGGCGGACCTTTTTCTTTGAGATCGGCCTGACGAGAAAGGATGATCGTCATCGGTCAACAGTCCGCCGTCCTCCGAGAAGAACCGGTTCTTCGTTCCGACGCCGCGCGTCCAGGTTCTTGTCTGAGATTCCGTCATTCTGAACTTGTTTCAGAATCTCGATGATCCTAAGAATCGCTGCACACTGATGAAAACCACGTTGTCCGTCAACGGTCCTCCGCACCCCGCAGAGAAGATCAAAACCAGATCCCGAAACAAGTTCGGGATGACCCTGAACAGGAGACCCCAAACAGGAGCCCTGAACAAGATTATTTCAGGACAGGCTCATTGGGGCAGGCTTCAGGGCAGGCTCATTGGGATGACAACTAACGGTTATTCCGAAAAGGCTAGAGATTCCGTCATTCCGACAAAGCTCCTGGTCGGAATCTCAATGCTATTGCTTCACGGCTCTCCTCGACGAACGGATAACCGTCCAACGGCCAACCAGTTCCTTTGCTCTTTCCAACCTCTTACCACTGACCTCTACCCCCGGTCTTTCGAAGCCCCCTTCGACCCCCAATGGTTGGACAAGAAGTCAGAGAATCACGGTTTTACGATCTGAATCGGAGTTTCGTCGTTTAGTTCTTTGAATGCTTTTGGTGTTAAGTAATTCAAAGCTGCATGAGGTCTAAGGTTGTGATAGAAATCCATGTAGACTTTGTATTTCCCTAGAACATCTTGCGAATCCTCGAAATGGTTCAGGAATACGAACTCTCTCTGCACATTTGAATGCTGAGACTCAATATGAGCTTGAGAATCTGGATTGTGTCTGTAACCGAACTCCTGGATTATATTGAGCTTTTCAAAGAACCTTCTGACTGCATTGGCTTTGAACTGAGTTCCATTGTCAGTTCTCACTACTTGCGGAAGTGATTCCTGGTAAAGAATCGCTTCTTTGAATAAGGAAATGACATCTCCACTCTTACAGCTGTTGCCAATGAACGAACCTACGATTTCCCTTGAATAGACGTCTATTATGTCCAGTAAAGCGATGTTTCCTTCAGTGATGGTGGATATTACCTTAATGTCTGCTTCCCAGAGTATTCCGGGTCTATTCAGTCTATGTACTGTGGAACGTCTTACAGGATGCGTATGTCTGGTGTAGTACTTCCTTACGATCCTCAGCTTCTTTCTCAGTCTGTGCAGTTTCTTGTGGTTGACTATTATCCCCATCTCGTTTAGTAGATACTTGCTCAGTTTCTTACTGCCGAGGACTTTCAAGTAATACCTTGGATCATATGGATCGTTGAAATAGAAAATCTCCAGGAGTATCTCCTCAAGTTCAATGTCGGTAATCATTGTTCCATCTGCCTTATTACAGAAACCGCGAGTTCTATTAGGTGGTTTACCAACCAGGATAACCCTCACTTTCTTTTGATAGTGATAGCTGCTCTTTGGATAAGAAAGGACGAGTAGAACAAACTTAACTGTAAAGCCCAGTCCTATATAATCGTTAGCTAGGAATCTGTCAGTTATTCGGCTTCTCTCTTTTTTTTTAACGCTTCTTTCAGTATCTTGACCTGCAATTTGTATTCGGCTATTTCTAGCAATAGCTTCTCTTTCTCTGTGAAAGAACCCTTGAGTTCACTTGGATTCTCTCTTATCTTGTCAAGTCCCAGTTCCTTGTATAGAACAGGTGGAATCTTATTTGGATCTCTAATGAAACTTCCAGATCGCGATGCTTTAAAGAACGCAGCTTCTCCTTCCTTTCTGTATTTCACGGTCCAATTGTTCAATGTCTTGGAGCTTATTCCATTCTCTTGTGCAATCTCTTCAAGTGTCTTGTCTGTCTCCACAAACTCCTTAGCTAATCTAAGTTTGAACTCAGGATCATAACGCTTACCTCTCGGATGCTTCATCCATATTCACCCCTTCCTAGTCTACTATTCCTTAATTGCTTGTCCAATTCCCCTGGGGGGTGAATACGAAGCCCAGATCCCGAAACAAGTTCGGGATGACAATGTGAGGAACTTCCAAAAGCCGATGTCGGGATAACTTCCTCAAACGCAGCAAAACCTTGACTTTATTAGCTGTTTCTGTTCACGAGAACCGAGACCCGTTTTGTTGGACTTTTCTACAACTCACAACTTTGAACTTGCAACTGATCCTTTGCTCTTCCAACCTCTGACTACTGACCTCTAACCTCAGGTTTTATGCAGCCAGCAGGCGACTTTATGTCCCTCGGCCACCTCAAAGTTTCCGGGCATTTCTTCGCTGCAGATGTCCATTTTGTAGGGGCACCTAGGGTGAAACGGGCAGCCAGAAGGTGGATTTATCGGGCTAGGGGGCTCCCCTTCCAGTCTTATATTCTGAAGCTTCCGGTCCTCGGGATCCCAGTTTGGAATCGAAGCCATAAGCGCCTTTGTGTAAGGGTGAGCGGGGTTGTTGAAGAGTTCCCTCGCTTCGGCAGTCTCTACGACGTTTCCGAGATACATTACCATTATTCTGTCGCTCATGTGGTGTACGACGTCTAAGTTGTGCGAGATGAAGATATAGGACATCTCGCTTTCTTCCCTCAGCTCCTGCAACAGGTTTATGATCTGACTTTGAACGGAAACGTCGAGGGCAGATGTAGGTTCATCACATATAACCAACCTCGGTCTAACCGAGATCGAACGGGCTATCGCGATCCTTTGCCTCTGTCCCCCGGAAAACTCGTGAGGGTAACGCTGAGCGTATTCGGGATAGAGACCGACTTTCATCAGAAGCTCTCCAACGTAATCTTCTGCTTCTTTTTTGGATAAGAGATTGTGTGCCTCAATCGGTTCCCGTATAATATCCCTTATCGTCATTCTGGGGTCGAGTGAATCGAAGGGATTCTGAAAGATCATCTGAACATCTCGCCGGAATTTCGAGCGCACGTTCTTTCCAAGCCCTTTGGTTATGTCGTGTTCCTCTCCATTTTCGTCATGGTAGAGTATCTTCCCGCCGGTCGGCTCGTAGATCTTTACAATGGTCCTGCCCAGAGTACTCTTGCCGCAGCCCGACTCCCCGACGACTCCGATTGTCTCTCCCCTGCTTATCTCAAGGGTAACAGACTGCATTGCCCTTACATGACCGACTACCTGGAGGAAGACACCGGCCTTTATCGGAAAGAACTTCTTAAGTCCTTCGGTAGAAAGTATCTTCATTTTTCGGATCCCCCCTCGAAAAGCCAGCAGGTAGCCGTGTGGCCGTCACCAACATAGAATTCGGGCGGGTCTTTTTGTCGGCAAATCTCCATCGCGTGAGGGCATCTAGGGTTGAATCGACAGCCTTCTGGGAACTCATATGCCCTGGGAACGTATCCTTCAATGTAAGGCAGTTTCTTCCCCTTGAAGGATCTTGTCACTCTAGAGCTGAGAAGACCCTTGGTGTATGGATGCGAGGGCGAGGAATACAGTTCCTTCACCCCGGCCTTCTCGACAATCTTTCCGGCGTACATTACGTGTACTCTATCGGCAAGCTCGGCAACGACACCGAGATCATGGGTGATGAAGATTATCGAACTGCCGAATTCACCCTGGAGCTCTCTCATAATGTTCAGGACCTGAGCCTGAATTGTGACATCCAGTGCGGTCGTTGGTTCGTCCGCTATGATTATCTCTGGATTCGTTATTAAGGCCATCGCAATCATGATTCTTTGAAGCATTCCGCCACTCATTTCGTGGGGATACTCTCTGTACCTCTTCTCCGGTTCTGGGATATTTACCCTCCTGAGAATTGAAATGATCTCATCGTAGGTTCTGGTCTGGTCCCAGCTCATGTGTGCTCTGGCAACTTCTGTTAGCTGGAACCCTATCGTGTACAGGGGATCGAATGCCGACATAGGTTCCTGAAAGATCATACTGATTTCCTTGCCCCTTATGTCCCTGTACGCCTTGTTAGAAAGTCCCACGAGGTTCTTTCCCTTGTACAAGATCTCTCCCTCAACCTTGGCCGGCGGCACTTTTATCAGACCGAGAATCGTCTGGACGGTAACGCTTTTACCACAGCCGGATTCTCCGACAAGTGCGAGGATCTCGCCCTTCTCGAGATAGAAGCTTATGTCGTCCACAGCCTTGACCAGACCGTCCGGGGTCCTGAAATAAGTTTTGAGATTCTTCACCTCAAGTATTGCGCTCATACCTTCTCCACCGCCCTGTAAGGATCGACGGCGTCTCTCAAAGCGTCTCCCACGAAGTTGAAGGAGAGAACCGCAACGATTATAAAGATTCCCGGAACCATTAGCCAGGGATGGGCCTCAAGTTCAGATATAGACTGGGCCTGTTTCAACAGCAGGCCCCAGCTTGTCATAGGTTCCTTTATACCGAGCCCCAGGAAGCTAATCGCGCTCTCTCCCAGAATCATTCCCGGTATTGAAAGAGTAGAGACGACTATGAGGTAGCTTATCGTGTTAGGAATCAAGTGACGCGTTATTATTTTCATGTTAGATACACCGGATACTCTGGCGGCCAGAATGAACTCCTTCTCTCTCAGGCTCAGGACCATTCCTCTGACAACACGCGCAACACCCATCCAGCCGATTAGTGAAAGAACGATTACGATTCCGAAATAGACCCATGTACTCGGCCATTGAGGAGGTAGAATCGTGGCAAGCGCCAGCCAGAGGGGAATCCTCGGAAAGGATCTCAAAAGCTCAATGAAACGCTGTATGACTACGTCTATAGTCCCGCCGTAGAATCCCGAAAGCGCTCCAACTATCGCTCCTATGAATACGCTTATCAAAGTGCCGACGAGGCCGACTGTCATTGAGACCTTCCCCCCGATCAGGACCCTGGAGAATAGATCCCTGCCAAATCTGTCCCCGCCAAAAAGAAGAACCATCGCTACATCTGAAGATTCTTCGACGCCGAAGAGATGGAGATCGGTCTTAAAAATCCCCCAGAACTTGTATTCTTCACCTCTGACGAAGAACTTCACAGGAACTGGTCGGCTGGTGTCTTCGGTGAATTCAAGCCTGTAAGTCACGGGATTTCTGACCTTCTTCATCCCGTAAACGAAGGGGCCCCTCCATTTGCCTTCTTCATCGAAGAATCGGATCTTCGAGGGGGGCGCATAGACGAAATTCCTGTGGGAAGTCACATAGTTGTATGGCGCTATGAAGTCTGAAAATATGACGAGCAGATACATGATAGAAAGGGCTATTAAGCCAACAACACCAAGTTTATGTTTGAAGAAATTCTTTGCGATCCGGCTTTTCGTGCTCTGCATATTAGCTCATCCTTATCCGTGGGTCGAGAATGGCAAGCGCTATGTCGGCAAATAGATTTCCGATCTGGGTTATGATGGCGATGAACATAAGGAACGTCATTACTAGATACTGGTCGTGGTTGAGAAGCGCGTTATAGAAGAACGGTCCCATCGTCGGCAGATTCAGTACGATTGCGGCTATTATCGTGCCGCTGAATACGTTTGGAAGCTCCGTTCCGGCTATGCTGACCATCGGATTAAGGGCGTTTTTTATCGCGTGCCTTTTGACCGTCTTTTCATCGAGGCCGTGAGCCCTGAGAGAGGTGACAAAGGGAGAAGAGATGACATCTAACATGTTCCCACGCATGACACGCATGAGTCCAGCAAGACCGCTCATGCCTACCACAACGAGAGGAATCCAAAGGTGTTTAAGTAGATCCACAAACTTTTCCAGGCTGAAGGGCGCCCCAACGAACTGTGGCGAAAAGAGGCCGCCGACCGAGGTTGCCCCCATCTGCAGCATGAGGTACATAAGGATCAGCGCCAGGAAGAAGTCCGGTACAGAAAGGCCTATGAAGCCAATAACTGTTAGCGAATAGTCACCAAATGAATATGGATGCAGCGCAGAGTAGATTCCCATGGGAACGGCAAGGATCCACTGAAAAACGATAGCCCCCAGTGCAACGAAGACCGTCCAGCCCATTCGTTCCCATATAAGCTCGCCAACAGGTCTTTGAAAGGCAAAGGAGTAGCCGAAGTCCCCTCTGGTTACTATTCCCTTGATCCAGTTCCAGTATCTTATGTGGGCCGGTTCATCGAGCCCGAGATTCTTTCTGAGTAGCTCAATCTGCGCCGGTGAAATTCTCGGGTTGTCCAGATACTGACTTATGAAATCACCGGGTTGTAGTTCGGTGATCACGAAGCAGATCAAGGATATGAAGAACATCATTGGAATCATTATAAGCAATCTTCTAGCGATAAAAGACCACATAATCTTCCTCCGGAGAAGTAAAGCGGGAGGAGAATCTCCTCCCGCAGCAGATGAAGCACTTATTTCTTAAATACGGTCCAGGAAGAGTAAGAGAGAAGACCCTCTTCGTTCTGCTCGACGTTTCCTAGCGACTTGTTCGCGGCGTAAAGATTCATTCCTTTGCACACGAAAATCACGGGGAGATACTCCGCGTAGATCTCCTGCCATTCGTCGTAATAGGATTTTCTTTCGACCGGGTCCATTGCGACCTGACCCTTTTCAAAGAGTTCGTACACTCTCTTTTCCCAATCAAGCATGTTTTCCATGATAGGAAGATTGGTGTT
Organism: Mesotoga sp. H07.pep.5.3; assembly: GCF_002752615.1. Classification (NCBI taxonomy): domain Bacteria; kingdom Thermotogati; phylum Thermotogota; class Thermotogae; order Kosmotogales; family Kosmotogaceae; genus Mesotoga; species Mesotoga sp. H07.pep.5.3. The sequence continues at coordinate 113,278 of NZ_AYTV01000021.1, forward strand.
GGGGTCTCTCGTTGTTCTGTGCCAGTAGTAGAGCTGAGTTCCCGGCTGCCAGATTGCCTTTCTCAACTGGGGATCGGGCTGGTTCCCAAAGGCCCTGATTCCAGCTTCGAAGCTGCCGGCGCCAAACATCTGCCCAGTTAGCGAGCTATCGAGTATCTGAAGGTTGACCTTTACTCCGATACTCTGCAAGTCCTGAGAATAAATGTATGCAATGTCCTGGTACTCCTGCGGAGAGCTCTGCAGGGTAAGCACGAACTCGAACTTCGTCCCGTCGGGATACTCTCTGAAGCCGTCTCCGTCAATGTCTTTGAGTCCAAGCTCGTCTAGAATTCTCGCGGCCTCTGCCAGGTTGAAGGGTCTGCGAATCTCTTCGATCTTTGGATTGTAGAAGGCCTTGTTAGAGGGAAGCACAGGCACTCCTCCAAGAACGGCCAGTCCATTGTAGACCTCATCGATGATTCTCTCTCTGTCAAGGGCATATTCCATTGCCTGGCGGAACTCGGTAGTTCTGAAAACCTCTCTGAGTTTCGGGTTCTCGACATCGAAATTGAAGGCGATGTGAATCGGGCTTGGAGTAGGCTGAGTAGGCTCGGCAAGGAAGACTCTGAATGGACCGCCGGCAAGTTCCCTCTCCTTGAGGATCGGGAAGTCGTTTCCACTAACGGCCATATAGTCGAGTTCTCCTGCCATGAACTTGGCAAGCCTCACCTGTGCATCGCTTACAACGAGGTACTCGATCTTGTCCACGTAGGGAAGCTTGTTGCCATATTCATCGACCTTCCAGTAGTTTGGATTCTTTGTCATGACGACCTTCTGGTCTATTATGTATTCCGAGAGCATGAAGGGTCCATTTGCTGGAATCTCGTTCAGAGGAGTATTTGTTAGCCATACATCGTTGACTGAGTCGGGCCTGTTCTTGTCGATCTTGCTTTCAAGGGCATGGGAAGGGTAGATGTAGGCGTGCGATAGAACTGTGAAGAAGGCAGCATACGGCGCGGGCAGAATAGCCTTGACAGTGCTGTCGTCGACCTTTACCCACTCAATTGGTTTTGCTTCGATTGTGAATCTGGCTACGGAGTTTCCTCTGGCTACGGGATTCATAACGAAGTGCTCAAATGTGAAGATTACGTCATCGGCGGTCAGAGGGACGCCATCAGACCACTTCACATCTCTCAGGTGGAAGGTGACCTCTTTGTTGTCTTTCGAGACTTCCCACGACTCTGCAAGGGCGGGCCTGATTGCCGACGTAACAGGATGAGCCTCGACGAGTCCTGTGAGCATCTGTCCTGCAACGGAGTAAGCGTTGCTATCGAGAGTACCGTAGAAATTGAATGACTGGGGGGAACCGGTAAGTGCCAAGTAGAGCGTTCCTCCCATTCTGGGATTTGGATCAGGTGTCAGTAAGCTGTCTTCCACGAATGGAGCTGCCATTAACATGGCGGTGAAAAGAACTGCGAGAACTAACAGAAAGATTCGCCTCACGGTAAAAACCTCCTTTATGTTTTCTCTCCCGTCGGGGAGATCAAGGTAAAGCCAGTTTTCCTAGGACAACTCTTTTTCTCGCTCCCGTTACAGACGGAACGTTTGCCTCTACCCCGTTAAAGAACTCCTGAGCTAGAGCTGCCATGCCCATCGCTTCTTTTGCCTGCAAGAAGGTTTTGTCAGGCACTTCTACATCAAGGCCGCTCAGTTGTATAAGATCCTCGATCATAACGGGGTTAAGGGCTCCTCCTCCCGTAACTACTATTCTTTTCCCCAAAGGTAAATATGAATTGATGCTTTGAACTAACTGAAATACGCTGAACCTAACGAGGGTTCTGACAAGGTTGTCCGGAGAGGAGACTGAGATTCCCTCCAGGAAAGCTTCGTTGTAGACCTCTCTTCCCGTCGATTTTGGGGGCTGCCTCTCAAAATATCTTCGGTCTCTCTCCACGAGAACGTCGAGTATCGCGCTGTCGACAGAGCCCCGGGCGGCGATCTTGCCCCCTTCGTCAAACTCCATGCTGAAGTACCTTTTTGCCACTAGATCTATCAGGCAGTTGGCGGGGCCTGTGTCGAAGGCTTTCATGTCTTCGAGCTTCTCGGCCACATAACTAACGTTCGCAATTCCACCTAGATTTACTGCGTAGATGCCGCTTTCAAAATAGATCCAGTCGAAATAAGGAATGATAGGCGCTCCCTCACCCCCGAAGACCATGTCCTTCTTCCTGAAATCGAAGACCACCGGAAGGCCAGTCTCAGACGACACGATATCCGCTTCGCCAATCTGAAGAGTGGCATGCGCTGCGGGATCGTGGTAAACGGTCTGCCCGTGGTAAGCGATTGCGTCAACCTTAACTTCTGTCCTATCGAGAAAGGACTTGATTGCGGCTGCGTGCCTTTTCCCGATGAGGAAGTTCATCCAGTTGACTCTGTCTACACCCGAAACCGATGGATCGAAGGTTCTTACAATTTCATTATGAAAGCTTGACTCGAACTGGACAGAAGAGTGCTCGAGAAGCTTCACCTTCATGGACTTTCCGCTCCCGGAACAATTAACAATTGCGAGTTCCAAACCGTCGGCCGACGTTCCCGACATGACTCCGAGAATGTTTCTTGATCCGCTGGAGAGAAGATCTCTTATCTCATTCCAGATCATCCAAGGCTCCCGAAGACTAGGTTGTGCAGGCGTCTTCTGATCTGCTGAATCTGCGGCATCGTATCCCGCCTGCTGATATTGGTTCGGTTGGACAGCATAATAACGAATAGTCCAGTAAGTGGATCTACCCAGATCGATGTTCCGGTAAAGCCGGTGTGTCCAAAAGCCTCTTCTCCAAGCATGTCACCTGCACTGGAACCTCTTGCAGGTGCCATCCAGCCTAGATGCCGTTTGCTTTCACCTATCGATACTGTTTCAGATATGAACGTTTCAAAGACCCTGGAAGGTACCAGCCTAGCATACATTAGACTGGAGACGAACTTGAAAAGATCTTCAACCGATGAAAAAACGCCGGCATTTCCGCTCACTCCACCGAGATAATACGCTAGTTCGTCATCCGGCAACCCTCTTAGAATCTTTCCTTCCCGTTCGCTTGTCGGCGCCACGTGATCTAGGCTCTTCGGCAGATACGTGGTCGAATTCATCCCGAGTGGTTCGAAAATCTGTTGTGAACAGAACTCGTCGAATTTTACAGAAGTGACTTTCTCGACAATGGCCATGAGAGTGATGAAGTTCAGGCATGAATAGTTTATCTTTTCCATTGGCACGGTCTCGGGTTCTAGATCTATGATGGATTTCAGCAATTCACGCCCCTTAAGTTCTCGCCATGCCTCGGAATATGGCTGCATACCTGAAGTGTGCGTGAGCAGATGAAAGATCGATATCCCCTTCTTCGATTCCGGAACATCGAAGAAATCTCCGAGCGTATCCCAAAGAGAAAGCTCCCCGCGCGAAACGAGAATCATTATCGCGCTTGTGGTTGCAACCACCTTGCTCATGCTTGCGATGTCGTAAACAGTTTCAAAAGTCGTGGGGGTATTGTCGTCTACCGCAATGAAGCCATAGGTATTCTTGTAAAGGACTTCGGTACCCTTTCCCACCAAAACTACGGCTCCCGGGTACACTGCTTTTTCAATACCACACGAGACTATTTCATCAACCCTATTCCAGATCAAAGCGAGCCTCCTTATGTATTGCGTTGTCCGCTAACGGTTAGCAGTTGCAAGTTGTCAGTTACAAGTTGCTAGCATAAGAACCGCTGTGCGCTTAAGAGAAAAAACCCGCTGAACGCTGCAAAGAGCCGTCCTTGGTCCTTCGTCCCAAACCATAAACCCGTCCTTCGGAAGAGCAGTTGCAAGTTGACTGTTCCAAGTTGCGANNCTGACCTCTAACCTCTAACCTCCCTTCACAAGAGCAGATCCCGAAACAAATTCGGGATGACAGCGTATGGTTACTCCGAAAACGCTACAAAGCATCATGCTGAACTCACTTCAGCATCTCTTGTTCGTGGTTTTTGACTTTAACCAAGAACTAAGAACAGATCCTTGCTCTAGAACGAATAACAGATTATCGTTGGAGAACGGAGAACCATTCAACGGTGGACCACTCTTTTGCTCTTCCAACCTCTGACCACTGACCTCTAACCTCCCTTCACAAGAGCAGATCCCGAAACAAGTCCGGGATGACAGAGTGAGGGACTTCCACAAACCGCTGCCCGGACAACTTCCTCAGTTGCATTGAAACCCTGAATCGATTGCCGGTTCTCTTCACGAGACCCCATACCCTGTAATCGATACCCTGCCCTTCGCGTCATGCTGAACTTGTTTCAGCATCTCGATCCAAAGATTCGCTGTGCGCTTAAGAGAAAAAAACCGCTGAACGCTGCAAAGAACCGTCCTTGGTCCTTCGTCCCAAACCATGAACCCGTCCTTCGGAAGAGCAGTTGCAAGTTGACTGTTCCAAGTTGCGANNCTGACCTCTAACCTCTAACCTCCCTTCACAAGAGCAGATCCCGAAACAAGTTCGGGATGACAGCGCATGGTTACTCCGAAAACGCTACAACGCATCATGCTGAACTCACTTCAGCATTTCTTGTTCGTGGTTTTTGACTTTAACCAAGAACTAAGAACAGATCCTTGCTCTAGAACGAATAACAGATTCTCGTTGGAGAACGGAGAACCGTCCAACGGCGAACCGGTTTCACTTTGCTCTTTCCAACCCCCAACCACGGTTCTTCCAACAGCAATGCTATCGCATTTTCTTTCTGTATCCAAGTTTTCCCTCGGTTACTTAAATGGAACTATAGTCAAATATGATCGATAGGCAGCGGAATCTAAGGTTATGTATATTCATACTATACAAATTTACAATTGACAATACAAGGTAATAAAAACTAGAATTGTATCGTATGAAAACCAGGGAGAATTCAGAATGAATTTCGACGAAGCCGTAGGACGGTTGTTTTTGATTGGAATACCCGGTCCGGAAATCGATAGCGAGACCGAAAGGACACTTCGAGAAGTCAAACCCGGGGCGGTTATTCTCTTTTCGAAGAATATCGTCGATGCTGTTCAGGTAAGGGCTCTCGTAGATGACATTCAAAGAGTCCTTGGATACAAGCCCGCAATTGCTATCGATCAGGAAGGCGGGATAGTAAGCCGACTGAGGGACGGCTTCTCTGTTTCGCCCGGAGCTATGGCAATAGCCGCCACTGGAACCACCGAAAACTCCTTCGTTGTTGGAAGAATACTTGCCAGAGAGATGAACGCCATAGGTGTGAATTGGAATCTCGCTCCCGTCGTCGATATTAACTGCAATCCCAAAAACCCGGGAATCGGAGTAAGGAGTTTCGGCGATTCTCCGGATCAGGTTATAGCCTACGCAAGGGCCTTTGTAGAGGGTATGAAGAGTGAAAGAGTGATGAGCTGTTTGAAGCATTTTCCCGGCAAGGGAAGGGTAGATGTCGACGCTCATCTGGATTTACCAATTCTGGACATCCCCCAATCTTTACTTTATGAATACGAACTGAGACCATTCAAGGAAATTCAAGCAGACTCGATGATGCCTTCGCATATATACATGCCTCAGCTTCAGGCCTCCCGGGTTCCGGCGTCGATGTCGAGAGAGATATTGACGGATCTTGCCAGGAACGTGCTGAATTATCGGGGGGTCCTTGTCGCAGATGATCTGGGAATGGGGGGAGTGAGCAACTACTTCACGCCCGAGGAAGCCGCTATACAGGGTCTGAGAAATGGAATGGATTATCTGACTTACTGCCACGATCCGGTTGTCCAGAGAAGAGTCAAGAAGATTCTGATTAGAGAGATAGAAAAATCGCCGGAGCTGGAAAAGCGTTTCCAGGAATCTCTACAAAGAGTTGAGAAGTTCCGGGTAGAGGCGACCAGTGCCGACAGGTTCTCGATCGAAGAGATCGCCTCCCAGGAGAGTCTGAATGCGATGCAGGAGATTTCCGATAGATCTATCACGGCCATTCTGGAAGACAGTTCTCTTCTTCCCCTTCCAATCGAGAGTGTGAGCGGAATATTCTCTGTAAGGCTTTCAAGATTGGTTCAAGTTGAAGACGGTCCCCAGAAGGGAGTTCCCACTGTGGCCAGAGAGATCGCGCAGATGGCAGACTGTCCGATAATTGACTTCTCGCCTAACATAACCGTCGAAGAAGCGGACAGACTGGCTGCCAATTCCCCGGGCAAGGGAGTAAGATTGGTCTTTACGGAGAACGCTCACCTTCACGAAGGTCAGAGAAAGTTGCTTTTGAAGCTTTCGCAAAGAACGGGTAGAACGCTGGTAATAGCATTGAGAAACCCATACGATGCTTTCCTGGAAGGCGTTAAGAACTGCATAATCAGCTACGGCTACGAAGCGGTTTCGCAAAGGAGCCTTAAGAAGATTCTAGACGGCACGATCAAAGCGCAAGGGAAACTTCCGATAAAGATACCGCAGGAGGTCTAGGATGAAGTTTGATCAACTGGAGACAGAGAGATCTAATCCCAGAACGAGGAATTTAGATGAGCTATCGACGTACGAGATGCTTAGAATTATGAACGAAGAGGATGCAACAGTTCCACTGTCTGTTAGAGAGGTTCTCAATGAAGTTGCCTCTGCGGTTGAGTTATGCGTCAGGTCTCTTGAAATGGGAGGAAGAATCGTATATGCCGGTGCGGGCACAAGCGGCCGTCTAGGCGTTCTTGATGCTGCGGAGGTCGTTCCCACTTTTGGCGTTTCGAAAGACCTGTTTGTAACCATGATAGCCGGGGGCCAGGAAGCCCTCGCAAATGCAGTCGAACAAGCCGAGGACAGCATTGAGTTAGGCGAAGAAGAAGCAAAAAAGGTAGATATAACTGAAAAGGACGCGGTAGTGGGGATCTCGGCATCGGGACGGACACCTTATGTGGAAGGAATACTGAAGTACGCGAGAAAGCAGGGAGCCAGAACCATCTTGATATGCAACGTCGGGACTCCCCGGCTCACCGAGCTTGCCGATGTTACGATAGCCGTCAGGACCGGCCCCGAAGTGATTACCGGCAGCACAAGGCTGAAGGCCGGTACGGCTCAGAAGATGGTCTTGAACATGATCAGCACGATCACGATGGTCAAGGTCGGCAGAGTCTTCGGAAACTACATGATAGGGGTGAAGATCCTCAATCGCAAACTGGTGGATAGGGCAACCAGAATAGTCTCGGAGATCAGCGAGCTCTCTTACGAAGAATCGGAGAAGATACTGGAAGCCTCAGGCAGGGAGGTCCCTCTAGCAATTCTCATGGCCCTTACCGGTCTCGGAAAGGAAAAGTGTGAGGAATCTCTCAAACGCAACAGGGGTCATGTGCGTTCGGCTCTCAAAGAACTTGGAGGGGTGAGTTGATAGAAGCGGGAGCTCCGGTCTACTACCGGATATATAAAGAACTTAAACGACGGATAGGAAAGGGAGTCTATTCGAAGAGACTTCCGACCGAAAAGGAGCTCTGCAATGAATTCAACGTAAGCAGACTTACGCTTCGAAGGGCTTTGGACGAGCTTAAAAGAGAGTCGGTTATCGAGTCTGCCAAAGGCCGGGGAACCTTTATTGTCGACGAGAAGCGAGAGGAGAGCATAAGCTCTCTTACAGGGTTCACCGAGGAGGCCGCCCGAGACAAGCAGAGGGCAAGATCCGTTGTCCTGAGCGATGGGTTGATGGTTCCGTCGGAAGAGATCGCAAAGCTCTTCGGAATTCCCGATGACGCGATGGTTGTGTTGCTGGAAAGGGTAAGATATCTCAACGACGAGCCCTACGGAATTGAAAGGGCTTACCTGAACCCGCTGGCAGATATCAGGATTCTCAACATCGTGAACAGAGATATGAGCGAGGCATCGCTTTATAATATCCTGAAGAACGAGCTTTCACTTGTTCTCGATCACGCGTTGGAGAACATCGAGGTCTGCAGACTGACGAAAGAAGAGGCTAAGCACCTCAAGGTCAACGAGAATAGCTATGGAATAAGACGCGAGAGACAGACATTTACCGACAAGAACATCTGTGTTGAAGTGGTGAGATCCGTATACAGAGGCGACCGTTACAGACTTAAAGTTGTGAGGAGAGTAGAATGACCAGAAAGATAATAGCGATGGATGGAGGCGGGACGAATCTTAGAGTCACTTGCATATCCAGCGAGGCCAGGTTCAGGAAGAACTATGGCACCGGAGTCAATATTACGGCTGTCAGTAGCGCGAATTTAGTATCGATCTTCTCGCTGGTTCGAGACGACGTTGGAATTCCCGATTACATAGTCGCGGCCTTCTCCGGCGCTGGAGACAAGACTCGCGAAGAAAAGCTGAGACAGGCGCTGCATTATGTTTTCGGCAATATTGAGATTGAAGTTATCATGGATATAGAAGGTCTGTACAGAGCTGCCGTCGGAGAGGCTAGAGGTGTCGTGGTCGTTTCGGGAACGGGATCGACAGTCTACGGTCATGACCGGGAAGGAAAGGCCGTCAAGTCCGGCGGCTGGGGCCATATCTTCGATGACGAGGGAAGCGCCTACTGGATTTCTAAGGAATTGATCACTGCCTCTCTGAAGTATAGGGACGGTCTGATTCCTCACGACCCCATCTTCGACAAATTGGTCGAGTTCTTCGAAATGAGTACTATTGAAGAGCTCGTAAACCTCACCCTCATGCCCGACATGAAGACAGAGATAGCGTCTTTCAGCAGGGTGGCGCTTGAAAACCCCACCGGGCTTGCAAGAAGAATCGCTGACGAAGGAATAGAGATACTCGCAAAGAGAACACTCAATGTCCTGGAAAAAACAGGCGAGGTAGAAACCATCCATACATTTGGTGGTTCCTTTGCCTCGGCCTACTATAACAATAAGTATTCAGAGATGATAAACAATCACAGGACAACGCTCTTCACGGGCAATGTCGATGAGATCCTTGCCGAGCAGGCATTCGAGAAACTCAATAGATCCTGAACTCTCTTACTAGATTCTCGAACTCTCTCTGCTCGTCTTTCCACAACCCGGAAAGTTCGGCGGCCGTGGCTCCTTCCAGGAGCCTTTCTCTGTACTGCTCGTCGCCCATTATAAGGTCGAAATGGTACCTGCCGTCCCACATCTTGTTCAGTGGGATGCTGGTTCCGTGATAATGAACATCCCAGTCGAATTTTTCCGGCCAAAGCTTCATGAGAGTGGCGATAATATCTAGGGCAAGTTCCAAAGGTTTGATTGCGTTTCTATCAGTAACATAGAACTCGAGGCCATTACAGGGCTGGTCGTGAAGCTTGAATGCTCCCGGAATGAAACTCCTCTCTCTGAAGGCAACACCGCGATGATCGTGCTCTTTAAGTTCCTTATAGAGCGGTGCCGAGTCGATCCATGGCGCTCCTATGTATTTGAAGGGATGAACAGTACCGCGCCCCATTGACAGGTTCGTGCCCTCGAAGAGGCAGAAGCCCGAGTAGAGTATTGCGTGCTCGAGCGAGGGAATATTCGGGGAAGGTGTGCTCCAGAGATGACCGGTCTCATCATAGTACATATGCTTCTCGTAATTCTCCATCGGAACTACTGTAAGATCGGCACCGATATCGAAGACCTTGTTGAAGTACTTTGCCACCTCTCCAACGGTCATGCCATATCTCAGAGCCAGGCCGTACCCGCCGACAATGCTGTCAAGCCTCTTCTTTATTGTGGGGCCCGCGATCTTGCATGAAAGCGGATCTGGTCTATCGAGGATGACTACCTCTATCCCCCTTTTCGCGCACTCCTCCATTGAATAGACGAGGGAGTAGAGATAAGTATAGAATCTAAGACCTACGTCCTGAATATCGTAAACGAAGGCATCGATTCCGGAAAGCATCTCTTCCGTCGGTCTTATCACATCTCCAAAGAGCGAATAGATCGGTATACCATACTTTGGGTCCACCGCGTTGTTGACGCTCACTCCATCGGCTGCGGCTCCCGAGATACCGTGCTCGGGTCCGAAAAGCTTCACGATGTTGAATCCCCCGTTCAGCATGAGATCGACGTTGATTTTCAGATCTCCGTTTACGCCGCTCGAATTCGTCAGCAACCCGATCCGTTTCTTCTTCAGTATGTCGCTCTCTAAGAGACAGTCTATACCAAGCTTAACTTTCATACCCAGCACCTCACTTTATTGCTCCTTGCGTCATGCCCGTTATAAACTGCCTGGAGAACAACAGGAAGAGTATTATCGTTGGAGCGACGGCCAGCGTAAGCCCCGAGAACAAAAGATGCCACTGGTTCACATACTCCCCGAAGAAGATCGAAACTGCCAGAGTGATTGTCGCCTTCGATCTATCCGTGATGAAGATGAGCGGGAAGAAGAAGTCGTTCCATACGTTGACGAAGCTGACGATCGAGACTATCGACAGGGCAGGCTTGACCAGAGGAAGAATTATTCTCCAGTAAATCTGCATCGGAGAGGCACCGTCGATTCTTGCAGCTTCTGAAAGCTCGTTAGGGACTCCGTCAATAAAATTCTTCAGAAGGAATACGGAGAACGGGATGTTGATTGAAGTGTAGATTATTATCAGTCCCAGTAGCGAGTTCGTCAGATCGAAGTTTCGCATCAGTATGAATATAGGAATAATAGCGAGTCTCGCCGGAAAAGCCAGACCCAGCATAGAGTAAATAAAGAGGAATCTTCTTCCTTTGAAAGTGTACTTCGAAATCGCGTAGGCGAACATCGAAGAGACAATTACAATACCGATGACGGATACCCCGGCAACGATCAAACTGTTCTTGTAACCCGTTCCTATTCCGGCCTGTTGCCATGCCTTCGAATAGTTTTCGAAGAGGACTTTCGACGGGAATGAAAATGGTTGCAAATAGATCTCTCTCATTGATTTGAGAGAGTTCATGATCATAATGAAAAACGGAACCAGAATGATCAAACAGTAAACAACCAGAAGGAAGTAGACTACGATTTTACCGAAAAGGCTAAGCTTCAGCATGATTCATGAACTCCTTTGTCTCTTCTCGACTATGAAGACATACAATATAGAGACGGGCATGACTATGGCAAAAATGAAGACCGTTACCGAAGCCCCCAGCCCCATATCAACGGCTCCGCTACCAAGTCCACCGAAGGCCGTTCTGTAGAAAAGCGTTCCGAGAACGTCTGTAGATCTGTAGGGACCGGCTTGAACGCCTTCCAGAGCATATACCATGTCGAATATATTGAAACTCCAGATGAAGAGGAGAATTGCTAGCGTTCTGAATGTGGAGAATGCCAGCGGGAATATGATTCTCCAGGTTATCCTCCAGTTGTTCGCTCCGTCGATATAGGCGGCTTCTATCAGTTCGGGTGAAATATCCAGAATCGCCGCCAGAATTACAAGCACATAGAATCCGAGATTTCGCCACACGTTTACAAGAATTATTGTTGTAAGAGCTGTGTTTGCCTGACCTAACCAGGGTTGGGCCAAACTCCCCAGTCCGACAGTTCTTAAGAGCTGGTTCACCAGTCCGGCCTGAGGATTCAGAAAGAGAACCCACATGAAGCCGACCAGAACTAGGGGTATCATATTCGGGATATACGTGATTACCCTGAATACTCCGGCTCCCTTTATCTTGCTTGCCAGCATCAAAGCGATTAAAAAGCCCAGTCCAAGTTCGAGAATCGTGAGCATTATGAAGAAGTAAACGTTGTGGAAAAATGCGTTGAACAACTCCTTGGAAAAGCTTCCGGAGAAGAGAGTCTGAAAGTTCTTCAGTCCGACGAAGGTTCTCGGCCCCACGCCCGACCAGCTGAAGAAGCTCAGAATTAAGCTGTCAAACAGCGGATAGATTATGAATATCGAATACAGGATTAGAGCAGGTAAGATGAAGACGAGAAGGTATCTGAGTTTTATTTGCATCTTCGTTCTCCTCTATAAACTCCTCCCCGCCTACCGGCGGGGAAGAGAAAAAATCTATCGTTTACTGATTCATCAAAGGTGGGTACCACTGAGATATTGCGTCCTGAGCCATCTGAGAGAGTCCTTCGGGGGTAAGCTTGCCTGCGTAAAGAGCTTGCATTCCCGGGCTGAGAACGTCGTCGTACAGAGAAGGCTTCTGTGTCGTGAAGACAGATCCTACCCAGTAGACCCATGGAGAAGCGTTGTTGTTGTAGACATCCAGAACTTCTTCAAGAAGAGGATCCGGTGGAATCGATGCTCCGAGAACGGCAGGGATGTTGTAGGTGATTCCGGCGAATATCGTTCCGAATTCAGGTGTAGCACAGAACTTGATTATCTCCTTGGAGTCCTCGAGGTTCTTGACATTAGATGTCAATGCTATGGCTCCGTCGAGATACGTGTAGGCATAAGGTGTCTGATCCTCGGTAAGTGGTGGGACCATGAAATATCCGACATTTAGATCTGGATTCAGATCTTTCCATGTCTGGTAACCCCAGGCGCCGTAGAACACCATCGCTGCCTGGCCGAAGGCAAATGCCGCGTCCTGATCTACAGTCGTGTTTCCCATGAAACCGTCCTGATAGTAAACCTTCAGGTCGTTCAGTCTCTTGTTCAGATCGGTGAACTTTGGATCGAGGAAGTTTGTTTTGCCTTCTGTTAACGCCTTTATCCAGTCGGGTCCAAGCACACTGACACCACACATCGCGTGCTGCATCGTGAGTGCCCAAGCTTCCTTCCCGTAGAGGAAAAACGGTGTGATTCCCTTGTTCTTGATAACTTCAGCGTTGGCGACTAATTCATCCCATGTTGCAGGTTCCTCTAGTCCGAATTCTTCGTAATAGTCTTTGTTGTAGAATATTCCAACTACTTGGACTGCAAAGGGAACTCCGTAAACCTTATCTTGCCAGGTAACTGAGTTCAGAGCGGCCTGCGGGAAGTTCGACATATCCGTAAACTCGTCGATTGGAAGGTAAAGGCCATTCTCGATCAGAACCTGAGTCCTTCCTCCGGGAAGTCTTCTGGAGTATACGATATCCGGACCTTCGCCGGTCTGGAGAGCAAGGGCAACCTTCGAGTCGTATTCCGTTGGTGCGAATGCCGTGTATTCGATCGTGATGTCGAGACCTTTGCTCTTCAAAGCCGCTTCGACTTCTTCCCATACCTGAGCATCCTGCGTCCGCCAGCTCCAGATTGTGACTTTGCCGGCAAATGCGCTTACAGCAATGATCGCGACCAAAGCCAGTAACAAGAATTTCTTCATACTTTCCCCTCCTACAAAATAAAGTTGAGTACATACTTACGGTATAACACAATAGAAATATCACAGATCAAACAAAACCCGGTAAAGACCGCGCTTGCCATTCATAGAAATAAAGAAGAACAAGAACTTATGTCCAATATTGTTAGTATGATTATACAATATGTACTAATCCAAAATAAAACTCCGAAAACCATTGCACAGGCAAGATCAGTAGAGCTCATTGCCAGAATTCAACACTATGCCGGCCTCAATGCAAGACAAGAGAGATCGATCCTGCAAAATTCCATTTTCCACGCAAACAAACTACCTTTAGTGAGAAAATATCAGAAATTCTTCAATACAAGCATCCATGAAAACCCGCTAATTTGAGACTACTTATTCAAGAGTGTGGTTTAGGTGGGAAATTGACTTCATGAAAACAGACTAATCGGATAGAATCATGATATAAGTAGTAAACACGACATCAGATGATCCCGTCAACCGGAGTTTTGTGATCACTGCATTGTCTCTTGGAGGTGGCAGATGGAAAGGGTTATCGTAACTATTGAGGCCAGTATGGAAGGTACTGTTGATAACTTCCTGTTGATGAGACACAGAGATGTCGAGTACCTAAAAGAGGCGCTTGTCACGGATGATTTCGAAAGAATGATGGAGATTGTGAAAAACTTGAGTGAAGAGGGAAGATGCTGCGGTTTTGACTTCATTGCTTCGATTGGGACGAAGCTCTTCGCCGCCGCCTCTGAGAAGAACAAGCTGGCCGCCGAAATTTGCGTGGACCTTTTCAGCTGGTATATGACGAGAATCAGGACGGAAGTATTCGGAGAGTGATACAGTTTCATACGAAGAGAGGTCTTGGAGGTTACGATTGATTCTGAAACCCATGGAGCAGCCGGTTTTACCGGAAAGGATATCAGATAAACCTGCAATAGCCATCACCGAAGGTGATCCTGCCGGGATTGGGCCGGAAATCGTCTCGAAAACCATCGCCAGTGGAGAGATCTTCGAGATCTGCAGACCGATTGTGATAGGTGAGTTCGGGACTCTTCAAAGAGAAATAGACAGAAACCATTTAGGCATGAAAATAGAGACGGTCTCCGAGATAACCGATCAGACGGAATTCTCCCCGGGAACTCTCTCTTTGATCGACATGGCAAACCTCTATAGACTTCCGGAGTATGGAAAAGTCGATAGAGCATGCGGGAGAGCGGCTTTTGAATTTCTCGAGAAGGCGGTAGAGCTGGCAGAAGAGGGAAGAGTGTCTGCAATTACAACCGCCCCAATAAACAAGCTTTCTTTAAAGGCTGCGGGAATACCTTATGCGGGGCACACCGAGATTCTCGGCGCCCTGACGGAGACAATAGATCCCCTGACGATGTTCGAGATCGCGGGAGAGATGAGAGTTTTCTTTCTCTCCAGACACCTGTCGCTAATAGACGCCTGTAGAATGGTCAAGAAAGACAGGGTCTACAATTACATATTGAGATGCGAAGCTGCTCTGAAACGGCTTGGAATACAGCTGACGAAGCCGATCGGTGTGGCGGCTCTCAATCCTCATGGGGGAGAAGGCGGTCTCTTCGGAAGCGAAGAAACCGAAGAGATTATTCCGGCAGTAGAACTAGCAAGAAAGAAGGGCATAGATGTTGTTGGTCCCATAGGTGCCGATTCGATCTTCAATATGGCGAGGAAGGGTGTCTTCTCCGCCATCATCTCTATGTATCATGATCAAGGACACATTGCAACGAAGACCCTCGATTTCGAGAGGACGGTCTCAATAACCCTGGGAATGCCTTTTCTTAGAACTTCCGTGGATCACGGAACGGCCTTCGACATAGCCGGAAAGGGAATCGCCGATCCCACAAACTTGATCGAGGCAGTGAAAGCCGCGGCTCGATATTCTTAGATTCAGTCAATCTTCTTCATTGGGCGGTTTGATGTCGATTTAGGCTTCATGAAAGTCTGTTGTGATTGCTTGACAAGTATCATGCCCGGCTGCTTTTACTAAGGTCTTCAAACATTAGCAAATCGATTTTTCAAAAACCGAGTCCCTTTTCAGCTTTGGTTCAGGGTTTCTGCACGGGATCTTATTCCTACATTATTGCTCTTCCTCACATGATCAATGTAGCGTAGAAGAAAATAAGCATCGGAAAGATTCGTGGAATATCTGGAGGATTCTCGTAAATCTAATGCAAAAAACCGAGTCTGTCCTTTTTCAACAATATCCGCTTTCGTGATCTTTCGACTACCTGCTTTCTGAAGATTTTCCATGCTTCTTTCGAGTAGATTCAATTTGATGCAACGTTAGAGAATGCAGGAGAATAGCAGCGCTTCCCTGAAGCGAAGCATGGAATGGTCTATAATAGAAGATCAAATACTTTTCCAGAAAGGAAGCTTCATGAATACAGTTGAAGGCCGAAGAGTCGATCCAATGGTATCCAGCGAAAACTCCAACGAAGGATTCAATGCGATAAGCCATATATTGGCTGCCGTTCTTGGTCTTGCAGGGCTGGTTCTGCTAGTTGTTTTTTCTGCCATTCAACAGAAGTGGCTCCATCTGGTAAGCTTTTCGATATACGGAACGACCGTCGTCGTTTCAATGACCTTGAGCGGTCTTCTCCACTTCTTTCTCTGGTTCAGAAAGTATTACAGGATCTTCGCGATCCTCGATCACAGCGCAATATACTTGCTTATCGCCGGCACCTACACCCCTTTCTGTCTCGTTGTAGTAGGAGGCTGGGTTGGCTGGACGGTCTTCGGGATAATCTGGGGACTTGCCATCCTCAACATCGTGCTGAAGTCTGTTTTCTTCTCCACTATGCCGCTATGGGTTTCGATGGCGGGCTATCTCTCGATGGGGTGGCTGTCGCTTGCCATGGTCTACAGTGTTTACATACGTCTGGGGCTATCGGCAATCCTCCTTCTGCTTCTCGGCGGCTTCTTCTATACTGTGGGCGCGGTGATCTTCATACGTGAGAAACCGAATCCCTTCCCCGGTAAGTTCGGTAACCATGAGATCTGGCATATCATGGTTATGCTTGGCAACCTTACCTTTCTCCTGATGATGTTTATCTACGTCTTGCCTCTCTAGAAACTGCCATCACATGATATTAACGGAATAATCGAATCATTCTGGATTATTCGGTCATAGGTGTCCCAGAACGCCCATAGTCGTTCTAGAATTGCTTTGGACCTAAGTTACTAAGGTGTTAGAATAAATGCAAACGTTTCCGCAAACGTTTGCGGCATCGTTGGTGAATTTGGAGGTGTCCCGAATGGCTAGAATCACCATAAAGGATGTTGCAAAGTCACTTGAGCTTTCAGTATCGACTGTTTCTCGAGCCCTGAATGATAAGGGGGATGTTGATGAGAAGACCAGAGAGAAGGTTAAGAATAGAGCGAGGGAACTCGGTTACACGCCAAACATGATGGCGAAGGCGCTAAAGGGAAAGACGCTTGGGTTGCTCGGAGTAATAATTGATGACAATACTAACCCTTTTTACGCGGAAGTCGTTAAGGGAATGGAGAGAGAAGCTAAGAAGCATGGATTCCACCTTCTTCTTGTGAATACTGCTGCTGATTACGAGGAACAGGTCTTTGCGATCGAGTTCTTGCAGAACAAGGGAGTAGACGGAATCCTTATCGCTCCTGTCGATGATACGAAACCTGTCGAGATGGATGGTATCAAGGTACCTTTTGTAATAGTCGGTAGGCACTTCGAGAAGAGCGATTTCTGTGAAGTCTACAATGATGAGGAACTTGGGGGATACATCGCAACTCGACACCTGCTCGAAGCGGGACGCTCAAACATTATCACAGTTCAACCGGATATGAATATCTTCCCTACCCGGGGAAGAAGTCTCGGCTATAGAAATGCGCTGCAGGAATATTCCGCTGAATCTGCAAATTCGGCCATCGAACTCAAATCTTCTCCAGAAAACGCCGGGAAAGTTGTTCTAGAGTATCTTGAATCCAGCGGAACTTGCGATGCAGTTTTTGCCTACAACGACATGTATGCTCTCGAGATAATCGCCCTACTACGTTCTAAGGGTATAAGAGTTCCCGAAGAGATTGCGGTGGTCGGATATGATGACATACCATATTCGGTTTATGTATGTCCAAAGCTTACTAGCGTTGCGCTTGATAAGGATTGGCTCGGAAGAACCAGTACCGAGATGCTCATCAAGATGATCAAAGGCAAGAAAATTAGAGAGAAGAGATATGTGCAGAAACCTGTTCTCAGAGTTAGAGACTCTGGGTAGGAATAACCGAACAAGGGAGGGGTTTTTTGTGAAGAAACTGCTTGTTTTCTCATTGTCAGCCTTACTTTTCTTCTCAGTCTCTGCTTTTGGATTAGTCACTCTCGAATACTGGACGGGTTTTACAGGGCCCGACGGTAGTTTCATGCAGGAACTTGTCGACAAGTTCAACGAAGAACACAAGGACGAGATTCAGGTAAACATGAGCACCATGCTATGGGCGGACTATAACACAAAGGTGCCCATAGCACTTGCAAGCGGAAAGGGACCGGATGTTGGTATTGCCCATGTGGACAACATCAGAAGTTTTGTGAGTCAGGGAATGCTTCTACCTTTGGATGAGTACCTTGAGATCATGAACATGAAAGAGGGAGACATAGTCTCTTCGGTTTGGGATGCCGTTCATGTAGACTCAAGTGTGTACGGAATTCCACTTGATGTCCATCCTCTCGTCTTCTACTGGAACAAGGACCTTTTCGAAGAGGCCGGTCTCGATCCAGAGAATCCTCCGACGACTCGAGATGAATTCGTTGAGGCCGCGAAGCTTCTTACGAAGGACACTAACGGAGACGGAACAATCGACCAGTGGGGCACAATGATTCCAGTAGGTTGGCCTAACTACTTCATATGGTTTTCTACCTTCTTCTCCAATGGGGGAGTGCTGTTCAACGAAGATTTGACGAAGGCCGCCTTCAATAGTCCTGCCGGAATCGATGCAATGCAGTTCTTGGTGGATCTGGTTTTCAAGCATAAGGTTTCGCCAGAAAAGGTACAGGTCGACGCAGACATCGACGCTTTCAAGAGAGGTACCTGCGCAATGGAATTCAACGGAATCTGGATGCTGACTGACTACATGAAAGTTGAAGGTTTGAATTTCGGCGCCGGGCCGGTCCCACAATTAGGGTCTGAAAAGCCGGCAAACTGGGCCGGTTCTCACACTATGGTCATCTACAAACAGAGAAAACAGGACAAAGAAAGAACTGAGGCCGCTGCCAAGTTCATAAGCTGGATAAGCAATCACAGCTACGAATGGGCACTTGCAGGCCAGATTCCCGCTAACATCTCTGTTCAGAATAGTCCAGAGTTCCTGTCCTTGCCGTATCACAGCACAATTGCCAAAGGTGCTGAATACGTTGTTTTCCCGCCTTTCTTCCCAAAGTACGGCGATGCTACAGGCCCGATATGGGAAGCGTTGAACCTTACCATTTTGGGACAAAAAACGGTTGAACAAGCTCTTAGCGACGCGGAAAGAATAAGCAACGAAATTCTTCAAGACTAACTGAACCTTATGTCCCTTCCGGAGAGGTTTTCCGGAAGGGATATTCATCGAGGAGGTTCTCTTGAGAACAAAGAAGGTTATTCCATATATTCTCATTCTGCCCCATGCGGTGTTCTTTGGCGTGTTTTTCATTTTCCCGTTATTCAAGAGTGTTTATATGAGCCTCACAGAGTGGGGATTGTTTCAAGGCATGATTAAATATGTCGGGTTGGATAATTACGAGAAGATCTTCGATTTCAGTGGATATAGATCGGAATACTTCTGGAAGGCAATATGGGTAACCGTTCAATTCGTTATCTATTCTGTACCCGTGCTTGTTTTTGTTGCAACCGGGCTGGCTCTTATGCTAAACAGCAAGAAGCTGAAGGCAAAGAGCCTGCATCTTACGGCGACTTTTGTTCCTACCGCGCTCTCCGTAACCGTCGTGGCTGTAATGTGGAGATGGATATTGAACAATCACTCCGGCCTGCTGAACTACGTTCTGAGTTTCTTCGGCATCGACAAAGTCCCCTGGCTCACAGATCTACCCTGGGTTTGGTTTTCTATTGTCATCGCGACAGTATGGTGGACAGTAGGCTGGAACACCGTGATCCTTCTGGGCGGGCTCAAAAAGATTCCCGATTCTCTGTATGATTCTGCCAAGGTCGATGGGGCAAATTCAATTCAAAGGTTTTTCTATGTAACGCTTCCCGGTCTCAAGCAAGTGATGATGTTTGTAGTCATAACTCAGGTACTTGCCGGATTCGGGTTGTTTGCTCAACCTCAACTGATGACTGGCGGTGGTCCCGGGAGGGAGACGATTCCGATAATGCTCCACATTTATGGAGAGGCATTCAACCCTTCGAGGCCGAGAATGGGTTACGCAACAGCCATGTCATTAATCACGGGAGTGATAGTAGTTTCCGTAACCTTCCTCCAGTACTATCTCTTCACAAGAAGTAGCAAGGAGGACCGGCGATGAGGAGAAGAGGTTTTGGAATAAACATAGTTGCTTTACTGATCTCTCTCATATTCCTTTTCCCGCTTTACTGGACTTTCCTGACCGCATTCAGAACTGAAGCCCAGATACTGGCCTGGCCGCCTGACTTCTTGCCAAGAAACCTTACAACTTCGAACTTCAAAGAGGTTCTGTCACATCCTCACGATACTCCAGTTTTTCGGTGGTTCTTAAACAGTGTGATCGCCGCCGTGAGCTACGCAAGCCTTTCAGTGTTTGTGGGGATTCTTGCCGCCTTCGCTCTTGCAAGGTTGAAATTCAGATTCAGAGATACTTATTTCAAGCTGATGCTGGTTTCCATGGCGGTACCTGGGATGATTCACTTTCTTCCCAACTATACTACGGTAGAAGCCTTTGGATGGACAGACAGTCTTATAGCGATAATCGTTCCGGGTCTGGCCTCCACTTTTGGAATCTTTCTCTTGAGGCAGTTTTTCATAAGCATTCCGAGAGAAATCGAAGAGGCTTCTATAATAGACGGGGCAAACATCAGGCAGCGAATCCTTTACATTATAGCGCCCCTTGCGAAAGAGTCAATAATCATTCTATGGGTGATGAACTTCATGTCCAACTGGAACGACTACTTATGGGCGCTTGTCGTTCTTTACTCTCCTGAGAAGAGGACCATGCCGGTAGGAATCTCGACACTTCAGGGGAAGTACGTTACGCAGTACGGCCCTTTGATGGCCGGTGCTCTCTTTGTTGCCGTTCCCTCAATACTGATATTCCTCCTGGTCCAGAGGTACTACATTAAGGGAATAGACATAAGCGGAGGAGTAAAGGAGTAATGCTCATGAAGAGACTATTCGTGATTTTTCTATTCTTGGCGGTGGCTTTCAGCGGAATAGCTTCGTTTGTCAAGATATCACCCGCCGGAAAGTATTTCGAACACAACGGAAGAGCGATTGTTCCTGTGGGATTCAATGACGCAATAACCTGGCCTTCATTGATTTCTCTGAGCTATGGCAACAAGGAGGCCGCCGAGGAGTACTTCGAGAAGCTCTCCCACTATGGAGTGAATACACTGAGAATCATGTTTGAATATGCACAGGACAGGTCTGGTCTATCACTTTTCGAGTCACCGCTCGGAACATACAACGACACCGTGATAGGTATATGGGACAACATAATCTCTCTTGCCGAGAAGTACAATATCTACCTCATAATAACGCCCTGGGACCCTTTCTGGATGTATGAAAACTGGGATGTAAATCCTTACAACGCCGACAACGGCGGCCCGATATCTACAATGGCCGAGTTTCTTACAGATGAAGAAGCGCTGGAATGGCAGAAGGCCAGATTTAAGTTCATGATCGAAAGATATGGAGCAAGCGAGCAGATTCTTGCATGGGAGCTAAACAACGAAATCGAGTTGTGGTACGGTCACATCTTCTATAAGGCAGATTACTCAGTTGGCAATGAAGCGAGAAAATGGATCGAAGAGATCTCGACTTTCATAAGGGCGTTGGAGAGAGATCTCTACGGAGAAACTCACCTCCTGACAGTCTCGACTGCGAAGCCTGCCCTTACGGGTATTCTGTCCGGAAAGCTCTACAGATTCGATCACATTGATTTCTTCACTACACATTTCTATTTTGACACGATAAAGGATCCGAAGGATCCCATAAAGATCGCCGAAGACGTCGTAATGAACATAAATTACCACAATTATCTCTTCAACGATTCTATTCCATTCATGGACAGCGAGAGCGGACCCATAGATCGATGGCCTCAACCCTCAAGATTCGATACGGCCTGTTATAAGGCATTTTCCTGGGCCCACCTTGCTTCGGGAGGTACTGGAATCGGAATGCGGTGGCCATATACTTCTCCACACCTCATGCCTGATTATCTGCTGCAAGTTCTGAAACCGATCTCACAGTTCATAGAATCCGAAGGAATCGACTGGCTCGATTTCTCGGGAATCAATCTTGATAACGAAATCATCATTAGTTCAGATAAAGATATATTTCATACATGTAGCGGGAATAGTTTCGAAAATCTCACCTCGGTGATCGGATGGGTCGCTTCCAAAGAGACAATTGGAAATGTAGTTATTGAATCTTCTGCTCTTGATGAGGGCACTTACTTACTTGAGATTTGGAGCGACAGTTACGAAAGGGATGTCGATTCCTATATTTTAGGCTCTTTTGAGTTTGATTCGAAAGGCGACTTCTCTCTGCAGCTATCTATAGATCAATCCAGTTTTGCATACAAGATTTACAGGATAGAATCATGAATTGGGGCAAAGATCATATTTTCTTAGTTTAAGAAGGAAGGAAACGGAACCCTCTCACATTAGAGCGCCTCAAACATTTCAATGAATACTGCTAAAGACAGATTATCATTAGAGGATCGGGTGAGTATGATGAAAAAAGAGTTCATGTGGATAGCGGGAATTGAAGACACATTTGTGACAAAGACGGACAGGACTTCGGCAAGATCTCTCGATGAGTACGAGCTCACACAACATTACTCGAACTGGGAAGGAGATCTTGAGATTATCGCAGATACGGGGTTCAAGTATGTTAGGTATGGAATTCCCTGGTACACGGTGAACCCGGAAAAAGGGAGATTTGATTTCTCATGGACCGACAGAGTATTTGATTTCATGGGTGAGAGGGGCCTTATCCCAATAGTTGACTTCATTCACTACGGTACACCCCACTGGATGGACAATGGTTTTCTCAACAGCTGTTTTCCGGATTACATGGCTGATTATGAGTTGGAGGTTCTTGAAAGGTATAAAAAGTCAATTGATCTCTTCACTCCCATGAATGAACCGTTCATTACCCAGGAATTCTGCGGCCGCCAGTCAATCTGGCCCCCTTATTTAAGTGGGGACGACGGTTTTGTCAAACTCCTCATCGCGACGGCAAAAGGGATAATGAAATCAGTTTCGTCCATAAAGAGAGAACTACCTAACAAATACGCCCTTCACGTCGAAGCGTCGGGCATCTTCTTTTCTGCCGAACGAGAACTTCAAGAGGAAGTGAAGAAGATGAATGAAATGAGATATTTGACCTATGATCTTATACAGGGGAAGGTAGACACCAAACATTGTCTTTTCGATTACCTGTACAAAAACGGGGTTGGTAGTGAAGATCTCGACTGGTTCACAGAAAACAGAATAACGGTCGACGGATTCGGGGTTAATTACTATCCACAACTTAGTGTCTTCGAAGTCTCGAAAGAAAAGGGAAAAATACGCACCACACCGTTCTATGGAGGAACAGAATATCTCGAGAAACTGATTGTGAGTTATCACGAGAGATACGGTGGCCCGATATTCCTTACGGAAACAAGCATAAACGGAGAGCCAGATCATCAGATTCTCTGGTGGAGAGAGTCGCTCAAACTCGTAGAAGATCTGATAGATAGAGGGATAGACCTGAAAGGATACACGTGGTTTCCCGCAATAGATCTGATAAACTGGGATTATCGTTATGGATCCGAGCCAGTGGAGAAGTATTTAGAACCCATGGGTTTCGTCAGTCTCAAGATGGACCCCTCCAGGCAGTTCAGGAGATCTACGGGAGAACTAGCAACTGTCATGAGGAACGACTTGCGAGGCGAAGAGTAGTATTCTCGAAGATTATTTTTGGCAGACATCAGAAAGCAGGTAAAGAACTATGAGAAGAAGGATAGATCTTGGCGGGGATTGGCTGTTCGAAATCCTTGAGAATGAACCAGATGACATTGGTAAAATTGAGCCGACAAAAACCATTGAGATCCCCGGGTGTGTTGAGAGAACGTATCCCGAAGTTACATCCTCTCAGAGGTATCTGTATTTCGAAAGGGAATTTGAGTACGAAAGGAATTCGGATTGCAGTACAATTCTAGCGTTCGGAGCGGTGGACTATCTTTGCAAAATCTTTCTGAACGGCTCCCGGTTGGGCAGCCATCGGGGCGGGTACCTGCCTTTTGAATTCGACATATCCGGAGTACTGTCATCACGCAACAGACTCCAGGTTCTTGTCTTCGATCCCATAGACGACAGGAAGATTGACTTCAGGCGTATTCCTCACGGAAAACAGAATGGAGATCCAAACTGGTACACGAATATCTCAGGCATCTGGCAAGGAGTGTGGATAGAAGAAAGACCCCCGGTCCACATATGTCGGCTGAGAGTTGACACCTCGTATTTAAAGAGGAGCCTGGAGGTCGCGTTCACCACAAATGAAGAATTCGACCGAGCATGCATAGGAGTATTCGACAAATCAGACCGGCTTTTAGCGTCTAAGAGAAGCGTGGACAAGAGTATTTCGCTTAGCCTTCCCAGCTGCCTTCCGTGGTCTCCCGAAACTCCCAATCTTTACAGACTTGTAGTCACTCTTGAATCAGGGAAGAGCAGAGATGTCATCGAGAGGAGGGTTGGGTTCAGAGACTTCGTAGCCGAAAACGGGAAGCTCTTCTTGAATGGACGCGACTTCTACATGAAAGCGGTTCTCGATCAGGATTTCTATCCCCAAACCCTTTACACGATTCCTTCAGAGGAGTTTTTGAGGGAGAGTTTTGCAAAGCTGAAGAAAATCGGTATCAACACGATCAGGCATCATGTGAAGGTTCCCGATCCTAAATATATGGATATTGCAGATGAGGTTGGTTTGATCGTTTGGCAGGATGCGCCGCACTTTGATCTCTTTTCTGATGAGGGAAGCGAAGAACTTCTGGAATCAATCGACGGTGCCGTGAGAAGAGACTCTCACCACCCATCGCTTTGTCTGTATTCGATTATCAACGAATCTTGGGGAATAAATCAAACAGATCCACGGCAGGTGAAATGGCTGATCGAAGCGTATGAGAGATTCAAGGAGAGATTCCCGGGTATCGTCTGGATCGACAACTCTGCCTGTGTGGGGAATTACCATTTGAAGAGTGATCTGAACGACTACCACTTTTACGTAAGCTCCATCGACAGACAGGATAAGTGGAACTCGCTGATTGAACTCTACTCTGAAAGCCCCAAAAGCTTCTACATAGGGGAACACAAAAATAATGCAGAAGGAAGGCCCCTTGTCGTTTCTGAATTTGGGAACTGGTCGCTGCCCCCTGAAATCTGGCTACGAAAGAAAGAAAAACCGTACTGGTTCAATCATATGTTTAACGATGTCTCCATGACGAAACCGGAAGGGGCTTTAGAGAGATTCGACAATAGCGAAATATCGAAGGAATATAGTTATCGAGAGCTTTTCGAGCTTTCCGTTGAAAACCAGGAAGAAAACCTGAATATTGAAATCGACAAAATGAGACTTCACGAGAACATAAGGGGATTCGTAATAACTGAACTAAGTGATGTCTTCTGGGAGTGCAACGGTCTTCTTGACTTCGATAGAAACTTCAAGATCGATCCCGAAAGAATGCGAGCAATTCTAGACAACGACCTTTTCGTCTCTCTTCTAGATAAAGAGGAATTATGGATCGGAGAAGAGGTAAACCTCAGAATCTTTCTCCTGAAGGATATTAAGAGAGAAACGCTCAGGATAAAGATTGGAGAAGAGATCCGAGAGATGCCATTATCTGGGGAGAAGGGTGACACGGTCAGAGTATCCCTGGAGACGGACAAATTCAGCGAGGGGCTGCTCAAGATTGAAATTCTGCTCGATAAGTGTGTTGCAACGCTCCACGCTGTTCTTTCCCGCAAAGATATTGCCGAGATCACGATCATCAATAATCCTCATTTCGGACTGCAGAAACCGCTTGACAGAAAATCGGTTGTTATGCTCGATAGACCGGGCGCTTCCTTTGAATACAATGGATACAAAGCGTCAACTGTTGCGAAGGATGATTTGCTCTCGGGCGACTGGATAACGGGAATCTTCTGGAACTCGAAACTGCTCTCCGACGTATTTCCCGGTGGATTGTTCAGGAGATGTCATCGCAGTCTAATAGAAGATAGGCCAATGATAAGCAGCTCGGGCTACAGCAGAAGGCTTTCCGGTGTTGTCTATGGATGGCTCACCGATTTCTACGGTTATATCGATATGGTAGATGATTCCATCTACCTATCCACTCTCCATCTCGACCCCAAAAGACCGCTGGCAAATCTGTTGCTTAGACGCCTTTCAGATCTTCATTCCATCTAAAGCCTCTCCATATGAGAAAAAACAAGAACGCAGTCTCCATCTATCGGAAAATTACAACTAAAATAATTGGTTCCTAGTACAAGAAATTGAAGTCAATCTAAATATATTTAAGGTAATGTTTGACTTTTCAAGTTAGAAGTTGTATAATGAATGTGGTTGAAAGTATCTTTAGGTTCAACTTAAGTTGTGGAGGTGGACCGATGAAATACTCTATAAGCAACTGTCCCGTCTGCGGGGGGAAAATGACGATCACTGAGTACAAATGTGATAGTTGCGGTACCACGATAAGGGGAAGATTCGAGCTTGACGATATTATGAAACTCTCCGCCGAACAGCTTGATTATCTGAAGACCTTTATCAAGAATCGAGGCAATCTCTCCGAGGTTCAGAAGGAATTGGACATCTCCTATCCGACGGCGAGAAACAGACTCGAAGATATAGTGAGGGCAATGGGCTATCAAGTTGTCGACAAGGACAGGGAAGAGGCGTCGAGAATCCTAGAGAGGCTTGAATCCGGAGAACTGCAGCCAGATGAAGCTCTCGAGATGCTCAGGAAAGTCAGAAAAAAGAAGTAGGTGATCTAATTGGATAGGGAAGAGGTTCTAAAAATCCTGAAGCTCGTTGCAGATGGTAAGGTTTCTCCCGAGCAAGGAAGGGACTTGCTTGAAGAGTTCTTTGAATCATATGAAGAAGAAAAGTCGGGAAGGAAATTCTCTATAGAGGTTGTGGATAACCATTCGGGGAAGGTCGAGGCCCATATAAGACTTCCCGTGAGGCTAGCAAAATTCGTCGGAAACTTTGTAAAGGAAAAGGACGCGAACTTCAAGATAGGAGACAGGGTTGTCGACTACAATCTGAAGGAAGTCCTCGAAGAGGTAATCAAGAGCGGCGAATCCGTTGAAATAGAAACCGGGGACAAGAGAGTAACGATAAAGATAGAGGATTGAGGGGGTATGGTCGTGGAGAAAAAGTTTGAATTTGACAGCGCCGGAATCGAGATTCTTAAGATCTCTTCAGCTAGCGCGGATCTTCAGATCGACCTTGTGGAAGATGGAAATGTGATTGCATACGTCGAAGTAGATTCTAATGATTATGTGCCCGAAGCTGAGAGTTCAGGGAAGAGGCTGAGTATAAAGTTCCAGAAGGGAACGAATATAAACATTCCCTTCATAAAGAATCTCTTTGACGGCGGAGCAGAGGTCAAGAGCGTAAGACTTCTCGTGCCTAAGTCTGTAAGGGAGTTAGACGCCAACAGTGCTTCCGGTGATATTGTCATAACCGACTTCGATCTTAGAAGCCTTAAGATAAGCAACGTCAGCGGTGATGTGAAGATCGAGAACTGCTCTGTAGAAAACCTGAACTTCAGTACGGTAAGCGGAGACTTGAACTTCATAGCCTCGAATTATAGAAGAGGTAAATTCGGCTCGGTATCGGGTGATCTCAGCATTAAGGGGCTTCCTCCTATGGAAAGGGAAACAATAGTTTCTTCAGTCAGTGGAGACGCCATTGTCTCCTATTCGGGAGAGCCTAAGTTCGATGCCACAATCTCCTCTGTGAGCGGTGACATCTCATCTGACGTCGGGCTTGTGAAGATAGATAAGAAACACTATAGATCGGGAAACGGAGAATCGCAGGAGTATCTGAAAATGAACAGTGTTTCGGGAGATCTCATCATTAGTACGAAGTACACGGGGACTCCAGCGAAGGAAGTAAAGGTTGAATCCAGAACCGTTTCTTCGGAAGAAAAGAGGGGCCACAGATCGGCCGTTGTCGAGGAGAACCTTCAGGATCAGGAGACGAGAAAGATTCTTCTTCTCTTCAAGGAAGGCAAACTTACAAAGGAGTACACCTTTGAGATGCTCGGTATCCTCGGATACTCTGAGCAGGAGATTGAAGAGATGCTTGAAGTGGACGAGGAGCTTCAGAAGTTTAAGGACTCGGTAGATGTAGTAATCAAAAACGAAGATGTTGAAAGTGAAAAGTCTCTTGAAGCTATAGAAAAGTCAGAAACACCCGAAAAACCGGATACTCCCGAAGAACCGAAATCGATCTGATAGGGAAAAGAAGGTGATAATAAAATGAAATTCGGAGCACTATTTGCGATTTTTCTTGGAATGCTGATTATCCTTTCCGTCACGCATGTGATCCCCAGCTTTTCCTTTGCAATTGAGATATTCCTTGCGATTATCTTCCTGTATCAGGGATTAAAGGTCTTCAAAAGGTTCAAGCCAGAGCACATGGGAAGTCTGATCTTTGGAGGAATCCTCTTCGCAGATCTACTAATAGGCTGGAATGTTATAAAGGGCTTCAGGGGTTGGGGCTTTTGGGAGCTCGTAGTGGCCATGATTGGATCGTATATCGTTGGCTGGGGTATTGTTACTCTTTTCAAAAGAAGCTTCAAACTTGGAGAAACACCGAACTCTACGAGACAGGTTCTCAACGTTTCAAGGCCCAAAGAGTTCGAAGAACTGGAAATCGACATCGATGCCAACCTCACAAAGGTATTGCTTATGGATAACACCTCAAACGGCTTCGATGCAAATGTGAGTTACGATAAGCAGAGTTTCAGTGGCGATCTAAAGTACGATATGGACAAGGGAAAGGGTTCTCTAAGGGCCAGGTGCAAGGCAAGGTCAGGAGTATCCAGTGTCCTGTCAAAATCAAGAATGAATTTCGAACTTAACTCGGAACCGATTCTCAGGCTGGATGCTACACTTGATGGCGCCGACAGTGTCTTCGACTTCTCCAAACTAAATCTTGACAGCGCGAGAATCAAGACATCGCTCTCCAGGCTTTCTATAATACCTTCCCAGCTGAGAGACTCTATAGTAGACATAGATTGTGAGGTAACCTCCTTGAACATTAGGACACCCAAAGACGTTGGTCTTAGCATTATCCATGAAGGCGAGCTCAACTGGAGCAACTTCAACAATCTTATGGAGAGGGAAAAGGGGTATGTCTCGACCAATATCGACAGGGCCGTTACGACCTGCCAGATCAACGTGAAGTCAGATATGTCGAAGATCTCTATCGACTGGATATAGAAGCGTCATCTTCTCAGCCGGCCTTATGGCCGGTTTATTTTTTTGGACTGGTCCAATTGGCAAAGATCTGCCCCGTTTGAGAGTCGAAAGTCGTTTATTATTATATAATCAGGGTACCGGATACATTTTTCCGGAATTTTTGCTCGCGAATGAGGGCAGAGACAGGGGGCGTTCGGTGGATAAGTGCAGAATCGACCCGAGAGTCTTCAAAGTACCGATTGACAAGATGAGAGCCGGCTACTATTCTGACAAATACTTCACGAGACTTGTCGAAGTTCTCAAGAAGGCAGACAAGAAGTCAAGGGTGCTATATCAGCTCTTCCCGAGGAGAGACGCGACAATAGTGGGAATTGACGAAGCGCTCGCCATTCTTCGCTTTGGGACCGGTTATTACTCTAATGAAGGAGAGGCGAAGAGGCTCTTCGAAGAGGTGCTCGAGATTGAGAAGGCAGTGAACCACGCAGCATGGGAGATGGATCGACACGCCCTGGTGGAATTGACCGCTCAAAAATGGGACCTGAAGATGATGCTGAATGATCTCTGGGTTGACAAATGGCCCGAACTCGAAGTTCGCGCGCTATATGACGGCGATGAAGCAAAGGATATGGAACCGGTTATGACGATAGAAGGCGACCCCAGATATTTCTCGTATCTCGAGACCATATTGCTGGGTGTCATAGCGAGAGCATCCTCAACTGCGACTGCCGTCAAGTCCGTCGTGAAGGCTGCCAGAGGCAAGGAGATACTCTTCTTCAGCGCGAGATTCGACCACTTCTGGACTCAGGCAACGGATGGATACGCGGCGCTCAAGGCCGGGGCTTTTGGAGTCTCTACCGACGCGAATGCCGACTACTGGGGCGTTGAGAGCATGGGGACGATTCCTCACGCGCTTATCGCAGTATATAACGGAGATACGGCCGAGGCCGCATTGGCTTTCGATCGTTATATAGAGGGCGGAGTCAACCGGATAATTTTGGTCGATTGGGACAACGATGTGATCGGAACGACGGTCGATTGCGTTGCACGCACGTATAAAGCCGAGACCGGAGAGGACTTCACACCTGGTAGGACCGATCCTTCGGTTGTCATAGGCCCGGGAAAGGGAAAGATATGGGGCGTGAGATTCGATACTTCTGGCAGTTTGAGAGACGTTTCGGTCGTCCCGAAAGATGCTTCTTCGCTGGGAGTCTGTCCCGAACTGGTCTGGAGGGCTAGAAGGGAATTCGACAGGTACGGAATGAAGGATTTGAAGATAGTCGTCTCGGGTGGTTTCACGGCGGATAAGATTGATCTCTTCGAGAAGCTGAATGTGCCCGTGGATGTTTACGGAGTCGGTTCGTCCCTGCTGAAAAACAAGCTGGACTTCACGGCAGATATCGTGGAGGTCGAAGGAAGACCCTGCGCAAAAGTGGGAAGAGGGAAGATAGAGACTCCAAGATTGGAAAAGGTAGCGAGTAACTATTGGAACAACGATAAAGAGGAGAGGTGTTGAAAATGGAAGCAAGGGGAACCTGGACAGTAAAAAAAGGGTTCGCTGAAATGTTCAAGAACGGCGTAATCATGGATGTCACGAATCCCGAGCAGGCAAAGATAGCTCAGGATGCCGGAGCCACGGCAGTAATGGCTCTTGAAAGAGTACCGGCGGATATCCGAAAAGAGGGCGGAGTAGCCCGAATGGCAAAGATTGGTCTCATCAAAGAGATCATGGAAACTGTAACGATTCCTGTAATGGCCAAAGCTAGAATCGGCCACATCGCCGAAGCGAAGATCCTTGAGGCTATTGGCGTTGACTTCATCGACGAATCGGAGGTTCTTACACCTGCAGATGACAAGTATCACATAGACAAGAGAATATTCACCGTCCCCTTCGTTTGTGGAGCAAGAAATCTCGGAGAAGCAGTCAGGAGAATCGCCGAGGGCGCCGCTATGATCAGAACAAAGGGAGAGGCTGGCACCGGAAATATCATCGAGGCAGTCAAGCACATGAGAACCGTTAACGAAGAAGTTAGAAAGGTCCAGATGATGAACGACGCCGAACTCGTCCACTATGGAAAGGAAATCGGTGCGCCTGTCGAGATTCTCAGCCAGGTAAGAGAGCTCGGAAGACTTCCCGTCGTCAATTTCGCCGCCGGCGGAGTGGCTACACCGGCCGACGCAGCTCTCATGATGATGCTCGGCTGTGACGGAGTCTTCGTCGGTTCTGGAATCTTCAAGTCGAAAGATCCCGCAAAAATGGCAAAAGCGATCGTCGAAGCGGTTTTGCATTATGACAATCCTAAAGCGCTGGCAGAGATCTCGGAGAACGTCGGAGATGCAATGGACGGACTCGAGATCGAGACTCTTGAAGTTCGAATGGAAGAAAGAGGCTGGTAAGGGTTGAAGATCGGGGTTCTCGGAATTCAAGGTGCTATACAGGAACATCTATCGATTCTCAGAAAGACAGGAGTGGAACCATCTTGGGTAAAGGATCGTAAGGAGCTAGACTCCGTCGAGGCGTTGGTAATGCCTGGTGGAGAGTCAACCACCATGATCAAACTCTTGAAGAGATTCGAAATGTGGGAAGCCCTCAGGAATAGGATAGAAGATGGAATGCCGGTCTTGGCGACCTGCGCGGGCATGATCCTCCTGTCCAAGAAGATTGAGAACGTCGTCAATCAGGACTCTCTGGGCGTTTTAGACATTAGCGTCAAGAGAAACGGTTACGGCAGGCAGATCAACAGCTTCGAGGTAGATCTACAGATCGACGAGATCGGTCCCGAACCATTCAGGGCAGTATTCATACGGGCTCCAAAGATCGAATCGATCGGTGGCGAAGTGAGAGTCCTTACAAGCTACGACGGATCACCGGTTCTCGTTCGCCAGAATAACATGCTTGCAGCCTCCTTTCATCCCGAACTCACTGGAGATCTGAGAATTCACCGGTACTTTCTAAAGATGGTCGAAGCGGCCGGACAGAGTATTGAAAAATGTGCAGAATGATCGCCTTCAAGGCAGATAAGAACATAGATACGAACTGGATTTTAGACATTCTAAAGGGCATCTCCGCGAGAGGCATTTCCAGTCCTCACAGTGACGGCTGGGGCTATGCCGTTCGTGGCGAAGGGAGAGAGACCTACAACAGTTCCGGCGCGATCTTTGATAGCGATAAGAAGCTCCCTCAGAGCAGGGTAGGCATTATTCATTCTCGAAAGGCATCGAAGGGATACACCGTCAATCTCGAGCACGTTCATCCCTTCTACACCACGGTCAGGGGAAGGAACTATGCCTTCTGCCACAACGGAACGATATACGACTTTGCTAGCGATGAAGGAACGACGGATACACAGAGATATTTCGAGCTTCTGGTCAGCAACCTCGAGATATATGAAACGAAGAGAGCTCTGGAAATAACTGCGGCCTTTGTGGCGGAGAACTACCGCTACACGTCGATAAACGCGCTTCTCACGGATTATGAAAACGTCTGGGCGATAAGGCAGAACGCAGAGAAAGATGACACGGAACACGCCCTGTTCCTTTACGAGAGGGACGGGGTGAGAATAGTCTCCAGCGAACCCGCCGAGAAATATGGCGATCTCCCCGGAAACTCTATCGAAATAAAAAACGGCGAAGCGTTAGTTCTTTGAATATCATAAAAAATGCGCCTGGGAAGTTCTCCAGACGCATTTCTTGTTGAGAGATCTAGAAGTCTATCGCAAGGTCCTTCATGACTTTGACAAGAGTGCTGTCAAGTGATTCAATTTCCGAATTCTCAAGCCTCTTGAGAGGAGTTTTAACTCCGCCCATTTTCAGACCCCTTCTTTCGAGAACATGTTTCATGTATGGAATATTAGCACCGTTCCCAACTGCCATCGTCAGCTTTGTCAAGGACTTCTGATTATCAAATGCCTTGTCGAAGTCACTATCTCTTACCGCATCCCGGACCTTGACGAAGAACTCTGGGAAGACTGCTCCAGGGCCTGAAACGCAGCCTCTGGCTCCGGCTATTAAAGCTGGTGCGAATGCCGCATCGCATCCAACCACCGTACTGAACGTTGAAGGCAGAGCCTGAATAACGCTCAGCGAATTGACGAAGTCGCCACTGCTGTCCTTCAAACCGACAATATTCTTATGCTTTTCGTGGAGTTTGGCAATTACATTGACACTAACCGGGTTTTTTGTTAGAGAGGGAATGTTGTAAATATACAGAGGAAAGTCGCTCACGGCATCCGCTATCATGTCGTAAAAACTGAAGAGCTCCTCCTGCTTGTGGTTGAAAAAGAAAGGCGAAACTACTGCTGCCGCATCTGCCCCACAATCCTTTGAGTGTCTTAGCAGCTCGATAATATCTTCAAGTACTGTGGCCCCGCAATGAGATACAACGGTCATTCTTCCTTTGTTTGCCTCGAGGAACGACTCTAGAGTCTTCTTTCTTTCCATTAATGGGAGGGATGTCCCCTCACCGGTCGTGCCGAGCACAAACATTCCGTCGACACCTTTTTCAGCCAGGAAGTCTACATAAGACTTTATTGCACTGTAGTCAACACAGGAACCATCATCATTCATCGGAGTTAGCGGAGCTACACCGACCCCTTCAAGTAGTCTTTTCACCATGATCTCCCTTCTGCCAATCTTCTGGCTACGTCCTTCATTGCTTCAAACTCCTGAACCAACCCCATTCTGACCTTCTTTGAACCATTGACGCCATAGGCAGTTCCAGGAACAACGAGAATACCGTATTCTCTGTATAGTTTTTCGGTGAAACTCCAGGGATCAGTGCCTTCCGGAGTGGAAACCCATACATACATCGCCCCCTGGGGCGCGGTGAAAGTCAATCCCGATGCCTTTAGGCCTTCAATAATCGCATCCCGCCTGCCCTGATATATTTCTCTGAGCTCACGATAATAGGAATCGGGGGTAGACTTCAAAGCTGCCGCAGCGGCGAGCTGTATAGGGTAAAAGACATTTGAGTCGATCTTCGATTTGTAAAGTTTCACAGCGTCCAGAAGACGTTTATCGGCTACTATTGCCCCAACTCTCCATCCGGCCATGTTGTAGGTCTTTGAGAAGGCGAAGTACTCCAGTCCCAGTTCGAGATTCTGGCGCGCTTCGAAATAACTGTTGACTTCAAGATTGTCAAAGGCTATTTCGGAGTATGCAAGATCACTCATCACGACAAACCCGTACTTGCCGGAAAGCTCTGAAAGTTGATCGTAGTACTCTCTGTTTGCCACCCGGCCGGTGGGATTTGAGGGGTAATTGACGATTACCATTTTCGGCTTGTGTAATCTGGCAAGACTCTCGATTTCGTCTAGAGTGGCCATCGGATCAACATCGCCGTCGTAAGTGAGAAGCTTTCCTCCGGTGAAAAGAACGGCCTCGAAGTATGTTGGATAACCTGGATCAGGAACAAGAATCGAATCACCGGCATTTACCAGTGCATGCAATGCATTGAAAATAGCTTCCTTGATTCCGACAGTCACAAGCACATTTTCCTCGGGATTCAGCGTGACTCCGAAACGTTTTCTGTACCAGTAAGCGACAGCCTCAAGGAGCTCCGGAGCCCCGTGTTGAGGTGGATAAGTATGATAGGCAGGATTCGACAGGTTCTCCTTCATTACCTCCACTATCCATTCCGGGGTGGGTCTGTTCGGGGCACCTATTGAAAGGTTGATCATTTTCTGCTTTGGTGGTTCTTTCTTCAGGCCGTTAATGAATCCAAAGGCGTCGGGCCTGAAAAACTCAAGCTTGGAAGACTCGAGCTGAAACTTCATTTGTTACTCCCTCCCTCTAGTTTTTTGGATACTACAATTAGCGGATAACACACAAGTATAAAGAACGCAGACACTATGCTGAACGCAGTAAACGGACTCAAAGTCAGTTGCATTATCTGTCTGGAAGTTCTTACGATCTCAACCATTCCAACGAGTGAAACTATCGAAGTGTCTTTTATTGTCATTACTATCTGGCCGACAATTGACGGCATCGTACTCTTTATGATCTGGGGTAAAACCACATGGATTAGCTTCTGAAAGTAGTTCAATCCAAGAGCCTCGGCCGCTTCAAACTGCCCTTTATCTAAAGACATAAGACCGCTTCTGAAAACCTCTGAAAGATATGCCGTTGCCGTAACTGAAAGAACGACTATTCCCGTCTGAAACGCGCCCAATTCAATTCCAACGTATGGCAGCGCAAAGTAGATCGCATAGACGATTATCAAGAAGGGTGATCCCCTGATTATCTCTACAACAATTGCTAGAAGTTGCGATGCAACGGGGATTCGATGGAAACGAATCAGGGCGATCGCAATTCCCAGCACTATACCGATTCCCAGAACGAATGGAAGAAAGGCCAGGTTGTTAAGGAAGGCGACTCCGAGTCTAACTATCTGCTGTAGTAAAGATATGTCTTGCATCATACCACCTTCTTAAGACCGAACCATCGCTTCGCATCCGACTGTCTCGATTTCTGATTTCTGCTTATTAGGCTGCTCAGAAGAGCAAGAATCAGATAGATTCCGAAATACATTAACATCGGCACACCAAATGATTCGAATGGCATATAGGTTCTCGCAGCGATCTTTCGAGCAGTGTACGTAAGCTCGGGGATAACCAGAACTGCCGCAAGACTTGTGTCTTTTATC
This sequence comes from Mesotoga sp. H07.pep.5.3, assembly GCF_002752615.1. NCBI lineage: Bacteria > Thermotogati > Thermotogota > Thermotogae > Kosmotogales > Kosmotogaceae > Mesotoga > Mesotoga sp. H07.pep.5.3. Next base: position 148,705 of record NZ_AYTV01000021.1, read on the forward strand.
AAGTACGAGAATTGGCTGATCAGTGGCGGCAGGATGTTTCTGAAGACCTGAGGCAGTATGATCTTCCTCATCGTCTGAAACCATGATAAACCGAGTGCTTTTGAGGCTTCTGCCTGGCCCTTGTCTATTGCTATAAGCCCGCCGCGTACTATTTCAGATATATAGGCGCCGCTGTTGAGAGAAAAGGCAAATATCGCGCTTTGAAAGGAAGTCAGCATCAGTCCGGTTATCGGGAGACCATAGTGGACGAAGTACAACTGGACAAGCAAAGGAGTTGATCTTATGAATCCCGTATATATTCCCACAGGTATTCTTGCGAACCTGGACTTCATCGTTGAAAGGATGCCGACCACTGTTCCAATAATGAGGGAGAAGATACCACTCAAAGCCGCAACTTTTAGCGTTTCCAACAAGGCTTCAAAGAAATCCGGAAGATACTGTGAGATCATTCTCATGTCAAGCATGACATCACCTAAAGTATCTTGCTCAGGAATTCCTTGGTTCTATCACTCCTGGGATTGTTAAAGAACTCCTCCTTAGGGGTAAGTTCGATCAGCTTCCCGTCATCCAGGAAACCAATTTTGTTGGCCACCTGTCTCGCAAAGCCCATTTCATGGCTGACGATTATCATCGTCATACCGCCGCGTGCGAGATTAGTCATGACATCTAATACTTCCTTTATCATCTCAGGGTCGAGGGCAGACGTGGGTTCGTCAAAAAGCATGAGTTTTGGATCCATTGCCAGGGCCCTAGCGATAGCAACTCTCTGCTTTTGCCCTCCGGAAAGTTGAGGAGGGAAGGCATCGTACTTCGCCGATAATCCAACCTGATCGAGCAGTTTCTTTGCTTTCTCAACGGCTTCATGTTTTGGTACTTTTTTAACGAGTATGGGAGCCAGAGCGACATTGTCAACTACGGAAATGTGAGGGAAGAGGTTGAAATGCTGGAAGACCATTCCAGAGTTCTTTCTAACGAAATTCAGGTTAGCTCTCGTCTGCTTGATGTTTTTCCCCAAAACCTCGATCGAACCCTCCTGAAAGTGCTCGAGCATATTTATACAGCGAAGAAGAGTGCTTTTTCCTGCCCCGCTGGGTCCACAAAGGACCAGCACATCGCCTTCATATACATCTAATTCGACGTCCTTTAGAACGTGAAGTTTGCCAAAAAACTTGTTGAGACCTCGAATCCGAACAATCGGTTCCATCAGAATTCCCCTTTCGATTCCTAAAATGAGATGGGGGCTAGCCCCCCATCTCATCTTGAAATAACGATTTTCTTGATTTAATCAATAATGAAAGATGGTTCCCAGGCCTTGCCTACGTATTTCTCGTAAATCTTTCCGTATTCGCCAGTCAGCTTTTCCCACTTGAGGAACCAGTTGAACCATTCGACCAGAGAGTCGGAATCCTTGTCCTGCCTGAAAGCAAGTCCGTAAGTGTCGGGTCTCACATAACCGTCCAAGATCTTCAGATCCGGGTTCTTGTTTACTAGCTCAATACAGATCATCTCATCGTCCATGACCGAGTCGATTCTACCCAACTTGATGTCTGTCATCCATTCTGCAAGATTGTCGTACAGAGAAGCATCTTTGCCCCATTCCTGTTCAATGAAATCTGCGTGAACAGAACCCATTGTCGCGCCCATCTTTACTGAAGGATCGGCCAGTTCTTTCCAGCTTTGCAGAGGAGAATCCTTTCTGGCAATAGCAACAATTCCCGTAAGGAAAAACGGGTCGGAAAATCTTATCGACTTCATTCTTGTTAGAGTCATCGACATATTTGCGGCTATCATGTCGACTTTTCCCGAGAGCAATGAAGGAATAAGGCTTTCCCATGCCATGTCCTGCCAAACCAGTTCGACACCCATCTCCTTAGCTGCAAGTTCCATAAGCTCGACAGTGAATCCCGTCGGATTTCCAGAAGCGTCCCTATACTGCATCGGTACAGCAGTCATATCAGTTGCGACGGTAAGCTTTCCGCTCTTAACTACGCCTTCCAGTGTGGTAGCTGCAAGACCAAATGAAACAAACATACAGGCAACAACGATCAAAACAAACAGTTTTTTCATCTCAATTCCCCTTTCACGTATGGATTGCGTCTCAAAAAGCACGCGTTGGAAATGGTTTGAATAGTTCAATAATATGGAACGAGATTCAACAATGTGGTAACTACCTTTGAATTTACCAAATTGGTCACATCATTTGCAAAACCAATCAGGGACGTATGGGAAGTATCTGGGTCAATTATGGCTGTTAAACGGACACAATCTCTCTCTTGCGGGTGGATCTTGAAAGAAGGTAGTTGTTCCTACAAGTGAAGACAGAATTAGAGTTCTCTGAGTCTCAGGTCTCGAAGTCGATAAACAACTTGTTAAGCTTCTCTATTGTCTTCAAGAAGGGTTCCTTATACCTTTCAATCGCTTCGTCGGTCATTCTATTAGAAGGCCCGGCAATACTGACGGCATACTTTGCGACTCCGTGATTATCCAATATGGGTGCTGCAATGCACTTTATGCTTTCTTCCTGTTCTATTCTGTCATACGCATAGCCGTGTTCTCTTATCCACTCTAGCTCTTTTCTGAGCTGCTCCTTGTCGGTGATAGTATTGTTGGTTCTTCTTGCGAGCGTCACTCTTTCAAGATAACCGTCAACGTAAGAGTTCGGTTGAAAGGCGAGCAATGCCTTTCCGACTCCAGTGCAGTACATTGAAGCAGTAATACCGACCGTTGAATGGGGGCGAAGTGCGTGTGTGGGATGTAGGCATTCGATGTAGATCACTTGGTCTCTGAATACCGAAGTGAGATGGATCGTCTCGTTTATTTCATTTCTTAGTTCTTCAAGGTATGGAAGAGCCACCTCTCTGAATTCGAGGTTCCTTCTCATGAGCCCGCTCAGCTGGAGAATCCTGTTTCCGAGCATATAAAAGTTCCTGTCCTTCGTGAGGTAATCCAGTTCTGTCATTGCTGCAAGAATATGATGAACGGTGGCTTTGGGATAACCTAACCTGTCCACTATGTCGCTTAGTCTCCATTTGCTTTGCTCAAAGAACAGCTCGAAAATCTCGTCCACTTTTTTGAAAGCCTTGAAATGTTCCATAATATTGACCCCATTCAATGGCATTGATACTAGGATATCAAAAAATGCCGTCGATGGCAAATCACTTTTTGAATCACATTTCACATTTTGGAAAAGTCAGTATTAGCTAATCATCAATGAAGAGCGAACTACTCATCGCATAAAGATTAAGATTACGTCTCTTCTTAAGGCATAGTCTCAGATGAAGATAAAGCAAAACCAAAAAACACCGGCCATTATGGCCGGTTCTTCTACACTTGTAGTTTTTATTACTTCAGCTGGAAGCCCATGCTGAAATTGATGATCGCATGTCTGTTGTCGGTGAAGCGGTCGGGGCTGTCGGAGTTTTCGGAAGTGCCCTTGGTGGTTCCACCCATGAAACGGAGATTGAGATAGGTTTCGAGATAATCCGTCAGAAGTAGGCCGGCTCTCAAAGAAGCATGTAGCACCGATCCCTCGAAGTCGAAGTCAGCTCCGTCAATGAACTTGCTGGAGGCGTAGAAACCGTCGATGTCGGCAGCCAGGTAAGCCTTTTCGTTCAACCAGTATGCGTCCTTCACTTTCATAATCGGAACGGGACCGGCATTCTTGTTGTCGACGAACTTCGTTCCGTCGAGAGACTCGAAATAGCTATCTGCATTTCTCAACTGAAGAGAAAGACCGAGGGCAAGATAGCTGTTGCCCTTTCTCAAGACGTCGTAAGTGTAGCTGACCCTGTAGAAGGGGAAGCCGTAGTTCAAGAGGATTCCACTTTCGGTGGGAAAGGTGACTCCATCGAGTATAAGGTTGTTCTTAAGCTGAACCTTTGACTGAACGGTGAACGGCTGATACAGAAAGTAGACCGTATGTTTGCCGATGCTCAGCCCGGCGGTGTACCTTTGAAATGGAAAGAGAACGTCCTGACCGCCGTCCGCGACATAATTGGAAACGGTTCCCATGTGACCGAACCGAATTGTGTGGAAGATTACTTCCGTAAATCCGATTCCGTAGTCGAGCTCGAGTTTGAACCTGTTTTCGGGATTGTTCAACATCCCTGCCGATGAAATGACTGCGATAAGAAGAACCACTATCAGAGCCAACCTTGTCTTCACTATTTCACCTCAGTTTATACTGATTACAATAACAAAACTTCCGGTTACAAGAGTGTCAAGTACTTCGGGGATCGTCGATCTCTTATTCACTGCTAAAATTGTCGTAAAGGGGGCATATATGGAGAAGCGTTTACCTATTCTGGAACATGATAATGAAAGACCGGCCGTAATAGAACCGACGAAGGTCATCTCTTTGGTCTCCGAGATGCCGGAAAGAGCGATAATCCTCTTCTATCAGGGCGTTATAGAGACTCTCTTGAAGAAAGGACTTCTGAAGAAGATCATTGACAGGAGAAGCGAGGTCGGACTGTATCCCGTTTATGAGATCGAGTACAAAGGGGTCAAAGTCGCGATCTTGAATCCCGGACTTGGAGCGCCGTCCGCGGCGGGCTTCTACGAGGAGCTCATTGCCCTTGGAGTTAGGAAGACCATAGCCTGCGGCTCATGCGGAGTGCTGAAGAGGGATATTCCGAGGGGAGAGATTATCGTCGTAGAATCTGCCGTCAGAGACGAGGGAACCTCGTACCATTACCTTGAGCCCTCCCACGAGATCACTGTAGACTCAGAGGTGTTGGAGAAGATAGAAGCCGCATTGGAAGCTTCATCTATTCCATATATCAAGGGAAAGACCTGGACAACCGACGCTTTCTACAGGGAGACGAAGAAGATAGTTAAGGAGAGAATCGACGAGGGCTGTATTACCGTCGAAATGGAGGCTTCCGCCCTGATAGCCGTCTCTAGGTTCAGAAATGTCGTCTTTGGACAGCTGCTTTCCTCGGGAGACGACGTAAGCGGCGAAGAGTGGGACAGAAGATTCCATCCCGAGGCCGACAATCATAAAGAGCGTGTCTTTTGGGCGGCGATCGAGTGCTGCCTCAACCTATAGACCATTCTATTATCTTTGTTCTTGCCAGTCTTTTACGAAGAACACAAGGTTAATGTGAGGTGATTCTGTGAACGGACCGAGAAGAGTTTCCGAAGAAGAATACGGGAAAGTTGTGGGGATCCTTAGCGAAGCCTTCTTTGAGGACCCCATGATCAAATACGTGTTCAAGGACAGAGAAAGAAAAGAAATAAGAAGGCTGTACGGCGTAATGACTAAAGCTTACGCTCCATCAAGCGATATCTACTTCGATTCCGAAGAGCCTAGCGGAGTGATCCAGTGGATTGACTCTGAAAAGGAGCCCGGCGTAATGGCATGGCTCCGGAGTGGGGCAATGAGGATGATCGGTTCGCCTGTGAGCTCGCTCTTTCGATTGATGAAAACAGGCATGGAGATTTTTAAGACTCAGAAAGAATGTATGAAAGAACACAATCTGCACCTCATCTTGCTGGCCGTTTTACCTCGAAAACAGGGAATGGGAATAGGAAAGAAACTGATGAACCTCTTTATTCAGGAAGCAGACTTCAGAGGGCTCCCCAGTTATCTGGAAACCCAGAATCCTTCAAATTTAGGCTTCTACGAATCCTTCGGATTCTCGGTCGTAAAGCAAATCGAAATCTCGTCCGAGCTGAGATCTTGGAGCATGGTAAGACCAAGCCCGCTTCAAGAGCACAACAACCGCTGATCGCTGATGAAAACCGCGTTGCCCGTCAACGGTCCACCGTCCCCGCCAAGAAGCACCGGTTCTTTGCTCCGACGCTACGCGTCCTGGCTCTTTGTTCTTGGAACAGATCCCGGATCAAGTCCGGGATGACAGTGTTAGGCGATTACGAAAACGCCACATCACGTCATTCTGAACTTGATTCAGAATCTCGATGATCTAAGAATCGCTGCACGCTTAAAATCAAGAACACGCTGGTCGCTGATGAAAACCACGTTGTCCGTCAACGGTCCACCGTCCCCGCCAAGAAGCACCGGTTCTTCGTTCCGACGCTACGCGTCCAGGCTCCTCGTTCTTGGGACCAGATCCCGAAACAAGTTCGGGATGACGGTCTCAATAGCACTGGGGGGTCGTTATGGTTCAAACACTTGTGTTCACGAAACCCTTGACTCGAGACCCGAGACCCGTTTTGTTGGACTTTTCTACTCACAACTCACAACTTGGAACTTACAACTGATCCCTTGCTCTTCCAACCTCTGAATACTGACCTCTACCCTCGATCTTTTGAAGCCCGGATCCTGAACAGGAGCACTTCAGGATGACAGAATAGGTTCGTTCTAATCAGATTACTTTGATTTGCTTGCTCTTTTTCTTTGGTTTTTGCCTCCTGGTGCGTAAGCGCCAGCATCACTTCCTCGCGCCAGCGAGCCTCACTTCCTGCCGGAGGCAGCATCACTTCTGATCTTGATGCCACCAACCCCCGACCTCCGACCCCCAACCACGGCTCTATCTCAACAAAACCGTCTTCATGGTGAAAGAATCAAGAATCGCGATGGTGACATCGAACTCTTCGTTGCCGAATTCGCTCTCAACGAACGGAGTTTGCAAGGTTATTTCAAGCAGTTGAGTGTCGGTAGGCTTTTCGGCCGGCAAGAAGTCGACGGAATTTTGAACCACGAGTCTCAACGGGTCCTGGTTTGCAAAGAAGTAATCGATAAAGTCCTGTCGTTCCTCTTCCGTGATCCCGTAAGTGTAGGTCGCTATCTGTCCTGCCGAGGTATCCACAGGAATCCAGCCGTAATTTGGCAGGTAGAACTCGGCCCAGAAATGCGAACCCAGCTGACCGGAGAAAGCTTGAAAGCCTCCCGGCGCCCTTGCCGGTATTCCGATGGATCTGCAGAGAGCTGAGAAGATCATCGACTGGGTCCCACAATCACCGTAACCGTGTTCGAAAGAGTAGAGGCTTTCCGGAATCCCGGCCGCCTCTACTGAAGCGTGGGCCATGAAAGTGTATTTGATGTTTTCGACTACGTAGTAGTATAGCTTTCTCGCCTGGAGGAAGGGATTGGTCTCATCTCCAACAACGCTTCTGGCAAGCTCCTCAAATCTCTCGTCGTAATAGATGCTTCCTTCGGACTTGGTGTAATCCTTGTAAAGCGAGCTTTCCTTGTCGTATTCGCCTACCTGATCTGGATCTATATCGAACTGTTGCTGGTAGTGTGTAAAAGTGTATTTTACAGAGATATCCAGATCCTCAACGAGGTTCGAAAGATCGAATTCGAAGAGGACATAAGCTATATCGCCGGTAGTTCTGGGAAGGCCGACCACCGCTTCCTTTGGGGTCACCTCTAATACAGAGATGTTCTCTTGAACTGCCGTTTGCAATGGAAGGGGGAACCAGATTCTCAGCGAACCCTTATCCGGCAGGAGAGATCTTTCGGTATGTACTTCGTACTCCACAAGGTAGTTTTTCGGGTTAAAATACGGGCTGTGAGCTGGCTTGAAGGAGGCAAAAGGCATCTGTTTTGGTCCGTATTCTTCCAGAAGGTATCTCACGAGCAAGACATTGCCCGCCGACCACTCTGGCTCCCGCTCTACCAGTTCCGGGTCCCTGGTGAAGAGGTTGTGCTCCAAGTCGGAGTAGTACATCTCTACACCGTCCACGATAGCCCTCTGAATGTCTCTTTCAATAATGAATTCTCTAACTTCTTCATCGCTCTTGAGCTCGGGATAATGTTTCATGATTATCTCTTTAGCCTGTTCGAATGTCAGCGAGAATTCCAGGGTACTTTTCAGTTCGTTCTGTCTTCTCAAATACTCGTCGGACCGCTGAAAGAAATTGCCGAAAGCAACTGTGGAAATTAGAACGATCACAAGAACAAATTTCAATTTCATACTTTATCCCCCTTTTCTGTTGCCTGAATGGGCACAACAAAGCAAGTATATAATGATTGACTTCCAGAATTTAAACACTGAATGTAGTCTTATGATGAATATCTTTGCCTTGTGATCTCAGAGAGGAGTAAATTACAGATCGGAGCACTCTAATATTAGAGGCTAAACAGTCAATCGCTCTTCTGGATTTTTATTTGACCAAATGCTGTATCTATTAATGCCAGAAACTCAGGGGTTGATTCACGCACCATCCTTAACACTATGTATTTCGATCCTCAGCATTTAATCTACTAATCCAGCCAACCGGTGATAGTCGCTAATGGCAGTTTCTGACTTGTGTTTTCTCCCCCAAACTCCGACCTGCCAGGTCGACGTGATGTTCTGCACTGTGAATCTGGCCTCATAGAAAATGTCCAAAAACCCAAGTGGAGAGGCTTCTCAACGTACAGTGGTGGCAGCTTTATGATTATTTCTATTTTTCGCTGTTTTCGCTATATTGGCTCATTTTAGAACTTCAACTGATAATCCAGTGACAAAGATCCTGTAGGCTTGTAGGGTAAACGAGATCCCGTAGCCAGGAATTAGCGTCTGCCCCAATAATGGAGTGACTAATGAAGGTTCTGGGTATTATACGGTATGAGCATACAGTTACTGAATTTCCCCGTTACAGTAAGACGATGGGGCAGGAGAATTAGTTACTTGGCATATCGATCTCTTGAAGACGTCAACTATAGATCTAACGTTAATGCAGTCTTGAAGTTGATTCTATCACTAAAAGACCCAGCCCATCGCTCATGAAGTAAATCCTAAGGCGGACCTAGGTAACACATGATCTATCTTCAATTATTTCATTTCTCAAATTCTTCTTCAAAGGCGAAACCCTCTTCGATTATCTTCTTGCAGTGCCTAACTACCTCACGATCATATATTCTGCCCGATCCGGATTCAATTTCATCAATAGCAGCTCGAACTCCAAGAGCTGCTCTGTAGGGTCTATGCGAAGACATGGCTTCAACTACATCTGCGACACCAATAATCCTTGCATGTATGGAGATTTCCTCTCCTTTAAGACCTCTTGGGTAGCCCGAGCCATCCAACCTTTCGTGGTGTTGATAAACAGCTTCAGCGATTGGCAAATCGATTTTCAACTCGGAAATCATTTCATATCCTTGCTTAGCGTGTTCTCTTATCAGGGCCATTTCAGTTTCATCTAACTTTCCCGGTTTGGAAAGTATCTCAGTTGGAACAACTACTTTACCAAGATCGTGGACCAGGGAAGCATATTTAACAGTGTCTATATCTGACTTCTTAAGCTCCATGGATTCAGCTATCTTAACGGCTAATGAAGTCACCCTTCTCTGATGACCGTAAGTAAACGGATCTCTTCTCTCGACAAGACTGCTAATCAGATTTAGTGCATTCACGAATGCCTCTTGAAGCTTCTGCTGAGTCTTGACCAACTCGGAGGTGGTCCTTATAGATTCAGTGGAATCCTGCGTCATAACAATTATTCCTGGTTCCTTTTCAACATCAATTTGACAAGCAACCATTTCAAGCCACTTGGTTGACCCATTAACTTCGACTCTGAAGAGATTAGACAAAGGCTCTCTGTTATTTTCGGCTCTCTTGCAGAAGACAGTGAATCTCTCCCTTTCTTCGCCTTTCAATACGTTTTCGAAACTCTTTCCAAGAAGGATCCTGTCCATTCTAGGATTTCTGTAGGTCTCTTTGCCCCCGGTAAGTATTGCTATACCGATTGGACTGCTGTCTGTAAGAACCCAGTGTTCACGCCTCAATCGCTCAGACTGATATCTTAGTTTCAGAAGATTTTTGATTCTTATTAGAAGTTCGTTTCTTTCCACAGGAGCGATTATCACATCATCCACAATCTTCCACAGCTCCTTTGTCGCCATTTTAACGTCGTTGCGAGAAGTTACCAGTAGGATGGGAAGGAAGATTTTGGATTCACGCAATAATTCTAGTTCACGCCGGCTGCTGTTAAGGGTAACGCCATCTACTATTATTAGGTCAACGGAAGTCACGTCGGAAAATGATTTCGCAACTACGACTTTGTAAGTGTTATCCAGTGATTCGCTCAAAAGCCTACTGTTTTCACGATTTGTCATCCATAGAGAAATTTTCTCCATCTCGCGTATTCCTTTCAGAATAGTATCTGATCAGTCTCAACACTTCTGGAACTTTCAGAGGCTTCGTCATAACATGACTGAAGGAGTCACCTATTTCTTGTTTTGTGTAAGACTCAGGCAAGACAATTAGAAGCCCCCCTTTTCGGCTGTTTTCGTACTCTTTTAATTCATCAAGGATCTCTCTCTCAAAACCCGAAATATCTGCAATCGTAAGACAGAATTCCTCACTACTCATTGCTTCACGAAGATCTTCCACGCTTGAAGCGTAGACAATTCTGAGCCCAAAGCGCAAAACAGCTTTTTCGAAAGCTATTCGATTGCCGCGGTACTTGCATGCGTACAAAAGAGAATTACTCCTTTCCATCAGGCACTTCACCGTTCACGTATGGCATGCCGCTCAAAATACCTCTCGTGTTTGTCAATCTTTCTCCAATCTCTATCCCATTTTTTGTAATTACCAGTTCTCTTACACTCTTCTCAAAATCGCTTGTCCTCTTCTTCAAAACACCTATTGCTCTGTGGATTTCTCCCGCAGCTTCATAGTACCTGAGGAAAATTATATTGTCGCACAGGAAGCTCACCCCTCTTCCGGGGTCTATGTCACTAACTAAGCTGGAAGTTGCGTAGAGAAGTATGACTGTTACCCCTCTCGACTTCATATACTTACACAAGGCGTATAGAGCTTCAGATTGTTCTCTCCCCTTAAGAACCAGTCGATAGCTTGAGAGACTGTCAATTACTATAACCTTTGTATCTTCCTTCTCAACAGAAGACCTTACAAGCTGGGAGAATTCATCAGGACTATATGCAAGAGCCATAATTGGCTCGATTTGAAGCAAATCGCTTTCTTTTAGACCAACCGCGGGGATACCTAGCGATTTTGCACGAAAAATCATTTGATCTGCTGACTCCTCAAAAGTATATATCAGCGCCTTCTCCTTCCTCATTGCGGTTTCTCTAGCAAACAGCATTCCTAATGTACTCTTTCCAACCCCTGGAGGTCCGCTGATAATATTTATGGTCCCTCGTCTGATGCCTCCGTAAAGCATTTTGTCAAGACCTTCAATTCCGAATGGGATGATCTCGTTTACGATTCCAGTTGATACCGTGTCAGGTATGAGGCGTGGAAACACTCTGATCCCTTGAGCTGTGATCTTCATAGAATGTAATCCGCTTCTGAACCCTGATTGTCGGAATTTGGTTATTTCAATGAATCTCTCACCATCTTCCGTTTTCAGATTGATGACGCCATCACAGAGAAACTGAAGATCATCATCAGGTTCTTCTCTGGAGAATTCCGAGGTGCTCACAACAGTACATCCTCGTTGAAGCAGGAACCTTATAAAAGAGATAACTTGTTTTCTAAACTGATACTTGTTTGGAGAGAAATATCGAAACTGCGTCATCGAATCTATGAAAACCCTTTCAGGCTTAACGGCCTCTATGAAATCGATAATCTGTTTCGTAACTGGTTGTCTTTCAACGTCAGAGGAAAGAAAAATATCGTAGCTCTCGACTTCACTGAAGAAGTGTTCAGAGGGACTCAAGTCAAGAAACTCTACATTTCTAAGTTCAAATCCAAGTTTGGAAGAGAATGCCAAAAGGTTCTCCTTTGACTCCTCGAAGGTAATGAATGCAGACTTCCCTGCAGAATCCGCGCTCAGGAAGTGAAATCCAAGAATGGTCTTCCCTGTTCCAGGGCCACCCCGTACCAAGTTCGAGGAATTCTTCACCAGCCCGCCATCGGTTATCTCATCAAGGCCACTTATACCTGTGCTTATCTTGCCACTGGTCATGAAAACCACCTCCATATGAGAAGTATACTACTACTTGTGGTCTGCAGGAAAACCAAACCGGAAACGGGTTTGATGTCACAGCACGGCTAGAGCTTCTCATGATAAGAAAATCAGCTGTGGGAGGATTAAGACCTATATAGGCAGCGAATACAATGTTCTCCTAAGCGATGTGTATTTATATGCCAAGCACTCCAGTTCATTGTGATTTCTGATGCAGGAAGAGCAGGAGCAGTAACTTAACCCTTCTGCATGCTTTTAGGGAGTCTTAGTCAATGTATTGCTATCAGAGCCTCACCAAAAATCATTCAAAGAACTATTGTTGTTTGAGTGGTTTCCCTGCTAATCAGCATAAGGCAACCTATCTTCAGGTGTCAGAAGTGATTCGAACCTTTTGTGGGGTTCTGCCTGGTACCAGAAAGCAACAGACGAATAATCGTCAAAACGGTTGTTGTTGTGGCCCTTTTCTATGGTTACTTTCAACGACTTACTGAAATAGATCGGATCCTCTATATGGAATCTGTACATACTCATGTATCCTTTCCAGTTGTTGTTTCCGGGAAGTATCAGCCCAAAGTACTCCGAGGCATAACTTTGAGAAGGACACCAGGCCATACTGAAGTAATCCTCGGTGCCTGTACCGTGGAGGGAAGGCGGCCATGAATCGCCATCGATGAAAATCATGTCGTCGCCTTCTCCGTACCAATCCCACTGATCTGTCTCGCGCATGTTATGGACATAGAAGAAGCAACCAACATAATGACCTTTGCCTTGAGCATCAAGAATGACGTAGTTGTCCCTGCCGGTCTTGTTCTGGCCTTGAAACTCGAAAATGTTGTTCGCTACGAACGGCTCCAGAGCAAAGTCCTTAAGATTATTGGGAGCAAGTGACTTCACTAGATTACCTTCATCTCTCGAAACGCCCCGCTCTCTTCGCCATTGCGCATGGAAGTAAGCTATGTTCTCCGGTAATTCTGGCCAGAGCTCGTAATCAATATAGTAATAGGCAACAAGATCTTGGGAAGAATTCTCGTTAGCGATTTCTATTCGTGCCTTTTTTCTAAATGGCATAGGAAAGAAGCAGTTAAAGCCTCGACCATCTTCAGGTGACATTTGTATGGGCAGCGAAGAGAAGTTGACTGTTTTCCCATGTCCGGCACCAAAGAAATCCCCTATTGGACTCTCAACACTTGGTGCACTTTCGTCATCCCAGAAGATCCGCAGTATACCCTTGCGCAAAAAGTGCTTCTCGGTAGATCTGAACGTCATCCATATATGGCTAACAACTCCCGGACCTTCAATTTCACCCAGAACTAATGTCTCTCCTGCTGCTATTGCTTTCCAGTCTTTATTACCACCGCTTTCATCGTAAGATGATATTCTTCCTCTTCTAGCATTTTTTAGTGTCATCAGATTTCTAAGAGTTCCACTGGAAAAGTCCATTCTAAACCTCCTATTTGACTAATCTGGCTTTCATTAGATAAACATTGTATGGCGTCCATAATGACATAGTGAAATAAATGTACTCTCCCTCATTCTCAACGAACAGAGGATTCAAAAAAGCCCCGTACAAGCCTGAATACTCCCTTGAAGAAACAAGCTGATGCGGTTTACTCCATGGGCCCCATGGATTGGGAGATTCTCTTATCTCTAGATCGTGACTGTGTTCGTTCAAATAAGTTATTATCCACTTTCCGAGGAAGTGATTGTACATTGCAGAACATTCGCCAACAGGAGCCTCAATAATTATCTCTGCGTCTTCTTCTTTGCTCGACCACTGAGGAATTCCGGAATTATCTAGGCCTGAAAAGTATCTGTATGCACCAATTTTCTCTATTTCTTCGCCATCCACTTTCATTAATTTGACTCCACCGAACCTTCCGCTGGGGATTCCGAAGAAGAAGAGGGTATCGCTGTTCACGTCGCAACCATCAGGAATCTTTGGCCACTGGGAAGCCTTCGCAATACCTACCTGGGCAAAGTTACTCTCCGAACCCCATTTTACAGAGTCAAGTACATCCCAGGTTCTTCCGCCGTTCTTTGAAACCGCCAAGCCAGAATAGCTCGTGTTCCATCTCCCCGGTTCTCCCCAGTAGTTGACCATCATGTAGTGCAAGTAAAGTCTCGAGTTGACAGCTACTCCGTTGGTTGGAATAGCCGTAATATTTCCAGGGGTTGAATGAATCAGTTCTTTCGCAGCTCCGGAAAACTCTCCGGGTCCTCCCCAGTAGAAGGCTTCTCGAAGCTCCTGAGCTGAAAAGTTCACTGAGTTTTCGGCAATATCGGCAAAGATAACTTCATAGTCAGAAGTGCCCCACTCTTTTGCGCCAATGCCATACCTTGCTGAGTTTAGAAAGCCCTCTTTATCATCAAAAGTGCCCGCTTCAATCCAGTTCTCTCCATCCTGGCTGTAACTGAAGACATATGTATTAGAGAATAACCTGTTTTCAATTCTCAGATATGGATAAAGAGATGCCACTTCAGCGATTTTAACGAATTCACCTCCGATGATTCCGCTAGCCTCCATTGTCCTGTTGCCAAGATGGCCCCACATAATCCAGTTCTGCACTCCGCTGAAGAAAAGTAATCCACACAAATTCGTTGCTCCAACAGGAGCAGAGTTGCTTTCGATTCTTGTCTCTATTGACCATTCTCCAGGTAGCTGAGATTTTAGAAGTTTCGGCGCGAGATCAACACTTGACCACAAATCAGCTCCTTTTACCACATTGAGCCTGACTGTGTTATCAGAAAACGCGTATGTAGAAGCTCCATCACCTGTTATGAACCCTTCAAAAATGATGCCGTGACTCGGATCTTGGTCGGTGGTGAATGCCATAACATTCTTGCGCCAGTTTGTTTTGTCGATTCCAAAAGTGTCACCAAAAACAAAGTATGTGATTTCACCATCGTTGAAACTGTGACCAAGATCGGTTCCGAAGACGTCATACTTGAGAGTGTTGTTGATTGCGTTGGGGCCTGTAAGCTTTGCTACCATTTCCAGTTCTGAAACATCTTTAAGAGATGTGGCAAGGAGAAACGAAGAAATCAATACCATGCTTAATGGGGGTAAAGCTACTCTTATCATGAAATCAACCTCCTTGTTTTTCGGAAGAGAGATCATAAACTGAATTACGAATTATCAGTTCACCTTCGACGACCACTATTTGAGAGTTTGATTCGTTGTTCTTCATCTCTCTCTTCAGAAGTGCCACGGCATTCATCGCCAAAGACTCGATCGGCTGCCGGAATGCAGTAATGGGCGGAGACGTCACTTCAAGCCATTCAATATCGTCAAAGGAAACAAGCGAAAGTTCTTGTGGAATCTTTATCCGAAGAGTCTTCAGTGCCTGAAGAAAAGCCTTTGTTATGACAAGGTTTCCTGTTATGAGTGCCGTTGGTCTGTGAGAGAGGATTTCAGCAGCTTGGGACTTAACATCATTCTCTATGAATAATCCAAATCTTTCAAGACTGAACTCTTCACTGAGACCGAAATCCTTAATTGCCTCTCTGTAGCCAGCTAATCTTTCTTCTCCCATCGACGTATTGGGAACACTCTCTACAAAAGCTATTCTTCTGTGGCCTTTACGGTACAAGTATCTAACTATCTTGTAGACCGCGCTTCTGTTGTCCACATTCACCCGACTAAGATCAAGCCCTTCAACGTTTCGATCAAAGAAGACTATAGGGATATCCATCGCTTTTACCCTCTTGTAAATCGAAATATTACCAGTTCTATCCACTGGAGCCGCAAGGATACCGGTAACATTCTTGGAAACCATTATCTCAAGATACTCACGTTCCTTCTCAAGAGACTCCCTTGTCGTAGAAAGCAGTATCTCATATCCAGAATCGTAAAGAAGCTCTTCTATCTTGGTCACAAAATGGGCAAAGAATGGGTTGAATGTGTCCGGAACCAGCACGCCTATAAGATTTGTCTTCTGATGCTTGAGACTCCTGGCAGAATAGTTGGCTATATAACCAAGTTCATCTGCCTTCTGCAATATTCTCTTCTCCAGAGCAGGACCAACTTCACCCTTCCCATTAAGAGCTCTGGAAACAGAAGCAACCGAGACCCCGAGTTCTTCGGCAATTGATTTTATGGTAACCCTTTGCGCCAACGATTCCTCCTCCAATCAGAGTTTCATTCCGGTCATTTTTATGCTCTGCATTAACTGTTTCTGCAGTATCACAAATACAATCAAAGTTGGAATGAGAGCTACCGTGCAGGCAGCTAGCTGAATAGCCCATGGATTATTATACTCTCCACCATACTGGGCTATTCCCAGCTGTACTGTCCGCATTTCCGGCGAATTAATTATCACCAGCGGCCACATAAATGAATTCCAGTTCGCCAGGAAAAAGAAGACGGCGAGTGCTGAGAGTACGGGTTTTGAAAGTGGCAGAACGATCTTGAAAAAGACCCTCACCAATCCGCTCCCGTCAATTATTGCCGCTTCTTCCAATTCTCTAGGAAATCCGAGATAGAACTGCCTCAAAAAGAAAATCCCAAAGGCGTGGGGAATAGCCGGTATTATAAGCCCTCTATAAGAGTCAATCCAGCCAAAGTTTCTTACAATTAGAAACAGCGGGATCAGGATTGCAGAAAACGGAATCATTAGAGTGCTGATAACGAGAATGAACAGTACATTTCTGCCAGGATACCTGAGTCTTGCCAGCGAATAAGCGGCCATAGAGTGAAGAAGAAGAGCGACAATAGTAACAACAGAGGCAACAAAGAAGGTGTTCAACATATATCTGGCGAAAGGCACTTGCGAGAATACTTTAGAGTAATTTGACCATACTGGGTTTTCGGGGATTAGCTTCGGCGGGAATGCGAAGATCTCGCTGGGTGACTTCAGAGAACTCACGAACATCCAATAGATTGGAAAGAGGAAGAACATCGCAAGAGCCACTAGCAAAACATACCTCAGTATTCCCTTCACTATTCTGGTCTTCATATTTACCCCCTCACGATCCGGTGGAGACGTTACCGCCTCTTAGTGCTCTCAGCATGAAATAAGATACTACAAGAAGAATCGCAAATAGTGTGAAAGCTTGAGCCGATGAGTAACCGAACTGGTACATTTGAAAAGCATTGTAATAGATGTAAAACGCTGCGGTTGATGTACTATAAAAAGGTCCTCCTCCTGTTAGTATGTATATCTGGTCAAAAACCTGGAAGCTCTGCAGAAAGGTCATTACAAGAACAAATGCGGTAGTGGGTTTCAGGAGTGGAAGAGTGATGTATAGGAATTTCTGAAAACCTGACGCACCATCTATTTCAGCAGCTTCATAGTATTCATTTGAAATCTCGTTGAGACCTGCGAGAAAGATCACCATATAGTATCCAACACTCATGTATAGACTAACCACAGTAATGCAGTAAAGAGCTTGAGACATAGAGCCAAGGAGTGGTTGCCTAGTTATTCCAAAGAATGACAGAAAATAATTGACGAAACCGTACGGTTGAAACATGTATTTCCAGACGAAGGAAACCGCAACCATAGACATGGCGGTAGGCGCAAAGAAAATAGCCCTGAAAAGCCCTATTCCAGGTCCTGGTTTTTGAACAAGCATTGCCAGGAGAAGTGCAAATACGAAGTTCAAAGGAACAAAGAAGACCGAGTAATTAAGAGTCACAAAGATACTGTTTCGCCACTGTGGGTCTTCAAACATTGTCCTGTAATTGTCTAGACCGACAAAGAGCATATCACTTAAGCCATTCCAGGAAAAGAAACTTATTACAAGAGCCACAATTGCGGGGACCATTGCGAAAATTATCAGTCCAGTTATGTCTGGAGCTATAAAAGCGTATCCAACCAGTTTTTCCCGGGTTTTTCTATTCACGGCAATCCTCCCGAAAAACCAGCCCGGGACTGAATCCCGGGCTAAGAAAATTCACTTACTTTCCGGGAACTCCACCTGTGTATCTACTAAGATAAGCATTGATAGCTGCAGAAGCCCCTTTTGCAGCAGCCTTGGGATCCATACCTGCAAACATGACTGCTTGTATAGCATCAGACACAGCCTTAACCATTTCCGGAGTGAATGTGGGCTCCGACTTCGATGTCTTCAGAATCTCGAGGAATACATCGTTTGGCGGAGTATTGTAGAACTCATCTCCTGCTTCGAGAACGGAGTATCTGGGTGAGAACTTACTATTGGTCACTGTGCACCAATCAAGCGGGAAGTCTATCTGCTCTGCTACGAGCCATCTGGCAAACTCGGCAGCTATGTCTGTGTTCTTTCCTTTGGCATTCAGCATCATCTTCCAACCACCATAAACGCTGATACTTTCTCCTCCCTTTTCATAAGGGGGGATTGGAAATACTCCAAAATCGAATTCAGGAAACTGAGTCTGTAACTGCTTGACGCCCCAGAATCCACAAACAATCATGTCTGCAAGACCGTTTCCGAACATACCAATATCATTCGCTCCTGCTGGAAGCGATGAAGGGGCTAAACCTTCTTTGACAAACGATCCCCAAAGATCAAGAGCAGCTATCGCTCCCTCTGATTCGAAAGTAGATTTCTCCCAGTTTTCGTCTACGACGTCTCCACCCGCGGTCCACAGGAACGGATACCATGTGAAGTTCTGGTAGTAGCCAGGCGCAACTTCAACGATTATTCCGTATCGGTCGGCAGTTTTCAATTTCGCTGCCGCTTCCTTCAACTCCGCCCAGTCTTGAGGCTGACTGATTCCCTTTTCTTCGAAAGCAGCCTTGTTGTAGAATAATGCTACTGGCTCCATTTCAAGCGGAAGAGCGTATATTTCTCCTCCAACAGTTACAGCTTCAATTGTCTCAGGTAAGAAGTCTGCAATTATATCTTCGGTCAAGTATTTACTGAGCGGCAGAGCAATTCCGGTATTGACGTATCTCAGGAAATCACCGGGACTTATGAAGAAAACATCAGGCCCTTCGCCAGTTGCAAAGGCAGTTGTAAGCTTAGTCCCGGTATAATCTCCCCAGGGGAAAGTCTCAAATACCACTTTCTTGTCCGGATTTTCTTCATTCCAAAGATCAACGAATCTTTGAATTGTAGCATCTGCGTATGTGTCGGTGAACTTCCAGAACGTGATCTCGGCAGACAACGCTGTAACAACAAGAAACGCAGAAACAAGAAACAGTAACAAGAGCTTTTTCACTTTGACCCCTCCTTTTCGGTTCGGAAATATTCTTAGTAAACGTTTGGGAATTTAATGCAAATAAATAGTCGCTAATGCTTTCTAGATAGTACGTAAACGTTTACGCAATTATCATAACAGAAAGCCACTGATTCTACGAACTCTGATTACACCCGATTATTCACAGACTAGACGAAATACAACCAACCTGGGCACCCATTTGACCTACTGCTTCCTTAAACGACACTAATCGACTGAGAGAAAGAAGTTACGCAAAGTCGGCTGAAGAAAACTCAAAATCTCACATTCCGGAAACTGAAGAGCGGACTCGATCTTCGCCCCATATACCATTACACAGACACGAGGGTGAAGGGACACATAATGATCTGTTTCCTTGCACTGGTAATGGAGACTGCCTTATGCAGAAAGCTGAAAGAGATTGGGAGTACTTTCTCGTTTGCAGAAATACTTGAAGACTTGACAGAGATAAGAGCAGTTGAGCTAACGGTAGAAAACAAACGTTTTCTTGCAAGGACTGAAATGATGGGTAATGCTTACGACGCTTTCAAAGCACTCAAAATAAGACCACCGGATCTACTCAAAGAGATTGCATAATAGACCACTGTGGTGGTACGTCTGTTTTTCTTTTCATTTTTCCCATGTTTAGCTGTTTTCAGATTTCTTGCTGTCAAAGTTTAGTAAGAGCCGTTGTGGGTGGTTTGTGGTGGGTGGTTGGTCAGGAGCAAACAACAAGAACTAGATCTAGTTCATTGTGACAGAGGAAGGCTATTTGATCAGAACCTCCTCAATTTGTCACTGAAATGCTTCTGTTCAGGATCTGGGCTTAGAAATAAACGAGGTTAGAGGTCAGTGTTCAGAGGTTGGAAGAGCAAGAGAGTGGTCACCGTTCGCCGAGGAGAGCCATGAAGCAATAGTATCGAGATTCCGACCAGGAGTTTTGTCGGAATGACGGCATTTGACACCTTTTCCTTTGGACTTCAGCTTGCAACTTGGAACAAGTAATATGCATCTGCTCTGCAAAGGACGGGTTCATGGTTTGAGGGACCAAGGACGGCTCTTCCCAGCGTTCAGCGGGTTCTTGGTTTTAAGCGTAGAGCGGTTTCTAATGTGAGATCCCGTACAGGAGCACTCCGGGATGACTGAAGAAAAGCCCTAAACAGGAGACCCCAAAAAGGAACATTTTGGGGCAGGCTTTCAGGGCAGGCTCTACAGGATGACGAAATCAAAAGCAGGGTATCGATTGCAGGGTCTGGGGTCTGGCGAACAAAAACAGGTGGCAGATTCACAATTGTCGGTGTTACTAAGGACATCATCTTGATAGCGCTTTTTCAAGGGGACATAGACCATGTTTATCTTCCCTACGAATTTGCAAAACTTTGGCTTCCTCTGAAAGAGGATTCTAAAGAAGGGATTAAGATTGCTAATGATCTGGCGAAGGAGAGTAATCTCTATGTGCTTCTCAACAGACAGCCCTCTCTCCACAGACACAGTATTTCCTCTGCTAGGCCGATTTTCTGGGAGAACAAGACAATAGGATTGCCAATTATGTTGTGCGATGGATTCGGCGCCGATTTCGATGGCGACTCCATGGCTGTTTACCTGCCCGTAGATCAGGATGAAGATCTGAAGAGAGAGCTGAAATCTATGCTTCCCTCCAACAACCCGTTCAGAATTGGAACGGGAGAACTCACTTTTTCGGTCACCCAGGATTTGGTATACGGTCTATACAGAAAAAGAGGACTAAACTCGAAGAAGGCAAAAGAGGAACTCACTAAGATAATAGAGAATTCCAACGATATTTCAAAGGATCTTCTGAAGTGGCAGAATGAAAGCCTTGCAGCGGCAAAGGAATCGGAACTGAGTCTTGATCTGTGCGATATCGCTTTGATGAGCGAGGCTACCAAGAGCGTAAGAGATTCGGGCAGTAGAGGAAAACCAGAGCACTTCGTACAGATGGCTGAGGGAATTGATCTCGATGGAAGAAGAGCTGAGGCCTTTGCGAGAGGAGTATCGAAAGAAGATTACCTTGGCCGTAGAGATGGTCTTGAAGTGAACATTGCGTCCAGATCGAGGACAGGTTTGATCGACAAGAAACTCCATGTCGCCGAAGCGGGATATTTTACCAGGAAGTTGGTCGAGTTTCTGTATCCCGTTTATGTCACAGAAGAAGACTGTGGTACAGATGACGGAATAGAACTCAATCAATCATTTATCCAGCATCTGGCATTGCGAAAATACTCTCTTGAAAGACTGATACTCGGCAGATATGTCAAGAGGCCGATGGACAAAGAGTGGATGCTCGTGACACGAAGTAATCTAAATAACTTCAGAAACTGCGATCTTCTGCTGAGAAGCCCGGTTAAGTGTGCGTCCTCAGGGGAGAACGGCATCTGTTCAAAGTGTGCGGGTCTCGAGCTCTCCAGTATGAAACCATTCAGGATCGGTAGTTTTCTAGGAGTTCTTTCAGGCCATACTATAGGAGAGCGGGGAACTCAGCTTTCGATGAAAACCTTTCAGACAGGCTCATCAGGCTTCAGTATGCAGCGGGTCTCTTCGGAATTCTTCAAGGCCGAAGAAGAGTTTTCCAGTTATCTAAAACGGCTTGCCGACAGATCTATCGAAGGGATAATGAGGGGTTTCTCTAAGTCGGAGGCAGGTTGTGTTGAAGAGGGATCACCCGTTCTCGGTACCATCGATGTGGCCTCTATCTATCTGGAGGTTCTCTTTAGACATTTGAAGGATACCAGAATGCATACTGAAGGGGAATTGAAGAAGAGACTCTCTGATCCAAGGGAAGTCGGGATATTCTCTGCACTGTCTTTCGAGAAAAGCGGCAGTTCAGAGAAAATCGGAATCGGAGAGGAAATTGAAGAAAAGTCTCCTAAGGCGAATTATGCGCTTAGGCCGGGAGAGGTGGATAAATGGGTAGGCAAAGAATAGGAGAAAAGATACGTGAAAAGTCGAAAGGCAAGAACAAGGAAAAGTTTAAATCACTGACCACGTCCTTCAGAAATAGACCCGTTGAAACCAGCGAAGAAAGTGAAGAAGAGCTTTCAGATGAAGAAGCGTTTGAAGAAGTTGAAACTGAAGACCACGATAATGACGAGACTTCAAATTCCGATCCGTTCGCATCTGTAGAGAATCCTGAGGATCTGGTTTTTGAGCCGGCAGAGAGGAATCCGATTTCCGAGAAGAGAGTTGTTCTGGAAATCGTCAAAGGGAAGAGGTACCATTGTCTGAGAAGATACAGGTGGAGTTTCGAATTCTCTGAAAACTCTCCCCAAAAAGAAGAACACATGAGGCGTTTTGGGGAAACGGTTAGAAGAACAGGCAGGATTATTGAGAATTTCCTCAATGGATACCTCGAAGGAGAGACGGCCTCGATTGAAGATCTCTTTGGCTCGCTCAGCTCAAAGATTCTCTTTGGCGTCTCCGATTTGAATGACGTATCCAAGAACCAGTTATCCTGGTATCTCTTCCGGATGCCCGACGGAGTTCTATACACTCTCAACTGCCTAACTCCCAGAAGCGGTGCCCCAAATCTTTCGAAGCAGGCACTGGCGATTATGAGAATCGCTTTGGGGGATCCGGAGGAGGGAGAAGCGCTCAAGTGCAAGTTTGAAGAAGTGATCGCAAAGTCTATAGGGTTGATTGATTATTCGCTTGAGGTGGAAGATTTGTTGGGGAGAGTCATCGGCCTGAACAGGGACATTATGAAGGCCGGGTATCCCGAAAGCAAACTGGGCGAACCGAAAGCTCTATTGAAAGAGCTTAACCGAAGTTCAATAACACACTATCTTCATCAAATTGCTGGGAGAGCCAGGAAATGAAAGTATTCATTATTGAGAAGGGTTTTGAAGAGCATGAGCTAAGAGTGCTCAAGGAGATCGTTGGTAGTCTTGTTTCTTCAAAAGAGGATCTGAGAGAAAAAGTGGAGATTGTTGAGCTTCCTGAATTTCGCGAAGAACAGGGAATAATGATCATCTCCCAGCAGGTCATTGGAGAACTGAATCCTGAACGGTCTTCAGGCCAGTTATTCATAATGTTCAAAGGAGGTCTTGAAAGTAACATAGTAAGATTCGCGCAAAGAATGGGTGCTGTCGGAATCTTCCCCATCGATCGGTTCTATGGAGAGAGAATGGAGTATGGTGAGATTTCACGGTTTGAGAATGTCTTGAAAAACGTTTTGAGAGATAGACTTTCAACCCGTTTTCCTGAATGGAACTTCAAGAAAAGGATCGACTGGAAAGTGAAACTTGAGAATAGCTTCGAAGACTCTGAAGAGAATGCTTACATCTCACTCTTTGGAGACGAGATTACCCACAGGAATGTCAAGAAGACGAACGAGATAATTACATCTGTAATGCCCTATGTTAAAGAACTAAAGCAGTTTCGAGATAAGGCAAGCAAGACTCTTGAAACGCTTAAAAAGAAAGAGATCTCCAACGATAAGAATCTCACAGGAGCTCAACTTGCTATAGGAAGACTGAATGATCTGACATCCGAAATGAAGTTCAGAAAGCCGGTTTGTATTCTGCTTACAGGTCCTACCGGTTGCGGAAAAACTCTTCTGGCGAAGTACATAGCAAACTGTCTATTTGGCTCCCTGAAAACCTTTTCTAGAATCTCGCTGGTCAATATGGGAGACAACCTGCTTGAAAGCGAGCTTTTCGGAAGTTTTCCGGGTTCGTGGACCGATAGTTCTTACAAGGTTGGTAAAATGGTGTCAATGGCGGGAGGAGCGGTATTCCTCGATGAGATCGGAGAAATCTCTCCTGCTATCCAGGCAAAGCTTTTGACCTATCTGGACGATATGAAAGTCCTTATAGAAGGCTTTTCAGATACTTCGGGTGTGAAAGTACCCGTATTGATTATCGCTGCCACGAATCGAGATGTTAGAAAGGAAATGAGCCTCGGCAATTTCAGGTCTGACTTCTTTCAGCGTTTTGCCTACGAAATTCACATGCCTTCGCTTTCTGAGAGAAAGTCAGATTTCAGATATATTCTTAGTCATCTTCTCCAGGTGAAAAAGAAGCTTCTGAATCTCAGTATAGATGAGATAAGCATAGCCGCAATAGATAAACTGGAGGGTTACGAGTACCCCGGCAACTATCGAGAACTAGAGAGAGTTGTTACCGCGGCTATGATGAGCGCAAAGATGGATGGCCGAGAGATCGTTCTGTCTAGAGATGTTCAGTTTTAGTTCTATGGGAGGTAGATATGAGAGTTAAGCTCACACTTAGCGGTCTGAAGAACAAGGCCGTTCCCCGCGATCATTTTCATCAGCTTTCGGGTCTTATTTACGCTATGATACAGAAGGCTAATCCCGATTATTCGAAGTGGCTACACGACGAGGGCTTTCTTGACGGAAGCAAGAGCTTCAAGTTCTTCTGTTTCTCCAAGCTAATTCCGGAAAATAATGCTTATATCAAAGCCGGAGATAATGGCGAGATGATTGTCTTCACAAAAGATATCGCTTCTCTGTATATATCCTCGCCGGTGAGAGAGATCATGCAGCATCTAGTGGATTTCTTGCTGCTAAACAGGGAAATTAGAATCCTCAATCATAATCTGGTGATTCAAAACGCCTTTGCATCGACGGAGAGTTTTGAAAACGGAGAGGAGCTCTTCAAATGTATTACGCCGATCGTTCTTTCGACGAGAAACGACGAACATAAGACGCCTTTCTACTTGAGGGCCTATCAGGATCCTGCCCAGTTTGGCGAATTCCTTACTAAGAATGCCAGAGAGAAATTCAGAGTTTTCTCCGGGAGAGAGAGCAGTGTCAGTATTGTTGTCGATGGCGAATATGTAGAAAAAGTCGGGAGGAAGAGCAACATAAGAATCAACATTGTTGACGATATCGAAGTCTTCGGATCCGTTGTCCCAGTAAAGATTTCCGGTACCGGAGAGGAAATTGCGTTTCTGTACGACACGGGCCTTGGAGAAAAGAATTCTCTTGGAATGGGAATGATAGAAATTGCCGGGAAGCGGTTTTGAGTATAAAAGGGTTTTCTTTAGCAAGCTGGTTTTCGATGCGTGTATTTGAAGTGAAGGCCGCTTCGATCAAGTAGGTTATTGACACGGTCTTACCAGAAAACGCCTGTAACCGTCATGAACTGATATTCTAAAGGTACTGTAGTGGCAACTTTCAGACTATTATTTTTATTTTTAGCTATATTGGTTGCTTTCAAAACTTAGACTGACAAACGGGGAAGCCCTTTATAATTCACCGTTCTCTGCGGACAGAGAGATCAAAACCAGATCCCGAAACAAGTTCGGGATGACAGAGTGAGGGGCTTCCAAAAGTCGATGTTTGGATAACTTCCTAAGTTGCAGCAAGACCTTGAATTGGTGAGCCGGTTCTCTTCGCGAGACCCCGACCTTGTAATCGATACCCCGCGCTCCGCGTCATGAACTTGTTTCAGCATCTCTATCCTAAGAGCAGCTGCACGCTTAAAATCAAGAACCCGCTGGTCGCTTATGAAAACCGTGTTGTCCGTCAACGGTCCTCAGCAGCCGAGAAGATAAAAACCAGATCCCGAAACAAGTTCGAGATGACAATGTGAGGCGATCACGAAAACATCACATCACGTCATCTGAACTTGATTCAGAATCTCGATGATCAAAGAGCTGCTGCACTCTTAAAACCAAGGACCCGCTAAACGCTGCTGAAGATAACGTTGTCCGTCAACGGTCCACCGTCCTCCGAATCGGACGTAATGGCGCTACGATTGTGCCGGGACGCAAGGCCGACTCCATCGAGAAGTGATGCTGAGAAGAGCATCCCAGGAAGTGATGCCCTTGTAGAACATTGGACGCAATGCCGGCTAAGAACATGCCGGGACGCAAGGCACTGAGGAGCATCAGTGGACGCAAGGCTGCCTACGGCAAAAAGCCTTCTCAGGTCCACCTTCAAAGGTTCTCCGAGGAGACCAAGAGCAGAAGTGATGACGCTTTCAGTGGGAAGCATTCAGAAGGCAGTCTGCTGGCGCAGGCCAGTCAAAAGGCGAGAATCATCGCCGCCAGTGAAAGCGTTGCCTTCGCCAGTACCACTTTGTGGTGCCACTCTCACCATCAAGCTGAGGCCAGTCACTGCAAGCAGCGGCAACATAGTGACTTTCATTTTGCTTGCTATTATCAGAACTTCAACTGACAAGCGCGTAAGAGACAACCGAAAGGACCGGCACAGATACTAATCTCCTGGCACAGTCTGATACATAAAGACAGTCTCAATATGAGTTCTCCTGGAGGAAGTCGTACAGGATCTCTGCGGTTGTGAAGGCGAGGGCGGTAACGGTGTCGGCCGCCCCGTAGTATATGGCGATTCTGCCCGTTTCGGGGTCCTGAAGGCTGGCGCAGGGGAAGGTGACGTTGGGTACGTCGCCAATGTTTTCGTAAGGTATTCTCGGGTTAAGTATGTAGTGTTTCGACCTTTTGATTACTTTCCAGGGTCTTTCCAGATCGAGAAGAGCGACGCCAGTGCTGTACACGAAGCCGTTGCAGGATGTCCATACTCCGTGATAGATAAGCAGCCAACCTTCCGAGGTCTCTATCGGAATAGGTCCGGCCCCAACCTTGGTCGATTGCCAGCCGGCGGTGGGCGACATTACATGCCTGTGGCAGCCCCAGTGAATCATGTCGGGGCTCTCGCTGTAGAAGATGTCTCCAAAGGGAGTGTGGCCGTTGTCGCTCGGCCGGCTCAACATTGCAAACTTTCCTTTGATCTTCCTCGGGAAGAGGACCCCGTTTCTGTTGAAGGGAAGGAATGCGTTCTCAAGCTGATAGAATCTCTCGAAATCGTAAGTGTAGCCAACGCCTATGGTAGGCCCGTGATAACCGTTGCACCAGGTTACGTAGTATCTGTCTTCCAGGAAGACGACTCTGGGATCGTATCCGTAAACGAATCGGCCGATTTCCGGGTCTTCGACATTAAATTCGATTCTCTCCTGATCAATGTTCCACGAGAGACCGTCTTCGCTTCTTCCCGAGTGAAGCTCCATGACAAGCTCTTTCGTATCTACACGGAATACTCCCCTGAATTCATCTTTGTAGGCTACGACCGCGCTGTTGAAGATGCTGTTTGCGCCTCTCACCGTTTCCCGTGTGATGAGGGGGTTTTTCGAGTATCTCCAGACCGGTTCTAGACAATCTTTGGGTTTCTCTTCCCAGGGGAGATTTTTGAGTTTGTGGCCGAGTATTGTGATCGACAAAGAGATCCTCTCCTTCCTCTCTCCTATATGGCTTTAACCGAGTCCCTTTCGACAAGGGCCGTGGGCAGAACTATATTCCTGAATACTCTCTTCTGGGTGAGTCTCAATCTCTCTATGAGCAGCTGGGCCGCAGCGCTTCCCATTTCGATTCTCGGTTGTGAGACGGTGGTTAATGCGGGGATCGTATAGGGCGCGTGAACGGAATCGTCGAACCCGATCACGGATACGTCGTCTGGGACACGAACACCGTTTTTGTGAAGCTCCTGCATTGCCCCCATTGCCACGTGGTCGTTGACGGCAAAGATCGCCGTGAAATCGATACCGAAATCCCGAAGGTAATCACGGATCGCCTCCTGCCCGTGGTGAGGTTCGAAGCCCCCTATCCTCGCGACTTTCAGATCGAAATCCGAGGTCCTCGAAGCGAATTTTCTCAGCCCCTTCAACCTATCCTTTGAAGCATGCACTCCTTCCTGCCCCGGGAGAAAGAGGACCCGTCTGTGCCCCTTTTCGTAAAGGAATTTCGCAACGTTGTATGCTGCAAAGGAGTTGTCTATGTTTACGGAATCGGCCTTTATTTCTCTTATTGGGGAGTCGACGGCGACAACGACTATCCCGCTCTCTATGAACCTGTTGAGCATGTGCTCGTCGCTGTGAAGAGTCGCAACTATGACTCCATCTACCTTTCGCTGGAAGTATTCGTTCAGAATCTCCTGTTCACGACTGACCATTTCTCTGGCCATGGCAAGCATCACGTTGAAACCGTTTTTGTGAGCATAATCCTCCACTCCCATGAAAATTTCGCCGTAATGGTTTCCCATGGTGTTGGGCAGGAGGACGCCCAGGGTTCTGTATAGGCTCTTCTTTCGAATCGAAGGCATGGGATGGTAGTTGAGTCTGTTGATGACCCTCAACACGCGCAGCTTCGTATCTTCGGAAACATAGCCGCTTCCGTTCAATACCCGAGAGACGGTCGCTATCGAAACCTCGGCTTCGGCAGCGACATCCTTTATCGTCACCATCCAGTCCTTTCCCCCTTTTCGATGAGCAGGGTTTCGTCAAAGATGTCGTACGGCTCTTTCAGCATCTTCTTGAAACCATTAACCGAGCCCTGCTTTATGATTTCTTTCAAAAGGTAGTAGGAAGGTCTCGGAGTAAGGCTTCCATCATTGAAGTCCACACTGACCAGTCCGAAACGCATTCCAAGGCCGGAGGCCCATTCGTAGTTGTCGGTGAGAGACCAGTGCATGTATCCCTTCACGCTGAAGCCCTCTTCAATAAGCGTTTCCACTGCTTTCAGGTGGCCTATAAGATAGTATGGCCTCAGTCCGTCCGTGGCATCGGCGATTCCATTCTCGGTTACGAAGACCGGGATGTCGTACCTTCTCATAGTCGTCTTCAGTATATTGTACAACCCTTCGGGGTAGATCTCCCAGCCGAAATCGCTCGTCGGTCTGCCCGATCTGGAAAGCGAGTTGGGCTTGCAGCCCTGCCCAAATCCCGGCAGGGTTCTGTATCCGCTGTCGCTCTCTTCATCGCTTTCAACTACCATCCGTGAATAGTAATTCAAACCAAGGAAGTCCGTACTATCTTTTATGCGGTCGATAAATTCAAACTGAGCTTTCAGGGCAGAATCGACCGCCCTTTCCTCCCCGTCTATCCAGCTTATAGCGTAGATCAGCCCTACCGGAGAGCTCGTTTCTTTCTTTAGTTCCTCGTATCCAAGTAGATGGGCATTGATTAGATTGTCGCGGGCTACCCCCGCCAGTTCGGGCCTGATTATCGAGGGAGGGAACCCGGAGGCCCTGTTTCTGTATCCAAGGGTAGCCAAGACGTTCGGTTCATTCTCGGTCGACCACATGTCGACGATATCTCCAAGTCTCCTTCCGCAGAGGCCGGCGAATTTACGGAATTCCTCCGCAGTGCGGGGGTCGGCCCAGCCCCCGGCGGTGAAATCGGAGTATCTGTTGACCCTAATCGGTTCGTGGAGCCAAATGGGGAGTGAGAAATGGTTGAGATTGACTATCACCTTCATTCCTCGGTTTCTTATGTCCTCGATGATCCCTCTGTAATGCTCTATCGCTTCAGTGTTGCATATGTCATCCAAATCATCTGTCCATCTCTCGAAAGTCGGTTTGGGGAGGATTCTAGACCACTCCAGACCTATTCGTATTATCTTCATTCCCGCGTCGGCCGCAAGTCTGTGGAACTCCTCGAAACCTGTCCAGTAATTCGGCCCGCTTTCGGGAAACGTCCCGCTGACTATCCCGTTTTCGATGTTCAATTTATCATGAGCCCAGAAGTACCAGTCCGAGCCGCGGTCGATGCTCTCGGGAGAGTTCCTACCCATTTCAAACTGAAATCCCGAAAGAGAGGCACCGAATAGGAAATCTTCGCCAAACATGTCTTCATCTCCTTTGTACGGCAACATAGTGATCCTCTTCAACTTCCACCATTTCATGTTCCGCGTCCACGATGGGATCGAAAC
The DNA here is from genome assembly GCF_002752615.1 of Mesotoga sp. H07.pep.5.3. Lineage (NCBI taxonomy): Bacteria > Thermotogati > Thermotogota > Thermotogae > Kosmotogales > Kosmotogaceae > Mesotoga > Mesotoga sp. H07.pep.5.3. The sequence goes on from NZ_AYTV01000021.1 coordinate 178,373, forward strand.
ACTTCCGCCCGTCTATTTTCCTTTTGTGATCGCTTTCAATATCCTCCCACTTCTTGTCGAGCCTCGGTACTGAAGAGAGAAGTTTGCATGTGTAATAGTGCTGGGGGTTGAAGAAAACTTTGTCAGTTCTTCCCATTTCTACGACATGACCTTTGAACAGTATCACCGCTTTTTCACTCAGATAGTAACCAAGAGACAGGTCATGAGTTATGAAGAGGATTGAAAGCCCCTTCTTTTTGAGGTCTGCGAGCAGGTTCAAAACATCTATTCTTGTAGAGGCGTCGAGCATGCTGATCAGTTCGTCGGCAACTAGAAGGTTCACGTCCAGCAGCAGGGCCCTGGATATCAGGATTCTCTGGAGCTGTCCGCCGCTCAGCTGATGAGGATACTTGCCCAGAATCTGATCCGGATCGAGGCCAACCAGTTTCAGGACCGTGTGGACCTTGTCCATCCAGTCGCTGTAGTGCATCTTCGCAAAGAAGACCGATCTAAGATTCTCGAAGACTCTGTCAACTTTGAAGATAGGATTATACGAGCTGAAGGGATCCTGAAAGACACCCTGGACCTTTCTGTAATAGTCTCTTAGCTCTGCGCCCTTCAGCCCGCTTATATCGCGTCCGTCAAGTCGTATTTCCCCTTCGGTGATTGTCAACAATCTCAAGATCATCTTTCCTATGGTGCTTTTTCCGCTCCCGCTTTCGCCTATGAGCGAGGTGACCTCTCCCTCTTCGATCTTGAATGAGACGTTGTTTACGGCCTTGAGCCTTCCTGAAGAGAACATTCCCGTCTTGAAGACCTTCGTCAGATTAATGAGCTCAAGCATCTAGTTCACTCCCCAGCAGGCCACCCAGTGTGAAGGCTCGATTTCGACCATGGGCGGTTCCTCTTCGCATTTTTCGAAGGCGATCGGGCATCTGTCCTTGAATCTGCAGCCCCGCGGAGGCGAGAGGAGTTGAGGGGGTTTTCCAGGGATCCCTTTCAGTCTCCTATCTGTGTAGTGAACGCCGACCTCCGGCAGAGACGAGATAAGCATCTTCGTGTAGGGATGGACGGGCCTTTTTATTATCACTTCCGTGGCGGCCCGCTCGACAAGCTTGCCCGCGTACATTATAAGAATAGAATCGGCTATCTGGTAGAGGATGGAGATGTCATGGGTAACGAAGATGATGCTTTTGACGAAGCCCTTGTCCCTGAACTCCACGATCATCTCGGCCACTGCTCGCTGAGTCGAGACATCCAGGGCCGATGTGATCTCGTCGGCTATCAGCAGAGAGGGATTCAGAAGCGTCGAGATAACCATTACGGCCCTCTGCTTCATTCCGCCCGACAGTTCTACGGGATACATGTTCAGGACCGATCTATCCAGACCCACGAGATCCAACCTCCTGTTGAGTTCGGGGAGAGTCTTTTCATATCCCACACCGTGACAGGCGAGAAGATCTGAGATGAGTCTCTTGAGCTTCACGGTGGGATTCAAGGCGTTCATGGCATACTGAGGGATTATCGAGATTCTCTTGTATCTGAAGTCGTTCATCTTCCTTTGATCGCCGATTGGGAGTGGATTTCCGTCAAGAGAGGCACTGCCCTCCACGAGTTTCATCGGGAGGCGAAGCATTATGAGGGAGTTGCTCAGAGTCGATTTCCCGCAGCCCGATTCTCCGGCAATTCCTGCGATCTCCCCATCACGAAGATCGAAGCTCACACCGTCCAGTGCCTTTATATCTCCCTTAAGAGTCTGGTAATAGACTCTAAGGCCATCCACGCTTAGAGACATTGTTACAGCTCCCTCAATTTAGGATTGAAGACTTCGTCCAGTCCAGTATTCATAAAGTAGAGCGCGCCGACGATAGCCGTAATGGCTACTCCGGGAGGTATCAGCCACCACCACATTCCGAGCTGAATTGCGCTCCAAAGAACCGCATTCTGCATCATGAGTCCGAGCGAGATCCCCTGAGTCGGGCCGAGCCCGATAAAATCAAGCGTAACGGCCGCGAGAATGGCGCCTCCGAACTGGAGTATGAAGGTCATGAAAAGATAGGACATCATGTTTGGAGCGATCTCCCCAAAGATTATTCTCAGGGGTTTCATACCTGTTATTCTTGCGAGGTCCACAAAGTCCCTCGTTCTCAAAGTAAACGTCTGGGCCCTTATCGCTCTCGCGGCCCATGGCCAGGAGGTGAGCCCTATAAATATGCTCTGGACGAGTATTCCCCTGTATGGCAGATAAGCCGCAACAATTAGAAGGAGGGCCAGCGTCGGTATCACGGTGACCACATTGGTCAACATATTGAGCAGCTCGTCGATCATGCCTCCATGGTAGCCGGCTACGAAGCCGATTAGGACTCCCAGAAGCGTAGCGAGACCTCCGGCAACCAATCCGACCAGGAAGGTTGATCTCAGCCCGTAAACCGTCTGCGAGAAAACATCCTGCCCGAAGGTTGTGGTCCCTAACCAGAACTCTTTTGAAGGAGGGTGGTAACCTGGCCCCGCATAATCGAGCGGTCCGTACTTCGCGAAGAGAGGTCCGAAGATCGCGAGTAAGATGAAGATCACCAGTATGAAAAAGCCGACCTTCAGACGTCCGTTCCTCAGGGCGAAGTATAGAAATTCATTCTTTGTCTTCATACAGTCTCTCCTTCTGCCGTGTGCCTGATTCTCGGATCGATCAGTATATACGCGATATCCAGAATGATGTTAGCCAACAACACGCCGACGATTATGAACAGAAAACAGCCCTGTATTAGGAAGTAATCCTGATTCATTATCGCTTCCTTTAGAAGATGTCCGATGCCGGGGTATGAAAAGACGACTTCGGTAGCAAGAGCCCCGGCAACTATGACACCTAGCTGGAGAGCCAGTCCCGTGATCTGAGGAAGGACCGCGTTCTTATAGGCATACCGTCTGACCAGTCTTCCCGAGGCACCCAGAGACTCCAGGTATCTGGAATACTCGGCCTCGAGTTCGTAGATGATCATGTTACGCATTCCGATGGCCCAGCCTCCAAATTGCACGAGAAAGAGAGAGCTGAAGGGAAGTATCCAGTGCTTCAGGAAATCCCAGATGAAGGTCCAGCTCCAGTTGGGAACCATTGAAAAACTGTAGGCGCCCGCTATGGGAAGAACGTCTAGCGCGACCCCAAAGAACCAGGCCAGAAGTATACCGAGCCACATGTAGGGCGTGGCCGTAAGCACGTACCATATAGGCAAGACGATGCCGTCAAGTTTCTTCTTCCTGGCGGCGAAGGCGCCGAACTTGTTCCCGGCTATATAACTCAACATTATTGCGGGAATCAAAAGGGCAAGATCAAAGGGCAGGGCCCTGGCTATTACCCTCGTAACGGGAGCGCCTGTAACATATAAGCTGACTCCGAGATCGCCTCTGAAAAGGCCCGCCCAAAAAGCGAAATACTGATGAAGAGGTGACTTGTCCAGCCCGTAGATCTCGTTAAGGTAGCCGGCGATTACCTCGGTTGTATCCGATCTGGTGGAAAACCTAGACAGTAGATTCGTAATTGGATTGCCGGGCATGAATCGCGGTATCATCCAGTCTATCGTAACCGCAAATACAAATGTCAGCAGGTAGATTATTATCTTTCTTCTGAAATAGGCTCCCACAGTCTGAGTCTCCTTCCTTTACCCTACCCACGTGATGGAGAGCTTCGCCTTCTTGCCCAACCAAAAGTTATTTTCAGTTGAAAGTGCGATACTCAATCCCTTCCGATCACCCATTTAGATTTCGAGGCTCTTTAGGCTCTCGTTTGACAGAGAGAGGCGATTAGACAGGTTTTTCTTTCTTCATAAATTGCTGAAAGTTGGTTTTTTAATCATGTCTAGAGACTGCGCGTATGAAGACCCGGGTGCAACCTTATATTCATAGGCAGTCCGGCATCTCGATCTCTCCAGTCTGTACCATTATCGCTATTGTCTTTCGGAATTCGGACGTCTTGCCAGAACACTCTTGTTCGTCGCTCAGCGAAAAACAACACTGGGAGCCCGAACATGACAGGTTGAATCTCGCATGAGCCAAACCGTTTAATCTCAGTCTGCCAAAAGCCCCCACGGGCCGGAAGTCCATGGGGGCGAAGATTATACTCTGCTACTTAGCCTCCAGGGCTGTCAGCATGAATATACCACCGAGCTGCCATTTTCCGTTCCACGTACATGGATAGTAGTGAGGGCCATGTTCGCTCGGCCAGTTGGTCCAAACATTGGTACTTGCCTGGAACCACATTCCGTTGAACCAGAGGGGAACGTAGGGAATCTCTTTTAAGAAAAGCTCTTCCAGTTCCGACATGATCTTCTGCCCAGTCTCGTAGTCGTCGACGGGCGTTCTGTCGAAGGCTTCCATCAACTCAAAGGCCTTGGGATTGTTGTATTTTCCGTAGTTGCCCTGAGTCTGCTGTTCTCTGATATCCCAGAATAGCCAGTAGTAGTAACTCCATACTGTGTTAGACAGGTTGCTGTTGAAGTTGTTTATCGCCATATCGAAGTTGCCGCCGTAAAGCTCGTCCTGATACCTCGAATAGTCGGGGAACTCGGCCTTTGCGTTAATGCCCACGGCGTTCAGGTTGTTGGCAATTATCTTTATCGACTCCATCCAGTCGGTCCAGCCGAATGGAACTATTATAGAGAGCTCTATCTTGGAACCGTCCGGCGCCTCGACGAATCCGTCTCCGTTAATGTCCTTGTAGCCCGCATCGGCAAGGACCTTTTTGGAAACCGATGGATCGTACTTGAATCCATACTGCTCGACAACCTTTTCATCGTAATACTTCATCCAGGCGTCGATAGGAAGGAAGCCAAGCGGGTTAGACTTGATTACCTGGTTTTCGAAAACCCTTGTGACTATGTCGTCGGCGTTTATTGCCCAGGCAACGGCCTTCCTGAAGTTAACATCGTCCATCGGCTTTCTGCTGTTGTTTAGAAAGAGAACTGCCGTATTGTCGGAAAGCATGTAAGGCGCGCCATCGAAATATGTGTGGATTCCGTAAGCGGATTTGACGGCGGGGATTCCGGGAAGGAAGAAGTTACTGATATCCAGTTCCCCTTTGAAGATCATACCGAGAGCTACGTTGTTTCCCGAAACGGTGAGGTAGACTATTCTCTTGGGCGTAGGCTTTATTCCCAGCTGCTCGATAGCCCACCAGTTTTCGTTTCTCAAATAAATCATTCTGTCCTGACCGTAACCTTCGGCTGTATAGCAACCCGTTCCAATGGGCCCCTCATTAGCTCCAGTCAGAATTTCGGCTTCCGTCTTGTTTTTCCATATGTGCTCGGGAACCATAGGCAACTGATAGAGCTGGAAAGACCATTGCTGATACAGCGGTTCGGTGAAGTGGACTCGTACAGTCAGTCTGTCCACTATCTCCACTTCCTTCATCCAGTTCCACATGGAGCTGTAATGGACTCCGGGATACTTCTTTGCGATGTCGAATGTGAATTTCACATCTTCGGCATTGAACTCCTCTCCATCCGTCCAGTATACTCCGTCTCGAAGCTTCAGCTCGTAGGTCTTTCCGTCTATCCATCCTCCATCCACTGCAAGCCAGGGTATCATCTCGTTGCTCAGAGGATCGAACATAAACAGGTATTCATAGATTAGACCGTTGGTTCCGGTCATAATCGCCCATGGGGTAAATGGATTCCAGTTGTTCGGTGGACTCCAAAGGCCTCCACCGGCGTACAGAGTTTCCTTTCGATCGTAAACTTGACCAATAGCGAGGCTACTAACGAGTATGATGGCCAGAAGTAATAAAATGAACCTCTTTTTCATATACCCAACCTCCTTTACTTAGCCTTAAGGGCTCCGCTAACATAATATTCCTGAAAACATTTACATATTAAAGCGATCTCAGGCCGATATTTCTCAGAAATCTGGAATTATCATCGAACTATGCGTAATGCTTTCTACATTCACAAATAATTAACGCTATTTCAAGGTAAACCGTGTAGCCTTCCGCATGCATTATCTGAATTATCTTCAGTGAAGTTCGTGTAAGTGTTCTTCTCTCGCAAAAGAGTGACAAAGATGAATTTGTTTTTGCCGTTTTATGCGGAGAATGTTTTTCAAAGGATCCAAATGAAATCCTCGCTTGTGAAAATGGTTTTCATGTATCGGTTCGTTAGGATCGAAATCCTTATTGCAAGAACCCGTCCTTGGATAAGATCAAACCCAGATCCCGAAACAAGTTCGGGATGACAGCTAACGGTTACTCCGAAAAGGCTAGATTCCGTCACTCCGACAAAGCTCCTGGTCGGAATCTCGATAGTATTGCTTCATGGCTCTCCTCGGTGAATGGTGACTACTTTCTTGCTCTTCCAACCTCTGGCCACTAACCTCTAACCTCGTTTATCCCTTCTAAGCCAAGATCCTGAACAGGAGCACTTCAGTGACAACTGGGTACTCCCTCTACCCTCATTCTATACTCTCTCTTATGTCAATACACGAGGACGATCAGCCTAGAGTATTGGGAATACGTCACATTTCGTCATCTGAACTTGTTTTGAAAACCTAGTGGGCTTCGTAAAACCGGCACAATGCGTCATCTGAACTTGGTTCAGAATCTTTCTTCGAAAGTTATCTCGAACACGCTATCGTATCTACTATCCATAACCACTTTTCTCAAAGGCACTAGATCCCGAAACAAGTTCGGGATGACAGAGTGAGGGGCTTCCCAAACGCGCTGCCCGGATAACTTCATAGGTGCATAGAAAACCCGAATTGTTAAGCCGGTTATGTTCACGAGACCCCATACCCTTTAATCGATACCCCGCGCTCCGCGTCATGAACTTGTTTCAGCATCTCTTTCCTAAGAATTGCTGTACGCTTAAAATCAAGAACCCGCTGGTCGCTGATGAAAACCGCGTTGCCCGTCAACGGTCCTCCGCAGCCGAGAAGATAAAAACCAGATCCCGAAACAAGTTCGGGATGACAATGTGAGGCGATCACGAAAACATCACATCACGTCATTCTGAACTTGATTCAGAATCTCGATGATCAAAGAGCTGCTGCACGCTAAAATCAAGAGCCCGCTGAGCGCTGCAAAGAGCCGTCCTTGGTCCTTCGTCCAAAACCATGAACCCGTCTTTTGAAGAGCAGTTGCATGTTGCTTGTTCCAAGTTCAAGCTGAAGTCCCGAGGAAAAAGCGTCAAATGTCGTCATCCCGACAAAGCTCCTGGTCGGAATCTTGGTGCTGCTGCTTCATGACTCTAACCAAGAAGAAGAGATTTCCGCTATTGAACGAATAAAAACTTCTCCTCGGTGAACGGAGAACCGTCCAACGGTAATCCAGCTTTCGTTGCTCTTCCGACCTCTGGCCACTGACCTCTAACCTCGGTTCCCGTATCAAGTTCGGGATGACAATGTTAGGCGATTACGAAAACGTCACATACCGTCATCAAGAAGCCCGACCTTGGTCCTTCCAAGAGCAAGAACCCGTCCTTCGGGAAGAACGGTTCTTCGTTGCTAAGCGTCCAGGTTGTTCTGGGTTTGTCTTCCCGATCAGGCGAGGACTTCTGCGACGTAGTATCCTTGTCATTCAGGTCTTTCAATTGATCTTCAAAGGGTTTGGTTAGTTTTTGGTCGACACTTTACGTAGCTCGTCAAGGACACGTTCACATTCTTTTCAACAAGCCGTTCCGTTTGTTCACGGGTGTGAGCGTTCCAAGCGTATCGTACGCAGCCGCTGACTATCTATAAGAGCCCGCTCGAAAGAATGACTCACCGAGTACAGGGTCGATGGGCTCTGACCAATCGCTCTTTGATCGGTTTGGGCAACGGGATTGTTTTCGGCTTCTCATGCAGCCACGTGGCACCGGAGGATTCACTTTTTCTACTCGGGCAGCGTTATCTTTCCCGACAAGTGGTCTTCGGTCGCTTTCAATATGTTTTGAGAAGCGGGTCGTCCAGAAGGTTTTTGCCCCAGAGCGGCAACTGAACTCTCGGAACAACAAACGCAAGATTTGCTCTGCTTCTTTATCGATCTCAGGAGTGACTGGATATACGGCGCATCCCAGCCACCAAGTATTTTCTTGCTTCCGGCATACTCACCTTCCGGCTGGCGGTGATTAAACTTTTCAGGGACTTGGCTACCAATTCAGCGAATGATTCGACTCTGTCGGCACATCGATAATGGCTGTCAGTCTTGTGCCTTGACAGTGTTCTCGAATAAAAACCAGGCGTGAATACCGGCCCTTTCTGGAGTTTCTATCATTAAGCAGGGGAGGGGGAGTTCATGTGCTCGATCAAAGGTATCGCATAGGCATTCCAGGCCTGGATCGTACAACCGCCAGCGGGAAGTATTTCCGGTAACGCCCCGTACATTTCGCTTTTTAGAGAGTTCTCAAGAGACAAGATGAACTTTTCGGAAAGGTCCGGCCTTCCGTATCTAATTCCCGCTTCTATGGCAAGGAGAGTGGGAAGTGACCAGACAATATCGTTTTTGTCTCCCTCTCCATAATCGCCTGCTTCGAAGGTTTTTAGAGGGAGCGAGTGTATCAGCCCCGGCTCTTTGAAGTAGCCTATCTTCTCCATTTTTGCCAGCAATCTCTCCCCGATTTCTCTCCGGATGAGACCCATGGATAGTGGGTAAATTTGTATAAAGTGACCCTCGAAATTCTCGCTTTTTTCGGCGAGGGCATCGTAAAAAAGGCCATCTTTGCCGTACCAGTCTTTTAGAAACTCACGATCGTATCTTTCAAGGAGCCAAGCCGCAAACTGAGAGTTTTTGAGATCTTTCATCATGTTCGAGTCGCGTAGCTCTTTCAGCATAGAGTATAGCCAGCAGGCGGAATCCAACAGAGCAAATTCGCCAATGATGGGTACTTCTACGATCCCTTCACCCTGAGGATACAGCTTTCGCGAAAGGTGACCGGAAACATGTGAAAGCGCGTTGTCCACAAGTTCTAAGTACTCTTTTTTGGAAGTCTTTACCGCATACTTCAGGGCTAGATAGGCAAAAGCGATTATCTCGTTCATTCTTCCGTAAGCGTATATCCTGCCCGCCGTAGTAACTTCGTGAGGGGCCAGGCCGTTGCCAAATTTCGCGAGATTGTCTACTGTCTTTCCCACAAGTTCCAGCATGGGTGTTTCGAGCAGTCCGAGGCAGGTATAGACTCCATCGATCCCGAACCACCAGGGGAACTCTCCCAGTCCAGCGACAAATCCGCATCCCACGTCTCTTTCGAAGAAGAGTTCAAGAGCTCCAGTCCTTGCCCAGAATGGTATAGTGTCCTGGAATGGTGGAAGATATCGACGGTTGTGTTCCTGCCGCTCAAGGAGGTATTGTTCGTAACCCTCTTTCCCGGGTCTGCCCAGAGCAATAACCGCTTCAAGACTGTCCCTTTTGCTGAGTTTCAGCCAGTCGCCTTCCGATGTGGCCTTTCCGTTCACTTTGACGAAAGAACTCATGCCCTCTAATTCGCGCCATACGATCGTGTCCCGGTCTTGCTTCTCCACTCTCAGCGAGATGTTTCCAGAAGGTCTGTCTTCGAGCCACACTAGATCCATCTCCTGTCTGAGGCAGAACTCGATCCTGGCACGACTCTCAATTCTGATGGATATAAGTGGCCGTTCAGGGTGGGCAAGAATCCGGAGGTCGGCCCCGGGATAGTTGACAATTCGTTCCGAGACTTTGTTCTGAAAGCCTGTCGGCGAAACCCTCTTTCCATTGAGCGAAAGAAAATACGAAGAGAATAGCCTGTAGTTATCTAGCCAAAACCCGCCCATCTTTCCCTTCAAGTGCCAGCCAATGTTTTCTGCGTTTCCGTCGATACCTCCAAAAAAATATGCCCTTCTACCTGCCACGTAGTAGTTAAAATTATCCATCAGCCTTTCACCCCGGATGAAACGCCTGTATCTATGAACTGCCTCTGGAAGATCAGGAAAATGATTATCATGGGAATCGTCATCATTATGGAAGCTGCCATCATATACTGCCAGTACGTATAGTAACTTGTCCGGTAAAAATCAAGGCCCACAGTTAGGGTAAACATCTCCTTTCTCGAGGTCATGAGCAGCGGCCAGAGAAAGTCGTTCCAGGTGCCGACAAAGATGTATATTGCCAATGCTGAAATGGCCGGTTTTGAGATTGGCAAGACGACTTTGAAATAAGTCTTGATTATCGAGGCGCCATCGATTCTTGCGGCCTCTTCCATCTCCCTGGGAATAGCCATGAAGAACTGCCTCATCAGAAAGATCCCAAAGACACCGGTTAGCTTGGGGAGAAAGAGGCCGTAATAAGTGTTCACGAATCCGAACCTCACCATGAGGTTGTAATTGGGTATCAGCGTGACGTGACCGGGGATCATGAGTGTGGCTAGAAAGAGTGCGAACCACAGATCCCTCAGCGGAAAACGCAACCTAGCGAAGGCGTAACCTCCAAGGGCATCGAAGATAAGGTGGCCAATTGTTACCAGCGCGGCATAGATGATCGTGTTAAGTATCCATCTGGCGTAGGGCGTGATCTTGAAGACTTGTACGTAATTCTCGCCGGTAGCGGGCGCTCCGAAAAACTCCGGAGGCCACTTAAACAAATTTATCTCGGGAGGCCACTTCATTATATCCGTACCCGTTGTCACACCGTTTTCGGTGTATCTCATAGGAGTGAGAGATACTATGGCCGACCAGAGGAAGGGAAAGAGCGAAACGACCGCATAGAGAATCAACACGACGTAGGCGATAATCATACCAATCTTTAGTTTTTTCTTCATGTAATCGCCCCCTTAAAAATACGACTCTTCCTTTATCAGTTTGCGCTGAAGGGCAGTGATCGCGAAAATTATCAGAAAGAGGACCATCGCGATCGCAGAAGCATAGCCCATCCTGTGATATTCAAAAGCGTTCTTGTATATGTAATAGGAAATCGTTATATTTCGCATGTTTTTGATTAGGAAGTATATCTGGTCAAAAACCTGCAGACAACCTATTATTCCCATTATCGATACGAAGAGCATCTGAGGTCTGAGAAGGGGCACAGTGATCTTCCAGAAGGTCTTCCAGAATTTCGCCCCATCGAGCTGGGAGGCCTCGTAAATGGATGATGGAATACTCTGCAGCGCGGCCAGAAAGGTTATCATGAAGTAACCGGCTGTGGTCCATATGTTCATCACCATAATTGCTCCGAGAGCCGTATTCGGTTCATTGAGCCAGTCAACGGCCTGAAACCCGAACGTTGAAAGGAACCTGTTCAAAACGCCGGGCTTGGAGTATATAAGCCAGAAGATCATCGAGATAGCCGCGGAAGAAGAAATTGAAGGGAGGAAGAAAACCGTCTTGAAGAATCTCTGTCCCATGATTTTCATGTTGGCGGCTACGGCCAGGAGGATTGCCAGTAACGTCTGGATGGGTACGACTACGATGGAATAGACAAAGGCGTTCTTTAACGAGATCCAGAAATACTGATCCTTGAACATCTCTCTGAAATTCTTTAATCCTACAAATTCCGGCACGTATCTCGTGAAGAGTTCACTCTTTGAGGACATGTATTCCTTCATGAAGTCTTTGACAGATACCGAACTGTTGAGCTGGCCTGCCAGAAAGTCTTCTACTATTTTGTCCGTATCTAGAAAGCTACTTACGGCTTCCTTTTGCTCTGCGTTCAGTTTTACCCCCATATCCAGCGTCAAGAAAGTCACCGGGTCAAAAAGAGAGAGAAGCTCATTTTTGACAAGTCCTTCTTCATCGGGGAAAACGCCCAGATGAAATGAAACGGATTCTTCAGGGACGAAGGTCATGTTGAATTTTTGGGCTTCCGTGGGCTGGTAGTTGGTGAAGCTGTAGTACAAGCCTGCGAAAACAGGATAGATCGTGAAGATCAAGATGGTGATTATTATAGGCGCTGCGAAGAGATAACCAACCATGGCTTCTCTCGTTTTGAAATTCAGCTTCATATCCTCACCCCTCTAAAGAGATCCGGGCGGATCGCAATCCGCCCGGCAAGAGACAGGTTATTCGGCTACCCAGCCCGGATAATTCTCTTCGACAAAGGTTAAAGCTTCGGAGAGGCTGATTTTCTGATAGAAGAGATCCTTTAACAACGAGTTGAGCTGGTCGTGTGCTCTGGAAAAAACTCCGCTGGGTGTCTTGACCTTCCAGGGAGTGCCATACTCCGCGCCTCTGTAGAATGCCTGTTTCGTTGGATCGGTATCCTTTTCAGCGTTCTGTATGTTGGAGGCCAGTACTCCCGCTTCGCTGACAAACCGTTCTTGTCCCTTCGTAACAAGGAATTTCAAGACTTCCCAGGCTGCATCCTTGTTTGGAGTAGTTCGGTTTATGCTCCAGGAGACCGTATAAACCATCGTTGACTTCTCAATAAGATGCGGCATCTCGACTATACCGGTGTTCTTCAGAACTTCCGGGTAATCGCCGGCGAGGAATCCGATGGTCCAGGGGCCGGTCATCGCCATAGCCACCCTTTCCTTTCCATAAGCTTCTCCAATCCAACCAGCACCCAGGTTTGCCGGTTCCTGAGCGACTTTGTACTTGTTTACCAGATCGAGATAGAAATTGAGGCCGAATTTGGCATCTGGTTTACCCAGAGCTACGTTTAGATCCTCGTCAACGATGTCTCCGCCTGTTCCATAAACAAAAGGTAGTATCCTATTGAGATCGGCCGCAAGAACCAGAGGGGTTTCAAAGCCTTTTCTCTTGAGTTGAAGAGCCTTATCAAGCATGTCGAACCAGGTGTCTTCGTCTGTAGGGTAGGCGACATCGTACTGGTCGAATATTTTCTTGTTGAAAACAAGCGCAAGGGTCGAAAAGTCCTTCGGGATCCCGTAGATCCTATCTTCGTACTTGAAGGCTTCGATGAGATTGGGGTAGAACCAGTCGATGTCGAAACTATCGTCTCTTTTGATGTATAGATCTAGTGGAAGGAGCATATTCTGCTTGGCCAGTTCTTCGAACCAGAAGGCTTCAACATAGAAGAGATCAGGAGCGGTGCCAGCAGAATACTGGGTGATAAGCATTTGCCTGAAGTCCCCCGGTATAGGCTGCCATTCGACCACGATATCCGTTTGCATGTTGTTGAATTCCTCGACGTTCTTCATTATGACGGCCTCTTCAACAGGGTTTCCAGGCCAGCCGCTGATTCTGATGTTCGTGACCCCTAATACCATGAGTCCAGCTAACAAAACAAGACTTACCAATAGAAATCTTTTCATACTAAACCCTCCTTTTCAGGCGTCCAGCGCCTTGGATATTACTAGAACAGTTCCTATAGACCACAGCTGAGGTGAGCAACTTGTTGGATATTCAATCAACTTTCCAGATGTTTCAGATACTGACAGACCGCTAAAGAGCTCGGGGAGGCGATTGTCATGATGTTTGTCCTTCACTTTCAACAGATCCCGTGCGAGCTGTCTGGCCTTTTCGCAAAAACCATATTTTATCAGGCCAAGCATAATCAGTGAGTTGTCGTGCGGCCAGACACTTCCGTTGTGGTAGGAGAATGGATTGTAACGCTTCATTTTGCAGGAGAGCGTTCTTATCCCCCATCCGGTGTATAGTTCATCGGAAAAGAGACGGTTCACCAACGCCTCGGCTCTATCTTCGTCCACTATGCCCGTCATTAGGCAGTGCCCGGGATTTGATGTTATTGAATCGACCGGTTTCTTGTTTTTATCCAGCGCCGTAGCGAAGTAGTCTTCGCTCTCCAGCCAGAAGTCCCGGTTGAAATTTTCTTTCAGGGCGGCTGCCTTCAGTGCATACACAGCTGCGCTTTCTCCGTCCTCAAAGAGAGTCATGAGTTTTTCGAGACAATTGAAGGCATCATACAGATATCCCTGGACCTCTACTGGCGCCAGTGGAGGCTCTGCCAGCCTACCGTCGGAGAAGCTCACGGAGTCGGCGGAATCTTTCCAGCTCTGAATAGATAGACCGGTGCCTGAAGGTGCGAATTCGATGTATCCGTCGTTATCTAGATCAGCGTAAGTATCGATCCATTTGGCAGCTGCCATGATGCTGTTTTTTATAGATCTTATAAAGTTCCAGTCATTAGTCTGCGAGTAGTACCTGTGTGAGAGCATAATGAACAAGAGCGTCGCATCGATCGATCCGTAGTATCTTTCAAAAGGTAGCCTTCCAGCTAGCGATAGTTCATTCAGACGGGTTTCATGAACGATCTTTCCGGGTTGTGCTTCGGTCTGGCTGTCTTCTTCTTTACTTTGAAGATGAGTATGCACCGTAAGGATATTTCTCGTTATTTCAGGAAGAAGATCCACGGTCTGGAGGCCAAAGATAAGGCTATCCCTCCCAAAAACCGTGGCGAACCAGGGTAGGCCTGCGCCTGGAAAATCACCGTAGACTGTGGGAATCATGAGCATTTTCAGATCTCCCAGTTCCCTTTCATCCAGCAGCGAAGTCTTTTTGATAGGCGCAATATCCTTCACCGGTCTTTCGGACAACATCTTCTTGAAAACAACGTCCTTTTTCACATATTTGCCGAGCCTCAATTTCCCGGATACTCTCTCAATCTGACCTGGTCTAACTTCCAGAGAGAGTGAAGTCAGAGAGTTCTCAACGGTATCCCTTTCGAGGTCGGTCTCATATCGAAAACTCCTCGGTGGAGAAGAGGAAAGAGTTCTCGAGCTTTCGAGCTCATTGTATGAGTCATTCTTTTTCCTCACTGAGAAAATGTCTTCGAAGACGCAAATGATATCATATTCGAAAGAGATCCGAACTTCTTCCAGAGAATAACTCCTCACCGTCAACTCTGCTTGAAGAGCATTTCCTTCAGCCCGGAGACATTCGGAGACTGCGATATCGTAATGTGGAATTCCCGGTTTTGATCGCCCCAGATAATGGGTTTCAATTCTGTCCCAGGAAAAATCTGTGTGTAGTCTTCTGAGCTTGTGCGAGGACTTTAATATCATTCTGGATATGAAACGGGTATCCTCCAGATAAAGTCCGGCCGCCTTTTCATACTCGCAGTCGATGATCCCTCTGTCATCGGTAACTACCATGAGGTTTCCGTTCTTGAAAACCTTCATCTTTTCACCTCTGAGGATTCTCTGACAATTAGCTCGACCGGAAGAATCGTCGTTTCCGTGTGGTCTTCGGATATGAGTCTGATAAGATTGATAGCGGCCCTTCTTCCGACCTCGTCTATTGGCTGGTGGATCGTTGTCAGAGAGGGCGAAACGTCTGATGAAATGGGAATATCGTCAAATCCCACGACTGGCAGAGAAACCCCCTCTTCCCTCAAGGCTTTCAACGCGCCAATCGCCATCAGGTCTGAAGCAGCAAAGATGCCGTCGAACTGGCCAAGGTGTTTTTTCGTTATTTCGAAGCCGCTCTTTTCAACGAAGTCTCCATTGCGGCCGAGAAAGGTGAAATTCATTTCCTGCGCCGCTTTTTGAAAGCCGCGTTCCCTCCATAGAGAAACGCTTTGATCGGCTGGGCCGTTTATAAAGAGAACATGCGAGCAACCTTTTCGGGCGAGGTGCTTCCCTGCAAGATACGCACCTCCTTCATTATCGGTATCTACAAATGAGATGTCTTTATCTTTTTCGTTTCTACCGACTGCCACAAAAGGAATGTTCCGCAATTTGAGAAAGTCCACTCTTTCGTCTTCGTTTTTCAAGTCAAGTACCACAAATCCATCCACCAGTCTTTTGTCTGTGAATACACGGTAAGTATCTATCACGGAGTTATGTGGTTCGTCGGTTGTCAGAATAAGATGGTAACCGAGACGACTCAATTCGAGCGAGGTCTCCCTCAAGAAAATCGAAAAATACGGATATGTGAAGAGATAATCGGCGCTGTGCGGAACAATAATCGCAATCATCTTCGTCTGCTGGCTTCTAAGGCTTCGCGCCTGCTGATTTGGCACGTAGCCTAGCTTGCTTATTATACTTTCAACTCTCTCGCGGGTTTTAGCTGATACCTTCTCGGGATTGTTTATTACCCGGGAAACAGTCGCCGTAGATACTCTTGCCATCTTCGCTATTTTGGAAATGTTAATGTTCATATAAGCAACTCCTGCAAAAGATGTAATCGATTTCAATGTAATCGATTACATTATATAGACAGTTAGTTTTTAACAACAAACACAAACGCCGGCAATTTGCAGGCATTTTTCCTGTTTATTCATTAATAGGGACGAATGTACGGTTTTTTCTCACTGTACGGGAAAATTTGGCAGAATTCCATAATTTCTCGATATGAGAAATGTGAGTAGTCTCGCCGGTTGTCTCGAGAGCAGTTTCAGGTTACCAATTTCAGAGCGGGATGCTGTGGGCATTGACAAGAGACTGACAGCGATGTGTTCAGAAGCTTGCGGCGGACTATATACTTATGTTTTCACTCTCCATATCGAAAAGCATCAGTGCCATGCAACCTTGTGGCCCAATATTTAGCCTGTGAACCAATAATACAAAAACCTCACTTACCATCCCTTGGTGTTGTGACTCCATTTTCTAAATTCAGTCGTCTTTGGGGATCAGGATACCAGGAGATAGACTCTTGTTGTTGAGGTCTCCCTGGTCCTCCCTGACCGCTGGCCCATCCTTCGAGCAGAGCCGCCCGACTCTGATGAAAACCACGTTGTTTGTCAACGGTCTACCGTCCTCCGAGAGGATCAAAACAAGATCCCGAAACAAGTTCGGGATGACATTGTGAGGGGCTTCTTGAAGCCGCTGCTCGGATAATTTTTTTCAGTTGCAGTGAGCCCCTGAATTGATTGCCGGTTCTGTTCACGAGACCCCATACCCTGTAATCGATACCCCGTGCTCAACGTATCTGAACTTGTTTCAGCATCTCTATCCTAAGAACCGCTGTACGCTAAAAGATCAGTTGCAAGTTCTCAGTTCCAAGTTGAAAGCATGAGAGACTCTGAGCGCTGTGAAGAGCCGTCCTTGGTCGTTCGCTGTTTGTTAGAATAAGAGAGGCAGGGGATGCAAGATAAGTCCAGTCCATCGAAAGAGCATGAAGAACAGATCCTCTCTCTGGAACGAACAACTTCTCCTCGGTGAACGAAGAACCGTCCAACGGTAATCCAGCTTCCGTTGCTCTTCCAACCTCTGACCACTGACCTCTAACCTCGGTTTTCATACCCTTCTTTATCCTTTCTCGTCCTTCTTCCTCAATTCTGGCCTCACTATGGTCCGTTGATTTCCCTTTCAAAACTGTCCGATCAGACATTAGCATATCTGGCCTTTTCTGTGCTGAATCCGCTGTACTCATCATAATTCCAGTGGAGATCACAATCATCCGAATTAACTGTCAGTGAGGTATAATCAAGTTAAGCTACATCTTCTGAGAATAACGACACGGGTGTTGAGGTGGAACCACTGTGGATAGGAGCAAGAAGCAATATCGAGCAGAAACGAATAAAGAGAAAGTTCTTGACAATATTAGCGGGCACGATGCTCTTCTTATACTGAAAGCCTTGGCCAAAGAAGATCGGAGCATTGCAAAACGTATTGAACAAATTGCATTGGAACACCTGCGTGATATAGATGTTGAAAACGTTGCTTCTCAAGTGTACTGTGCGTTGGAAGGAATTGAAGTTGAGGATCTTTGGGAGCAATCAGGCAGTACAAGGTATGGTTATGTGGAGCCATCAGAGAGAGCGTGGGAAATGTTCGAAGAGACTTTAGAACCATTCACAAATGAACTGAACAAATATCTCGATCTTTCACTGGAAAACGAGGCGAAGAATTACTGCGCAGGCATCCTGAAAGGAATAAACCAGTTCGGTAAAGAATCAACATCTCAGTTCAAAGACTGGGCCGAAGATGCTCCAGATGAGTTTTTCGAAAGGGTCTTGGATGACTGGAAGAAGGCTTGCAAAACGCCTGAACTCATACAGGAAGTGGAAGACTTCATCAAACATAGTCTGGGGAACTGACCGTCTTGACGAAGCCGAGCAAAGGGTGGCAGTATGGATGAAAGGCGCACACATCTATTGATCTTCACAACAAGCCAGTAATCGATTGGATCGACACAGGATTCGAAGATGGCGCCAAAGATAGCTGATACTTTAAGCGATTCAAGCGCATTCTTGCAGAAAGTTCATATGATTCCGACAAGTTCTGTCCTGGAGGACTGGCTTAATATATTTATACAAACAGAAGGAGAGGTTTGGCTCTAGAGAAGCAGGGAGAAATCCTTGACAATTAACTGTTCTGAAAAGCCTTCACGTGATGAGATGCAAATAAAACTGAAAGAAGAGATAAAGAGAAGCAATTCAATACTTGAAGGAACCCTTAATCTGGAATTCATTGGGTAAAAGCCAAACAAAAACTTTTGCTTCATCTTCGAAATTGATCTCTTCTCTTAATGATTCCTGATCCTGACAAATTCCCCAAATCAACCTCAACTCTCATTTCCGATAAACTGCCGATATATTTCCGACAATCCATATCTTCGATTCTTGTTTGAGGGATCGAGCACTTCGAGGAAGCCTTCTTGGACCCACTTATTCACTATATTTCTGACCATCCTGTCCGAAAGTCCCAGGTTGTTTGCCAGCTCTCTTACAGTCAAAGAATCTCTTGAAGAGAACATGGAGAGTACATTATTCTGCCTATGGTCAAGTCGTCTCAAGAGCATGGGGTCTGAAGGAATCGCTCCTTGAGCGAGAACTTCCTTTCCAGCTGCTTCGAAAACCTTTGCAAGCAATTCCACGAAGTATCCAACCCAACCGGTTAGATCGGCCTTCTCTCTCCCCTCGTAATAATTGTGGTGGGGGTGGGTAATGAGAGAGGAGTAGTAGAGCCGAAGGTTGCGAGCGTGGTACTCCTCGAGAGAAAAGATTCCGTTCAGTCCATAACCTCCCCTTTGAAGAATGAAGGTGGACAATAGTCTTGCAGTTCTTCCGTTTCCGTCGTAGAAGGGATGGATAGTAACGAACTGGTAGTGAACGAGCGCTGCGATCAGCGGGACCGGGGTCATATTCCGGGCCTCATGCTCCCAGTTAACGAGTCCTTCCATAAGCTCTGGAACATCCTTAGCTTCCGGAGGAAGGTAGATGATTGCATTAGTGAGAGAGTCTCTTATTACGTTTTGTTCGGTTCGGTAAGCAGAGGGCTTTGCTCTGAGACCCTTCTCGACAATCGAGTGCGTTTTCTTCATGAGGAACTCATCGAACGGTCTGAGTTCCTTAGCCCACTCCTCGATTTTGAGGAGAGCATCCCAATAGTTCTTCACTTCTCTTGAGTCTCTAGCTCTTTCCTGGATAATCCTTTGATTCTTCACGACGTCGCGCGCTTCCTGAAGAGTCAGGCGATTACCTTCTATCTGTGTTGAAAAGTGTGTTGATCGGATTCTTGCGCTCTCTCTTATTCTTGCAAGAGAGCTTAAAGGAATCTGCGCGTTCTCCAGTTGAACCTTTATCTTTTCTATTGTCATGAGATCGGCCGCTATCTTGTCGGTAATTGAATACCGTGGGTCCCACTTGATTCTCACAAGTATCTCTCCTCTCATCGCAGTTCAATTATACTAGATTTCCGATAAACTGCCGATATATTTCCGATAAATGGAAATCAAAGATCACTTTAGAGGCCAGAGCGAAGAGAATAGAGGTGTGAAGATCAAAATCATTCCACAACTGCACTTACCGTTATGGTGAAATAGGAGCCTTCCTTCGTACCTTCGTCCCAAAGCATAAACCAGTCCATAGATATGATCGAGAGCGCTTGAGAGGACAGAAGGCATCTTTCCAAATGAATCTGTCTGAAAATACCAGCAGATCGTTGAGTTCAGATGAAGCCCTTTGCGTTTACGAAAACTTGTCAGAAATAGTGTAGATTATCTTCTTGGGAGGAAATCCTCAATAAGAAGCCATTTCCAGAGAGGGATCAGCTCAATGGTCTTGTCGTGAATCTTCAGCGTATCTTCAATGTCGCTGTTGAGAAGTATCCTGCGCGATCTGTCGCCCTCGAATTCGAGTAATCCCCGGAGTTCACGTTCTCTCAAAGCGGGATCATCAAGATTTGACATTGTGACATTGATGACCAGATCGCCAGTTCTTCCAGAGGCGACGAAATCAACTTCGGTTTTGTCAGTCTTCCAGAAAGTCACTTTATAGCCCCGCCTCAAGAGCTCTAGAAAGACAATGTTTTCTCCATCTCTTCCATAGTCATCAGTGAGCGGCTTGACAACGGCTTTTCTCAGGCCAGTGTCGACGGAATATACTTTTCTTGGGTTGATTAGGGCCTTCTTGACGGAATTCGTATGAAGCTCTACTTCAAACAATATGTATGCTTCCGATAGGTGCGACATGTTCTCCGAAATTGTGCTGGTTGAAGTCTTTCCCGAGGTCTGTTCGAGAGCCTTCTGTATTTTTCTGTAGCTCAAGAGATTTCCGCTGTTTTTCAGAGCATAGAGCGCGATTCTCTTTGTAAGCAGAGCGTCTCTGATATTCCAACGCTCTACGATGTCCCTGTATATGATGTCGTCGAAATATGCCTCGAGAATCTTTGTCCCATTTTCTTTCGGGGAGTTAAAGAGAATCTCAGGAAAGCCTCCGGAATCCAAATAACTGAACAGCAGATTCTTGATGAGATCACTTTTGAGTTCAATTGAAAGCGAGGAGACTTCAATTCCCTTCGATCGCACAAAGTCTGGGAACGAAAAGGGCAACAGAGTCAGATCTATGTGCCTTCCTGTCAACAGCGTTCCAAGCTCTTTGGAAGAGAGCTTTGAAGATGAGCCGGTAACAATGAATTTGACCTCTCCTGACTCTCTGTAAGTCTCTATCCATTGCTCCCAGCCTCGTATATGCTGGATCTCATCGACAAACATGTAGGTCTTTCCAACGGGATTGACCCTCTGCCTGTAAAGCCTGTAGAGTTTTTCAAGAAGGACCGGTGTTTTCTCTTCCATAGAGAGAGAGACATCTTCAAGGTTCAAGAACAGAAAGGAGAGTTTATCAACAGATTCTAAGAGCTTTCTGTACACAAGCTTAAGAAGAGATGATTTGCCTGACCGTCGTGGTCCTTTTACAATCTGCACGAAATTACTGTCGAGAAATTCTTCAATCTCACCGATCTCTCTTCTGTAAACAAGTTCCGGCAAAGACCGATCTTCCCAGTAATTCCATCTAGCAAGGACGGAAAACATCTGTTGGTCTGTCATATCAACCACCTATCAAAAATTGACCTTTATAACAAACACATTGTAGCATAAGTGACCAGTATATAGAACACTATTTTACTTTATTTTTGAAGAGATCTTATAATAAGAAATTTAAGGCCCCTTCGAAAGCCTAGATCCCGAAACAAGTTCGGGATGACAAAGTGAGGAATCTCACAGGAATGACGCAAGAGAAACTTTCAAAAACCCATTGTTCGATAACGCAGTGAGAGCTACGGGAAAGCCGCTACTGGACAACGATGTTTGATGATTTTAGGAGACTCCGACGGTTTTCGGGGTTTCCATACAGTATTTTGCTAGATAGAATTACTTTTTTGTTGTGAAACTCCATATTGGACCAACTACTGGTTCTGAGCCTTCGTTCTTTGCGGCTATCTTCCAGTAGTATGTAGTATTGGGAAGGAGACCGCTTTCATTATAAGTGTTCGTAGTTCGATTCGATCTGAAAAGGGAAGGATTGTGGAAAGTAGAAAGGTATAAATCGTACAATACCGCATCCCCGTCGGGATCTCCGCCTTCCCAAGACAAGAGAACTTCAAGATCAGTGTCCTTCGCACCATTTGCCGGGGAAGGGTTTGAGGGAACGTTGGGAAATGATTTGACCGTTACTGTGAATGTCTTGTCAGATGACGCTTCCTTCTCGTCTTCTGCTCTTATAGTAACTGCAATATCGCCGAGTGGTCCGCTGACTGTCCATTCATAAAGGCTGCCTGAAACGGTTCCCGGTCCTCCAATGAGGCTATATGAAAGAAGATGGCCGTCCGGATCTGAACAATACTCGGCAAGGTTGATCTGGATTAGCTCTCCAATATTCTCGACAATTGTTTCAATGACTCCCCATTCAGGCTTGCTATTCTTTATTGGACAGGCCGAAAGAAATAATACAGTAAGCACTAGAACCATCGTCAGGCGAAAACTCTTCATCTCATTATCCTCCACAATCCGAATTAGGAGATGAGATTGCTGCTTTGTCTGAAAAGCAAGTGGTTCTTTAACAACATCTCCTTATAGATTTTAGAACAGCATCGGCCGATTCAGGCTCTTCTGGCCAGAGTGTTCCTTGCTGATTCTTTGGGGAAGGAGTTAAGATACACGTGTTCCTACGATAAGATCAGCCGAGAAAGAGCATTATAGAGAGTTTGCTGCGCTAACGAGAGACGAGAAATGTAGAAGCCAGTCTGCTGGCGCAGGCCAGTCACAAGGTGAGAATCATCGCCGCCAGTGAAGGCTTCGCCTTCGCCAGTACCACCTCACGGGAGAAGAACCGCTGAACGCTTAAAAGCGGAGAACCCGCTGATCGCTGTCAAGAGTCGTCCTTGGTCCTTCGTCCAAAACTATGAACCCGTCCTTCGAAAGAACATGAAGATCAGATCCTAGCTCTTGAACGAGCAGCGGTTCTCCTCGGTGAACGGAGAACGATTCAACGGTCAATCGGTGTCTCTTGCTCTTTCCTACCACCAACCCGCTACCACCAACCACGGTTTCTCCAAAACCAAGATCCCGAAACAAGTTCGGGATGACAGAGTAAGGGACTTTCGAAAGCCGATATCGAGATAACTTCCTCAGTTACAGTGAAACCCTGAATTGGTGAGCCGGTTTTGTTCACGAAACCCCAGACTCGAAACCCGAGACCCGTTTTGTTAGGTCTTTTTACTTACAACTTGGAACTTGCATCTTGCAACTGATCCTTTGCTCTTTCCAACACCCAACTCGCTACCACCGGCCACGGTCTTCAAAAGTGCAGATCCCGAAACAAGTTCGGGATGACAGAGTAAGGGACTTCCGAAAGCCGATATCGAGATAACTTCCTCAGTTACAGTGAAACCCTGAATTGGTGAGCCGGTTTTGTTCACGAAACCCCAGACTCGAAACCCGAGACCCGTTTTGTTAGGTCTTTTTACTTACAACTTGGAACTTGCATCTTGCAACTGATCCTTTGCTCTTTCCAACCTCCGACCTCCGACCCCCAACCATGGTTTCCCCCTTCGACCCCCGAAACAAGTTCGGGATAACAGCGAATGATTATTCCGAAAAGGATAGATTCCGTCATTCCGACAAAGCTCCTGGTCGGAATCTTGATGCTATTGCTTCGAAATTCTCCTCGGTGAACGGAGAACGATTCAACGGTCAACCAGTTCCTTTGCTCTTTCGATCCCCCCAACCACGGTTTCTCCAAAGCCCAGATCCTGAACAGGAGCAGTTCAGGATGACAAAATAGGTTCGTTCTAATCCGAGGGCGTAATTTGCTTCTTGAGGACTGGGTTAAGCTCTTGCTCTTTGCTCCTGACCAACCCCCAACCTCCGATCCCCAACCACGCTTTCTCCAAAACCAGATCCCGAAACAAGTTCGGGATGACCCTGAACAGAAGCATTTCAGGGCAGGCTCAGTGAGGGGAAAACTGACGGTTATAGCGAGAAGGCTATATTTCGTCATTCCGACAAAGCTCCTGGTCGGAATCTTGATGCTATTGATCAAGGCTCCTCTCGGCGAACGGAGAACCGTCCAACGGTGATCCGGTTTTCAGTCGCTCTTTCCAACCCCCAACCAGCTACCCCCAACCACGGCTTCTCCAAAACCCAGATCCCGAAACAAGTTCGGGTTGACAGAGTGAGGGGCTTCCATGAACTGCTGGCCGGATAACTTCCTGCCGTTGTTATCCCCACACTTTGATCTTTCGTTTCTCTACGGCTCTATGTGTGGTATAAACTGTATATCAGGTGTTTTAACGCGGAGCAACAGTGCCATGCGGCTGTCGCATTACCTTCAAATCGACGGGATAGTGAAGGTTGTTCTTTTCGTGATTAAAAGTCGCTGGTGATATAATTGTGGTGCAAATACCTTAACGTCTAAAAAGGATAGGTGGAGGTGTTTTATGCTTAAAAGAGGGTTTTTACTGGGTGTATTTGTGGTTCTGTCAGCTTTGATGCTCGCCGGAATCGTTGGCGCAGTTGCTGAAATTGATAAGTACGGTAACGTTCATACGAATATCCCGATGGAAGCAGTTGTTTACGCCGCTATTGAAGCGGGAGATCTGGTTTACGTAACGATGGGAACGACCACTATCATGGTTCCGTTCGTGACCACATACGGTGATGTCGACAGAGGGAAGCCGCTTGCGAGATATTCCGACGATCATGTTCTTCTCGCGATCAACTATGGCAATTTTGCGAAGACTTATGGACTGGAAGTTGGAAGTCCCGTCTATATGGGTCTAGTCGAGAAGGGGGCTTACAAGGATGAGCTGGAGATAAGACATCTTGTGAGAAGCGAGGTAAGGGAAGATTACGCGAGCGATGAGATTTTCGCGAACTTCAGAGAGATTACCCTCGGAGATATTGCTCCAGGTAAGCTTTACAGATGCTCCCATCCTTCGATAGACGATCCCAGGGCTCCGTACGCATCGGCTCTTATCGAGCAGGCCGGTATCAAGACTGTCATCAATCTCTCCGACTCAGATGAAGAGCTCGCATCAAATCTTGAATACTCGGAGTACTACAAGTCCATCAGCGAGGCCGGCAACCTAATCAATTTGAATATGGGTGTCGATCCTCTCGCAGACGACTTTGCGAAGAAGCTCGGAGAAGGCCTTAGATTCATGATAGCTCACGAGCCTCCGTACCTGATTCACTGTGTCGAAGGCAAGGATAGGGCCGGAATCGCATCTGCTCTGCTTGGCGCAATCATGAACGCCAAGACCGACGAGATCTATGCCGATTATGTCAAGTCTTACGAGAACTACTATAATGTAGTACCGGGAACCGCAGCTTACGAAGCAGTAAGAAAGATCATCGTTGATCTCTTCGTTATAATGAACGACGGCAATCCCGTCGACGATCTCAACGTGAAGAGCGTTGCTTTAGACTACCTGACGAAGAAGGCCGGTCTCTCTTACACCGAGATCGCTGCAATTCAAGATATTCTTAGATAGTTTTATAGAGAGTGTTATTATCGAGGGGCGGTCTAGAACCGCCCCTTTTCTTAGAGATTATGGTGGTGTTCTAGAATGTGGGATGCGCTTAATCAGATTGAGCTTTCGGTTATGGATTCGCTTAATGCAGTTATGTCTGGACAGTTTATGGATCTCTTTCTCTCGTTCATGCTGTTTCTCGAGAGGGGAGCCTTAGTATGGATCCTGCTTACGGTCTTTCTCCTCCTAGATAAGAAATACCGTAGGGCAGGTTATATGACTTCGCTGGGACTCGGTATAAGTTTACTGATTGCCTTCGTTATCTTTAAGCCCGTTTTCGGGCGGCTGCGGCCGCTCGAGTTTATCGAGGGGTATACTATCATCTTTCCAATTCCCGAGACTTATTCCTTTCCGTCTTCTCCGGTTGCCGTCGCTTTTGCCTACACTGCAGTCTTATGGAACAGCGTCAAAATGCTCAGGGTCCCGCTAGCTCTACTTTCTTCTCTAATAGCTCTGGCAGAGGTTTACGTCTATTTCAGCTATTTCTCGGATGTTATTGCCGGTGCCCTTATCGGTATAGCATGCGGAATTCTCACCGTATGGCTCTTCGATAAGTACACTATTATCAAGCCCGAGAGAAACGACAAGTCTGACAGCTTAGAGTAACTACGTTTCTAGTAGGTGATTTACCAGTCGACCGCTGCCCTGAAGAGGTCGGTGTTGCCTGGAACGATTCCCATAAGGGTTCCTGTAAATGCATATGCGCTGGAAATCGCTACTACTTTACCTCCCCCGATATTGGATGCTACTACAATCGGTATGGGAGGAGCAGCCTCCGGTACATAGGTCACTTCATCGCCACTGGGTACATAGGTAGTGAAGATTGCAGATGATTCCGCAAAGATCGCGACTGTCGCATTCCCTTCCACAGTAAGCTTGGTAGCCATCATCATGGCGATCTTCGCAGAGAGGGTAGATGCAAGCGGGTGGGTCGTGAAGTTATCGGTTGTTATCATCATCTTGTTTCCGCCGATGTTGTTGACGGTATCCGTTACAAGCCCCCATACAAAACTTATTCCGGTATTAAGGCGGTCTGAAAGAGCATCTAGAAAGAAGGTGCTTGCCGGCGGAACCTCAGCAAGGATATCCATCATAATTATCTTGCCTTTTTTGCTGAGCTGTGTTTCCAGTTTGTCTATGTCCGAAGTAGAATAACTAGCGCCGGGCATCGAAAGGATAACTATCGCGTAGTTCTGCGGTTCAAACCCTACCACAGAGGAGTATCTGTAGTCGTAACCCTTGGCCGCGAGAATAGCAATTATTCCATCGAAAAATTCGCTCTCTTCCCCTCCAAATCTGTTTGCATGGGAGTCATCTATAAGAACAATCTTTGGAAGAGGCTTATCTCCCCAAATGCATCCCGAAAGAAGAAAGATCAGAACAATTATCACGAGTGGTACGAAGAAACGTTTCATTTTCTCACCTCCCATCGAGTTCATACGATTGGAGTCGAAAGTTAGATTATACGCGTTGAAGTATAGGGAATTAAGCTGGAGAGACTGCAGGCTGTTTCTAGTCTAAGAGATTTCCGAATCGAGTCTAAAGAAGCTCCATTCAGACGGGAATGTGTACTTGGAAGTGCTTTATGCTTTTCAATTAGATACTGAAATAAATCGGACACTTAAATGAATTTCTTCTGTGAATGCTCCGGCATCATCAGGCTACCTTTGAAGGCTGTGTAACAACTCGAATCTCAAAATCGGATAATCGATACTTGCCGCAGGATATCGCCTCTACCGGTTTTAGGGTGCCAAAAGAGGTCAGACAATTATGAAGCGAAAAGCCGCCGTGTATTTGGCCTTTTCTCTACATCGGATTGACCAGGGTTAGATGATAAGCTGAAGGATTCCTGTGAACTAGGTCTCATTAGTTTATAATGTGTATGCGGAATAGGCTAGAATTCGATTAAATCACTTTGGGAGTGTTTATATGCAGAGAGTATCGGATGATTTTGGAAAAAATCTGAGTGTTTCAGCCTCGGCGGCTATGGAGTACGAGTCTCAGGGAGAGAAGATGCTGAAGAGGGTTAACGAGCTTATGGCGGCGAGAGAGGACATTTCTGAACTTCTCGGTATGAATCCGCTATACATAATGTATGACAACAACTCGAATCATCTCCAATTCATCTCAAACGTCATTAAGCTGAACGACTACGATCTCCTGGCGAAGTCTCTACCCTGGGTGTATAAGACTTACACCTCGAGAGATTTCTCTGTCGAGTTCTTTCCTGAAGTCTTGAAGGCCTGGATGAAGGCGATAGATGAGTTTCTAACTCCGGAAAGCGCCGCTCAGGTAATCGAAGTATATCTTGAAATGTTGGATTCACATAATGCGGCTGTAGAACATGCTCAAGAGGGTCTGATCCAGATGAAGGTTGACGAGGACTGGAAGGCTATCGAGAGGCAAACCGTCTTAGCCCTGCTCACAGGCGATTATAAAAAGCTTAGAGAGATTGCTAACCGTGAAATCAATAGCGAAAAATTGCTCGCCGATTTCTATTTGAAGGTAGTTCAACCTGCAATGTACGAGATAGGTTACCTATGGCAGACCGGTGAGATATCCATTGCCGAGGAACATCTCGCAACTTCTCTTATGAATAGGCTTATGGCAAGCACATACAGCATGATCGAGACCGTACCTTCGCACCCCAGAAGAAAGGCCGTTGTGCTCAGTTCGCAGAACGAATACCACGAGCTTGGAGCAAGGATACTTGCCGACCTTCTTGAACTGAGCGGCTGGAATGTCAGCTATCTCGGAGCAAATACACCGGTGTCCGAAGTGCTCAAGCATCTGAAGAAGAATCTTCCTTTTTTGCTGGCGATCTCCGTTACGATGTCCTTCAATCTCGATCTCACGAAAAAGCTAATTCAGTCCGTTCACAATGATAGTGACTTCAAAAGAATGAGGATCATGGTCGGAGGTCTGGTAATCAACGAATCAGAGGATCTCTGGAAGAGACTGGGTGCCGATGGAACTGCCGAATCGGCCGATGAGGCTATCGAGCTTGCCAAACAATGGTGGAAAGAGCGTGAATGAGCTAAGAGAGGCTATCCTTTCGAATAAAGATGATTTCTTTTCCGCTCTCGAGAATCTATCTGGAGCAATCCTTATTCTCTTTGACAACGAAGGCAAGATCCTTGATCACAGCCCCTCTCTGATTTCTTTGGTGGAGAAAAGTGATACTCTCAAAGGCGAGAATATTTGCAATCTTGTTGTGGACAATTCCCAAGCACTATTGAAGAGATTTGGAGCGAAGCCTGTAAGAATCGGTCTTAGCGATTCAAGATCGAACATTCATCTAGTGAGCGGATTTGTCATGCTTGTCGACGAGTCAAGGAGGCTGTTTCTGGGCGTGAAGATTGGCCTTTCGGCCGGAGACATTATGGAGAGCATGTCGAAGGTTACGGATGAGCTCGCATCGCTTACGAGAGAGCTAGCGCGTAAGAACAAAGAGCTTCAGGCTGCAAATAAAGAGATAGAAAGGCTGATGAACTGCGACCCGCTGACTGGATTGTCGAACAGACGTGAATTCATGAACAGGCTAGATAAAGAGATAGAGAGCTTATGCTCGACCTGCAAGCCTCTTTCCATAATAATGGCAGACATAGACGACTTCAAGAGAGTCAACGATACTAGAGGCCACCCCGAAGGCGACAGAGTTCTACAGCTGTTCGCTGATGTTCTAAACGAAATAATCTCACCAAGACGGACTACCGTGAGATACGGTGGCGAGGAATTCATTGTAATGCTTCCCGAAACGACATCAGAAGAGGCTACCGAGATCGCAGAAGAGGTTCGGAAGAACTTCGAGAGAGAGACTGAGAAAAAGCTCGGATTGACAGTCACGGCCAGCTTCGGGGTCGCCACATTTAAGCCTTCAGACACGAAGTCAAGCATACTAAAACGTGTCGACGACGCTCTTTATAGTGCAAAATCCGGTGGAAAAAACAGAGTGGTGCGTTGAAAGCGGGCATATCTGCTGAAGAAGGCCAGTTCCCATTGAAACAAGACGCAAGGCGCCGAAAAACATCGGCGGACGCAATGCCGACTCCATTGAGAAGTGATTCTGGGAAGAGCATCCCAGGAAGTGATGCGCCGAAAGATCCCGGCGGAAGTGATGCCCGGAGGATCATCCGGGGAAGTGAGGCTGCTTCGCAGGAGGCAAAAAAACCAGTCTGCTGCGCAGGCCAGTCAAAAGGCGAGAATCGTCGCCGCCAGTGAAGGCTTCGCCTTCGCCAGCACCACCTCACGGGAGAAGAACCGCTGAATGCTGCAAATAGCCGTCCTTGGTCCTTCGCCCGCGCCAAGAAGCACCGGTTCTTCGTTCCGAGGCTGCGCGTCCAGGTTGGAACCAGATCCCGAAACAAGTTCGAGATGACAGTGTTACGTGATTGCGAAAACGTCACATACCGTCATCTGAACGTGATTCAGAATCTCGTGTCGATGGTTCCTGACATTGATCAGAACGAAGAACAGATTCTCGCTCTGGAGAAGGTTCTCCTCGATGAACGTAACCATTGAACGGTTAACCAACCTTTCTTGAACTGTCCAACCCCCAACCCGCTACCACCGGCCACGGTCTTCACGAAGCCCAGATCCCGAAACAAGTTCGGGATGACAGAACAAGAGAAACTGACGAGTGATTGGGTTTGGAAGTCTGTTGTTCTGATTTCATTATTATAAGAACAAGGGCCCTTTCGGGCCCTTGACTTGATTGAGTAAGGGTTTTATCTCTTACAGCTGTGCTGCTTTTCCGAATCCTCTGCCTAGTCCCGGTCCCTTTTCGCCAGAGGCTCCGTGCCTGTAGCCTGTTCCATCCTGGGCATTCTTCAGTTCTCTTACACCGTCATTCGGGCAGTTGTCGTTTATTCCGTCGCCGTCTGCATCTACGAAGTTCTCACAGGTTGTAGGATCCTGAACTCTCTGCATCGTCTTCGTTCCATAGCCTACTGCCAATGTCATTCCACCGATCAGAAGAACCGTTATCGTAATTAACACTATCTTTTTCATCTCTTACACCTCCACATGATTTTTGGTACATTCTCAGTCTACGGCCCGTTTCTTGGAGCCCGCTTAAAAGCCGCTTAGAGATTGCTTAGAGATTTGAAGGGTTAAGAACCCCCAAGATGCTACTCCCAACCACGGTTTGTCCAAAACCCAGATCCCGAAACAAGTTCGGGATGACAAAGTGAGGGACTTCCCAAACGCGCTGCCCGAATAACTTTCTCAATTACAGAAAAACCCTGAATCTATGAGCCTTTTCCGTTCGCGGGACTCCATACCTTGTAATCGATACCCCGTGCTCGGCGTCATGAACTTGTTTCAGCATCTATGTTCTTCTTCAATAAATCGGAAAAGAGTCTTGTCGACAGTTTGCCTTGCTCTTGATAGAAGGGAAACAGAGCCCACGGCGCTTGTTTACTCCTTAAATGCTTCAACTTAGGTAACTTCTCCGATCAAGAAAATTATACTCATGAGCACTATAGTATAATTGTCTTGAAAAGAATTGTACTTGCGCACAATTTGGAGGACAAAATGATACCGGATCAGTTTTCCTCTAGTTCACCAGGAAAAGTGAAGAAGATAGTCAGTCCGAGCTTCACATACTGGGCGTTTGTACCTAATCCCTTACCACCAAAGCTCGTATATGACAATGACCTTCTGTTTCTTCTCGGTGAAGCAAATCGAGCGATGGGAGAGTTTTCGGGGTTTCTTTCTGGGAGTCCAGGATCGCGATTGTTGATCAGGCCTCTCTTTCGCAGGGAAGCCGTTGCTTCGTCACAGATCGAGGGAACGACTTCGGACATTGAGGATCTCTACTTTTTTGAAGCTGACCAAAATAGTGTTCCCTTGGCAGAAGATGTTCGGGAGGTGTCGAATTATCTAAAGGCACTTGAGTATGGTCTTGAACGCCTGAAGTCTTTGCCGATTTCAACACGACTTTTCAAGGAGTTACATTCCGTGCTCATGTCGGGAGTGTGCGGAGGCTATTCATATCCCGGAGAATTAAGGAGAACGCAGAACTGGATTGGAAAACCGGGCTGCACTTTGAATGAAGCTGATTATGTACCCCCACCTCCCGAAGAGCTGAACGATTGTCTTGGCGAACTGGAGAATTTCATCAACTCTGAATCTAGACTACCTCCACTTGTTAGGTTGGCTTTGGTTCATTATCAGTTTGAAGCCATCCATCCATTTGTGGACGGAAATGGGAGGGTTGGGAGGCTATTGATCTCTTTACTCAAAACTTACTGGGGACTGATGGATCAACCGGGATTGTATCTCAGCGGCTATTTCGAAGCTAATCGACAGGAATACTATTCAAGACTGAGAAGCGTAAGCTTTGAGGGCGACTGGAATGGATGGATTTTCTTCTTTCTCAAGGCGGTCCTTCAGCAGTCTGAGCTAGGAAAGAATAAGCTGAAGGAGATCATGGATCTTAGAAGCAACTGGATAGGTCGTCTAAAACCTGTTTCTTCACCCCTTCCACTAGCGCTAATTGATTCTCTATTCGAGAATCCTGTAATTACAATTCCGCAAGCTGCTGAAAGACTAAACGTGACTTACGTTAGCGCCAGAAGGGCGGTCACTGCTTTGTGTGAGAAGGGAGTCCTTTCACAAACAGATCAAAGCAAGTACGGGAAGAAATACATTGCTTCAGAGTTGATTGAGATTGTTAAATGAAGACTCGTCCTCTAGAAGTACCAAGTATATTGGAGATGCTGCTTTTGGCAGGAAGCATTCTCAGGTCCACCGTCAAAGGTTCTCCGTCCTCCGAATCGTTCGTTTCCACTATCGAGATGAAATCGGTGTTTATTTCGGGGAAGATCGAAAGTTGATAACACACCTTGCAACGCTTCAGACGTAAGGAATCTCACTTCTTGTTGGGTGGATACCTTTATGGATTCTCTCGTGAACTGAAGATGGATGCAGCAGAAGAGCTTGAAGCGGGACCCTATCTCTTGAGAATCTTTAGTGCCTGGAGTGTTGGCCAGCGAGAAGGTTCTTTCTTTTGACCGAACTCCCAGCCTTTCCAGGCCATCCATATCGATTCAGGTATGAATCTTCCCGAAGGAGTCTGTTTGGTGGCTACTATGTCTTTCATTTCACTAAATCGTCGGTCGTCACTTTTCAGTGAAGATCTCGAGACTACATCCAGAACATGAAGTATGTCGAACCAGATTTCAGGAGATTTGAGCTTACAGAAATCTGTGCCCATATAAAATATATACGGATGATAATCTCTTCTTCTTTCCCATAGTGAGAGAAGTGACTCTACACCGAGTTCGACTTCTGTACTTCCCAGGAATTCAGGGATTTCTAGTAGGAGCTTCGTCATGACGAGAGTGGCGTACGGACAAGGGTCTTCTCTTCTTCCAGGTCCGCGGAAGCTTCCGAGCTCAGGTGACGCGACGCATGGCCAGCCATTGTCTCTTATCAGTTTTGCTAGATATTCGGCGGCTCCAAGCACTCTTGCATCTTCTTGAAGTCCCATTCTTGCTAGCGAATAGAGTACTACCGGGGCATCACACAGCGCCCAGGCAAACTGATCCGTTCCCAAACCGCCGAATTTTACAGGGATATTCATGAGAACCTCAAAGGGACCCTGCGAAGAGCGATGCTCAAGTATCTTCTCGATGATTTCTTCAACCCCGGGATCATTTTTTCTTATCCCAAGATCGGCCAGAAATGTCAATTTGTGAATCAGATGGCCGGCATTCTTGTGGCTTGTAAGGACTGAGCCGGGCCAGTCTTGAAGTTCGGCGATCAATGATTTTATCTCAGATAAGTTGAGCATTTTCATACGTGATTCAACAACGTCTTCTTCCTCTTCATCCTGTGAGAGGAGATCTAATCTTGTTCTATATTCGATCCATGAAGGACCTTCAAGGAGCCAATCTATAATCTCGTGCATGATTCGCCTCCCAAAGAGATGAAAAGATAACTTGATGGTTTACTCAGATCTTAACACCGAAATCTATCAATGCAACTGAATAACCGACCTATTATGTGTAGATTGAAACCAAGGCGAGTTTTTTTCTACAAAAATGGTCTTTCCTGCGTGAAGTTGTGATAAAATCACGATAGCAGACGGAGTCAAGATTGTACCAGATACCTGTGAACAGGAGGGGTGATTGTTATGTCAAGAACTGTATTGATGATCGCCGGTGTGGTAGTCCTGGTTATGGCTCTTCTAGCTTCATTCAACATCGGAACCGTTGTAGAACCCGCCTGGCACGTTGTATTAAAATGGATAGGCGGTGCCATTATGGTCCTTGTTGCTTATATGGACAAGGGCAAGAAAGCTAAGTCGGACTCTTAGTATTACAAGGCCCGGAGAATCCTCCGGGCCGTTTCTTTGTGATATCTCGTTATGAATCCTTTCGTTTGAAGTTTCACTTTCTTATTTCAAGATCTTTCAGTATCTTTGGCGCTTCATGAAGCTCTGAATTTGGCACATCATACTGGTCGCCACGGCTGTCTTTCTCTTCAACGAAGAACTCCGGCATTACATTGTGCCTGCGAATCAAATTCTATTCTGAGGCTTTGAGGCGCTATGACCGTTCTTTTTCTTTAAGCGGTTTGACTAGTTTTTTGATTTCGGGGGAGTCGACTCCTGACTTTTCGATTGCCGAGAGGATTTCTCCAGTAGCGGGATTAGATCTCTGACCGTCACCAAGATCAGGTACTCTGCTCAGTCTGTCTAGTTCTCTTTCGATTGTTTCAACGACTTCCATAAGAACAGATGTGGAGGTTGTTCGAAGAGAGTTAGAGATGATCTTCGCAGTTTCTGCTTTCAGAACGGGATTTATCAGCCACCCATTATCCAGGACGATCCTTACGCGGTCATCGTCAGAGCACGAAGGGTCTTCGGATACAGCATAAAGCAGTATACGCCACAGGATAGGGGCCCTGGATCGTCTCCACCATTCGTAATAGAAGTTCCTGTCTTTGTTGTCGGTTTTTATCAAGTGAAGGATCGTATCACGTACGAAATCTATATAGATATGAAGCCATTCCGGGTTCGATTCCGGCTCGCTCTCTTCGATGGTCTTTCTCGCGCTGCAAATGCTGTCGTACTCTCTTACCGAGCCGTTGATTACCGACATGTCTGTGACGGCCTTCATTAGCTGCGAGGTAAGAATCGAAAGGATGTCTTCATGTAGTATATCAAGGTTTGGTTCAATGATCTCGGACCAGAATCTCTTCAGGCAATCGGCTTTGACGAGAGGCTCAAGATCGTATTGCCTGTGAAAGAGGGAAAGCTTCGCCGGTTTTCCAGTCTGAGAAAGAGAGAAGAAGCTCTGTATAGCCTTCGTGATTATCCATGGGTTTGTGGTGACATCGACATTCTTCAGGGCTTTCAGCATTGCGAGACCTGGGGTTTCTCCTTTGTGCCAGTTGTTGAGGATCAGATTCAACCATTCTGCCTGACAGGTATCTGGAATCTCCAGATCACTGTCTGCCATTTGTTCCACGATCGAAGAGACCAGATATGGGTTCAAGGATGATCTTCTGGAGGCCAAGAAAGTCAGGTGTTCCTGGCTGCTGCTTAAGAAAGCAGTTTTTACGAACCAGCGGGTTAGAGACTTTTCGATCTCTGTGAGCGGCTCTTCCTCGCGGAAGAGATTATCCAGCATCGCTTTCGAATCGAGCCATTCCACCCATGCGAAGCCCTCAGCGAAACGACAAAAGACCTCTGTGAGGTCTTCACGGTTGAGACAGTATGTTAGGTAACTGTCGACCTTTTGATCTATTCCGGGTTTCTTGCCGGCAATGCTTTTAATTCTGTCGGTATGGGTTTCAAGATCTGAACTGGCCAGGGAAGTCCAGTTTTCAAGAGCCTTCTGAAGTTCGTAATGAACTTTCTTCTTTTCGGGTTTTAGGGGATAGGAGACGGGAATCACGTTGATCTCTTTCCACCTCTCGGCATCGCTCGCGCTGACAAGTGCGTATCTATTCGATTACCTTATGTCCAGTCCTCTTGCCAGGTAATCGACTATGGTATCTCTGTGGCTGTACCCTATGAAAAGAATAGTGTAATCCGATAGGTACAGATCCCTAAGAAAGTCCCTCGCCCAACCTTCGGTTAGGTAAGCTCTTCCGAAGTCCCTGTTCGTAACGACAAGCCATCTAGAATCCTGTTCCACGTTTCCGTGAAGATATACTATTCCCCTGAAGTCATCGCCCCTCGGTAGAGCGGGCGCTCTGAAGATATCGAAGCTGTCGTATCTCTCTCCGTAATTCTTCAAAACGGTTAGAAAGTGCGCGTCGTAATTTGTCGTTACGATTTTGAGGTCCCGGGCGCTCTTGAATAGAAGAGGAATAAGGTTGTGAAGCTGCGACGGTCTAGAGGTTTCTCTACTCATAATCTGTTTTACGATTTCGTGGACGCCCTGTCCGCCATTCTTGGAGTTTAGACTGCCGAGAAAGACGTCCGGAGGTTGGACTCGCTGCTGTTTGACGTAGTATTTTTGGCCGTAGCTTTTCGCGACGGCTTTTGCGAGGTCGACAAAACCGGGTATGTTTGAAGGAGAGGCCATTGAAACGCCGGCACCCGCGAAGACTACCAGCCTTTCTTCCTCCTGCGCCCTTATTAATTCTGTAGGAATATCTACATGGTCTGTTAAGAGCATTATTCCTCCCGCCGTCTCTCTTTCTAATAACCTTCATTCACAAATTGAGACCCTTGAATAGAGAGCGTCCTTGATGCAATGATACTCCATTGCCGAACACGGTGTCGAGGAAGGTGCTTAATCCAAGAGGCTTTACCTAGAGAGAAAAACCGAATCTGGCGTCTTTCATGCCTGTCTTGAACGGTGGGAAAATGCGTAATTCTCACGCCGTTTTCTTCGTATGTAACTCCGCCCACCTTCATGTAGGGAAATTTCTTTGCGAACAAATGGGATCTAGATTTGGTTTGCCTGATGACTGTGAGACAAGCTCCAGGTGACATCTTGAACATCAGTTATTGATTTACCCAGTGATTTGTCGAGAAGACTATCAAGCGGAGATTACCTGAAAGCCTTTCTTCGGTGCCTTGTCAAGACGCTCTTTTCAAATGTCTCGCAGTAGTTCTAGAAGCCACTTGTTTCGCATACATGAGTTACTTTTGCTTTCCATTAAGTGATTAGGCATCTCGAATATTCAGAATCTACTGTGGAAAAAACTGCACTCTAAAATTCTCTATGGATAGTAAATCGGGTCAAATTCTTTCAGGAGGTAAGTATTATGAAGAAAGCACTGCTACTTTTCTCGCTTGTGGTTCTCTTTGCTTTAACGGCTCTTGCGGGTCCAAAGTATGTTTTCCTGTTTATTGGCGATGGCATGGCTCTTCCGCAGATCAACGCAGCACAACTGTTTCTAAGTTCATCATTTGAGGATGCGGTAACTCCTAAGCTAAACATGCTTAGGTTTCCAGTCCAGGGTATGACGACAACCTACTCCTCAAACTCCTTCATAACCGACTCAGCCTCGGCCGGTACTGCGATAGCAACAGGAAGGAAGACAAATGATGGCGTTATTAGCATGGATCCAACACTTACTGAATCCTACCAAACGGTTGCAGAATTTGCCAAAAGCAGGGGCATGAAAGTCGGGATCATTTCAAGCGTCTCCATCGACCATGCCACGCCGGCAGTTTTTTACGCTCATGAGAAATCAAGAAACAATTACTACTCAATTGGGCTTCAGGCAGTAACAAGTAATTACGACCTCTTCGGTGGCGGAAGTTTCAACAGGCCTGACAACAAAGGTAAAGACAGAAATCTCTTTGAGATAGCTGTAGAAAATGGATTCACGGTTGTAAGAACTCAGGAAGAGTTCGAATCACTTGAATCAGTTGAAGGAAAGGTCATTATCACAAACGAAGTAATTCCTGGCAGCGGAGCGATGGCTTACGAAATCGATAGAGAGAACGAATTCTCTCTGGCAGATATTACTGCAAAAGCAATACAGCTTCTCTCAAATGACAATGGCTTCTTCATAATGGTCGAGTCAGGCAAGATAGACTGGGCGTGCCACGCAAACGACGCA
Organism: Mesotoga sp. H07.pep.5.3; assembly: GCF_002752615.1. Classification (NCBI taxonomy): domain Bacteria; kingdom Thermotogati; phylum Thermotogota; class Thermotogae; order Kosmotogales; family Kosmotogaceae; genus Mesotoga; species Mesotoga sp. H07.pep.5.3. The sequence goes on from NZ_AYTV01000021.1 coordinate 215,473, forward strand.
GCAGCATCAGTTGGAGATACGATAGCTTTCGATAAGGCAATAGCGGAAGCAATAAAGTTCTACAATGAACATCCGGAAGATACCCTTATTGTTGTTACCGGTGATCACGAAACGGGAGGACTCACACTTGGTTTCGCTGGAACAAAGTACGTTGCCAACGTTCCAACAATCGGAAATCAGAAGATGTCCTACGAGGCCTTCGATGCTCTCCTCTCTTCTGAAAAGGCTCTGGGCAAACTCAACACGTTCGAAGATCTTCTCGTTCTTGTTGAGGACAACTTTGGTCTTGTGACCACTGGCAAACCTCAGGGCATCCCTCTAAACGATACAGAGATTGAAAGACTTCGGGAAGCCTTCGGTTACTACGTGAATGGTAGCGTACCAAAGGATAGCAGAACATACATCCTCTACGGTGGTTACAATCCAGTTAGCGTAACACTCACTCATATTCTGAACGAAAAAGCCGGACTCGGTTGGACATCTTACTCGCATACCGGTGTTCCAGTTGCAACATTCGCCATGGGTGTTGGCCAAGAAATGTTCGCAGGTTTCTACGACAATACCGATATCGGCAAGAATCTCTTTAAACTCCTTGATTAATAGTATCGATAAATGTGGTGGCCAGTGCGCAGAAAAACGCACTGGTCTCTTGTTCTGATTGGAGATGAGAAAAGTGAGCATAAGTGGATCCAAAAAACGGTACGAGCTGCTCTTTGTATTGATCTTGGTGGCTGTGAACATTGTGCTCATCATCATGCCAAACAGGTATGATAAGAGTTCAAATTACAGCTACACAGTTGGAAAGATTGTTGAAGTAGACAATACCGAACTCAAGCAGTATGGACTGATAAAACAGGGGAGTCAGTATTTGACCGTTGAGATCAAACGCGGCGAACTGAAAGGTCAGGTTTTTGAAACAGACAACAACCTTATAGGTAAAATGGAACTTGATAAAGTACTCAGTGAAGGCGATACCGTCTATGTCGAATACTCAACCATCGGTGACGGATCAATCTACGTTAAGGTCGTAGATTTCTACCGTCTTGGTACTGAGATGCTTCTTTTCACGGTATTCGGAGTAATGCTTATACTCTTCGCGGGGTTCACCGGACTCAAAACACTACTCTCGTTCACCACGACGCTTCTGGTTCTGTGGAAAGTGATGATTCCGCTCTATTTACAAGGCCTCAATCCTGTACTGATAGCTTTCGCAATTGTTTCAGCACTCACTTTGGCAATCATCTTTCTTGTTGGAGGATTCACCCGTAAGGGATTTGTTGCCTTCCTTGGATCGATATCGGGAGTCTTGGTAACCCTGATTCTTTCTTTAAGCTTTTCAGACCCATTTTACATAAACGGTTCGGTGATGCCGTTTGCTGAAACACTTCTCTATTCAGGGTTTGCACACCTTGATCTGAACCAGCTCTTTCTAGCCAGCATTTTTATCGGGAGTTCAGGGGCAGTAATGGATATCGGTATGGATCTTTCTGCATCTATGCAAGAAGTGGTATTCAAAAACCCCGACATTACCACAAGAGAACTGATGTTTTCCGGATTTCGTGTGGGTAGGGCCGTGGTGGGCACAATGACGACCACTCTTCTTTTTGCTTACTCAGGTGGCTATCTGACTCTTCTCATGGCCTTCATGGCTCAGGGCGTGAATACATCAGCGATGCTGAACCTCAACTATTTTTCGTCAGAAGTACTCATAACTGTAGTCGGGAGTTTCGGACTGGTTCTTACCGCGCCTCTCACAGCCATAATCGGAGCCTTCGTATTCACCAGAAAAGGGAGCGAGCTTCTTATCACAGCGAACCAAGAAGCCGGACAAAGTGTGGGCAAGAAGGCTCGAGAACTTGGGTCCGCCATTAACGATTCCGTCGATTGAGGAATGGCTGGTACACTGAAGGGGAAATGTTGAGTGAGGATCTTCCATACACATTCAACACATCGGAGTGGCTGCCGACACAGGGTGTGACCGATACCCTTCCGATAGAAGCCTGGTTCCCGCCGATAGAGTATCATTTCAACGCAGTTGCAGATCCCCCTGAAGGCGGGGAAGTCATGGAAAGTGGTGTATTCATATACGGCGATCCAATGACGCTGGGTGCAATTCCTAATGACAATTACGTATTCAGGAACTGGACTTTCGAGGGAGCTGAGTTCAGCGATAATCCATTGTGGGAAGGGAATTCCACCTTCTTCCTTGCTAGATCGACTTGTATCGGCTGCACTGAATTCACCATAGTCGGCAATTTCGACCTGGATGTGTCCGACACAATTACTGTGAACTTGAGAGCCGAGCCACCTGGGGGTGGTGAAGTAAGCGGTGGAGGCGAATTTCCAAAGGGGTCGAGCACCATTATTAGCGCCGTTCCAAATTCTGGATATGAGTTTAGTGGCTGGTACTATGATCCATGTGGGACCCCTTTCAGTGATTCTCAGACTTTGACTCTAAGCAATTTGCAGTTTGATTTGGCTCTTTTTGCGTCTTTCCACAAGCCTTAAGAGATTGAAGCTTTCTTTTCGAGACATAGCTTTTTAGTTTACTTAATTTGAGTGCACTTAGAAAAAGCCTGAGGTGCAAATCCTCAGGCTTCTATCTTTTCAACAAAACCGATTCTAAAACCGTCCGGATCTCTGATGACGAATTTAAGGATTCCATAGGGAGTCGTTTCGAGAGGAGTATCGATCTCCACAGAGTCTTTGATTCTATTCCACAGTTCCCTGACACCGGTTATTCGGAAGTTCAAGATGTCTGAATTCCTGTTTCTTTTCAATCCCGGAGTTTCGATTATCCCAAAGCCGGCCGTTCCATCGAGTTTATAGGACTGCCAGTTGGTCTGTTCGTAAAAAATATCCGGTTCGAACCCGAGGATCACTTCGTAGAAGACTCTCGCTCTCTCAAGAGAGCTTACAGATATAGTAGCAACCTGAATTTCCATTTAGGCCTCCCAACATTAATTTGTTTTAAGAAGAATAAGGCCGGCGATAAAACCTATCAAAGTCCGACTTTAGTCAAACTGAAAGACTCATTTCTACATCACTCTATAGTTCTGATCGATTCGGTTATACTTAGAGACGTCACCTTTCTCGACGAAGCGAGCGTGGTCAGTATTCCTGCCCCTATCGCGCCGGCAACCGCTAGAACAATTCCCATCCATGGTATCGACCAGTTGAGATGACTCATCTCGGATCTCAAGAGCGAATAGACCGTGTAAGAGAGAATCAGGCCTAGAACGACAGACGATATGGCACTTATGAATCCGAAGATCAGGCCTTCGTAAGTAAGCATGGCCTTGAGTTGTTTTCCGGTCATGCCCACCGCTCTGAGTATTCCAAACTCTCTGCGACGCAGGATGATAGTAGTGTTCATGGTGTTTGTTATACCGCAGATGCCTATGAAGCCAACTATTGCAATAAGCCCGTACACTAGGGTTGAAAGTGTGCTGATCGCGTCTTCAGCCTCTTTCTTGTATTCACTGTATGAGATGAAGGTAGAGTTCCTGTATCTGTCGGCGATCTCTTCGATTGTTGATTCGAGAGCTTCAGCGTCGCTTCCCCTTCGAAGGTATATATCTACATACGAGTAGTGGTCCATGTAGTCCATCATGGTGAGATGGACATTGCCGTTCTCAGGCCTGAAAACCTCAATTATCTTCTCGCTGCATGCCGCAACAAGTATTCCGCCCTCGACCGTGTAGCCGACGACTGATGGCAGCTCCTGCACCACAGCGGCAACGACGAACTCCGAGGCGACGGGAACTTGTACCATAGACTCGTTCAGATAGTACGTCTTGAGCAAAACTCTGTCTCCTGCCTCGATTCCGTGCTTGTTGCTGTTTTCTATGTCGATAATGATTACCGGTTCGGAAGTTGCTCTCGTCAAATCTATCGATCCCGAAATGACTTTCGTCTTCATCAGCTCGATACCGAGATCGTTGTAAGCGAGGAGAGCCATGAACATTCCGCTATTATCAACTATTGTCGCGCGCATTCCAGCCTCAGGGGTGGAGAAGGTTGCGAATGACTTGTTATCAAGGTCCCGGTCTTCCCATTCGGTTAGCAGTCTTCCCGTAATGAACTTCGCAGCCGCAACTGTCTGTACATCTTCGAATGAGAGTATCTCTTCGATCGTTTGCTCATCGGGTCCGTCATCGTACATGCTTGCCACTCTTATTGAGAAATCCGACTTCACAACGCCCCGCGCAATTTTCTCAGTATCGAAGTTTCCGGCAAAGTACGAGAAGGCTATGAAAAGTGTTGCCGCCATCGTCATTGAAATAACAGAAATAGTCGTTGTGCGTAGGTTTCTCCTCATGTTTCTTTTCGCCAGTTTCAGCGGGATCTTCTCTCCAGACGAACTTTGCCCTTTAACGATCCCTTTGACTTCGAAGTCAGAGGGTTCGACCCCGTACTGTCTCATCGCCTCTACGGGTGAGACTTTACCCGCCCTCAGTGCGGGAATAAGAGAAGATACGACTACCGACAGGAATCCGAGAATGGCTCCAAGTAAGAGTGATAGGGGTGAAATCATGGTTGCGAAGCCGCCTAGCCCCGTAAGCTGAGATCCCGCATAGAGCGCTATGGCGAAGGAGAGCAAAACGCCTGTCGCCAGTCCTAAGGGAATACCAACAAGACTTACGAGGATCGATTCTCGGAAGACGACCTTCCTTATCTGTGCGGGAGTGGCACCGGCCGCCCTGAGAAGCCCGAATTCACGTATTCTCTCGAGAACGGATATCTGTACGGTGTTATAGATAGAGACCATTGAAGCGACTGCGACGAGCAGTCCCAGAACGACGGCCGGCCAGTTGACGGGAGATAGGTTCTCGAGAAAGTAGATCAACGAACCGTTGTAAGTTGTCTTATCTCTTATTTTGAGATCCGAGGCAACCTTAATCGCTGCAGCTCTTATTCCGTTGTTTGGTGCTTCAACGGTGAAATAGGCGTTCTTCACCACTCTCGACTCTTCAGAAATCTCTGAAAACTCGTCAGGTGAAATTTCCACAAAGGCCTTTGACATTGCACTCTCCTGTCTAGCCTTTGATACTATCCCTACTACTTCATAGGTACGTTTCTTGCCTCCAATATCAAGTGAAACCATTTGGCCGGTTTCCGGAGTGATTCCCAGAAGCTGCGCAGAAAATGAGTCTACCGCTATCTCTCCAGGTTTTTCCGGGAGACGGCCTTCTTCTATGCTCTTTCCTCTCAGGTTGAGCGTCAACTCATTTGCCTCTTCAATAAACAGAGAAGCCCTTTCTTCGGGGAATTCAATTGTCCCGGCTATTTTCTGAATACCCAGCTCTTCAATCAAAACATGTATCTTCAAGTCCATGAGCTCGGATTCACTTGTCTCTACTACTTTTCCATGGTACCTCCCCACAGAGTTCTCCATGCTCTGGAGCTCCGAAGCTTCGATGCTTTCGAAAGTGATCATGATTGCGGTTATGAAGGCTACGGCAAGGGCCACTCCCAGGAGTGTGTACAACGTTCTCCTAAGTCGTCTCGAAAGGTACTTTCTGCTTAGTTCTGTATAACGTTTCATACCTTCTGACCTCCCAGGGCCGAAGAAAAGACGTTGCCCACGTCTGTATTCGAGTAGTCCGAAACGATCTCGCCGTCCTCCAGGGTGATTATTCTGTCGGCTCTTTCTGCAATATCCTCTTCATGAGTCACTATTACGAGAGTCTGGTGGAATTTCCTCGCGCTTATTTTAAGCAGGTCCATGACTTCCTGGCTCGTCTTGCTGTCGAGATTTCCTGTCGGTTCGTCGGCGAAGACGATAGCGGGTTTCGTTATGAGAGCCCTGGCTATGGCCACCCTCTGTTGCTGGCCGCCTGAAAGGGCAGACGGGAGGTGATCGATTCTGTCTTCAAGTTTCATAAGCCTTATGAGTTCGTTCAGATAGGGCTCGTCGACCTTTCTTTCGTCCAGGATCAGCGGGAGTTCAATGTTTTCCCTGGCAGTCAGGACGGGAATCAGGTTGAAAAACTGAAAGACAAACCCGATTCTTCTTCTTCTGAAGATCGAAAGCTGCGTATCCGTCATGGTGTAGAGATTCTTGCCGTCTATGTGGACGCTTCCCGCGGTAGGCCGATCAAGCCCCGCAAGCAGATGAAGGAGCGTACTCTTTCCCGAGCCACTAGGCCCGACTATCGCGATGAACTCGCCCTCCTCGACGGAAAGCTCCGCCCCTTTGAGCGCAGTGACTGCGTTCGCGCCAGATCCATATACTTTTCTCAGTCCAGTAGTTTTGAGTACTTCCATAATCCGCCTCCTTATTGATTTCTGTTCAGAGTATAAGGAGTCTTTCTTATTCGTAGATGAAGGATAAGCTTAAGAAATCGCAAGGTTAAGCCCTCATTCTTCCCGTCTTACGGGGAGCTCTATTGTGAAAGTCGATCCTCTTTCCGTAGATGACTTCAGCTTTATGTCGCCTTGGTGTCTCTCAATAATCGCTTTAGCCAGCGATAGCCCGAGCCCTGAACCCTTTTTCGATCTGCCGGCAGAACTGCCCCGGTAGAAACTCTGAAAGATCTTCGATGAATCTTCTTGCGAGACCCCGGGTCCTTCGTCTGAGACGCTTAAATAGGCGTAGGCTTCGCTCCCTGAAATTGACACAGATACCGAGCCGCCTTCAGGAGAGTAATCGATGGCGTTTTTAAGGAGGTTGCCAATAGCCTGCGAAATCCACTTCTCATCACAGAAGACCATAGCCGACGATTCGGTATTAAGCCAAATCTCGACCTTCTTTCCGCGAGCTATCTCGATGTAGTTTCTCATTACATCTCTCGCCAGTTCTGCGAGATCTGCCTTTCTGAAATTAAATCTGATAGCGCCCGATTCTATCCTTGCTATGTTGAGAACGTCACCGATGAGCCATTCCATTCTCTCGATATCTTCGCCGCTTCTACCCAGAAACTCTTCAATCTGTTCTCTTTCCATATTTTTGCCGTCTAGCATTAATTCATTCATCGTTTTTAGGGAGGCAAGTGGCGTCTTGAGTTCATGCGATATGAAAGAGATGAAGGCCCTCATCTTGTCGCGCTCGGAATCAACGCTTTCCATGGTCTTCTCCAGTCTTCTGCTGAGCGCATTCAGTTGTGCCGAGAGAATGGCCGTGTCCCCCTCGCCATCGAAAATCGATTTACCATCGTATCTCCCGCTCATCAGGGCGTCCAATCTCAGCGATGTTTCTTTCAGAAAGTCGGACTGTTTTTTCGCTATGAGGGAGAGCAGTGAAACCCAAAGAAGAACAAGAGTTATAGAAGAAAGCGAAATTATCGTAACTATCCTGGAGCGGAAATTCTTGTAAGTAGATCCATAGCTTTCGGGAGGCGCTTCTGTGTATCCATAGGGCTTGAGAAGATTCAGCGCAGCTTCGAAGTCTTCCGGCCAACTCTCAGAAAGCAGCCTCTGAAGGGTTTCATCCGAAAGACCACCCAGCGAAACCAGCCTTCCAATTAACGAGATCTCCCTTTCATACTGACGACTTCTCTGTTCCTGCAATGCAGACCATATGAGCAGCACGGCGATAATGACGACCGCGAGAGAGATCACAATGCCGGCAACTGAGGCCAGTCTATTGGCTTTTTCTCTGAAGAGGAATCTTAACATCTATTTCTCCCCATTCCACCTGTAACCCAGGCCTCTCAACGTTTCAATAAGCTTCGGCTTTGAGGGATCTTCCTCCACCTTCTCTCTGAGCTTTCGGATATGAACAGAGAGGGTGTTGTCATCAATGAATTCACCGTCTACATCCCATACCTTCTGAAGGAGCCGATCCCTTCCGAGGACAATACCTTCGTTCTCCATAAGAGTTCTGAGTATTTTGAACTCCGTTGGAGTGAGTATGATCTCTTTCCCGGATCTGTAAGCCCTCAGCTTAGAGGTGTTCAATTCTAAGGGGCCTGACTTTAGCGAACCGCCTTCCTCAACGGAACGCTTCTGGATTCTCCGTGCATTGGCTTTGATTCGCGATATGAGCTCCCTTAGTCTGAATGGTTTCGTTACGTAATCGTCCGCCCCGCTCTCGAGACCCATTACGATATTCACTTCCTCGTCCCTTGCAGTAAGGAAGATTATTGGCATCTCTGATCTTTCGCGTATCTTCTTGCAGAGTTCAAATCCGTTTCCGTCGGGGAGCATTACATCTAGGAGCGCCAGATCAAAGTCTCCGCTCTCTAGCATTTCGAGAGCATACGACACACTCCCGGCTAAGGTCGTTGCCCACCCCTCCTGCGTGAGCGCATAGCTTATGCCGTTCGCAAGGTTTTCGTCGTCTTCAACTAGCAGAATCCTGAGCAATCGTATCACCTCCGAATGGCCATGACCGGTCCTTGTAGATCCGGCGTTTCTATTATATATGGAATGTAAATGTATAGAAAAGCGCTGAAAAACATCGGCGGGCGCAATGCCGACTCCATTGAGAAGTGATGCTGGGAAGAGCATCCCCGGAAGTGATGCGCCGAAAGATCCCGGCGGAAGTGATGCCCGGAGGATCATCCGGGGAAGTGAGGCTGCTTCGCAGGAGGGAAAAGGGAGCCAGTCTGCTGCGCTGGCCGGCCAAAAGGCGAGAATCATCGCCGCAAGTGAAGGCTTCGCCTTCGCCAGTGCCACCTCACGGGAGAAGAACCGCTGAACGCCTAAAGATCTGATTTACGCTTAAAAGGGGAGAACCCGCTGAACGCTACGAAGACAACGTTGTCCGTCAACGGTCCATCGTCCCCGCCGAGCGGTTAAGACCCAGATCCCGAAACAAGTTCGGGATGACATTATGAGGGTCTTCTTGAATGCGTTGCCGGATAATCTTTTTAGTTGCAGTGAGCCCGTGGATTGATTGCCGTTTCTGTTAACGAGACCCCGACCCTGTAATCGAAACCCCGTACTCGGCGTCATGCTGAACTTGTTTCAGCATCTCTATCCTAAGAACCGGTGTACACTGATGAAAAGCGCGTTGTCCGTCAACGGTCTTCCGAGAAGAGCCTGTCCTTCGATAAGCTCAAAAAAAACTGAAGAGTTCAGAGGTATGAGGGTAGACGTATGAAGATCGAGATCAAACATCACATACCAACATCATGAACAATTTTCAGCATCTTGTGTTCTGTAGCTCTTTTCGAACCTGCAACCACCTACCTGCAGCCCCGAGCGGTTCAAAACCAGATCCCGAAACAAGTTCGGGATGACATTGTGAGGGGCTTCTTGAATCCGTTGCAGGATAATCTTTTTAGTTGCAGTGAGCCCGTGGATTGATTGTCGTTTCTGTTAACGAGACCCCGACCCTGTAATCGAAACCCCGTACTCGGCGTCATGCTGAACTTGTTTCCGCATCTGAACTTGTTTCCGCATCTCTATCCTAAGAACGCTGTACGCTTAAGAGTAAGAAGTTGCTGAGCGCTGTGAAAAAACGTCCTTGGTCCTTTGTCCCAAACCATGAACCCGTCCTTCGGAAAGACTGGTTCTTCGTTCCGACGCTGCGCGTCCAGGTTGTTCGTTCTTGGAACAGATCCCGGATCAAGTCCGGGATGACAGCGTATGGTTACTCCGAAAACGCCCAATTCCGTCATTCCGACAAAGCTCCTGGTCGGAATCTCGATGCTATTGCTTCACAACTCTCCCCGGCGAACAAAGAACCATCAAACGGAGAACCGGTTTGTTTTGATCTTCCGAGACCCGAGACCCGTTTTGCTGGGCTTTTTTACCTGCAACTTACAACTCACAACTTGCAACTGGTTTTTCGTCTTCCCTTCCAACCACTGACCTCTAACTTCGGTTTCTTTCGAAGCCCAGATCCTGAACAGGAGCACTTCAGTGACGAAATAAGTCTGTCTGATCAGTTACTTTAATTTGCTTGCTCTTTTTTTTGGTTTTTGCCTCCTGGCACGTAAGCGCCAGCATCACTTCCCCGGATGTCCTTCCGGGCACCACTTCCTCGCGCCAGCGAGCCTCACTTCCTGCCGGAGGCAGCATCACTTCTGATCTTGATGCCACCAACCCGCTACCCCCTAACAGGTTTCTTACAATAAAGCATTCCTAATTTGAATAAATTACATCGGCAAATTCCTGAAGCTCATCCGGAGAGATCAAGTAGTAAATATCCTCGGATTTCATGACGAAGGCTTTCGATCTTGCAGTCATGATGAAGGCCTTGGAGCCATTTCTGAGTCGGAACCAGCCCACTTTGTATAGACCTGTAGATGCTCCGTTGGTTCTTACCGTCGGCTCGAAGTTCCTCTCTTCAGTCCAGTCGATAATTCCAACGATTTCAGCCGAATCTATCGCTATCGTTTTCCTTCCGAAGGGAAGTGCATTCAGAACAACGTTTTCGCCGTCAAATTTGACGGCGTTTGTGAATGGAAATATCAGGAAGAGAAATATGAAGAAGACGAACAGACTGCCTGTGATTATTAGTGAAATAGTCTTCTGCCAGCCCTTTGTTTTGAATAGAGAGAAAATGAATATCGCCCCAACGAAAATAACGATTCCAATATTCAGCATGATCGCAGATGTGGGTAATGAAAACTTGAACACGATTGTCTCCATATCTTGCCTCCTCACAGGAAATTCGATTCAATTATTACATATTCGAGTTCTCCTGATCTTCATATGATTGTAGACATTATGACTTTGTGGCGGTTCGGACGGAGAGCTCTTTATCTGAAGGGTTCAAACTGCAAAACTTCTATCGTAACGCCGTTCGACCTCCATGAAGAAGCAATACCTGGTGTCTCTAGCCGTGATTATGGTATTGCTGCTTGGCGGATGTTTTTCATTTGACGACATGCTAGACGGAACGTGGAGTGGTGTTCTGAATGATTATTATGGGAACCACAATGTTGTTCTCGTAGTGAACTCCAACAATACCGGATGGATATCTTTCGATAATGACCCGTACAACGTGGACATAGTAAGTAGAAGAGCCAACCGGAGTTTTGTCGGAGAGTACGGCTGGTACGACTCCTATTGGATCGAGAGAACCATTCAGGCCGAACTTATAAACTATGGCACACTGCGGATAAAGATATACGATAATTTTGGCGATCTCATCAGCGACGGCTTCCTGTATAAGTAGCCTTGTACTTATGGCTTAGGTACGGCCGCCCTAATACAAAATAGCTAGTATTATTCCTGAAGCTATAACTCTCAGACTTTAGTCTGGGAGTTTTCTTTTGTTCGGTGAATTCTGAATCCAAGGTTCATAAATGAACGGCACTCTTCGAGAGAAGCAAGTTCGCTTTCTGTGAATCAAACGAATTCATCACTTTGTCTTTCCATTTTTGCTTTGCTGAACTTGATGTCAAAAGATGTTAATTTTCGAAGATCCCTTCATTGGAGAGTTATTTCAGGTGTCTGGAACCTGCCAGGATAATTCAATAGGAATGACATTGCTTGCGATTGTTCATTATTCGAAGGGCGAAGGTTTCTTCGAGTAGACATCTGGCATTTGCTCTGATTTCGAAGGTCTTTGTGATAGTATCTTGAAGGCATTTATTGTGTGACTATATTAACTATCTTCGATCGTTTTCTTCTATGCCAATAGGGTTATCCGAGAGCGATCTCGGAATGCTGGTTTCAAGAATTGTTTCGTGGTTTTTCACTTCCAGAAAGGTTATTAGAAAGTGAATCCAAGAGGAGATGGTTGTATGGAAGTTCAAAGTCCCAGGCTACTTAGAAAAGTGCTTATTGGAGCCACCGGAAGCGCTCTCGCTCTCACATCAGCGCTTGCGGCTAACTATGAAGATACTATGCCGCTCGAAACCGTGAAACCAGCCCCGAATCTGGAGGAGGTAATACCTCATCCGGAGCAGAGAGAAGAAGCAATGGCAAAGCTGGCCGAGTTTGAGAGCAGAACTGGGAGGCGGCCGAACATACTTGTGTATCTAATGGATGACGTCGGTTGGGGAGACCTCGGTGTTTACGGTGGAGGTGTCGCTGTAGGAGCGCCGACTCCAAACATGGATGCACTTGCAAGAGACGGACTCATGCTTACTTCTGCTTATTCGCAACCTTCTTCTTCACCAACTAGGGCGACTCTTCTTACGGGACAGCTCCCGGCCAGGCACGGCATACTAAGGCCAACGCTGTACAACGAGCCCGGAGGACTAACAAATGCAGTTACACTTGCCCAGTTGTTGAGCGATGCCGGCTACGTTACTCAAGCTGTTGGAAAATGGCACATGGGAGAGAACCCCGGTTCTCAGCCTCAAAACGTTGGATTTGATGACTTCTCAGGTTTCCTCAGTGTGTCGGACCTGTACACAGAGTGGCGGGATCCATACTTCTACCCCGAAATTGCCAACAGCGAGGAGAGAACCGAGATGATACGTGAGTGGGCTTTCGAGAAGTACTGGGTTCACGCAGAAAAGGGCGGCACAATCGAACAGGTTAAAGAGATAGATATCGAGGTATCTTCACATCTAGACGAGTACTGGAAAGACTACTCGATTGAATTTATTGAAAAGATGGCCGATAGCGACCAGCCGTTCTTCCTTTACCACTGCACGAGGGGAGCTCACTTTGACAACTATCCCAGAGACGAGTATGAGGGGTCGTCTCCGGCCAAGCAGGTTTACAAAGACACAATAGTCGAACTTGACGACATACTGGGTGAGCTGGTCGCAGCGCTCGAGAGAACTGGACAACTCGAGAACACGCTGATTTTCATCGCGTCCGACAACGGCCCAGAGATGGAATCCTGGCCGGACAGCGCTTATTCGCCGTTCAGAGGTGCAAAAGGTTCAACCTGGGAAGGCGGCGTCAGAGTACCCGCAATCTTCTACTGGAAGGGAATGATAGAACCTGGACGGGCTTCAGACGGCCTCTTCGACATTGCCGATATCTTCAATACATGCCTTACACTTGCAGGCGCAGCCGATTCTATACCTTCCGATAGGTTTATCGACGGAGTAGACCAGACTTCATTCCTCCTGGCCGAGGAGGGACTCTCAAACAGGAAGTACATCTACTACTGGCTTATGAGCTACTTCTCTGCCGTAAGGGTAGCCGAGTACAAATACGTACAGTTTGCCGAATCGGATTCGGGAGAGGGAATCGTTAATCCCGGAGGCTTTACCGGTTACATAATGGCCTTCCCGTATTATCACCTGTACAATCTCTATCTGGATCCGAAGGAAGAACACAACGTCTCCATAAGAAAACTGGTTTTCACAGATCTCTTCTTGGAAGCCATGAAGAAACATATTGACACATTCCTTGAATATCCACCTGTAGTTGAAATCATTACGGGTCACTAGAACGAATAAGGAAATAGCTCGCATAGAGGGAGAGCAGTAAATGGCAGAGGGCGCAGTCGATAGGAGAACGAGGGAAAGTATAAATGCGTTTCACGTTATGGTCAAACCCACGGGAGCCCTATGCAATCTCGACTGCGCCTACTGCTTTTATTTGCATAAACAGGAGCTTATAAACAGCAGAAACGTTATAAGCGATGAGGTTCTGGAGAGGTTCATCTATGAATACATCAACTCACAGACAGTTCCGGAGATAGTCTTCACCTGGCAGGGAGGGGAGCCCACACTACTTGGAATCGATTTCTTCAAAAAGGTTGTCGATTACGAGAGGCTTTACTGTCCTCCGGGCAAGAAGATTGCCAACGATCTCCAGACAAACGGAACCCTGCTGGATGAAAAGTGGTGCTCGTTTCTCAAAGAAAACAACTTTCTCGTTGGAATAAGCATCGACGGCCCGGAGAGACTGCATAACGTCTACAGAAAGACCAGGAGTGGCGGCCCGACCTTCCAGAAGGTCTTCAATGCCATAAGGCTTTTGCACAAGTACGAAATTCCCTTCAATACCCTGACCGTGGTTAACAGAATAAACGCGAAGTATCCTGGAGAGGTATATCGCTTTTTGAGGGATACAGCCGGCTCAACCAGAATGCAGTTCATTCCTATCGCAGAACCGAAGGTATTCAGAAGTTCGCCCACTACATTCATTCCCGAAGACAGTATGCCGATTACAGGATCTAGTGAAGCCCTGCCAGGTAAGCACGGTTCGCTCGTTGCGGACTGGTCGGTCGTTCCAGAAGACTACGGGAGTTTTCTCAACGGAGTTTTCGATATCTGGTACAGGGAGGATATTGGCAAAGTCTTTGTCTTCCTCTTTGAGTGTGCCCTTGCCCAGTGGCTCGGGATGGAGGCATCGTTGTGCATCTTCTCTGAAACTTGCGGAAAGGCACTTGCGCTGGAGGCCGATGGAAGTCTGTACTCCTGCGATCACTTTGTCTATCCCGAGCACAGGCTCGGAAACATTAAGGACCGGAGGTTGCTCGAAATGGTGACTTCGACATCACAGACTGTCTTCGGGGTTTCGAAAGCTGCCACACTGCCGGAATACTGCAACAAGTGCGAATACCTTTTCGCCTGTCACGGAGAATGCCCGAAAAACAGATTTGTCAAAGCGCCAGACGGAGAACCGGGACTGAACTACCTTTGCCCCGGACTGAAAAAATACTTCTCCCATATAGATCCATACATGAAAAAGCTTGCCGAAGAGTATCGGTCGAGAAAGTGAAAGAGTCCGGAACTCATCTTACCGAAGTGTGTTCAGTGATTCAAGTAACTTATTCAGGACTGAGTTCACCGTGTCTCTTTCCTTCTCCGAAATTGAATTAGCAGTCGGACCATAGCTCTCTCTAAGCACTGCCATGGACTTTTGAAATATCTCTCTTCCCTTTGCTGTTATTGAGACGATGTTTGCCCGCTTGTCTTCAGAGGACTGTTCTCTCGTTATGAGCTGCTTCTTCTCCAGTCCGACACATATCACCATGGTGTTCGTTGTGTCCGTTTCGAGATGTGAGGAGAGCTGCTTCTGGGTCATCTCTCCGCGGCTTGAAAGAACGAGCAGTGCGCCGAACTGTGGGTAGCTAATACCATGAGGTTCCAGGGCAAGCCGTGCATGTCTGCTGAGGTTTATGTGCAACGAAGCAATTTTCTCGAATAGGCTTCCAATCTTGTCATCGAAGATCATCGGACAACCTCAGAAACCTCTTCAGCAGCCTCTTGGTTGCTATAACAAGTCCTAGAGTAGCAAATGCAATCCCTGCAAGAATAATGGAGCTATACGGTGCAAAAGAGCAGACAGAATAGTAGCCGACGCAGTTTGGCTTTGAAGCTTCCCACGGGAAAAGCGTGACAATCGCTGGTACGAGCGGAGAAAGCGCCACAGCCAACAGGATGCGGTTGATCAGTTTTCTCATTTCCTCCGATTCCTCCTTCTCTTCCTTTCACAGGCAGGAAGCGACCCGAGTCTTTCGTGTTTTTCCCGGCATCTGTCGCATATACCGTGGAACTCGCACTTCGTTTCTCTGCATGAGCAGTCATTCATATCGGATTCACCTTCTTCATTCAACACCGATATTAATAATAATCATGATTACGATAATCAGTATTGAATGAGAAACAAAGAGTTTTTTGTGAGACACCAGTCGGTAGATAGACATGAC
Organism: Mesotoga sp. H07.pep.5.3; assembly: GCF_002752615.1. Taxonomy (NCBI): domain Bacteria; kingdom Thermotogati; phylum Thermotogota; class Thermotogae; order Kosmotogales; family Kosmotogaceae; genus Mesotoga; species Mesotoga sp. H07.pep.5.3. Next base: position 230,939 of record NZ_AYTV01000021.1, read on the forward strand.
CGCTAGAAGAAAGCACTTGAGGAAATAAGCAGACATGAGAAAACGTGGGCGACCCTTAGTTGAAAGAGTAGAAAAAATGGACTAGAATTTGGTTAAGTATTCACTTAATTGGATTGGAGAAAACATTTTTGTGAATCTCGAAATCAATGTATTGAAGGCACTTGCAGATAATACAAGGTACGAAATTATTAAGCTGCTTCTTCGGAGGGAGTTCTGCGTTAGAGCTCTTTCAAGAAGACTCGGTATTTCCGAGCCAGCCGTCTCTCAGCATCTTAAGGTGCTTCGGAGCGCGCATCTTGTCAAGGGTCATAAGAAAGGATATTTCACCCATTATTCTGTGGACAGAGGAAAGTTGAAGGAGTTGTCGAATCAACTTGCTGAGCTCTGTGAAGAATCTTCAGATACTCTTCTCTCTGACAGCATTGCAATTCTGCAGGAATCGATTAGCGGTAGTTTGGACTCCAGTGGGGAAAGCGGTTAGGTTTCTAGGATAAGTCTATAGGGATTTGGTGAAATATACAAGTTTGGGGGGTAATCGCTTTGGGAATTATTGAAGTCTCCGGCCTTTCGAAGAACTACAACGGCTTCACTGCCGTGAATAGTATCGACTTCTCGGTTGAAAGGGGAGAGGTATTCGGTTTCCTTGGACCTAACGGAGCCGGAAAGACTACGACGATAAACATGCTCACAGGTTTGGCAAGACCGACATCGGGAAGGATCGATATTGCAGGCAAAGACGGTATCAAAGAGATCAAGAAGGTTCAGAGATTGATCGGGATTGTTCCTGATGAGAGCAACCTTTACGATGATCTTAGCGGTTATGAGAACCTTGTCTTCTGTTCGGCTCTCTATGGGGTCAGAAAGTCTGAAAGAGAAGAAAAGGCGAGGTCTCTGCTGAAGCAGTTTGGCCTTGATGATACAGGAAAGAGACCGTTCAAGGCTTTTTCGAAGGGGATGAAAAGAAAGCTCACGATCGCCGCGGGCTTAATTCACGATCCAGAGATTCTCTTCCTCGATGAACCCACTACAGGCATCGACGTCGAAAGCGCAAGGCAGATAAGGTCTTTGGTAAGAGAACTGAACGACCGGGGAACCACGATCTTTCTGACCACGCATTACATAGAAGAGGCCGAAAGGTTGTGCGATAGGATTGGTTTCATCGTCGGGGGAAGAATTGTAAAGATAGGTACCGTGGCCGACCTGATGAAAGAAGCTCAGAGAGAAAATATTGTTGAATTCACTCTTGGAAGTGATCCCGTTGATCTCAAGAAGCAATTGATTGAAGAGTTCAGCAACGTGACTATAAACCTCCGACCTGGTAACACACTTAGAATAACCTCTTTGGAGCCAATAAAACTGATGCCGTTTATGAGCTTCTTCGGTTCCCGTGGGATCGATGTGTACGAGGCGAAGATAGTCAGACCGTCCCTTGAGGAGGTCTTTGTTAAAGTGACCGGAATAGAGGTTGAGAAGATGAAGACAGAGAAAGAGGGGAAGAAAAAATGAGTGGAGTAGCCTACTGGACAATCCTTATGAAGGATATGAAGAACTACTATTTGAAGCCACCAAACATAAGCTGGGGAATTGTGTTTCCTATCTCATGGACCCTCATGTTCTTTGTGCGATCGGGAAGCGACGTAGAAATAAGAGACATTTTGCCGGGGGTTATGGCTCTCTCCGTTCTCTTTGGGACTACATCGATGCTTGCAGTTACGATAACTTTCGAACGAAAAAGTAGGTCATTTGAACGCTTGCTTCTAGCTCCCATAAGCCTCAAGCTTCTAATGCTTGCAAAAACCACTGGGGCAATACTTTTCGGAATTATCAACGCTTTTGTTCCGGTTCTCTTTGCCCTCTTGATTGTCGACCTATCTGGAATAAACTGGTTCCTGGTTTCAGTTAGTGTGCTGCTAATTGCTGTGACTTCGACCTTTCTTGGTCTTTTCATAGCAGTTTCGGCTAGCGAAGTATTCGAAGCGCAGACGTTTTCTAACTTCTTCCGTTTTCCTATGATGTTTCTTTGTGGTCTCTTCATCCCTATAGAGAATCTGCCGGCGTTTTTGAGACCATTTTCCTTCGTCCTTCCACTGACCTATGGTGCCGATTCTCTTAAACACGCTATAAACAGAAATGGAATCATAGATCCTCTGGCGAGCGTTTTTATATTGCTGGGCTTTGCCGCACTGCTCTTTTTAATAAGTACGCGGAATATTGAGAGAAGATGGATCTACTAGAGTCCAGGGTTAAATGAGTCTGATTTTTCAGTAATCCTTTGGGACCAAGTACAATGTCTTCTTTTCGGTTGAAGCTGCGCCGATTACTCTGTCAAGAGCCTTTCTGAAATTCGACTCTGTTCTTTCCTTTGCCTTTCGCTGCGTATAACAGGTGGTCGGTCTTTTGAATGAAATGAGTCGCATCTTCGCCTGACCAGCTGGAGACACCAGCGCTCATCGTCACCTTAGGATATGTGGTCTTGGCCAGCTCATCCCGGAGACGATCTGCGGTAGAACTTGCCATTTGCAAATCGCTTGAGGGCAAAAGAACAAGAAATTCCTCGCCACCATACCTGAAAACGAAGTCAACCTTTCTTAGAGAGGACCTGATTATGCCCGCCACATTCTTGAGAAGGATGTCCCCCTGCAGGTGACCATAAGTATCGTTGACGTTTTTGAAGTTGTCAAGATCTATCATGATCATGGATAGAGGAGTCCCGTATCTTGTGGCTCTATTTATCTCTCTTTCTATTATGGGGTACATCTTCTTCTGGTTGAGGAGGCCGGTCAATGGATCTATCTCGGCCTGTTTCTCGAGTAGCTCATTTGCCTTCTTGAGTTTGCTGTCGATTTCGAGAAGTTCTTCATATTGCTTTTCGATAGTTGTCTTTGCTTCCTGAAGTTCTAAGTTCTGATTGCTCAGTAACTGTATTTCGTGCATCTTCTGCTGAAATCTGAATGAAGCCGCCAGCTCAGCGGCCCTGGCACTGCAGGTTTCCTTGTAAGTTCTTTGGGACAAGAGGTCAAGTTCCCTGTACGTTTCGAGAGCCAGCCCCTCTTCTCCAAGCTCTTCATGAATCTTAATCTTATTTCTTAGTGCGCCAGGCACTTTCGACATGCTTCCAGACTCTTTCTGATACTCTATATAACTTTCGATTTTTTCCAGAGCCTTTGCATAGTTGCCAGTTCCCATGTAGTACTGAGCCTTAAGAAAATCGAATTCAGCAGACCCTGCAGGATCTTCGATTTCTTTGACTAGAGGTTCGGTTTTCTTGAAGATCGCGGGAACTTCGTCATACCTTTCCCCGCTGATCAGCACTTCGGAGAGATTGAAGTAGCTGTTGCAGAGATCTGCTTTCTTTCCTAGAGAGAGCTTTATTTCTATTGCCTTGATCAAGCAATCCACGGCTTCTTCAAATCTTTCCAGACTTTTCAATGCGACGGCCTTGTTGTTCAGAAAGTTAGCTACCGCGAGATCATCACCCTTTATTCGAACGTATTCTAGAGCCTTATCGGTGTACTCGAGGGATTCTTCAAACCGCCCCATGTAGACATACACACCACCAATGTTTCCGATCACGTCGTTGACATCGTCGGCCGTTCCGAATTCCTTGAAAAGAACAACTGCCTTCAAGGCATATTCGATCGATGAATCGTAATTGCCCACAACGCATGAGTACTTAATCATGTTGTGCGTAATGTTTGCCAGCTCGATACATGCCGGGGCTTCAATTCTTGAAAGCTCCGCTTTAACAGTCTCCGACGCCAGAAGAGGGTTGCCCTCTTTGAACATTGTCTGTGAAAGCTCATTCAAAATTTTGAGCTTTTGCCGGAAATCCTTATCGGGGACTTCTGAATAGGCTTTCATAATCTCTTTGATCGATCTCTTCTCGGTCATCATTGCCTCCCACACATCTGCCGTGCAAAATTCTTTGCTCTTCTTCAACGATACAGAAATTAGAAGCGCTTGCAAACAAACAGAGAGTGACTTGAAAATTGTTCGATTGCATAATTTATTACATGATTACACAAGGTTATTTCATATGATTGAAAGCTATGCCACACCAATTAAGCAATTTCATGCCATCGTTTACCGAGGTTTGACGTCGGTGGTCAGAAGTAGGAAGAGCAAGAGAAACTGGTTCGCCGAGAAAAGCCGCTTCACGCTTGAGAGTACACGCTGTACGCTGATGAAGACCACGTTGTCCGTCAACGGTCCACCGTCCCCGTCGAGAATCGCGGTTCCTCGTTCCGACGCTACGCGTCCAGGCTCTTCGTTCTTGGAATTAATCTCGAAACAAGTTTGGGATGACATTGTGAGGGGCTTCCACAAACCGCTGTCCGGACAACTTCCTCAGTTGCATTGAACCCCTGAATTGATTGCCGGTTCTGTTTGCGGGACCCCAGACCTTGTAATCGATACTCCGCGCTCCGCGTCATCTGAACTTGATTCAGAATCTCGCTCTTTCCAGCGTTCAGCGTTTCTTAGCAAGCGGGAAGCGGCTCTTCTCAATGAACGGAGAACCGCTCAACGGTCGACTAGTTTCTCTTGAACTTTCGAACGCCCAACCACGGTTTCTCAAAAGCCCAGATCCTGAACAGGAGCGCTTCACTGACAAAATGAGTTCGTCTGATCAGATTACTTCAATTTGCTTGCTCTTTTTTTGGTTTTTTCCTCCTGGTGCGTAAGCGCCAACATCACTTCCCCGGATGCCCTTCCGGGCATCACTTCCTCGCGCCAGCGAGCCTCACTTCCTGCCGGAGGCAGCATCACTTCTGATCTTGATGCCACAAACCTCCGACCACCAACCACGGTCTTGCAACTGATTCTTTCCTCTGAAAAGAAGCGTCGATACTGCCTTCTTGAATATGATCCCCGCTCTAGTTCTTATCGCTGCTACTCTTAGTGTGTGATAACATCTAAGTGTCCCTCATCATTGTCGGCTTTTCGGGAAGTTTTGTATGAATGGTGTCCAGATGTATAGATAACAGGGGGTTTTTGAAATGGAAAGGTCTGTTCTAAGTCCTTCGGAAAATGCTGAGAGTTTTGTCGAGATAGGTTCTGCAAAAAACAACTTGACTATCGTGAAGGAATTCGTGCTGGGTATTCTGGGCGGTGCATTCATTGCATTTGCGGCGCAGGGGTCCAACGTGGCGATACACACTATCGATTCAGTGGGACTTTCCAAGACCCTGGCAGGCGCATTATTTGCGACGGGCCTTATGATGGTAGTCATTTCCGGAGCAGAGCTTTTCACGGGTAACAGTCTTATTGTCATTTCCTGTTTGCAAAAGAAGTCGAAATGGGTTTCTATGTTCAGGAACTGGCTCTTCGTTTACTTAGGAAACTTTGCGGGTTCCTTACTTATAGCTTACTTCGTTCTCCATTCAGGCCAGCTCGGCTTTTCCGAAGGTCTGCTGGGTGGATATACAATCAAGATTGCGGCTTACAAGACGGGTCTTAGTTTCGAAAACGCATTCTTTATGGGGATTTTGTGCAACTGGCTCGTCTGCATAGCCATATGGATGGCATCCGCATCCAAAGACATAGCCGGCAAGATTCTCGCCATCTTCTTCCCGATATGGCTTTTCATTACCTCAGGCTTTGAACATTCCGTGGCAAACATGTATTATATTCCCGCAGGAATTCTCGCAAAGGCAAATGAAGAATTTGCCAAGGCCGCGATTTCTCTTGGAGTCAGTGCTGAACAGATCTCTAATCTCAACTGGGGAACTCTCTTCACGAAGAATCTAATACCGGTGACTCTTGGAAACATCGTAGGAGGCGCTTTCTTTGTCGGTACAATCTACTGGTTTGTCTACTTGAAGAAAGGAAAGTCGGCACAATAATGGTGATCCCGGACTGTAAGCTTCAAAGAAAGCGTAAGTATAAATTTGATTTGTTGGAAAAGCGATAAGAAAGGGCAGCGTACTTAATTCAATAGTGAGGACGACGCCCAGATCCCGAAACAAGTTTGGGATGACAATTTGAGGGACTTCCCAAAACCGCTGTCTGGATAACTACCTCATTTGCAGCAAAACCTTGAATTGGTAAGCCGGTTTTGTTCACGAAACCCAGACTCGAAACCCGAGACCCGTTTTGTTAGGTCTTTTTACTTACAACTTGGAACTTGCATCTTGCAACTGATCCTTTGCTCTTTCCAACCTCCGACCTCCGACCCCCAACCACGGTTTCTTCAAACCAAGATCCCGAAACAAGTTCGGGATGACAGAGTAAGGGACTTTCGAAAGCCGATATCGAGATAACTTCCTCAGTTACAGTGAAACCCTGAATTGGTGAGCCGGTTTTGTTCAGGAAACCCCAGACTCGAAACCCGAGACCCGTTTTGTTAGGTCTTTTTACTTACAACTTGGAACTTGCATCTTGCAACTGATCCTTTGCTCTTTCCAACCCCCGACCCGCAACCCCCGACCACGGTTTTCAAAAGTGCAGATCCCGAAACAAGTTCGGGATGACAGTTATCGGGTTTTTCGAAGACGTCGCATCCCGTCATTCTGAACTTGATTCAGAATCTCTCGTTTTTTCACTTTGATCAGGAATGAAGAACAGGTTTTTTATTCCGAGAACGGAGAACGATTCAACGGTGACCCGGTTTTCAGTAGCTCTTTCCAACACCCAACTCGCTACCACCGGCCATGGTCTTCAAAAGTGCAGATCCCGAAACAAGTTCGGGATGACAGAGTAAGGGACTTCCGAAAGCCGATATCGAGATAACTTCCTCAGTTACAGTGAAACCCAGAATTGGTGAGCCGGTTTTGTTCACGAAACCCCAGACTCGAAACCCGAGACCCGTTTTGTTAGGTCTTTTTACTTACAACTTGGAACTTGCATCTTGCAACTGATCCTTTGCTCTTTCCAACCCCCAACCCGCAACCCCCGACCACGGTTTTTCAAAAGCCCAGATCCTGAACAAGAGCACTTCAGTGACAAAATAAGTTCGTTCTGATCAGATCACTTTAATTTGCTTGCTCTTTTTCTTTCGTTTTGCCTCCTGGCACGTAAGCGCCAGCATCACTTCCCCGGATGCCCTTCCGGGCATCACTTCCTCGCGCCAGCGAGCCTCACTTCCTGCCGGAGGCAGCATTACTCCTGATCTTGATGCCACCAACCTGCTACCCCCAGCCACGGTCTTCGTACGACGACGGCGATATGCTATCATTTTTACACCACATTCAGGGATGGTGAAATGATGTTTGAATGCAGGAGAATAAGCAATCAGAAGGATTATCTTGATCTTATGAAATTCTCTTTCGGTATTACAGAAAATTGGATGAGGGTCGCTTCGAAACATGCTGGTGAGATCTTCAATAACGATCTAAGGGACCCCTTTGGGGCCTATGACGGTTCTACTCTTGCCGCCGAGTATCTTCTACTTTCTTTGAAGATGCGACTCAGAGATTCCGTCATTCCGATGGGTGGAATTGGGAACGTCTGCACAAGTCCCCTTTACAGGGGTAAGGGCGCAGTCAAATTCCTTCTACAGAAATCACTCGAGACTATGAGAGAGAAGGGGCAGGCCGTATCTCTGCTCTATCCCTTTAGCAGGAGCTTCTACAGAAAGCTCGGATGGGAGGAGTTTGACACGATGCTCAGGGCGAAGTTCTCCCCAGGTTCTATAGATCTTCCCGATCAGAAGGTCGAAGTGAAGATTGAGGAGATGGAAGATGCCGACGGTGAAATCAGGGAGTTCTACAACGAGTACGCAAGCAGTCACTACAGCATGATCTTGAGAGACGAAGAGATGTGGAAAAGCGATTTCGAGTTTCGAACCGATAACGATGTTTCCAAGAAATTCGTGAAGTTCAAGCGAGAAGGAAGGACTACGGGAATGCTCCGCTACGTCTTTCTCTACGATAAGTTTGACAAGGACAGCGGACTTAAGTTTTTAGTCACGATCTTCCTTGCGGACGATGTCGAAACAAGGCATGCAATGTTCCGTTTCTTGAAAGGTCTTTCTCTTCAAATCGATCAGATCCACGCTTTCCTTCCGCCTGATTTCCTTCTCTGGCCGTATCTAAAGGAAAGGCCGTCCGAGATGAAGATAGTACCCAGGACTATGATCAGAATCGTAGACCTCCAGCTACTAAATGGTCTGAGAATTGACGCTCCGGACATGCGGGTCGGAATCAAAATCGACGACAGTCAGGCATCCTGGAACGACGGAGTTTTCGAACTATGCGTTGAGAATGGAGAACTTAGCTTCTCGCCGAGTGACTCTTTTGATCTTGAGTGTGATATCTCGACCTTGTCTTCGGTTGTTGGCGGCAGCACTAATTTCAAAGAGATGATCGAGTTCGGCAGGGTTAAGGTATCGGACGGCTACAAAGGTCAGGATCTTCCAAAGAGCTTGCCCTTCGAGCTTCAACACTTCTAGTATTATCCTGACACCAATGAATATGCCCCGGCTCGATCCGGGGCATACTTATTCTTCTATGCTTTGTAGCATCAGACCAGACCAAGTCCACCGTCGGACATTATCACCTGGCCCGTTATCCAGTTCGATTCATCCGAAGCCAGGAATACCATTAGTCCTGTATGGTCTTCGGGATGACCAATCCTCCCGGCCGGAGTCTTTTCCTCTATTCTTTTCAGTACTTCGGGATGTTGAGAATAGAAGGGAGAAGTAAATGGAACGGTCTCTGTTGGACCGGGGGCAATGACGTTTACCTGAATATTGGCCGAGGCTAGTTCGAGCGCCATTACCTTTGAAATCGCAATAATCGCCGCTTTTGCTGCGCAGTGGCCTGCGTGCCCCTTTTCCGGAAAGAGGCCGCCGACCGACGCCAGGTTGATGATCTTTCCGCCACCGTTTTCCGACATCATCTTAGCAACAACCTGCGACAACATGAAGACTATCCTCACATTGATATGCCACTGCCTGTCAATCTCTTCTATTGGGTGATCGACAAATGGTGCCCTGTAGATGTAGGCCGGGCAGTTAAGAAGGATGTCGACCTTCCATGTCTTTTCTGCCAGTAGATCTACGATCTCATCCACATCTCTTTGACTGTCAATGTTTGCGCATATCGTCGAACAGAATCCCTTTCTCGATTCTTCAAGTTTCTTCTTCAAAGCTTCGAGCCTTTCCTCGTCTCTGTCAAGCAGAATAACCTTTGCACCCTCGTTTACAAATGCATTGGCAGCGGAGCTTCCAACTCTGCCAGCTCCGAAGATAAGGGCCGTCTTTCCGGTCAGTCTCTCACTCATCGTTCATTACCCCCGCTCTGCAATCGGAGGAAGGGTGAAATTCCTCCCCCGCTTCACTGAGATCTTTTTCCAGTTATTAAATTTATAAGCTGCTTCGCAGACTGCTCTTATAGCGTTTTTGTTCGAAGGAGGAGTCTCCGGTCTTTCACCTCGTGAGATGTTGGATCCTGCGGTGCATATGGCGGCGGCGTTGATCTTCAGAAGAGAAGAAAGCACATAGAGAGTAGCCGCTTCCATGTCGAGCTGCAAGGCACCTGCCGCGATCCATTCTTCAAGTTTTCCGTAGATAGATGATGGGAAGTCTTCTCTTAGGAGATCGGGCTTTGTTGCATAGAAGGAATCGAGTGAAAGACCGATTCCCACGTGATAGACCACTCGGGCCTCTTCACAGGCTGAGATCAGCGCCGTAAGTAGCCGGTAATCGGCTACGGCGGGGAAGTTCTCCGGAATGAAGAGGTTTGCTGTCCCCGAGTATCTTATGCAACTCGAAAGCACGATCAAGTCTCCTGGTTTCACATCGTCGGCAAGTCCTCCGGAGGTTCCGACACGGATGATTGTCTTAACGCCCAGCCTGTTTAGCTCGACCACTGCGATCTCAGTCGAGGGTCCTCCGATTCCGCTTGAACATACAGTAAGCGGCAGGCCTTTATAGGTTCCGGTAACGGTTATGTAGTCTCTGTTGTTTCCTATTTCCTCCACATTACTCAGACACTCTCCGATCTCGTATACTCTTGCCGGATCACCAGGCAGAAGAGCTATCTCGGGAAGGGAGTCGCTGGAAATCTGCAAGTGGTTTTTCGCCTTCTTCGAATTATTCATGAAATCATCCTTTCAATCCCGTTCCGCTTATCCCCCTTACGAAGTACTTCTGGAGGAATAGGAAGAGAATTACCGGCGGCAGACTGCCGGCGATGGCCGAGCTGAAGAGATTTGCCCAACTTGTATTTTCCGTTGATCTATGTGCAGCGATGGCTACCTGTACAACTTCGAATCTGCTTGAATGGGTTGCTACAAGAGGCCAGAACAGCGAGTTCCACTGGAACATGAAGACCATTACGATTACCGTGACTATGGCCGGAACGCTCAGCGGAAGGACTATCCTCCAGTAGATTCTGAACCAGGACGCGCCGTCTATTCTTGCCGCTTCCATTATCTCTGAAGGTACTTCAGAGAAGAACTGCCTGAAAAGGAATATCGCAAGGCCGTTGGCTACGCCCGGAAGAATGAGCGCCCAGTATGTGTTGTCTATATGTAGCTGTTTTATGAGTATATAAAGCGGTATGACAATAGACTCGAAGGGAACCATAAAAGTAATTAGCACTATTGTGAAGAGCGCAGCCTTGCCTCTGAATTCGAACTTTGCAAGCGCGAAGCCTGCCATGGAGGCGACCAGGACCGTAAGAACTATGGTCGACACCGAAACGAAAAGGCTGTTCATGAGAGCCCTGCCAAAGTTGAGGTTGACAAATATATGTACGAAATTCTCCAGCGTCGGTTGAGTCGGAATGAAACTCTTCCAGGTCAGAGGATTGGCGTACTCGTAGAGCGGGCTGGCAGGCCTCAAAGCGGATGCAATGACCCAGATGAGTGGGATCAGAAAGAAAAGACTTATAATGCCGAGAACGGCAAAGAGAATAAGTGTTTTCCAAAGGCTTCGCTTCTTCATGATTCCACCTCAATACTCGAATCGAGCTCTTGTAAATCTCAGCTCGAAGAAACTGAAAACAAGGATGATTCCCAACAAGATAGTAGTGATCGCAGAGGCCCTTCCCATGTCGAGATTTACGAAGGCGCTCTTGTAAGACTCGTACATCAGGAGATTTGTCGAGCCCATGGGGCCGCCCTTGGTAATTATGTAGACCGGCGCGAAACTAAGAAAATTGAAGGCCGTGTTTGCAACGAGAACAAATGAAATCGTCCTTGTTAGCAGAGGCAACGTTATCTTGAAAGTCTTCCTCAAAGTTGAGGCCCCGTCGATCTCGGCAGCTTCGTACAGTGTCTCGGGAATGTTCTGCAATCCGGCCAAAAAGTACATCATCCAGTAGCCCGAGCTTCTCCAGACGTTAAGAAGTATCAGCCCCCAAAGCGCCTGATCGGGAGAGGCGAAGAAGGGCTGAGGTTTGAAGCCGAACATGGTCAGAAAGCTGTTTGCCAGCCCGTTATACGGATCGAGGACTATCATCCAGATTACCGAGACAACGGCGAACGAGATCGCCGTCGGCAAGAAGAAGACAGTCCTGAAGAACTTGGTGAAGAAGTGGCTGGAATTCAGAAGCAACGCCATCAACAATGAGGTCAGGACAATCAAGGGATTAACGATTATTGAGTACAAGAGAGTAACAGAAAAGGATTTCCAGAAAACGGGATCGTGCTTGAAGAGGTATTCATAGTTTTCGAACCCTACGAATGACTTTGTCCCGGTGTAACTCGTCATAGTAAGGCTCTCAATAACCGAGACGCCTATTGGCCAGATCTTGAATACAAGAAGAAATACCAGCGCGGGCAGAACAAAAAGCCACGCTACTTTGTTATTTCGAAACATCTGCACACCATCCGGAATAATCTAGATTCAGGCACGATCCCTGGAAAACTATCTGTACTTTCTAAGTTCTCTGTCTATTCGTACGGCGGCCTCTTCAAGAGTGCTTCTTGGATCGGCACCGTAGTGAATAGAGTTGAATGCCTCCCGCAGCATTAGCTCGTACTGAGAGTATCCGGGTGTTCTCGGTCTCGGGACTGCGGTGGTCTCCATTTCTTTAACGAAGAGCTGCCACATTGGGTTATCGAAAACCTCGGGAAGGGCCTCGTAAACATCTGGCCTTGCCGGTGCAATACCGTTCAGCTTGTGCCAGGTTATTACCGCTTCCTTACCGGTAATATACTTTGTGAAGGCCAGAGCCTCCTCAAGCTTCTTTGTCTTGGAGTTAATTCCAACATGCCAGCTGCCTGTCGGGGTGACTGCAACTCCGCCCTCGAAATAGGGGAAGGGGGAAAGTCCATAATCCACGTCGGGATACTGGAGCATCCTTCTCAAGTTCCACTCGTTTCCAAGCATCATTGCGGCTCTGCCAGTTCCGAAATACTCTCGTGAAATAGCCGAGTCGTTGAGCCCTTGGGGACTGACCTTCCATTCGTTGAAGAGTTTCCAGTAGAAGGTGATTCCTTCAACAAACTCATCTGAAGTGATATATCCCTGAGATTCAAGACCGTCGTCAGAAAGGACTTTCGCGCCTAGTGACTGAACCATGGGGAAGATCAGATACGGTCTGTCTATCTGTTCAATCACAAGGCCCCAGATATCTGTAAGTCCGTCACCATTGGTATCTTTGGTGAGTTTCTTCGCAATTTCGGCCACCTCTTCCCACGTTAGTCTCTCTTCTATTGTCTCCGGCAGAAATGGAACACCGTATTCCTCGAAGATAGCTTTATTGTAGAATATGCCGGCCGATGAAGTTCCGTAAGGAACCGAATAGAAAGTGCCCTGATAGCTGCCCTCTTCTATAGAGGCATCGAACCACGCAGACATCTCCTCATCGCTGAAGTGTTCATCCAGGGGAAGGAGATAACCTCGTGCCGCATAAGAGGCCGTGTTTGGACCATCCACAATATACACATCTGGTGTACCGTCGCCAGCCGCAAGTCTGACTTCGATCGTCTGGAAAAGCTGGCCGAAGGGGACCAGTTGAATATCCACGTCGATTCCTGTCTCTTCTTTGAACGCATTGACGAGCTGCATAACCTGATCCTGGGGCCACCCCATCCATAGGACCTCAATGGTTGTGGCTGAAAGCATAACACCCAGTAATAGAACCGTCACCAGTAAAAGCTTTCTCATTTCCCTACACCTCCTGTTTAGCTATCTATCTCAACGTCTTCTGATGAGCTTGAAAGTGAATTTTCCCGACGGAAAGTAACTCTTCGAATACAGAACCTTTCTATCCAAAACGTCGTAATGAATCTGCTCCAGTAAGAGAAGTGAAGTACCCACGTCGACCTTGAGCCTTTCAGATAGGACTTCGTCACAACTTGAAGGAATTAAATCGCACTCGGCATATCTGATATCGATATTATAGTGTTTACCCAGTCCCTCAAAGACAGAATTGTGAATTCTGTCGGGATCTATATCTTTCACTATGGACTTCGGAATGTAATCAATGCAAACGGCAACGGGCATTTCCGAAGCGTATTTGGTAGTCTCAAGAACATGAACCAGACAGCCGACTTCCAGGTCGAGGAACTCACAGATTTTTTCTTCGCAAACACACTGATCGAATCGGCTTATCTCGCTTCTGGCAGAATGACCCTGGGATTCGATAAAGCTCCGTATACTTGAGAGCCTCTCGATTCCTCCCCTAATGATCGGATATCTATCTGTAACGAAAGTCCCAATTCCATGCTTCTTAAGTAGCAAACCCTCTCTTTGAAGGAGGCCGATAGCTTCTCTCAGGGAATTCCTGCTAACCCCAAGCTCATGAGCAAGGTCCGGTTCCGAGGGCAATCTCTCTCCTGCTTTGAGTTCACCATTCAAGATCAGTTTTCTCAATTCGCTATGAATCTTCCCAGAAAGTGAGACATGGGAATTGTGGTCGATACCTATCTCCCTCATTCGCACCGCCTCTTGAATGTTGTAGGATGTCCTACAACTTAATATACACTATTCATCTTCAGAAACAAAGACTGTGGAAACAATTTTGCCCGAGGTTGTCAGTCAACGGTCCTCCCCCTCGCCGAGAATCCTGGTTCCTCCTTCCGACACTACGCGTCCAGGTTGTTCGTTCTTGGAACAGATCCCGGATCAAGTCCGGGATGACAGCGTATGGTTACTCCGAAAAGGCCCAATTGCGTCATTCCGACAAAGCTCCTGGTCGGAATCTTGATGCTATTGGTTCACAGTTTTCCTAGGCGGACGGTGACCACTCTCTTGCTCTTCCAACCTCTGACTACTGACCCCTAATCTCGGTTTCCAGAAAGCCCAGATCCTGAACAGGAGCACTTCAGTGACGAAATAAGTCTGTCTGATTAGTTACTTTAATTTGCTTGCTCTTTTTTTTGGTTTTGCCTCCTGGCATGTAAGCGCCAGCATCACTTCCCCGGATGTCCTTCCGGGCATCACTTCCTCGCGCCAGCGAGCCTCACTTCCTGCCGGAGGCAGCATCACTTCTGATCTTGATGCCACCAGCCTTCGACACCCCAACCACGTCTTCAAAAGTGATCGAGTAGGAGAGGGGCGGAGCCCCTCGTCCTCTCACAGAACCGTGCG
>NZ_AYTV01000022.1:0-219152 GCF_002752615.1 Mesotoga sp. H07.pep.5.3
CGGTTCTGAGAGAGCCTGGGGGTGAAATCCCCCTGGGCTACTCACCAGAATAAATGACGAGGTTCGGGGTTGGTGGTTGCGGGTTGGTAAGAACAAAATATCAGTTGCAAGATGCAAGAATAAACGACGAGGTTGGGGGTTGGTGGTTGCAGGTTGGTAAGAGCGAGTGAAAAAGGATCACCGCTGAATGGTTATCCGTTCTCCGAATAAAAAAACCTTTTGTTCGTTCCAGAGCGAAGAGCAGTTCTTCGTTCCGACGCTGCGCATTCAGGTTACAGGAAAAACCAAGATCAGAAGGTTGAGGCGGGAGATTTACGCGAGGGGCAAGACGTTCGCTGCGCTCATGAGAAGACGAGAGCGAAAATAGGGACTGACGATTCTCCTCACGTCTGCCCCTTTTTCGCGAGGGATAGGGATCCTGACCACGAGCATTGTCAGGATGACGCGATGCAAGAGAAGGCTCTCATCACTAGCCACTCGTACAAACTACTTACTTCAGCACCCGTAAGGCTGCCCGAAATGTCTCTTTTTTGGGCTTACGTTAAGGGTCATCACGAACTTGTTTCGGGATCTGCTCTTGAACCGATCGAAGATGCGGGTTAGATGTTTCTGATTGAAGAAAACCTTGAGAGCGTAATTCTGAATCAAGTTCAGATGATAGTATGTGACGTTCTTGGAAAGTCCACATTTATTCCTTTCTACCGAAGCCGAGCATGAATCCCCGATGCTTCTGTTAGCTTTTCGACTTCGTTATTGAGAAAACAGCATTTTGCTATAATCTAGTGGAGTCGAGGAGGTGTAAATGTGGTCGATAATGATCTTAATCTATTACTGGATCAGATTGTTCAGCTGGCGTCTCCCTTAAGAGTACTGCTGTTTGGCTCGCGCGCCAGGGGCGAGGGTTCAGTCACGAGCGATTATGATCTCCTGGTTATTGTGAAGGATGGGGAAGGCCGCAGGAGAACGGCACAGATGCTGTACAGAGAAATCAAAGGTGTAAAAACTCCTTTCGACCTCATTGTAGCTACCGAGAGCGATATCGCAAATTACGCAGACAATCCCTTCATGGTTTTCAATAGTGCCCTGAAGGAAGGAATAGAGCTATATGCATCTTGACGAAGAGAATCGTGGTATTTCGAGAACATGGCTCAGTTACGCTGAAAGTGACCTTTCTTTGGCTTCCATAAAACCGGAAGGCGCGATTCTGCCGGGTACCCTGTGTTTTCTCGCACAACAGGCTTGTGAGAAGTCTCTCAAGGCACTGCTGATTTACTGCGGAATCCAGTTTCCGAGAACCCACAATATCAACGTTCTCATTCAGCATATACCCGACAGCATACAAATTCCGGAAGAAGTGTTTGAAGCGGCTAAGCTTACAGACTATGCTGTCTCTTCTCGATATCCCGGAATCGTTGAACCTGTTACCGAATCTGAATACAGAATGGCTCTCGAATCAGCCAAGTTCGTTTTCGAATGGGTTTCTGATTCGATTATGAGTTCAGAGTATTGATTGAGACCAGATCCGGGATCGAGTTCGGGATGACCTTTAACAGAGGCTCGAACAGGAGCCCAACAGGAGACCCCAAACAGGACCCCTGAACAAGAGCATTTCAGGGCAGGCTCATTGGTGCAGGCTTCAGGGCAGGTTCCGTGTAATGACAACGAATGCTTGTTCCGAAAGCGTAATAATTCGTCATGAACTTGTTTCAGCATCTCGATCCTGAGAGCCGCTGAGCGCTGCGAGGAGCTGTTCACCGTTGACCGTCCCAGATCATGAATCCGTTCACCTATAAGATCAAAGATTAGATCCTGATCAAGATCACATTAGGATGGCAAATTGAGTTGGTTCAAACAAGTTGATATTCTTCCGCGGGGTGATTGCTGTCTTCTCTTCCTTTAGCTCCAACCAACCACCAACCACGGCTCTTAGAACAGTTCTCAGTTCCAAGTTGCAAGTGCAAGAATTGCCCTAAGATAATTCTTATAGACTCGAGAATTAGGATGCCTTGTGATTTGCGACTTCTTGTTGGCTGTTTCCTTCCTTTTCCAAAGATAGAGTAATGGAATTTCCGCAAGCATTAACTGTCGATCGAAAATGCTCATATAGAAAGTTTAGAGGGACCGACTTTCTTCGGTCCCCCTCAAGCTTCAAAATTCAGAGAAATTTACCCTTTTATGAAATCTCTCCAATAACCATCTCATCTTCATCGAGTGCCGGTTTCCCTTGACCGGGACCGTTTCCCTCGCAGGAATCGTCTGGTGCTCCATAACCCGCATCGTCATCAGGGCCATCGGGCACACCGTCGCCCGGACCGCTGCCATTGATTGAAAGAGCGATTCCAAAGGCAAGTAACAAGAAAAGGACAATTGCGGTAATTCGTTTCATTTTCATCACCCCCGTTGTATTCAAATGATTAGATCCTATTTCTTACCTCATTAAAGAGTGATTAAAGACTTCGCTAATTGAACTGTCTGACCGTCTCGATAACGGAAGCTTCAGGAAGACAAGGCAGATTTTGAAACGACTCCACTCTTATCTTAAAGCAGACTCTCTATCCCGGGGGGGTTGACGCACCCTAATTTGCCTGCGCTCTATGATGCGGCTCGATGTTCAACAGTGACTACACATAAAAGAAAAGGCCGCCGCTGTCCTGGTAATACGGTAGCGGCGGTTTAGACTAGGAGTAAACAGGGGTAATAGGTTTTTATTTTGCTGAGAGAGCGGTACGCACTCTAAAGAGATTTCTCAACATGTTTCTGATCATTTCGACCAATCTATTCATTGAGCGGACAAGAACAGGCTCAGAACTCACGGTTTCTGCCTCCAGATTTTCCAGCAGCAATGTCGTGCTGCCTCCAGAGTCGACTTTACCAGCGCCGGGACCTTCTCCCTTTCCTGTTCCTGGAGAACCAAAACCTGCCCCGGGCTCCTGCCCATCGGGAATGCCATCACCGGGACCCTTGCCGTTATTTGCCAGGGTCAAGCCAAATATCATGGAGACGAACAGTAAAATCAGTAGAGTTTTTCTCATTACGATTCCCCCCTTCTCATATATTAGCATATTAGAGTATTCCTGATTAAAGAGAGATTAATGGTGAAGAACCTTCTGGGAAGCCGGCTATGCAGAATCGGTTGAGGAGGACTCTCCGATAAAATCAGGAATGAAATGAACAAAGGGAGGTACTGATCTTGCAATGTGAAGTCGACAGAAATCTTGAGAAATGCAACTGCACCTACCCGGGCTGCCCAAGAAAGGGAAAGTGCTGCGAGTGCATCGCTTATCACCGTAGAAACGGAGAACTTCCGGCCTGTTACTTCACTGAAGAACAGGAGAAAACCTGGGACAGAAGCATTGAGTACTTTGTGAAGGTCCACAGCAAAAGATAACATTCGGATAGTAATGAAGTCTTCAAGTAGCGGGCCAGAATTCCTCCTCCAGATGAGATGCATTATTAGATGCTAAAATGGAGTAGTTATAAATTGCCCAATCTCGATTTGGGATCGAGATTTCTCTGGAGGAAAAGTTGAATCAGAAGTTCTATAAGCGCTTCTTTACTATTAAGGAGTCTTACAAAATTCTCTTCGATGCGATGAGAACAATGAAATACATGAACCGTGCAAAGAGAAGCAAAGAGCTTAGCACCGAGTTGATCGAAAAGGTGATGCTTACCGTAACCGAAATAAACGGCTGCGAGGTCTGTACAGTCTTCCACAACAAGGTTGCCGAAAAAGAGGGAATAAAGGAAGAAGAGATTCAGATGCTCTTTGTGGCTGACGTTGAAGAGATCCCTCAGGAGGACGCTCCGGCTATTCTATTCTCGCGAGAATACGCAAACTCTTCGGGAAACCCTTCCGAGGATTCATGGAATTCTCTTAAGACCTTCTATGGGGAATCAAAGGCTAAGGGAATACTTGGTGCTGTCCGGACAATCATGATGGGAAATGCCCTCGGAATAGTGTGGGGCGCATTAGTAAACCGTATTAAGGGAAAGCCAGTTGAGGGGAGCAGCCTATGGTACGAAATCAGTATGCTTGTCTCTTTCATCTTCCTCATCCCCGTGGCGCTTGTACATGCCCTGCTCGTAAGTCTTTTCAAGAAGCCCATAATAACTTTCCAGGCGCAGGAAAGTCTTGGATAGAAGCCTTTTTTACGTGGGTTTAGGGTCTCGGGTCTAGGGTTTGGTGAACATAAGCAGTTGAATCATCATGCTCCTCAGTGTTGCTGAGGATGTCATCCAATAAGGACTTCTCGCAACCACTTATGTTGTCGTCCCGAAGTTGATCCGGGATCTGGTTCTAAAAATGAACAACGTGGACGCGGAGTGTCGGAACGAAGAACCGGTATTTTTCTCGGAGAACCTTTGATGGTGAACCTGAGAAGGCTTCCTGCCGAAGGCAGTATTGCGTCAACTGATGGTCTTCAGTGCATTGCGTCCCGGCACGATCTTTACCGGCATTGCGCGACCGCCGATCTTTTTCGGCGCTTTGCGTCTGATTGTAGTAACATCACTTCCGCGCGCTAGCGAGCCTTACTTCCAGCGATGCCCTTTGCCTCATCAATCTTTAAGGCAATATATTTACCTGGAGAAATTTGACTTAACCTAACGGTGCTAGAATTGGCTTGACTACCACGAGGAGGTGTTGACAGTGAAAAAGGGTAAATTCCTTTTACTGGTTGTTTTGCTTCTTTCAATCCTTTCGTTCTCAACGACCATCAAGATGTATCTCGTAACCGATTATCACTCCCACGCACTTCCCTTCTATTCTGAGGGACAACACGGGTTCGGGGGGATTGCCAAGATAATCGCTTTTCTGAAAGAGAAAGCCGGCGATGAAGACACTCTCGTTTTTGGCGGCGGAGACATGATAAACCTCGGGACCCCTGCGTGGTCCGACAAGTTCCACGCCATAGAGATGCCCTGGTTCAACAACATCTTCGATGCCATGGCTTACGGCAATCACGACTCGGAATACGGACCGGCAGATTTTCAGGAAGTATGGAAAAATGTCACTTATCCGATTCTTGGCGCCAACGTTCTCGATGCGAGTGGAGTACCTGTATTCCAGTACTTCGGGAAGAGGTATTTGATCCTAGAAGTTGAAGGCAAGAAAATCGGTGTCTTTGCTCTTGCAGGATCGGATTTCGATAGCCTTGTCAAGCCAGCTGCGAGGCCCGTCGAAGGAGCGACTTTCGGAGATTTTATGACGACTGCGGGTGAGATCGTTGACGAAATGGAGGCAGAGGGAGTCGATCTTATCGTTTTCATTGGACATGCAGAGTACGAGGAGACACTGAAATTGGCAAGAGAGATCGAAGGCATAGACCTGATCTTCGGTACACACAGCCATCTCAAGATCCCTCTTACAAAGATCGAGGGAACTGAAACATACTTCATTTCGCCTTACCAGTATGGGACATATGCGGCGGAAGTAGTGGTTTACTTTGGAGCCGACGGTCAGAAATCCGTCTCGGGGTCGCTAATACCCATGGATGATTCCATGCCAGAGGATCCAGTCATTGCGGATAAGGTAGAAAAACTTCAATACGAATTGGAAAGCGATCCTGAGTTCGCTCACCTGTTCGAATGGATCGGGGATGTTGAAACCGAACTATCTGTAGCTAATGTGAACACGGGAGAATCGGTGCTAGGCAATTTCGTGATGGACATCATTAGAGAGAAATCAGGGGCAAACGTCGCCCTTTCTACTTCGAGCAGCTTCAGGGCATCTATTGCACCGGGATCGACTGTTTACGAGGATCTGAAGAACGCCCTTCCTTATGTCAACACAATCTATGTCTACGAGGTAAAGGGAGAAACGCTTGAGAAGATTCTGAACCATTCAGTTAGCCAGAGCGGTACCGGGTTCTTCTCTCAGGTCTCCGGTGTGCGATTTATAATCAGCAACGGAAAGGCGACGTCAATTGAGGTCCAGGAAGACCCGGAATGCCCGGACAGCTTTGCTTTGCTGAATCCCGAGGCAACCTATCTGGTGGCCACAACGAATTATCAGGGCCTCTTCGCTCCCGGTTACAAGGATCTCTTTGCGGGGCTTCCATACACCGATACTGGACTGGATGTACAGAAGATAGTCAAGGAATACATGCAGAACAACAGTCCGGTAAGCGCCAGACTTGACGGAAGAATTAGGTAATAGATAACCGCAAGTACAAACCCCCACTCAGGTGGGGGTTTTCTCTTGTGCAAGAAATATAATCTCCCGAACTTCTGACCCGTTTCAGTTTAACTAACTGTCTCGTCCAGCGCAGATTTTCTATCCGCCGCGGCCTTCTTCCTTTTCTGGAGATTCCTGACTCTCCAGAGGAACAGTGATCCGCCGACCGAAACAAGCCCCATTACTAGATAAACGGAAATTGCGCCTGCCCTGTCCAGCCCCAACCCGATTAGCGGCGAAAAGACTGCAAAGGAGAGGCTGGCGGTTAGACTCACTATCGAGATTATCGTCGCCCTGAAGGCATCTTCTATCTGCCTGTTGATATAGAATCTCATGATGGGCTGGTATAGAGCCCTGACTATCTGACCAAGCGCTAGAAATGCAAGCGAACCGACGTTCAGAAGAATCAGAGGGATTAGATACGCGCCTCCCATAAGTAACCCAAGGAATGTCAGCGATTTTCTCGGTCTGACATTTTCGAAGAGCTTCATTAGATACCTTGACGAAAGCGCACAAACTACGTTGAACCCGGCAAAGACAACCCCGTAGAGGGCAATATCCAGCCTGACAAGTTTAAAGTACGGCTCATACAGCCAGAAGCTTGCCCTCAGCATCACTCCCATCAGCGCTGAGAAGTACAGGGCCCATCTGACTCTCGGCTTCTTTACGGCATCGCCGAAAGACCTAGCAACGTGAACCAGATACGACTCTCTTGATCTTTCTCCATGGTCAGGCTCTGTGAAGAAGAGGGAATAGCCGCTCGATAGAAACAGCATCCCCAGAGATATCCAGAAGGGAATGTAAGGTGAAACTGAATATAGAAGCCCGCTTGCTATCGATCCAACGGCCTGACCTACGAAGATATTTGACATGGCCTTCGCTTCTATCTTGCTGTATTCCTTCTCTCTTTCCATTCTTGAAAGACTCTCGAAAAGTATAGCCGAGTCCGCACCTGAGCTGAAAGTCATTCCAAGCCCAAAGAGCAGCTCTGCAAGGGCAAAGGCCAGAAAGCTTTCGCAGACAATATACAGAGACAGTCCGAAGGCCGTTATTACCGATGAAATCACGAGGGAGAACTTTCTTGAAACCCTGTCGGCTATCGAACCGGTCGGCACTTCGAAGAGAACAACTGCCACTGCCGAGATCGACTGCAGGAACATCATCTCCGAATAACTCAGCCCCTTGAAAAGCATATAAGGAACAAGAACCGGACCAATGATGAGCATGTTCTGTGAAAACTTGAAACGGTAGTAAACTGAGATGTTTCGATTCATCTTCTCCCTCATGAGATCATCTCCTAAACAAAAAGGGTGGCTCCCTGGCCACCCTCTCTTCGGTATTTTGAGATTTCTACAGTTTGTATTTTCTCAGTAGATCATCCAGCGCTTCCCGTAAGAGTGATGACTCGGTTCTGTTCAACAGTGCAGTTAGTTTTGCCAGTCCGTCGAGCTGCGATCTCAAGTAGTAGTTGGATTTCATAACCATCTTCGATTCCTTTTCAAGCGGTGCAAAGATTATCTGTGCTCTCCCTGTGACCTTTGCCTTTCTCATTCCCTCCGAAAGCAGGTTCAGCAGTTTCTCGATCGTCGACGCGTTCCTTGGAAACTCTCCTACCGCACCGCTGACGGTAAACCTAACCGTCTTTCCCTTGCATTCAAATGAGAGCTTCGAGATAGTCTGGGTCAAATCCTGCATCTCCATAAACAGAGTCTCAAGGGTGTACTCGCTGCTGTAGACAAAAAACTCGTCTCCAAATCTGACAAACGAGAGCTTCTCCGGGAGATTCTCCTTCAGCGTCTTGTCGAGAATCTCGAAGACCCTGTCTCCGCATTCTCTTCCATACTCCTTGTTCACAAGTGAAAACTTGTCGATATCTATATCTGCAATAGCAAAGGGGCCTTCGTTTGAGAGTTTTTCGAGCTCTTCTTTCCACTGGTCAAAAGTCATAAATACCCTCCTATATATAGTCATATATGTACGTCCCTATATTATCATGCAATATATGTATATTCCATTTTCGGAAGGTTAAATCCTGCAAGCCAGACGCGGGCAGATGATGAAAACGAGGTCAGTGGTTGGGGGAACGGGGTAGGTAGATCAAAGGCCGGAGTCAGAGGTTTGAGGATAGATGTAGGAAGATCCGGTCTGCCGTTGAATGGTTCTCCGTTCTCAGAAAAGAACGGTTGCAAGTTCCTAGATGCAAGTTGTGAGAAGAAGAAAGAAAACCTTTTTCTTAAGGGCTATTAAGTAAACTCATTACTGACACTCAAGAAGAGAGCATCGAGATTCTGAATCAAGTTCAGAATGACGGAATGTTGTGTTCTTAAGAATTACAGGACGCTGTCACGGAATGTGATGTTTTCGGTAAGCCTGCCGGGATGCTGAAGCACGAGCATGACCGATTGAGACGTTTTCGAAATAACCAGCGCTATCATTCCCGTCATCACTTCTCAGTCGTCCCTCTCATTGTCATCCCGAACTTGTTTCGGGATCCGGTTTTGATTTTATCAGCGCTGCGGCTCATGGGTATGAGACCCCGTACAGAAGCACTACGGGGTGGCAGCATGGGGGAATCACGGGATGACGCCGCTAAACGTCATCCTGACAATGCTCCTGGTCAGGATCCCTGCCCCTCGCGAAAAATGGGACCATGGGAGCCGGTCAGTCCCTATTTTCGCTTACAGCGATTAGCGGGTCTTCGTACTTAAGCGAATAGCGGTTCTTAGAACGGGATGCTGAAACACGAGCATGACCGATTGAGACGTTTTCGAAATAACCAGTGCTATCATTCCCGTCATCACTTCTCAGTCGTCCCTCTCATTGTCATCCCGATCTTGTTTCGGGATCTTGGTGTTGATCTTATCCAAAGACCGGTCCATGATTTGGGACGAGAAACGCTGGACAGGTCTTGTAAGCGTCCGTCGGATTTTTGATACTAGATCCCGGGCAGATCCCCTGAACAGAATCTTTTCAGGCCAGGCTCTCCCATCGCGTCATCCTGACAATGCTCCTGGTCAGGATCCCTATCCCTCGCGAAAAAGGCACAGACGTGAGGAGAATCGTCAGTCCCTATTTTCGTTCCCGTCATCACTTCTCAGTCGTCCCTCTCATTGTCATCCCGAACTTGTTTCGGGATCCGGTTTTGATTTTATCAGCGCTGCGGCTCATGGGTATGAGACCCCGTACAGAAGCACTACGGGGTGGCAGCATGGGGGAATCACGGGATGACGCCGCTAAACGTCATCCTGACAATGCTCCTGGTCAGGATCCCTATCCCTCGCGAAAAATGGGACCATGGGAGCCGGTCAGTCCCTATTTTCGCTTACAGCGATTAGCGGGTCTTCGTACTTAAGCGAATAGCGGTTCTTAGAACGGGATGCTGAAACAAGTTCAGCATGACAAATTATCGTGTTTTCAGAATTAGCAAACGCTGTCATACCCGTCATGACTTCTTGGATGTCCCTCACCTTGTCATCCCGGACTTGTTTCGGGATCTTGGTGTTGATCTTATCCAAAGACCGGTCCATGATTTGGGACGAGAAACGCTGGACAGGTCTTGTAAGCGTCCGTCGGATTTTTGATACTAGATCCCGGGCAGATCCCCTGAACAGAATCTTTTCAGGCCAGGCTCTCCCATCGCGTCATCCTGACAATGCTCCTGGTCAGGATCCCTGCCCCTCGTGAAAAATGGGACCATGGGAGCCGGTCAGTCCCTATTTTCGCTTACAGCGATTAGCGGGTCTTCGTACTTAAGCGAATAGCGGTTCTTAGAACGGGATGCTGAAACACGAGCATGACCGATTGAGACGTTTTCGAAATAACCAGTGCTATCATTCCCGTCATCACTTCTCAGTCGTCCCTCTCATTGTCATCCCGAACTTGTTTCGGGATCCGGGCTTTTGAAGGCCGTGGCCGGGGGTTGGGAGTTGGAAAGACCAGAGTGAAACCGTTGACGGCAAGTGCTTGACCAGTAACGAAGAACCTGAATGCGCAGCGTCGGAACGAAGAACCGGTATTTTTCTCGGACGGAGAACCTTTGACGGTGGACCTGAGAAGGCTTCCTGCCGAAGGCAGCATTGCCTCTTATGCCCCTTCTTCCTTAGTTGGCAGACCGTTCTTTTCCAAGAAAGTTAAGAAATGTTATGGCAGTTTCAAGTCATCGTAATGGTATAATTTCTACAAGTCATAAAATTCATCCTACTTTCATCTGAATCAACACTGGCAAACGTTTTCCAAAACCACACATCTTTCAAGGAGGTTTGTTTGCATGAGAAGATTTCTTATTTTGTTTACTATCATCTGCGCTGCCTTTTCGGTAACCCTTCTTGCCGCTGACTCTTTTACCGTTTACACTACTCTCGAGGAGCTTGCGGCAAAGCAGCTGTTTGACAAGTACGAGGAAGTAACCGGCATAAGGGTTGACTGGGTAAGACTTTCCGGTGGAGAGGCCGAGGCGAGAATGGAAGCGGAAAAGCTGAATCCACAAGCTTCCATATGGGTTGGAGGAGTGGGACTGAATCACATAAGCGCCAAGCTCAAAGGTCTCACCACACCTTATTTCTCCAGAGCCGCTGCAAACACGCCGGACCAGTACAAGGACCCTGAAGGCTACTGGATAGGACTTTATCTTGGGCCTCTGGCATTTGCGACTCACAATGGCCGAGCAGCCGAACTCGGTCTAGAACCCCCGAAAGGCTGGTTCGATATAATCGATTCCAAGTACAAGGGTTTGATAAGGGTTGCAAATCCAAATACGTCTGGAACGGCTTACAACCTCATAACCTGCATGATTTCCCTCTTCGGTCGTGATGAAGACCTCGCTTTCCTCTATCTGAAGAAGCTGGACGAGAACATCGAGATGTACACAAGGTCCGGCTCTGCGGGCGGTAAGAGCGTTGCGATTGGAGAGATCCCGTTCGCAATCGGTTATGCCCATGACATGGTAAAGCTTAAGGCCGAAGGTGCAGATATCACGATTACCGTTCCCGAGGAAGGTACGGGCTTCGAGATTGCATCTATGTCTTTGATAAAGGGCGGCCCGGATCCCGTAAATGCCAAGAAGCTGTACGACTGGATACTCACCGAAGAGGCACAGGCAATCATCGCAAGCTGGTACGTAATACCGGTTTCCAAGATCGCCCCAAAGCATCCGCTCTCATTCAGCATGGACGAAATCAAGACGGTTCATCAGGATTATGTCTGGGATGCTGAAAACAAGGAAAGACTGCTCGACCGCTGGACGAAAGAGATCGGCGGCGCTGCGGAATAAGTAATTGATTAGAGCAGGAGCCAGTCTCCTGCTCTTCTTCATTCTGCCTTCGACAATCAAGGTTACTCTTGGGGTGTGATCAAATTGTATTCCTGGAGAAAGCTCTTATCGTTCGGGTTCATAAGTATCGCTGTCTTCATTGCACTATTCTGGATCTTTGATACACTGAAGAACTCGTTTTTTGACGTTGTCAGAGAAAACCAGAGGCAGCTTGTCACAGTCATCGCGGAATCTGCACCAAGAGACGTGGAAACGGTGAAGGACTGGATAGTGGCCGTGAACGAGGAGTTCACAGAAGCCGAGATATTATATATAAATGGTGTTCCCGGCTGGGATGAACTGCAGGTTTATGCGCCTAACGAACAGCTGAAAGTCTTCTACGAATCCATCAGCAGCTCAGAGGACTTCGAAAAGGGGCTTGAAAGCGTTTATTACCTGGAAAACTATTACTCCTCCCTCGACTACACATTCGAGGAAAGGAATGTTTCGCTGGTGCTTGCACCACTAATAGATGAAACGCGTTACAATATGACCGGGTTCCTGGTTTTTCTAATGTCTGCGGAGGCCAGTGAGAACTACGCGAATCTACTGAACATCTTTATGTTTGGCGCTTTTGCTATCTTCGCGATCGTATTCTTTATTTCTAAGTTCTTCAGAGACCCGGTAATGGGATACATTATCCTCGGTCTCTTCCTTATGGTAGCTATATTCGTTGCTTATCCACTCTTTGAAGCCGTCAGGTTGACCTTTCTGGCAGACGGAAAATTCTCTATGCAGACCTGGGTGACGATTCTTTCGTCAAAGCAATACCTCAGTGCGCTATGGGGAAGCGTGAAGCTCGGTATCCTTACTGCCTCATTCTCGACGATCATCGGATTCATATTTGCCTTTGTGATAAACAGGACTGCCACGAGGGGAAAGAAGTTTCTCAGTACTATGGGCCTTCTGCCTGTAATCTCTCCTCCATTTTCGCTGTCTCTGTCGCTTATTCTTCTCTTCGGTAGTAACGGCCTAATTACCAAACAGATACTCGGGCTGAAGGACTTCACCATTTACGGGCTTGGAGGCCTAACGGCCGTACAGACTATCGGCATGTTCCCTATAGCATTCATGACTCTTTCGGGCGTCCTGCAGGCCATAGACTCAACTCTGGAGGAGGCCTCTCTCGACCTCAACGGAAGCCGGTGGAGAACATTCTCAAAGGTTACGTTCCCTCTCGCGATTCCTGGGGTTCTGAGTTCCTGGCTGCTCGTTTTTACAAACTCGCTGGCCGACTTCGCAAATCCCCTGCTTCTTGCAGGCTCGTACAAGGTTCTTTCAGTCGAGGCATATATTGAAGTTACAGGAAGAAACAGACTTGGCCACGGAGCAGCTCTTTCAATACTCCTGCTCATGCCCACGCTGACGGCCTTCTTAATTCAGAGATTCTGGGTGAGTAGAAAGTCCTACGTAACTGTAACCGGAAAACCCTCTTCAAGACTGAGCGATTTGGTTTCAAAGCCTGTGAAATTCGGTCTCATAACGTTTATTGTTATCTTGATCGTCTTTATCCTCGGACTTTATGGAACGATAGTGGCCGGCTGCTTCGTCGCCAACTGGGGTATAGACTACTCCTTTACCCTTAAGAACATTACCGAAGCGCTGCAGAGGGGAAGGGATGCAATAGTAGACACTTTCACACTGTCAGCGGTAGCGACACCAATTGCAGGGATTATCGCGATGATGGCGGCTCTGGTCATTGTGAGAAAAAAGTTTGCAGGAAAGAGGGTGCTTGAAGGGCTTATTCTTGCCCCGTTCGCTATACCGGGGACGCTTATAGGTATTTCGTATGTCCTGGCCTTCAACAAACCGCCCTTAATCCTGGTCGGTACTGGAGCGATAATCGTGATCAACTACATAATCAGAGAGCTTCCAGTTGGGGTTGAGGGGGGCGTAGCAACTCTACGGCAGATAGATCCAGCAATAGAAGAGGCCGCGCAGGATCTCGGCGCGGATTCAACCACGGTCTTCAGGACTATCGTCTTGCCTCTAATACGCCCGGCCTTCATTTCCGGAATGTCATACACCTTTGTCCGGTCAATGACTGCCGTTAGCGCAATCATATTCTTGATATCTGCGCAATGGTATCACATGACAGTCCTGATATACAACTTCTCCGAATCTATCAGGTTCGGCCTTGCCAGCGTTCTTTCCACGGTCCTAATAATCATTGTCTTTGGGGCATTCGGGCTGATGAGGGTTCTTGTTAGAAAGAACGAATACATGGAAAAGAACGTAACTCTTAACTGACACTAGGTTTGTGAGGTGGTTTGATGTCAAAGACTTCCGTCTCGGTTCGAATAGAAAACGTAACCAAAGTCTTCAAAGACGTAAAAGGAAAGGCAGATGTTATTGCCGTCAACAATGCCAGTTTCGAAATAGAACCGGGAGAGCTGGTAACCCTTCTCGGGCCTTCGGGATGTGGAAAGACCACTACCCTGAGAATGATCGGGGGATTCGAACTCCCCACAAAGGGAAAGATCTATCTAGGCAATGAGGATATAACTTATCTACCGCCCAATAAAAGAGATACAGCAACTGTCTTTCAGAGTTACGGGCTTTTCCCTCACATGAACGTTTTTGACAATGTGGCGTACGGCCTCAAGCTGAGAAAACTCCCCTCGAAACAGATAAAGGAAAAGGTAATGAGCACACTAGACCTCGTCGGCTTGAAGGATCTTGCCCAGAGAGCTCCCTCGAAGCTGTCCGGCGGCCAGCAACAACGAGTCGCACTTGCGAGAAGCTTGATCGTGGAACCTTCCGTATTGCTTCTAGACGAGCCTCTTTCAAATCTGGACGCCCTGCTGAGGGAACAGATGCGAGTCGAAATAAAGCGCATCCAGAAGGCACTGGGAATCACAACGATATACGTGACCCACGATAGGGTAGAGGCAATGAGTCTCTCTGACAGGATAATCGTCATGAAGAACGGGTTTATTAGACAGATCGGCTCGCCGAACGAGATTTACGAAGACCCGAACTCCAAGTTCGTTTCAGGATTCGTTGGAAAAGTCGCCTTCCTTCCAGTCGAAGTTCTGGAAATGAACGGCAAATGCAAGGTCAGATTCGAAGACAAAACCGTGGAGGTTGGAAAGTACTCTTCCGAGTTGTCTCCAGGAGAATCGGCCGTAATAATGGCGAGGCCTGAATCCCTCAAGCTGCTCGATCCCGGAGAAGGCATGATAGAAGGACAGGTGACAACTAATATCTATCTGGGCGGAAGCCTCGAGTCCTTCGTTACAACCGGCCACGGAGAGATACTGGTGCAGATAGACAACCCCGCCGAAAAAAAGGTCTATGCCGAAGGAGAAAAAGTCTCAATCGGAATCATCCCTAACCTGGCCAAAGTTCTGCCAGACAACGATGAATAACAGTTGTTGGAATCGTGGAAGCCCTTGATTGGTAGGCATTGCAAGCGAGGTTCGGGGTTGGTGGTTGCGGGTTGGTAAGAGCAAGAGTAGAAGTGATGCTGCCTCCGGCAGGAGGCGAGGCCGCCTTCGTCGGGAAGTGATGCCCGGAAGAACATCCGGGGAAGTGATGCCGCTTCCGCGGGAGGAATTCAGAAGCCAGTCTACTTTCGCAGGCCAGCTCCCACTATGTCAGGCGAAACGACTGCTGTTTGCTTGAAAGAAAGTGCTTCACGCAGTGAAAAACAGTCCATGCCCCGGATCAAGGGAGGATCCTCTAGAAACTGTTTGAGCTTCTGAATAAGGATTTTAATCCTCCCTTGAGGGAGCTCATCATTAACCATGAGTTAGGTAGTTAAATTCCATTAATATGCTGTTTCTCGTGCGAATGCTGTGTTTAACACTCGATGATCCTGATCTTAAGTCCTCCCTTGAGGGAGGAGGGCCACGAAGTGACGGAGGGTGTGAGTCTCCAACGTTTGGAAAAGTTGCTATCCTGACATAGTCCCCTGAGACGGTGGTTCGATGTTCATTCCTTGTTGCTTCTATGAGCATACCTATGGATCACAGACCAAACAACGTTAAGAGTGAATTTGTAGTTCAGTTGCGAAAAGGCCAACCTATTCTAAACGTTGTTCAAGGAGTACACTCCCCAACGCAAGCGGTCTCCCCCGCTCAAGCGGGGATTTAAGATCAAGAGCATTAAAAGCCGTCCTCCGTTGACCGTTCAAGAGCTAGGACCCGTTCGCCGAAAACAGCAGCCGAGAAAGTGCGTTGTCGAGACGTTCACTGCGCTCACGAGAAAGCGGAACTGGCCGCACGCAGTGCGCCGGTCCTGACGTTCTGCATCACTTGCGTTTCTTGGTTGTTCTCGCCACTGCTTGCAGTGACTGGCCTCAGCTTGAAGCTGAGACTGGCGCCAAGAAGTGGTACTGGCGAAGGCGGAGCCTTCACTGGCGGCGATGATTCTCGCCTTTTGACTGGTCTGCGAAAGCAGACTGGCTGTTCTTCCCTCACATTGCCTTGACTGAGTTTCCATAACACAGTAGAATGATCTCAGCGAAGTATTTTGCCGGGTTACGGAGGCGATCTGGATGTTTGTTTTAGCCCACAGGGGTATGGGGAAGGGCAGATACGAGAATACACTTAAATCTTTCAGAGAAGGGCTATCTTACGGTGCACATGGAGTAGAGCTCGATGTTAGGCTTACAAGGGATGGCGTGGTCATCTTGAATCACGATCCCGATCTCAAAAGGACCATGGGACTGGACGTAAAGATCTCGGAAAAGACGTTTGCCGAACTCGAAGAGATGGGGCTTGTTGGATTCGATGCCCTGAGCACTTTAGAAGAGATATACCGGGAGCTGCCCAAAGACATATTTGTGAATGTTGAGATCAAAGCCGTAGAGGCTGTACCTGAAGTGATTAAGATTGTCAAGAGATTCGACGCCCTCGAAAGGACTATGTTTTCTTCCTTCCATCATGATTGCCTTCAGGAGTTCAAAGAGGAGTTATGCTGCCCTATGGTAGCCCCTATAATAGATAAGGAGCTTCTTCGACCGGGTGGTGAAGAGTTCCTGTACAAAGTGATCGAGAGATACAGGCCTTATTCTGTTAATCTCAACAAGGATCTCTTCGAAAACATGGGCTTGGAGAAGGGGCTTTCATTGCTTCGAAAGATCCGCGAAGAAGGAACGAGAGTGGCTTTGTGGACGTTAAACGATTCGGACCTATTTCTCAAGGTCAGAGATGTGTGCGATTTTTTGATTACTGACCGCTCTGATGTGATGATGGAGGTAGTATGAAATTTGACAGCCGAAAGAGTCTGATAGTGGTTCTTGTTAATTTAGCCTTGCTGACAATTCTTGCCGTTTCCTCCTGTGGCGAGAAGCCCAATCCAGCCGAGGAAAAACTCACACTTTCCAGAGAGGAGATTCTCGCCCTTTGCGGACTGGAAGAAAGCGAGATAAGTTTCACCAAGATCAAGCTTGACGTTTCTGGAAAACCCCTGTTGACCGTGGCTGCCTACGACGGAGAGGGTAGACAGATCTTCTCGAAAGACTTTCCTCAGAGCGAAGTCAAGGGGGGATATGTGACGGTTGCTGTGATCAAATCAGAGATAATCGACGCGCTGAGATTTCTCTATGCCGTGACCGACTCGAAAGGTAGCGTTTTCTCTTTCGTTCAGGATCTCCCTTACTTCCAGTATCAGGAGGTAAAGGTCGAGAACGGCGACTATTCGCACATCTCTTCCAAAGGGGAATTCAGGTTGACAAGCGTCACATTTGGACAGGACAAGCAGGATATTTTCTTCAATGTGAAATAGACTGAACAATGGGGAGGGATTGAAATCAAAAGACTGATACTGGTGGTGATCATGATGGCCTCTTTCACGACATTTGGGGCAAGTTTACCAAGGGAACGGATCCAGAACGCCCTGGGCGTTCTTCAAGAGCTCACGCAAACGGAAGACAGCGGTTCTTTTGTTGAGTTGTTGAGCAAGTCAAACGGGATAGTTATTTACCCCGAAATGGTGAAGGCCGCGCTAGGTTTTGGCGGGCAGTTTGGAGAGGGCTTTCTGCTGAAGAGAGCAGAGGATGGGCGCTGGTACGGACCTCTTTTTCTGAAGTTATACGGTATCAGTTATGGATTTCAGGCCGGTGTTCAGAAGAGCGGGCTTGTACTCGTCATAATGAATGAGAAAGGTATAGAAGGTTTCCTGAGCAACAACGTTACCCTCGGCGGAAGCGCCTCTATCTCGGCCGGACCTACCGGAAAGACTCTCTCCGCCGACACCGATTACAAACTCGAAGCGGCTATCTACTCTTACTCTGTCAGCAACGGTATGTTCGCCGGTGTTTCCCTTGGAGGATCTATAATCCGGCAGGATTCGGATACGAACAGGGAGTATTACGGGCTGTCTTTGACTCCTCAGGAGATTATCGAGAAGGAAGCAATCGGAGACGATATAAATGAACTGATAAACTTTCTCGAATCTCTTATTGTTCGGTTGAACTAATCGTGTAATTGTTACGGAAACACCATTTATCTATTGAGATGCAACTGGAGCTCACGGAAAGCAATCTAATCTGTGAGCTCCTGTTCTTATGATATCCGACCTTTGCGTAATATAATCTCTTTGAGACTAGGTCACATTTCTTAACGTGAAGGAGAGATTAGGTTTTGAGGCTCGTGTTGATTGTCTTTGTGGTTATCGCATCTGTTGGTTTGTCTGTCGATATCCACCAGATCGAACCACTTATAGACAGCTATTCCGAATTGACTTCTAGACGGTACGAAATGGAAGACGGCAGTTTCACCACCGTAACCGCGATTCCATTCTATGCAATATCCGACCTCGATTTCCCGATAAAGGATGTTGTCGGTTTGTTATTCTTCGAGCTGCCGGAAGGAGCGACACGCGTATCGTTCCTGAATGTGGCCGTTACGGGGAAGTGTAAGCGCGGAGAACCCGTTGAAGGAGTCTGGGCCGATCTCTACATAATTGGTGAGGAATATATCTTCCAGACGGTGAGACATGATCCATATATTGCTACCGGCTCAGAGGGCCTGCTAATCGCGTTCTGTGTCTATCTCGATACGTCCATTTACTACTCCGTAACTCTCGAGGGTAGAATCATGGACGTACACTGGGAATTCAACGTCGGCAAATGATATTATGAGGCAGTCTTGTCCAATTGAGGAGGCAGAGTCATTTTATGAGAAAACTAAGTAGAAAGATATCGCTACAGTTTCTGCTCTTCGTCCTGGCAGTCTTGACTGTCCTTGTGGCTCTGCTTTCCGTTACATTTGTCCACACAGCGACCGACGAATACAAGAATTATCTAAGCTCAAAGAAGCAATCCGTCTTTCAGTGGTTCATCGACTTGCGCAAGGATATGAAGGTTTTTGTCGACGGTTATTCGCTTGAGGGAGTTATTGATGATGGTTGCGATATTCTCGTTCGACTTGGAGACGAGCGAAAGATAATTCTTAACAGGCCAGCCATCTCAGAAGGGCAGTTAAACGAAATCCAAGAAGCAGAAAACGGATTCAAAATGCTCGAGGGACAGCTCGTCTACTTCTCGACTGTAGAGAGCAACGAATCGCAATACGTTGCCGGAATTGTCTTCGACAATGAAGATGTGGAAGAACTGTCGGCATTCCTTGGGCAGGACGGAATCGCCTTCCTTCTGATCGATGATCACTTCGTAATCCCGAGAGAGTTCTCGGATTCCGGCCTCTATGTGAGAACCGTGCTGGATGAGGAGAGGTGGTCAAGTGAAATCCCATTCACCGTGAGCGAACCGAGGCCCGCCTTCTCCCTCTTCTCCTCGGGATCGCTGTTCTTGGCCGACAAGGTTTCGATTGGCGGAGCCGACATCTATGTGTTGCAGTCTGAGGGTCTAATGGTGATGCTCAGGAATAGGCTACTCCCAATACTCAGCATTGTGTTACTCGGGGTATTCGGCTTTTCCTTCGTGCTGTCCTTCACTCTCAACGCCCATATATCCAAGGCCCTGTCGGAGCTGCTGAAGGGTTTCGAGTCGATAAAGAAGGGCTCCTTTGTCAGGGTTAAACTCAATTCTAATGACGAGCTGGGCGAGATCGCCTCCGAACTGAACAACACGATGGTCTTCATTGAAAAGACGCTTGACAGACTGAAGAATTCGAATGAAATGCTCAGGAAGGTTTCGAAGGAGGCACAGCAGGCCAGCAAGATGAAATCGGAGTTTCTGGCAAACATGTCGCACGAGATGCGCACCCCTATGAATGCGATTCTCGGTTTTGCCGAGCTTTTGATGAACGATGAGACAAATCTGGAAAAGATGAAGTATCTCAAGACAATATACAGGAGCGGGGAACATCTTCTCAGTCTCATAAACGATGTTCTAGACCTCTCAAAGATCGAAGCAGCGAGATTCGATCTGATAATTTCCCCGTACAGCCCTGCAAAGCTGGTGAAAGAGATCACCGAAACATATCTGCCCATGGCGTATTCGAAGGGATTGCATTTCGCAAACAGCATTACAGAAAGGGTTCCAGAATACGTCGATGGAGACGAATTTAGGATGAGACAGGTCTTGACCAATCTGGTATCCAACGGACTCAAGTTTACTGACAAAGGTTACGTTTCAGTGCTTCTCGATTACGATGGCCACCACCTGATATACACGGTTCAGGATACAGGTTCGGGAGTCTCCAGAGAAGAGATAGACAAGATCTTCGAGCCCTTTATTCAGGCCGATGGTACGATGTCGAGGAAGTTTGGCGGAACGGGACTCGGTTTAACCATAACGAAGAAGATCGTTGAACTGATGGGCGGATCAATACGCTTCGAGAGCAAAGTTGGCGAGGGTTCGAAAGTCACAGTTAGGATTCCTTCTCACGTTTCTAAGGAAGTACCGAAGCAAAAGGAGAAACCCGAATTGCCGCCAACGGGAAAGGTTGTTGTTGCCTCTGACGACGAGGACTTCCTGACAATCGTCGGCGCGATGCTCAAGAGAAATGGAGTGCACTACGAATCTGTGAAAAACCTTTCGAATCTCTCGAGAGCTGTAAGGGAATTAGGTGCGTCCCTTGCAGTGGTAGACGCGCCAAAGAATGCCGATGATGCCCTTGCCGCGCTAGATGGGATCAGCGAAGCTGCCGTCATTGTGATCACAGATGCCACCGAGAACGAAATCCATTTCGGGAAGAAAGTAAACGAAATAATTCAGAAGCCCGTGAAGGAAGACGAGCTCATGAGCAAGATCAGCAACTACTTCGATCTCGGCCCCAGGCAGGACAACGTCAAATACAGGATATTGCTAACGGAAGACAACGAAGCCAATCAGCTGCTTATAAAAGAAGTTCTCGAAAAGGCCG
Source organism: Mesotoga sp. H07.pep.5.3 (assembly GCF_002752615.1). Taxonomy (NCBI): domain Bacteria; kingdom Thermotogati; phylum Thermotogota; class Thermotogae; order Kosmotogales; family Kosmotogaceae; genus Mesotoga; species Mesotoga sp. H07.pep.5.3. The sequence continues at coordinate 20,759 of NZ_AYTV01000022.1, forward strand.
GTTACTCTGTCGACCTTGCCGGAAATGGCAAGCAGGCGATCGAAATGGTGAGAAACTTCAACCAGTACAATCTCATCCTTATGGATATGCAAATGCCGATCATGGACGGATATGAAGCCACAAAGGCCCTTAGACAAGAGGGTTACAAGATACCAATCGTTGCCCTGACCGCACATACGATGCAGGGAGACGAGGAGAAGACGATCGAGGCCGGTTGTGACGGCTTTTTGGGAAAGCCGGTCAAGCAGTCGGATCTTCTCGAGATCGTGCGATACCACCTGGGCATATTCGGGAAGACCGGTAACAAGAGATCCGGAGTCCGTCCAGTTCAGCGAGATAGAAAGCATTCACCGGACAATATCACAGTCTTCGCGAAGGATATGGGGCTCTCTATGGAAGAGGCCTCGGCCATGTTCGAGGAGTACGGGAAACACATCGACAAGACAGTGGCTACTCTCGAAAGCGCTCTTGAAAGGAAAGACATGGGTTCGATCGCAAGAGAAGGCCACAGTCTTAAGGGTTCCGGCAGAATGTATGGCGTTGAAGAGATTTCCGAGGTGGGCTTCAAAATCGAGACGGCCGGGAAGAACGGCGATGAAAACCAGATATCAGACGGGATAGTAGAGCTAAAGAGAATTTATCGTAAGCTCTGGGAGTGAGGAGCGGCGACTGCAACAGAAGGTCTCTCACTTTTACCTGGGTTTTCAAGGATCGTCAATACTCCCTGAATTTTCTCAGCGAGATGATCCCATACAAATCTTTAGAATGCAATTTACTTCGCTAGAATCCGGTCTATGAAGAACCCTGAACCTCAGCTAGCAGAAATTCTCCGTTTAGAGAAGTACTGGAATTTTCGATATGATAACATTGAGATTATTGTCTCTAACGCCGAAAAACCTGTCCTGACTGGAAAGTTCTAGAACGTAGGCACTGGAACAGTCCCAGGCGAAAATCCTTTGGAAAGAGAGGGGAATAGTATGAGCAAGGTCTTCTTTACAAACATGGAGACGACTCCCGAAATGGGACTTCTGAAAAAAGTCGAGGCCTTACTTAAGAGAGCCGGACTTGAAGATGTGGTCCAGAAGGATAAACTTGTCGCCATCAAGCTTCACTTCGGGGAGTACGGAAATCTCGCATACATCCGGCCAAACTATCTGAGGGTGATCGCCGATCAGATCAAGAAACTGGGCGCCGTTCCCTTCCTCACTGATGCGAACACTCTTTACAAAGGGAGCAGATCAAACGCAGTCGATCATATCACAACCGCCTCCCTGAACGGGTTCACAATGGAGTCGGTGGGCGTTCCCGTGGTGATCGCCGACGGCTTGAGAGGTTCCGATGAAATAGATGTGGAAATTGAGGGAGATTACATAAAGAAGGCTAAGATCGCATCGGCCATAGCTCTCGCCGACTCGCTTGTAGTAGTCAGCCACTTCAAAGGGCACGAACAAACGGGCTTTGGAGGCGCTCTGAAGAATATCGGAATGGGTTCGGCGTCGAGGGCAGGAAAGATGGAGCAACACTCGGAATCGAAACCCGTAGTAAGAGAGAAGAACTGTGTAGCCTGCGGGATGTGTGAAAAGAACTGCCCTACGGGTGCTATTACTGTCGATAGGGTCGCAAGAATAGATTATGAGGTCTGTATCGGATGCGGCCAGTGTATAGCCATGTGCAATTATGGCGCGATGAGTGCAGGTGCCGGAGGAACGCCGGAATCTCTAAGCAAGAAGATCGCCGAGTACGCTCTGGCGGCCTCAAAGGGAAAGAATGCTTTATATATCTCCTTCATAAACAACGTATCGCCAGACTGCGACTGCTGGCACATAAACAGGCCTCCAGTCGTGGAAGACATCGGCATAGTGGCGGGCAGAGATCCCGTAGCGGTGGACAAGGCTTGCATAGATCTGGTAATTGGAAGGCTCGGATACGACCCCTTCGAAAGGGCCCATCCCGGAATTAGCTGGCACCACCAGCTTGAACACGCCGAAAAGATCGGCCTGGGCAAAAGGAGCTACAAACTCGAGAAAGTAGCCTGCTTCGGCAGATAGAAACTTGGATTCGCGTTAGCCTGATTACTTAGTCTAAACCAGATCGGTTATCAATCCCTTTACTATGTCGCCCAGCGTCTCGAGGCTGAACTTTTCTCTTCCTATCTGGAAGTTTTTCTCCGCGGTTTCTTCGTATTTCTCTCTGTCGAAGAGGAGTTCCGTGATCTCTTTAACGGCGCTACGGATAGTCTGCTCCGGCATTTCTGCCAGTCCGTCGCTGTAGATATACCTATCCCCCAGATCTACGAAAGAGATCCCGCTGTTCTGTATATCGCTCTTGAATACGCTGTATCTGAAGAGGGCGAGTGGCTTCCTGTACACAAGCGCCTCCAGAAGCTGGTTGCCCCAGCCCTCGAATACGGTTGGATATATAACGATGTCTGCGACGCCGTACGATTCGAAGAAGGCCGCCTGGCTCAAGGAGGATGAAGAGGAGATGTCGATCGCTTTTACTCCGAGCCGGTTCGCAAGTTCATCTAGCTTTTTCCTGTAGTCCATTGACTGCCTTTCGGTCAATCCGGAATACACGAGGACGGCCCTCCCGGTAAACGGCTCCCCGTTGTAAAGCTTTTTCCCCTTCAAAGATCCCGCGATATCATTGAAAGCTGCGATTAGCCTTATAGAGATCTCAACCGCCTTTCTCTCCGTTATCCTGGTTGCCTGGAGAAAGACGATATCCCCCTTCTCTATCCCGGCCTCGCTTCTGAGCGTTCGAATGCGCTCATCGGAGATAGAGACGGGCCCGCTGAAGTCCATCACATTCGGCACCACGGTAGCCCTGATACCCCTCCTCTCGAAGAGATCGGAAGCGGAGATCGAGTTGATCGTGAGATTCTTGACGTTTGGGAGATCGGGAGGAAAGTAGTTTTCCAGGAGCTCCATGACGCTTCGATAGGGACTGCTGTAATAGGGGCGGTCCCACCAGAAGTCATGGTTGTGAGAGATAAACGGCTTACCCGACTCCTCCGCGAAGTCATGCAGGGCCAGTCCCGCAGGTATAGACCATCCAAGCGACCAGATGTTGTTCGGTATAAGAAGATCGAAGTCGGAGAGAACAGATCTGAAGCTGCCTAGAATCTCGGCGGTTCTGATGGAGAGTTCATCGAGCAGTTCGCTCTCCGATGAAGGCGTCCTGCCGTAGAGCTTCGAATTCAGGATTTCATTTTTCTCGTCGTTGTATTCTATCTCCGGAATCACAATGTCGACACCGGGAGCGTTGTTTCCCGCAATGATCTCCACCGAGTGACCCATTCTCGAGAGAACCTTGCGCCACTTTTCCATTTCAAGGGAGACACCGTCCATCAGTCCGGCCCTGTAATGAATCAAACCCACTCTCACAAGAACACCCCCTTGCCGAATCGTCACAGGAACTCACTACTAATATCCAATAATCTTGCCGGCATGTCAATAGTTCAGATAAGCCATACATTAACGAGCCGTTTGGAACGGGGGGCAAAGATGATAAAATCCATTAATATTTCTATTTTCCTAAGGAAAGACGACTCTTGATGCTTCTATAAGGAGGGACCGAATTGAAGTGTGGAGTAGTGCTTACGGGTTGTGGCTCTGAGGATGGAACGGCCGTTGACGAGGCCATAATGACCTTCCTCGCCCTGGATAAGGCAGGGGTTGAAGTTGTTTCTCTGGCGCTGGACAAGGATCAATACGAGGTTATTAACCACCAGACAGGAAAACCGGCTGAACTTGAACAGAAGCGAAACCAGCTCGTAGAATCTGCAAGACTGCTCAGTAGACCGGTAAACAGCATCGATACCTTCACTGGGGAGGATCTGGACCTGCTCGTCATTCCCGGCGGGAAGGGAGTCTTGAAGAGCCTATCTACTTTTGAAGACGAAGAGGATCACTACAGAGTTAATAAGAGCCTTGAAAGGCTTATCGTGAACTGCTTCTTCGGTAAGAAGCCTTTGGGAGCGATCGGAGAAGGTGTTTTAATACTTGCAAGGGCTCTCGAGAACGTAGCCTCAAATCTTACCGTCACCGCTTCGGGCAATCCCGAAGATAGGATGACCGTCGTCGAAAAGCTGGCCATAGATCATGTCCCCTGTGAAGTCGGTGAAATGTGCGTCGATAAGACAAACAAAGTTGTAACTGCTCCGCTTCTTGTTCGAGAAGATGGCCTCATGAAAAAGAATGAGAGCGTCGAAACCTTCGTCAAGAGGCTGTTCGACCTGCTGCCAGGTTGAATCCTACCATAACGGTTCTCCACTAGGCCTTTTCAGAACGTCTGTAAAGGAGTTCGCTGGCCGTAAAAGAAATTATTGCGATAATGAAGGGAACTAGGTAGAAGATTATTCTGTAGAGTATCAACGCCGCCACAAGAATATCTGGCTTTAAGGAGGGCGAGAAAATTACTACTGTAAGCGCCTCAAAGACTCCCAGGCCTCCGGGAACCTGACTCGACAGACCCGCAAACTGCGACAGAAGGAAGACGCCCAGAACCTCAAGATAACCGATCTCCGGGGGAAGGAGCATGAAGAGAACTCCTGCGGAAAGCAGCCAGTCGAGAATGGATATACCAGTCTGGACCAGCGTGAAAGACTTCCCAGGAAGAGTGAAGCTCCTTCCCTTTATTCTGAACGGCCGTTTCCTGAAGCTAACCACTATCACGTAGAGAACATAGATCCCGGCAGAGGCAATTCCGATAGCCTTCAGTGATCCAAAGGGTACCGTTACGGCACTCTGAAGAACGGGCGGCCATAGTATGAACAATATGCCTGAAAGGGCGAAGAAACCAAGCCAGAAAGTCAGATAGTTGAGGATTATTATTGCGAGAATCTTACCTCCTGCAACACCCCACTTTCCGTATAACCTGAAGCGGACGCTTGTACCCGAAAGAAACGTGAAACCGATATTCTTGCTGAAAGTGTATCCAACGAAAGAAACAAGAGCGGTCGACGTAAATTTCAGTTTGACTCCCGCCCTTCTGGAAGCGATCAGATCATAGAGACTGAGATTGAGGTAAGTCAGAAAGGTCAGGAAGACTGCGATTACAAGCCTCGAAGCTGGAACCTCCCCGACCTTTGCAATGATATCATTTACAGTGTAGCGACTCAGCTCTCGAACGAGAACGTAGATCGAGACGCTGAACAGGATTATACCAAGAAAGGGCAGAAGCCTTCTTAAAGAGAGGAATACTTTTCTTATGTCTATCACTAGAGAATCTCTTTCGGCACTCTAACTCGCACAGTCACCAGTGGATTCACCACCTGGCTTATCATTAGGTCGCATGTGATGCTTGTCAGCATATAGGCTCTTTCAGCGGGGATAGACTTCCAGTCGGCGATGAATTCGATGGCCCTCTTCACCGCCCCGCGGCTCGCCTCTTCCAGAGTCTTCGCACTGAACAAGAGGTAGAAAGCCTCTTCGGTTTCGACGGTGGGACTTTCAACGGGCATCTTATCAATATCTACACTGAGTCTCACCAGGGCTCTTATCTCAACGCCTGTACCGCCGACTTCACCATCCCCCATCCTCGCATGAACGTCGCCGAGGGAGAGATTCCCTCCCTTCACGAAGACCGGAAGATATACTCTTGAACCGGTCGTTATATTTTTCGTGTCGAGGTTTCCGCCATGACTTCCCGGAGTCGTGCAGGAAACGGAACCTTCGGCCGGAGCGTTTCCGATTACACCTATCATAGGCTTTATTTCGATGCGCTCTCCCAGAAACGACATGAAATTGCCGTCAATCTTGACGATCTCGGTGACGCACTCCTTGGAAACGTTGCTGACCGGGCCCCAGAACGGGCAGGTCTCGACAACGCCCTGACTGTCCAGCTCTATCCTCTCTATACTGACTACTATCGTGTCACCCGGCATCGCTCCTTTTACGGCGATGGGTCCGGTGGCCGGATTTACATGAGTGAAGTCGAAGTCTCCTCCGACGGTCTGAGACTCTGAGACGATCCTGTGGCAGAAGCAGTCCTCCGTCTCCACTATTACAGTATCCCCCGGGCTCACTTCCAGAACGGGCTTGTGTTCAGGCGACATATCGTAAACTAATCTGTCTCTTCCAATTCTGTGTAACACGGGACGCACCTCCAATGACTGATATTGTTTCAATACTACCGCGATGTTGTTTTAATCCAAAGAGACATCATATGTTTATTATAATAAGGGAAATCAGCACCATGCCCAAGGAAATCATCTCGAGCTTCTTGAGCTTTTCACCGAAGAACAGCAGGCTTCCAAGACTTATCATCACAACGCTTCCGGCACTGTAAACGGGAAAGACCACGGAACCCTTCATTTCTTCGAGGGCCATTATGAGAAAGAAGGATGAGAAGAGGTTTGGCAGTCCCACGATCAGCCCTACGATTGCTTCCCTCTTATGGAAAGATTTACCGGACCTTTTCAGAAAGAACGCGCTTATCGCGAAAGCGCTTGCAAAGACGCTGAAGAGAAAGACATTCTTGTATCCGCTGACGGTGTAGTTCTGGAACAACTTGTTCATGAATTCGGCCAGTCCGCCGGTGATGAACAACATGATTAAAGCGGCTTTGAAATTCTGCCTCCCCGATCCGAAAGGGTTGTTTACGAGTACGATCGAGAAGATGGCAAGGCCGATCCCGACCCACTGCAGTGCTTCCGGATACTCCTTCCAGACTAGCAAAGAAAGAATCATAGGTATGAGAATCCCGAGCTTTCCGAAAGCTCCGGAAAGGCTTGCCCCACTTTCCCTGACGCTCTTCTGATAAAAGATAAAGGACAGAAAGAAGAAGAGACCGGAAACGAGTCCCAAAGACAAGCCCCAGACTACGCTGCTGGTGAGGCTGAAAAGACGCTCTCCCTTCACTATGACTTCGGCCAGAGATCCTCCCCCTGGACCTACGGCCGGTCTTTCAATCCCTATCATGACGAGCGCTACTAAAAACGCGCTCAGGTAATTGAACGTCGTAACCGCGAGCCTGTTGTAGCTTCTTCCCTCCGTTACCTTGAAAATCATTGCTATAGAGGAACTGGAAAGTATCGCCAGCAAAAGATAGAACACTCCGACCTCCCTGATCCGATGCCTTCTCTTCTTATTTGCAGGTGTAATATATTCTTGGCGACCAAAACAATTATGCCACAGTCTCTCTACGGGATGGTGATTAGATGGCCGAAAGACTGATAGAAGTATTCTCAGGTTCCGACCCCGAAAAAGACCTGAAGGAAATGCTGGAAGAGAAACAGATGATCGGCTACTGGACGGTTAAGACATCGGAAGAGCTTTGGCAGACGAAGATACTGGCGCTTGCCGAGAACAGCGAAAAGATCCTCGACTCTCTCGAGCAGCGCTTCACCCAGGATGAATCCTTCAGGGCAATACTCTTTCAAGTGGAAGCCTCGCTTCCAAGAGCTCAAGAAGAGGAGAAAGAAGAAAAAAATCAGGCCACAGAAGAGGAGAAGAAGCCCAAGAAGGGAATCTTCAAGCGAATAAGCAGAGAAGAGCTGTATCACGACATCTCGGAGATGATCTCGAACGACGCGGTAGACATAGCGATGATAGTATTGTCGGCCATCGTAGCCACGATAGGCCTGGTGAGAAACAGCCCCGCAATAATCATCGGGGCGATGGTGATCGCTCCGATGCTCGGACCAAACGTCGCGCAGTCCTTTGCGACGACGCTCGGAGATTTCGGGCTTCTCGCAAAGTCAGTGAGAACGAATCTTATCCGTATCGGACTGGGCTTTGCCTTCGCTCTTGTCTTCGGACTGCTGTTCAGACTAGATTACACTACTCACGAGATAACCAGTCGAACGGTGGCCAACCTGGGCGACATTGTACTGGCGTTCGCATCGGGAACGGCGGCAGCCCTGTCGATCACTTCGGGTGTTTCCACTTCGCTCATAGGGGTTATGGTAGCGGTTTCGCTTATGCCCCCTCTCGCTGCGGCGGGAATGCTGCTTGGAAGCGGAAATATAGAGGGATTTTCCGGAGCTATACTCCTGTTCTTTGTCAACATTGTCTGTATAAACCTCGCTTCAATCATAACGTTCAGACTTCAGGGGATAGAACCGCGCTCCTGGTGGGAAGCGAATAAGGCGGGCAAGGCAGTGAGGGTTACGATAATTGGCTGGGTAGTCGTTCTCGGACTTCTTGCGCTCTCGCTATTCCTGAGCGAACTTCTCTAGCACGGTAACATATGTTACCGATCGGGGCTCTTCGGTTTGCTAACATAGTACTAGCATTAAATACGAGGTGATGAAGTTGGTGAAGAGTTCAATCGAAAAGGGCAAGGTTGCACTTGACAGACCCGGACTAAAGGGACGGATAATCTACGACAGAGAGAATGCGCAGGCGGTCGTCATTGACATAGGCGAAGGAATGGAATTGGCCGAGCACAAGACACCGGTCGATGTTTTCATACTGGTGCTCGCCGGTAGAGGGATAATCACAGTCGGCGGAGATAAGCATGAAGTTATGAAAGATGACATTATAGACAGTCCAAAAATGATTCCGCACGGAATAGTCAACACCGGAGAGGAGACGATGCGGGTTCTTGTAGTGAAGGCGCCTCATCCATAGAGATTAAGGCCGGGTCTTAGCCTTTCCGACCCGGCCTCTCATTTACTAAGTCTTCAGTTCATCCGAAAAAAGAATTTTCAAGTTATATCGTCGGAGTTCTTATTATAGGTCTGATTCCTCTATTTATGCTGTTCTTCTCATAGATCATTATCTCAAAGGGGATCCTGAAACTGAGAGGGCCCACCGTACCCTTCATACTCCCGAGGCTTCTGTCCCTCGAGAAGTTGATCAGCGTTATGCCCTCTTCCCAGGCGCATCTATGGATCTTACTTACAATCCTTCTGGCACTTCGGATATCGTCCCAGCCGAAATGAAGGACATCCCAGGACCTCAATCGCTCATTCATTCTCGGGATCCTCACCAGAGGTGAAAGAGTCCCCTGAGCGAGCAGTTGAAATGCCCTCAATCCCTTTGGAAGGCGTGTGATTCCGAAGTCCTGCTCGCCGCTCGTATCGAGGACCAGGGCGAATGCTCCTTCCGTCTTGAATAACCTCAATCTCCTCTCTGTAACCATCACCTCGAAGGCCTTCGTACCTTGAAGGAGGAGGTCATGATCCTTCTCGAGAGGTTTGTACAGGTCCAATATCGTTTCGAGGTCTACCTCCCTTTCCACAAAAACCGACTTCTCCTGGGAGGTCTTCCTTACCGGACAGGCATAGAAGTCCAGTGTCGCCGTCGTGGAGAAACCCATGTGCTCGAGAATCTTCTTCGAGGCAATGTTGTCGGCTTTAACCGACGCATATCCGAAATCGAAATCCGTGGGGCCGAGCAGATTCTGCAGTTCCTGAATGATCGATTTCAGCCAGCGGGCGACTTTCAGCCTGTATTGCGGGTTCGTCCGAAGCCCAAAGAGATAGATGGCCTTTTTGATCTCTCCGTTTACGATCAGGTTGTCGATTCCAACACCGATACATCCGATGATGTCATAGGCGTCTTCGGCAATCATAATGAAACCCTCTTCGAAGTACTTCAGTCTTCCAAAGAAGTCCTCTCTGAAGGCGACTAGCCAGATACTCCCCTCCTGAGCCGACTCTCGCTCGATCTTGAGGAGCTTTTCGTTGTCATCGATTGTGGCGAATCTTACATGGATGTTTCCTGCCTTCTTGTCTTCCATCAACGGCTCATGTCTTCAGATGGGAATCGAACCATTCCAGTATTGCCCTTAAACGCTTTTCCCTGTGAATGGGAAGGCCACCTCTGGAAAGCTCGTGGTTCTCTTTCGGGAAGAGCACCATTTTGGCCTCTTTGCCGAGATACCTCAACGCCGTGAAGAACTGCATCGCTTCGGGAACCCAGCATCTGTAGTCTTCAAGGGAGTGAATGAAAAGAATCGGAGTGACGACGTTGGGCGCCGACATTAGAGGGGACTGTCTGAGATAACCCTCGAGGTTGTCGAAGAAATCTCCCCCGGTCTGATCGTTGGCAAAGTAATATCCTATATCCGTCGTGCCAAAGAAGGAAATCCAGCTCGAGATAGACCTCTGGGAGACGGCAGCCTTGAAGGCGTCAGTATGTCCCACAATCCAGTTTGTCATGAAGCCGCCGTATGAGCCCCCGGTGACACCGAGCCTCTCTTCGTCGACGAAATCGTATTCATTTATGACGTACTCGACGATCTCCATTATGTCTTCGAAATCCCTTTCCCCGTAGTGACCCCTTATATCGGCGAAGTCGGTTCCGTAACCGGCGCTTCCCCTCGGGTTACAGTAGATAACTGCATATCCTTCGGAGGCCAGAGACTGAAACTCATGTATATATCCGCCGCCGTATGCAGTCTTTGGCCCTCCGTGGATCTCCACTACGGCCGGGTATTTCTTCCCTTCCTCGAAGTCTACCGGCCTCATTATCCAGCCTTCGATCTTTTGCCCGTCAGAGGCCTCCACTTCGAAGCCCTCCGGTTTTGATAGCTTGATACCCTTCATCCACGAGTTGAAGCTCGTGAGTTTCTTCTTCTTGCCTTTGACAAGGGAGTAGATCTCCAGTGGCTCTGTCGTGGTCATCTCTGAAAGGAGAAGCTCCTCGCCTGCAACATCGAAGCAGTCTATGCTCCCCGAAGAGACAACGATTTCCTCTACCTTTCCTTCTTTATCCATAGAAATGAGTTTTATCTGCGACCCGGCAGTTACCAGCGAAAAGAGCTTTCCTTCTACAACCTTCATGGAAGTGTTTGGCGAGACACCCCTCACATCGCTGTTCAGGCTGTTGCCGAAGTACAGGTCCATTTCTCTGGCGATAGTAGTAAGAGTGAGGGATTCCAGATCAACGTGGACTATGAAGGGATTGGTTGGGAAGCCCTTTTTGAAGTCTGTCGCGACGGCGAAGAGTTCGCTATCGTCTGACCACTCGCAATGATAGAAAGAGAGACTGTCGTCTCCGATTCTCTTCGCAGTTCCGCTTTGTAAATCGAGGACGTATAGACTGCTCCATATCGGCCTCTTCTCCCTGTCTTCGGTTGTTATTACCGCGACGCTCTTTCTCTCGGGAGATAGAACGATGCTTTCGATATCGCCTCCGACGGCCGTAATCGGTTCCATCTTTCCACTTTCGAGTTTCATCTTATATAGATGGCCCACTCTGTTCTCGGTGAATCCAGCGCCGTTAGAGACAAATGGTATTCTGTCTATTTCGTAAACCTTCTTCTCTGGCGGGTCGTCTTCTTCGATCTTCTCGGGATCTTCCCCGGGGGCATGCTTCGTTATGAATAGAACCGTCTCCGAATCGATCCACGAGACAGAGGAGAATCCTCCTTTAAGAGTCTTCACCAGTCTGCTTTCACCGCCCTCAAGAGGCAGAAGATAAAGCCCGGTTCCTTTAGCCTCCTTGTCTCTTTTCGAGACAAAGAGAATGCTCTTGCCGTCTGGACTGACTACGGGAGAACCATCCTTCCCGCCCCGGGTCAGCTGACGGACTTCTTCATTCTTCATGTTGCCGAACCAGATGTTGCTTTCGTACTGGTTCTCCTTCTTGTTCATCATCTTTCTTACAAAGACAAAGTTTTCCCCGTCGGGAAAGATGTGAAGATCGCCCACAGCGGAGTATTTGTAGAGATCCTCAAGCTTCAGCTTCTTCAACTAGATCACCCCTTTCAGAATCATTCTACCAGAATGCGCGGCCTTTCATTCTCGACTTCCTTATGATGCTAAAATTATAGGGAATGAGAGGTGTAAAAGATGATACTCGTGACCCATTTCGACCCCTTCGGGGGAAGTAAAATAAACGCTTCGCAGATAGTCGTGGAGCTTCTAGCGGATATCAGGGAAGACATCGAGCTCATGAGCCTCCCGACGGTCTTCGACGACTGCTTTTCTCGACTGAGGCTGCGGCTTCTAGACAACGTCCCGGAGGCGTTGATCATGGTCGGCCAGGCGGCAGGAAGATCTCTCGTTACTCCAGAGAAGATTGCGATCAATTGGAAGGAATCCGCGACTCCAGACAACAACGGATTTATTGCGACCGGTGAGAAGATAATTCCTGCCTCTCCCGACGCATACTTTTCGAGGCTTCCGGTCGACGGGATCGTCTCGAAACTTAAGGACGAGGGTCTTCCCATCGAGAAATCTTTTTCAGCCGGCGCGTTTGTCTGTAACTACCTCTTTTACAGATGTATGGACTTTCTCACGAAGAGAGCCATAAACATCCCCGCCGGGTTCGTACACATACCGTGCATTCCCGAACAGATAGGTCCGGGAGAAAACAAACCTGCGATAGAGGCGGAAGTTTCGGCAAGCGTCCTTTCAAGGATAATTGATCTTGCAGTGGAGGAGAAAAGATGAAAATAGGGGGCGTTCCTCTCAACATAGTATGGGAGTCTCCAGAGATCAACATGAAGATAATCGAAAGAGTTTTCGCCGGGGCATCGGCAGCCGGTGTTGAGCTAATTGTCTTTCCCGAAACTACCTTGAGCGGGTTCACTAATAACGCCGAAAGAGCTTACGTGAAAGATGCGTGTGGTTTCTTCAGAAAGCAGGTAGATAACCAGGGTATTCCTGCAGTTTACGGCTTTATAGACAGAAGAGGCTCGAAGTTCTACAATTGCGCGGCTTTTCTCGCCCCGGGTTCGGAGCCTTTGATTTACCGGAAGAGAAAGTTATTTTCGTATGGAGGGGAGAATAACGTTTACAGCCCCGGTGACACTAATCTCTCCTTCGAGATGAAAGAGATACTGTTCTCCCTGAACATCTGTTACGATCTTCGTTTTCCGGAGCTCTTCAGGGCCAACTTGCCTGCAGAGGTCATGATAGTGATAGCCAACTGGCCGGAAAAGAGGGCCAATCACTGGCAGGCTCTTCTCAAAGCGAGGGCGATCGAGAACCAGTCATTTGTTCTGGGGCTAAACAGGACTGGGGTCGACGGTAACGGCATAGAATACGATGAGGCCTTTTCAGTACTCTTCGATCAAGATGGTAACGAAGTGGCCTTTGAAGCCGAGAAAGGATTGCTTCTCTGGGAACTGGACTATGAGAAAATGAGTATTCTAAGAAACTGGCGGGAGAGATTCCCCGCCCTAAAGGACATATGAGGCTCTAAACCTTATTAGAAGGTCTGATCCGATCCGCGTTTCAACACCTCTCTCATGAAGAAGTCGTCGACATTTTATATCGAGATCCTGGTGAATCTCTTCTCGTCTGAGTCAACGAAAACTCCGTCGCAACACGGTCCCGTACAATGGGGAGACTTTACAGTAGTAAGATTGCCTGAGCCATGTTCACTAACCAAATCCATAAGCTCCTTACTGACCTCGGAAGAGCATTACATAAGGCACACGCTTCCAGTGCAAACTTCGATAATCAAGGGCAATCTTCCGTTTATCACTCCTTCCACAACAAATTACAAACTTACAGAAGATGAAGCCTAAATCTAACTCAAAGGGAGGTGTTCTTAATCTCCTTCATCTCGACTTTAAGTAAATTCTATTTTGATGCATTAACTCTTTTGAGTAGACTTAATCATGATGCACTTCACCTGTGCAGAAGTTTTTTGGAAGATGATCTTCCGCAGCTTTCTCGAAGATTTCACACTTCTGCTGGTATGATTTCATAGTGGAGGAGAAGAGATGAAGATTCTGATTGTTGAAGACGAGCGTAGTCTGGGCAAATTGCTTAAGGAGTCTCTCGAAAGAGAGGGCTTTGTAGCCGAACTTGCAGTCGACGGGGAAGAGGGGCTTTATATGGCTCTCAACGGTCCATTTGACGTTATTGTCCTGGACATTCTTCTCCCCAAACTCACCGGCTGGCAGGTTCTTGAAAAGATCAGAGATTCGGGAAGCAGAATACCCGTACTGATGCTTACAGCTCTGGATAGCATCGAAGACAAAGTCCGGGGCTTCGACTTAGGAGCCGACGACTATCTTCCGAAGCCATTCGATATCCGGGAACTTGTCGTCAGGATTCAGTCTCTTTTGAGAAGGGCCCAGTTCGGCGGAACTCCTTCAAGGGTTCTTAGAGTAGGAGATCTGGAGCTTGATATGTCGCTAAAGACCGCCAGCAGGGGAAACGAGAAGATAGAACTTAGAAAGAAGGAGTACCAGATCCTTGAATATCTAATGTTAAACAGCGGCAGGGTCGTTCCGAAGAGCGAGCTCGAGGAACATCTCTGGAACGAAGACGACGAACTGTGGTCGGACGTAATCAGAAGCCACATAAAGAACATCCGCAAGAAAATAGACGGAGGGCGAAGAAAGAAGTTAATAAAAACGGTTAGGGGAATGGGCTATGAAATCAGTGACAGGTGAAGGGCTGTCATTCAGAAAGGCAAAGAGGAGATGGACGCTATTCTTCACGCTCATAGTCGTCTCTCTCGTCTCTCTTTTGAGTCTCTTCATTTTCGTCCTCTCCCTCAGGCTTGAAAGAGGGGCAGAGATAACCGCCCTCAACAGAGTTGCGGACAGGATCGAGACCAGAATCGGAAGGGCGCCCTTGATGGCCCTGGAGAGAATGCTCAGAAACTATTCCGGAAATTTAGACCTCTTCACCGCGGAGAATGAGATCCTCGAGTTCGTCACTCCTGACGGAGAGAGCGTTCTTCAGCTCGGAGGAAGAATAAAGAGCAGTGTGCCGTTAGTTGAGGGGACTTCGAAGGCAAAGGTCGTTGATTACAACGACTCAGAACTCGAGTACAACATTCTTACCAGAGCGATTAGAAACATGGCTGGACAGCCGGTCTTCTTTCTTCGCGTTGGAAGATCAACCGAAGGACTGAGCGAAAAATCTACTAGTCTTCTCTTTTCGCTTATTCTACTTATAGTGCTCGTTGCCGCAATCTCCTGGATAGTCGGTCTGGCTCTTGCCGGATACGTTCTCACACCTCTGAGAGAAAGCTACGATAGGCTTCAACGCTTCACCGCGGACGCCTCTCACGAGTTAAAGACGCCCCTTACAGTTATGAGGCTGAGCGTAGATCTACTCAAGAGCAGGCCACTGGAAGGGGAAGCGAGAGATAAGATCGATGCGATTGACGGTGCAACCCGAAATATGCAGAATGTTGTCAATCAACTCCTGCTACAGGCAAAGGCACACAACGATAGCACAGCGGTAATGTCTTCGCAGGATGTGAAACTGCTAGAGTTTCTCGAAGAGATGAAAGAGTATCACAGAACCTTCGCCGAGTCGAAAGATGTCCGAATAATCGTTGAGACAGATGAAGATCTCGTCGTCAAGACTTATCTAGACAAACTTAAAGTGGCGGTTGCGGCCGTGCTCGAAAATGCGATCAAGTTCACCGATGAGAAGAGCGATGTCATTGTTAGGGCTTTTGAGAGAGAAGGTTCACTCCTCATTCAGATCAGCGATTCGGGCCCCGGAATAGCTGACCCGGAAAAGGAAAGGATATTTGACAGATTCTACAAGATAGACGAATCTCACAATAGTTCGGGAAGCGGCATGGGTCTATCCATAGCGAAAGAAATGGTTGGCTCGCTGGAGGGTGAAATAACGGTCGAGAACCGCCCTGGCGGAGGAAGCGTATTTGAAATACGGATACCTTTAAGAAAGCACAAATAGGCTCTTCCTTCGCTGTGCGTGAATGATGCGGTTCGGGGTAGGTGGTTGCGGGTTGGTAAGAGCAAGAGTAGAAGTGATGCTGCCTCCGGCAGGAGGCGAGGCCGCCTTCGTCGGGAAGTGATGCCCGGAAGAACATCCGGGGAAGTGATGCCGCTTCCGCGGGAGGAATTCAGAAGCCAGTCTGCTTTCGCTGGCAAGTCTGGCTTCGCCTGGCCTGCTCCGTCAGACTTAGAAGATAAGAGTCACTTCGGGCTGCCAACGACGTTGTCCACAAACCAGTCCATGGTCAACAGCTCTTCATCGGTAGGTTTCTCGCCCTCTGAATATCTTAGTTTTCCGTCTTGATCTTGCAAAGGCCCTTCAAAGGGATGATAATCGTCCTCAATTATCCGGCTTCTTTCTTCACTGACAAGTTGCTGAAGATTGGCGGGAACTAGATTACTCATCACTATGTCGACTACACCGTCCTCTATTCCGCCCCAGTATTGATAGCTGGTCCACTTTCCCTCCATTACTTCTTTTACGACTCTCTCGTAAAAGACTCCCCAGTTCCACACGGGAGAAGTCAGAAAAGTGTCTGGACTGAAGGCACTCATATCGGTGTTGTAACCAATAGCGTAAGCGCCCCGTTGTCCGGCCGCCTGAACTGCAGCTGGCGAATCCTGGCTCTGAGCGATTACATCGGCTCCAAGATCCAGGAGGGCGTCGGCCGCCTCCTCTTCGGAAGAGGGATCGAACCAGGTCTCGGTCCAAATGACGTGCACGCGCGCATCGGGATTGACCTTTGCGATTCCAATCGCAAAAGCATTTATCCCCCTGATAACTTCCGGAATCTTGAATGTCGCTACATAGCCGATTATGTTGCTCTTTGTCATCTCCCCAGCGATGAGACCGGTCAAGTAGGCTGGCTCATATATCCTTCCGAAGTAGGTCCCGACATTTTCGGCAGTCTTATATCCCGAACAATGCATGAAGATCGTATCGGGATAGTTCTTCGCTATCTCCATCACATCGTCCATAAAGCCAAAGCTTGTACTGAAAAGGAGTTTGACGTTACGGTCGGCATAACTTCTAAGAACCTCCAGGTCCTGTTCTCCTTCAGTCACGTTTTCTATGAATGAAGTCTCGATTTGACTTCCAAACGTCTTTTCGAGATACCGCCTGCCCTCATCGTGTTTCTCTGTCCAGCCGCCATCATCGGCCGAACCGACATAGATAAAGCCTATGCTTAGAGGCTCTGAAGCCAGAATAACTGCGCACAGCATGAATAAAACGGTAATTATCCCTTTCATGAGACACCTCCGTAGGTAGCTCGATAGCTGAATAAGAGCATCTTAATGGCCTTCCAATTGCAAGACCGATGGAATTCCGGTCCTATGAATCCCATTATATCCCACACTTTTGCCGAATTCTCTCGCATATTACTTTCTATAATATTACTGAAACTAGATCTCAGAGACTTCTAAGGAGTTGAAGAAATGTTAGTCACAAGCCATGAGAAGCGATATTCAGATAAGACGGAAATGACTTTGGACGACCTTATCCAGAAGCTCAAGGACCTGGGCCTGCATTCTCTGAAGAGAGTTGTGGTAAGCGAAATCGAAGGAACTGAAACGCATCTCGTAACCGATAACCGCGTGATCGACCCTGACGATCTGGAGGAAACACTGCGTTCCTGGGAAGAGGAATCGATTGCGGAAGTAATGCTGCTCGATATGACACCGGTTCACAAGCATCACAACACATTCCCGTCTGCCGCGGAAGTTATCTACGAACCCCCCGAGTTCTCGATTCAGGTTACAAGGGTGAGCAATGGAGTTGAGACAATAGTTGTGGCAGTTAAGAGCGTTGATCCCGGTTAAGTTTCTATAAAGCTCTTAAACAAAGAACAGCGTGAACAATAGCAGAGCTACGATGACAGTCTGACATAGATTACTGGAACCGCCCCATTCGGTACGTGTAAAGGAGCGTGATAATCTGAGAACGGCAATAGATAGTGGCGAAGACTGTGCAGCATGTGATAGTGTTTTGTTGGTTACTCAGAAAAGGTAGTTCTTTGGAAAGGCCGGACTGCAATATTGAAAATGAGACATATCCTTGCAGTCCGGTTTATTGGTTAGTAATTCACAGAGTAATCTATTATTATTGAATGAGGCGGAAGTCACAGAGGTGTGATTCATGGGAACAAGGATAAATCTTGTTGAAGACGAGAAAAATCTGAACAGCGTGCTGACTTCCTATCTTGAAAAGGAAGGATGGGAAGTAAAGTCGTTCAAGAACGGCAGCGATGCATTCGATGAAATCGATGACTCTCCCGATATCTGGATTCTAGACATAATGCTGCCGGGAATCGATGGCTTCGAGCTCCTCAGAGAAATAAGAAAGAGGGATTCGATGATACCGGTGATCTTTATTTCAGCAAGGGACAAGGACATCGATAGAGTGATCGGACTGGAGATGGGAAGCGACGACTACTTGCCAAAACCCTTTCTTCCAAGGGAACTCGTCATTCGGGTCAAGAAGATTCTTGAACGCGTCCACCATTCCGGTGGAATCATATCCGTTCCACCATACAAGATCGACGAAGCGCGAAGAACGGTTACCGAAGAAATCGACGAGAATCAGTCAAAACTGATTGAGCTCACTTCTATGGAGTTCGATCTTCTCCTGCTATTTATCAGTGGCAAAGGCAAACCTTTTTCAAGAGACCAGATACTCGATAGAGTCTGGGGTTACGACCACTACGGAAGCGACAGGGCAGTTGACGATCTTGTACGGAGACTTAGAAAGAAGATGCCACATTTCAAGATTGAGACCGTCTACGGTTTCGGCTATAAGAGCGTGAACATATGAGATCATGGAGCCTGTCCGACAAGCTCTGGTTACTATTCGCAGCCGTTCTTTCAATCCTCTTCCTTCTTCTCGGTATAGTCTTCAGATGGTCTATAAGAGACTTCTTCACAACCGAAGCTTACAGAACGATAGAGTACGCTCAGGAAGTAAGGGTAATCGAATTGCAGGGAGGGTTCATCCCCTTCGAGGATATCGACCTCAACAGTCTTAGAAATGTCAGAGACGTTGGACACATAATCGTCTTTGACAGGGAGTTTGACCTAATAGATTATTACCTGAACAGATTTGGAACCCAGGATAGCTCAGACAAGATTTCCCCGTCTCCGGATTCCACTTCCAGGGACATCCTAATTAGCGGAACGATTATCCCCGAAATACTTCCTGCTATTCAATCCATTAGAGAAAACGCAGAAAAGCAAACGTCATCTTCTGAGAGGTACGAAACACTGCTTTCCGGCCGGAGTCTTTTCTATGTGATTCGCAATGAAGAGATTTCGGGAAGAGACGTCACGATGATTTCCTATATGTGGGATACGTACATGAACACTCTTTCATCGACTTTGTTCTCCAGACTGCTGCTCGTAATGGCTATAATGACAGTGGTCAGTCTAGTTTTCATAATAGTCTTTTCTAGATACCTGACTAAACCTCTCAAAAAGCTTTCAGAGGACGTGAGAATGATCTCAAAGAGAAACTGGGACAGGCCGATTTCTTTGAATAGAAGCGACGAGATCGGAGAGCTAGCCGATTCAATCGAGAACATGAGAAAGAGCCTCAGCGAGCAGGACAGAGAACAGCAGTCGATGCTCCAGTTTATCTCCCATGAACTAAAGACACCTGTCATGGTTATCCGAAGTTACGCACAGGCAATCAAGGACGGCATATATCCGGCGGGTGACCTGGATAGCGCTATAGACGTCATAGATAAAGAGATTCAGAGAATGGATCTGAGGGTAAAGGATCTCCTCTTCATAACCAGACTCGAATACCTGTCGCGTCACGACCTCGAAAAAGAGGAAGTCAATCTCTCAGAGCTCCTTGAAGACACAGTCGGGCGATTTTCTTTCCAGAGAGACGACATAGACTGGAATCTGAATCTTAAAGACTTCAAGACCGAGGTCAATGAAGAACAACTGGCGATAGCCATTGAAAACATACTTTCAAACCAGATCCGGTATGCGAAGAGCAGGATAGAGGTAACTATGGAAGTAAACGAGAGAGAAGAGAGTCTTTTGATACGATTCGCAAACGATGGAGAGAAAGTTGCCGAAACCAAACTGGAAGAGCTCTTCAAACCCTTCAACAAGGGGGTCGGAGGAGAAAACGGACTTGGCCTGAGCATAACGAGAAGGATTATCGAATTGCACGGTGGGGCTATTTCAATAGTTAATGAAGGTGAGTTCGTAGCAACGATCGTCACGCTACCTATTTAGAATTCTTTGTTGTTTCCGGAAAAACCAACAGTTAACCACTTTCTGAATTCAAAATGATCGAGACAAAACAAGAGGGCGCAAATCGTGCCCTCTTGTATTTCCGGCCAGTTAAGGCCAGCCTTCCATTTTCCGGAATCTCTCGTGCAAAACCGAGAAAGGGATCGAACTCCAGTTAGGCAGACAACTTCATTCAGCTCACTCTTTTCTTTTCTACTCCTTGCTGAGCCAACTAATAGCCTGATGCCAGAATTTTCCGTAGTACTCCCACTTCACGAAGTCTGTTCCCCAGTGGGGTGCAAGATCTGACGTGAAGGCCATCGATCTGCCCTTTCCAGAGTCACCAACTATTATGAACGGATCGCCGTCGATTTCGGCGAGAACTTCGGAACCTTCCTTTGGAAAGACCTTCTGATAGCCCAGGAATCTCGGCCACTTGGTATCTATGCCCTTCAGAATCTGATGATTCGGGTTCAATACTTTAACCGAGGCTCCCTGAGTTGCTTCTACCCTGTCGTCAGTCTCCATCATGTTGACAGGCATTACTTTCTCGATCGAGCTGCCGTGGTAGTTCCCCTTGCCCTGGAAGCCTTGGAAGTCAACGTATCCGCCCGTCATTATGAGCGATCCGCCTTTGACAACGTAGTCCGACAACATCTCGACCTTGTTCGGGCCCATAGGTACTTTGAACATATCGGGGTACATTGTAAGGGTGTTTCTTCCGCAGTCGCTTATGATTACTACGTTGAACTTTGCCAGCTCTTCTGCGGTCGACGGAAACATGCTGAGCACCTGATGATTGGGGATGTGTGTCACTTCTATGTCCTCAAAGGCCTTCATAGGCTCTTTGAAATACACAGAGTAATCATCGAAACCTCCGAGCTCCACAACATCAAACCCTTTTGTGTGAATCTTTGTTACTGTCCATGTTTCTCCAAGAAGCAGTACCTTTTTCTTCACGCTAACACCTCCATTTTCAATCGTTTATAATCAGTCTTCTAGCCTTTTACCGAACCCATAAGTAGCCCTTTCACAATTAACTTCAAGAAGAATATGTACACGATCATCACGGGTAGAACAGAGATCAACATCCCGGCCATCTGAATATTCCACGATGCGACAGTCGTCCCTTTCAGATTGCTTATCGCAACCGTAAGCGGCTGCGAGTCGGCCCCTCTAGTGAGGATCAGCCCGAAAAGGAATTCATTCCAGATATTTGTGAACTGAAAAATTGCAACAACCGCAAAACCTGGCAGTGACAGCGGAAGCGCAATCCTGAAGAAGGTGCCTATGTAGCTGCATCCATCTATTCGCGCACTGTCAACAACCTCGGTGGGTAGAGATTCGAAATAGTTCCTGAAAAGCAATGTCGTAATTGGAACCCCATAAGCAGTATGTGTAAGTATCAACCCCCAGTAAGAGTTGTACAAACCGATACTTCCAATGAATCGCAACAACGGTATGAGGATCGATTGGGGAGCTATATAGAATCCTAGAACGAGAATCAGAAAGAGAACGGAACTTCCCTTGAATTTAAGTTTGGAGTATCCGAAGCCTCCCCAGGCTCCAAGCGCGGAGGATATTGCCGTTGCAACCATAGTTATCACAAAGCTATTCCACATCGGTTTGTCTATCTCGGAAAAGGCCTTGAGATAATTCGCAAATTCGGGATTTCTGACTATACTGACGGGACCGTAGGCCAGCTCTTCATTGCTCTTCAGCGAAGTGTTAACCGCAGTGTATATCGGGAAGAGATAGAAAAAGGCAGCAGCTAGGAGCAACAGATAGATGATACCCTTCTTTGTTATATCTTTGACTCCTGAAATCGATTTCGATCTCGCCCTACTCATACTCGCTTCTCCTCAGTCTCGTGAAGAAGGGAATGACAATCAAGATCGATATGGCAAACATCACGATCCCGACGGCCGCCCCATATCCGAATCTATTTCTGTTGAAGGCAGTTCTGAACATGAAGGTCGAAAGTATCTCAGTAGAACTGCCCGGTCCTCCGCCGGTCATTAGCCAGACTAGATCGAATACTCTCAGTGAATACATGAGAAGAATCATAAGAACGGTCAAGGTTGCAGGCCTCTGCATCGGAATTATGACCTTCATGTACCTCTGAAAGGTTGAAGCTCCATCGATCTTCGCAGCTTCGCTTATCTCGGGCGCAACTCCGCTTATCCCCGCGTAGTATACCAGCGTTGAAAAGCCTGAAAACTGCCATACATAGGCTATTGCAATGCAGATCAATGCCTGTCTGTCAGATGTGATCCACGGCTGAGTAAGAGAATCCAGTCCGATTGCCCGAAGCAAGGCATTGACCGAGCCTATCTCCGGAGAGAACATCCAAGTCCACATTGATGCCGAGGCAACAAAGGAAAAGGATAGCGGGAGCAGAAATATCAGTCTAAACAACTGTTTTCCCTTCAAATTGAGGTCCAGAAGCACCGCAAGGAAGAGACCGAGCGGGATAGTTACGCCGATGAAAACCAGTGTAAGCTTGAGAGTGTTCACAAGCGAGGCTTTGAAAACCCGGTCCCTTGAAAACAGCCTTATATAGTTGTCCAGCCCTACAAAGTCTCCCGCAGATCCTACGTCTCGCCAGTTTGTCAATGATACCTGAAATGTCCATGCCGTAAAACCATAGACGAACAGACCGACAAGGATCAAACCTGGTAAAATGAAAAGTAGTATTTGTACTCTCTTGCTCAAATAATCCAACTCCTTAGTTTCGAAAAACATTTGAGCGCGAACGGCCGGCAGGTGCCCTCACACCTGCCGGTCTGTTTTAGAACAGGAAAACCTCTTCGTAAGCGTAATCAAAATTGCCGAGTGTGTTCTCGTTGATCTCGGGTGCATTGAAAAACTCACTAAAGGCCGTTCCAAAAATGTCGAGATACGATTCGGGCGGTGCTCCAAACTGGGAGAGCACTTTTGCAACTCCGTCATCACGGAAGTAGCCAAGGATCTCCTTTGTAATGTCATCATAGACATCGAGAGGAGCATCGAGAACAAATGGTGCCGCACCTTTGATAGGGCAGAACGTATTTGCTGCTTTGACTGTCGTTAGGAACTGGATCCAGTCCTTGGCGATCTTTCTGTCGACACCAATCGGAAGAACAAAACAGTCTGCGTGCCCGATGAAAACGTCGTCCGTTCCCGGGAAGGGCTGATAACCAAAATCTACGTTGGGAACCATGTTCATTGAAGTGAAATGGCCCTTTGCCCAGTCTCCCATGACGTAGAAGACGGCCTTTCCAGTAGCCATAAGATCGGAAGCCTGGTCCCATGTTAGAGCCGACCAGTCATTGTTTACGAATCCGTTAACGATAAGGGTTCTGAGAACTTTGAGAGTTTCAATGAAGACTTCGGATTCGGAAGGCATCGTCTTGCCGGCATAGTAATCGACTAAGAAATCCGCACCTCCGCCGGGAAGGGCGCTGTTTACTGCTTCGAAAAGGGTTCCAAGCCAGAATTGCTGTCCCATGCCAGCTCCAACTGCAAGAGGAATGTAGCCTTCGGCCTTTATTCTCGCACAGACTCCGAGGAATTCGTCAAGACTCTTGATAGGCATCTCGATCCCGAGCTCCTCGACGAGGTCGACATTGTACCAGAGGCAGTTGTTCTGCATCAGATTCAGAGGCACCCCGTACATGACTCCATCGACTCTTCCCCATTCGTAAACGTCCTCGGGGATGTTGTAACCCTTGATCAGATCATCGATCGGTTGGAGAACACTGACGAAGGAGCTTATCATACCGTGTCCGTAAGTAATCTGGAAAGTGTCTGGTGGATTTCCGGCCATGATCATCGTCTTGATCTGCGCGCGGAGAATACCACCGCCGCCTCCCGCTACCGGGTTCTGAACAATAGAATACTCAGGGTGCTCATCGATGAATGCTTCGAAGAGTGCATCGATTGCCTCTTTCTCTCCACCGGCAGTCCACCAGTGGTAAACAACCAGCTCGTTTGCAGAGCTGCCGAAAGCCGTTGCCCCGGCAAAGAGCAAGCAAAGTACCGTCAAAAGCACTACTCCACGTTTCAACTGTCATCACCTCTCTTCAAATTCGGGCTATAAGACGCCCGTTTCTATATCTAGATACTTTCTCAAAGCCATCAACGCTCCCCCGAAAATGGGCCCCTCTCTGTCATCAAGAGCGGATTTCATAATCTCCATAGAGGATTGATCAAAGAGAGCAATGCTTTTCAGCTTCGCTCTCAAAGACGGCAGCACTCTATCCCAGTATTCTTCGAGGGCACCACTGATTACCACTAGATTGGGATCGAGACCGTTGACTATGTTCATGAGGCCGACCGAGAAAAGCTCAATGTAATCCTCCAGGCGATTTTCGCGGACGAAGCCGTCCAGTTCTCTCGAGCCGACCATCGTCAGCCAGCAGCCTTTTCTTCCGCAGGAACATTCCGGACCATTGGGATCTATTGACATGTGGCCGAACTCGCCCGCAATATGATTGCTTCCCACGTACAGACTTCCATTTATGTAGAGACCAACACCAACCCCCTCCTTTACTAGAACATAAACGATGTTGGAGAAACTATCGGGAATGTCCTGATTCAGCGCAACTTCGGCAAGAACCCCCAGCTTCGCATCGTTGTTTATCGAAACTCCGCAAACAATACCGTTCAGCCTGAGCCGTTCCTCTACGAGTTCCGCGAGAGGGAGATCGGTCCAGTGGAGCAACGGGACGTTTATAGCAGTTCTGAGATCACTTCTAACGAGTCCGGGAACGGAGATTACCACCGAGACAGGCGATTCTTTCCCCGTTCCGCAGAAATCCGAAAGACAGTCCACCAGTTCAGAGGCGAATCTCTCGGGACTCTTTGATGTCGTTATCTCACACTTGTCAGTCATCTTCATCGAAAGATCTACCTTTGCTACGATCGTTGTCGCCAGTCCAACATCTACGGAAATGACGAAGGCCTTCTCGGGATTGAATGAAAGAAGCTCCTGCCTCTTGCCCAGCCCCGAAGAGGTCTTACCCGTCTTCACAATGTAGTTTTCGCTCATGAGTAATCCCACAAGCTTGCTCACGGTCGGCTTGCTTATCCCGGTCAATCGCGAAATGCTTGTTCTCGATACTGGCTGGTATCTAAACACTACGTCTATAATTGTCTTCAAATTTCTTTCTCTGAGTTCGGAAGGAACTCCCGCTGATCTTCTCTCAGTAAATGACAATGAATGCCTCCATATTAGTTAGTTTCTGAACCTAAATTATTCTAGCAAATTCCACGGTCTTTTCGAAAACACTCTTTTGGATAGAACGGATTAAACATCGGGAAATAAGGGAAGTTCATCGGGCGAGATCGCATCTCAGGAAGTCTGTTGAGGGATAAGAAACTATAAACTGAAGTTCCCGAACTAGATAAAGGAGAAAGCACTATCTGAAAGGATTTCAGAGAAATGAAGCGGTTATTTCTGTCTACGTTTGCTGAGTTGTTTCAATCCGACAAGTTCAAGAGCTTTCCTCTGTACCTCGTTGGGAGTTGTGATTATCGTGAATGAAGGTATCTCCGGTACAGCAGGTACCCTCGCATCGTTACAGACAATCGTACTCATTTCAGATAGAAGAGTCTGAAAGCTGTGTACCGGTGTTCCGTCACTCAGCTTCTTCTTTCTCGTCTTCTCAAGAGCGCTTTCGGATCTTGTAGCCTGTAGTACATGTTCTCTATCGGTATATTCGTCAGTGAAGATCATGCTCTTCCATGACTCTCTCAAATGCCATTCAACATAATACGCTAGCATGCAGAGAAATATGTGGGCCCTTACTCTCTTCTCAAGCCAGTGGTGTATTGGTCGTATCTTCAGATCCACTCCCTTTAGCGTCCTGAATGCCCTCTCAACTAATGAAACGGCGATTTTCTTGGAGAGATTGCCATTCGATCTGTCCAGAAAAAAGCAAGTCACCTCTAAGCAGGCGAGACTTTCTCAGAAGAATGAAGAGCAATTATTTGCGACAAACCCAGGAGGGCCATCGACTTTTCGTATTAGGAAATACTCTAGATTAACTCTCCACAAATATACATTGCAGTGCTGAAGCCTACCCCTTACGCAATAAGTATGACTTTATCGCCCTCGCCGAGCGTTTGCCGGCTCCCATCGCTTCTATTACCGTTGCAGAGCCCGTAACGATGTCTCCGCCGGCAAAGATGCCTTCGTCAACCCTGCCGCTGGCTTCATCGGCATCGATGTTGCCCCATTTGTTCAGTCTTATAGTTGGGAAACCGGCCTTCAAAATGGCATTTGGAGTCTGACCGATTGCTTCGATGACCATGTCAACTTCCATAATGAATTCCGATCCTTCAACCTGTATCGGTCTTCTTCTCCCCGAATCGTCCGGTTCTCCCAGAGTCATCTTTACGCACTTCATCCCGGTGACGTTGTTGTTTATATCTCCTATGTACTCAACGGGAAGGGTTAGCCAGTGGAACACGATTCCCTCTTCTACGGCATGGTGATACTCCTCTATTCTCGCGGGCATCTCTTCTTCGCTTCTCCTGTAGACCACATGGACCTCTTTGGCTCCGAGCCTCTTTGCAGTTCTTGCAGCGTCCATCGTCACATTTCCGGCTCCAATCACGGCCACTCTGTCTTTTATTTTTACTGGTGTGTCGTACATCGGAAAGAGATAGGCCTTCATCAGGTTTGTCCTCGTGAGATATTCGGAAGAGGAAAATATGTTGTTGAGATTCGATCCCGGAATCCCCATGAATCTCGGGGCGCCTGCGCCGATACCTATGAAGACGGCATCATATTCGTTTTTGATCTCTTCGAATGGAATCGTTCGGCCGACGATCTGGTTGAAACGGAATTCAACTCCCAGGCTCTTCACAAATTCGACTTCCTTTGCGACGATCTCTTTAGGGAGCCTGAATTCGGGAATACCATAAACAAGCACACCTCCCGCCGTATGGAAGGCTTCGAAGACTGTAACCGAAAAACCCTCTTTCGCGAGATCGGCGGCGGCCGTCAATCCGGCCGGACCTGCACCGATTACAGCAACTCTCTTGTTTACAGACGGCTTCACGGTGGTCTCGAGTGAAATATTCTGATCGGCAACGAATCTCTCCAGTCTCCCTATTGCAATGGGCTCGCTGCCGGGAATCTTTCCTACGACGCAGGCCAGTTCGCACTGCTTCTCCTGAGGGCAGACTCGTCCACAGATGGCCGGAAGGTTGTTCGCATGTTTCAAGATTCTCGTGCTCTTCTCGATGTCACCCTCTCTAAGGGCCTTGATAAAACCGGGAATATCTATTCCAACAGGGCAACCGGCCACACAGGGTTTGTGTTTGCACTGGAGACATCTATTTGCCTCAGCGATTGCCTCTTCCTTAGTGTAGCCGAGGGCAACCTCCTTGAAGTTGTTAACTCTCTCCGAAGGGTCGAGTTCTCTCATTCTTACTTTGAACTTCTCAACCATCCTTCTCACCCAATTCACGTACGTATTTCTCAAGAGCAAGCCGTTCCTCTTCTCTGTACTGATACTGCCTTTTGATCAGCTCGTCCCAGTTAACCAATCGGCCGTCAAACTCCGGCCCATGAACGCAGGCGAACTTCATCTCGCCTCCGACCTCAACCCTGCAGGCGCCACACATTCCCGTGCCATCAACCATTATCGGATTGAGAGACACCCAGCAAGGTATGTCATTCTGGGAAGCGAGAAGAGAGACGAACTTCATCATAACCATCGGACCGATTGCCCATATCGTTGCTGGCGTATAATCTGCGATTACCTCTTTGAGCGGGTTCGTAACGGTTCCCTTAACTCCGGCAGAGCCGTCATCTGTAGAGAGGTAAAGCCTGTCAAGAAAGGGTTTAAACTCGTCGACCATAATCAGATGATCCTTGTTCGCCGCACCCAGTATACCGATTACCTCGTTTCCGGCAGATTTGAGAGCCCTTGCAACGGGAAACAAAGGAGCTATTCCCACTCCTCCACCAACAACACAGACCGTTCCAAGTTTCTCGATCTCGCTGGGATTTCCAAGGGGGCCGACTATATCGGCTACGGATTCTCCTTCGTGCATTGCACAGAGTTTATAGGTGCTCTTTCCAACGGCCTTCACTATCACCCTTACCCTGTCTTTTTCTGCCGACGCTATCGTGAGAGGAATCCTCTCACCAAACTCGTCTATCCTTATTATCAGGAACTGACCTGGTTTTGCGTATCTGTAGATATCTGGATGAGAAAGCCAGATATCATACGTATCGGGAGCGATTCTTTTCTTTGAGAGAACTGCGTGCATTCAATCACCTCATCTTAATGATATCAGAATCCTTATCACAATATAGAAGTTATTAAACCTAACTAAAACTCTGAACTGGGGGAGATCCAGTAATTGAACTACCATCTCTACTTCCCTAAGAAGAAGTCAGCATAATGTCATGTCAGAATCATTAAAAGTAGGAATATCTAACGGTCTTGATTCTCCGATCGAACTCTTTTTTCTCTTTACAGCGCTTTCTCTAATTCAAAGTTGATTGTACTTCCATAAACTTAACCGCTAGATTGCCGAGAACCTAATTTAAAGCCTGCCCAACGTTGTACGCTCTTCGGTATTATCAAGGCAGGAGAAAAACATGGAAAAAGATCGAAGAAGAAAGTCAAACTCACTGCGCTGTCCCTATTTCTTGGGATAGCGAAAATAATTCTTCCTTTGCTGCCAACAACTCACTTTTTGTTGTTGACGGCATTTTGTTAATCTAGGAGCTCTGAAAAGCTTTATAGATGGCTGATCTGTCACAGGCTCTTCGGCGCATACATCTACAGCTATCTTCATTTCCGCGCAGTAAGGAGGAGAGGAAGGAACCTTGCCTTTCTATTGCTTTGGTCTACTCTCACCTTGACAATGATACTGATATCCAATACTGCCGTCACACTTATCCTCGTCGGAGTTGGCTCGGCCGTATCCATTCATCCGTTGAAACTGAAGATACTGACGGGCGAGATCCTTGAAAAAGTTAGGGAGGGCCTTAAGAATCCAGAGATGATCGACAAATACCCCGGCTCAAATGACTGAGGCAACTCCAAAACGCCGGTGTTTTTTCATATCTGAAAGGTCTTCTAGACATTTGAAAGCTTTTGAGGTCTTCAAAATGGGTCAGGCATATACTGTCTGATCAATTTCCAGATAACAAGGGTCTTTCAAATCAACATTACTCTCCGGAATCACGAATCTCTTCGAGAGTTCTACCGGTCTTTACCGAATCGGGTTCGGTGGCTGTCGGATTTCTCCGCGCATCGGCCTCCTCATCATTCATCTTTACGAGAAGCCATCTCGCTTTGCTACCTTTACCTGTTCTTATGAGAGCGTAACCGCCTCTAAGTTTCCGGCCTTCGAGCCATATTGTAATATGCCCGTCTTCTATCTGCTTTGAAATAGGATTCGATTCAGGGTCTTCCTTCAGATTTCTGTAGGTTCCCCGGTCCCATAGAAGGACCGTGCCGCCTCCGTACTCGCCTTCGGGGATATTTCCCTCGAAATCGCCGTATTCAAGGGGATGGTCTTCCGTGGGAACGGCCAGCCTCTTTTCCGATGGATCCGTTGAAGGTCCTTTGGGAACGGCCCATGACTTGAGAACCCCGTCGACTTCTATTCTAAAATCGTAGTGAAGTCTTGAAGCATCATGCTTCTGAATGACGAATACCGGCCTCTTTTTTACCATTCAATAGAGGCCTCTCTTCCATCGGGTTCCGATGTCTTGGTGAAATCTCTCTTTTTCGCGTATTTATCTAGTTTCTCTTCTCTTTCGCTCATAGTTCACCTCCCGATCTGGTGACTTACCTGAAAGTTCAAGTACCAAACCATTGAACAGAGGATATTCGGCCCAATTATACCAGCCGGAGATCGGCGGTTTCCAAAAGCTGAAGCTCAAACGGCTCATTGATTAAGGATTTTCGGCCTTTGAAAAGACTTATGGAACAAGATCTCTGATCTTCCCGTCGTCTTTCATCTTTCTGGCGAGATAAATGAACGGTGTGTCTAGAACGGCAACGACCCATTTCAGAATATAAGTGGACCAGAATATCTGCCACCAGACATCGGCCGAAAAGACCCCTGCAAAGGCTATGGTAGTGAAGATTGCCGTATCTATTAACTGGGAGACCATAGTGCTTGCGTTGTTTCTGATCCAAATGTGGCGCTTATGAGGAAACCTGTTTCTCCAAAACTCATATGCCCAGACATCATGCAGCTGAGAACACCAGTATGCGGCAAGGCTTGCAAGAGCGATACGGGGAAGGAAACCAAATACCACAGAAAGGTGTTCTTGCGAAAAGTCTGAAGGGTGGGGCTCGAAGGCGAGCGCAATCTGCATTATCACCGTAACGGATATTAGGGAGAAGAATCCCACGTAAACGGCCTTCCTGGCCTCTTTCTTTCCGTGGTTTTCCGATAGGATGTCTGTAGCGAGAAAAGATGTCGCATATACGATATTGCCGAGCGTGGCGGCCATCCAGAAGAGAGAGACTGTCTTGATAACCTGAACGTTAGCTATTATCGCGGCAATGGCTACCCATACGTAAAGACCCGTCTTTCCCCACCATCTGTATGCTACGGTAATCAAAGCGAAGTTCACTACCAGCATTAAGAACCAGAGAATCTCATTCATCTATATCTCCTTCTTCTCGTGATCTTGGAAACCTCAAAGCTCCCTTTCGCATTTTATCGCATAAAAGATCTTGAAACCACTGCTGTGAATCTTGGTTGAAATAAGAGCGAAAAGACGGGATTGCATTCACAGTGGAAGGAAAAACGTCACTAGAAGCGGGAAGCGCTTACTAAGACTATGCCAAGAAGCGGCCGGATCGGGTCGTCAAGAAAACACCGTACCCATGAGAACTTCGCGTGTTCAAGTGTATTCCTCAATAAATCGCTACCGGATGAGCAATTCAGTTGCGGTCGACGAGATCCGACGATTTAGGCTCATCCAAGATCTCCTCGATTTCTTCCAGTTTTTCGTTTACCTCGGCAAGTGCTTCTATCTCCCTGACTTTGGGTAGCAGTCTGCTTTCAAAGGAGCCCACCCCATCATTGTAGGCCTTTACGGCGTTTTTGAGATGGCCCTGTAATCTGCTGTAATGGGAAAAAAAGACCCGAAATCTTTCATAGAGTTCCTTAGAGGCTTGAACGAGACGCTCGGCATTTTCTGTAAGACTGTACTGCTGCCATCCATATGCAACGGACTTGAGCAATGCAACTAGATTGACGGGAGAGGCGATCAGGATCTTTCTTGAAACGGCATATTCGAAAAGTTCAGGATCTGCGAGAAAGGCGGCGTTGATTGCCGATTCCAGAGGAACGAACATGACAACAAAATCGGCCGTTCTACTGAAGGCCTCCGAGTATTTTTTACCGGCAAGCCTGTTGACGGTATCGCGGACATTCTTCGCGTAGTTACCCATGAGATGCTTTCTAAGAGATTCGTCTTCTTCTTCCAGCGCGGTCAAATAACTGTCCAGCGGCACTTTGGCATCGACGGGAATGAAGGCGTTATTGGGCAGCTTCACTATCATGTCCGGTCTACCGTTATCGATAGACTCCTGTTCCACAAAGTCAACATGTTCGGTCATCCCGCTGAGCTCAACAATGCGGCGAAGCTCTATCTCGCCCCAACGGCCGCGTGTCGATCTGTTCCTCAAGGCGCTCTTGAGATCCGTTACGCCCTGTCTGAGGTCGGTGTTGGCTTCGGAAAGCATTTTCAGCTGCTCTTCAAGAGCTTTATAAGCTCCTTCCCTTTTTGATTCAAGCTCATTAACATTTTTCTCGAGCTTTTCAAGATTGTCTCTTACCGGGCTGACAAGGCTCTCAAAATCCTTTTTCTGACTTCCCCAGTCTTCTTTCTGGAGTTTCAGTAGGCCAGAGAACTTGTCGTTTGCCTGTCGAATGAAGTTTTCAGTACTGGAATTCAAAACGTCCGAGGAAATAGCCTTGAAAGTCTCTTCAAGTTCCTCCTTGGCAGAAGTCAACCACTGGAGCTTCTCATCTCTATCCGAGACATCCCTTTCGAGATCCTTAAGGCTGAGTTGTAGCTCCTGGTTCTTCTTGATGCTCCGGGATAATCTTCTTATAGATGCAATTGCGAAGAGAAAGGAGATCAGTGTAACTATCGACAGAATTATCAGGGCGATAAGCATACTTAACCCTCCATCCGTAACGAGACGGTCTATCCGCCATCAAATAAAAACGTACAAAACAAATAAACGAATGAATACCTAAATATTATAGCAATTCACCTAGCTGCAGTCAAAACAGGCAAAAAGCTTGAAAGAGATAGAAGCGGGAAATCTCTCTTATTTTTCGTCTTCCCAACCTGTTAACTGTCGATCCTCATCAAGAAAAGAAACCAATGAACCACTCAAGAAACGAGTCTTCTTGCCAGTTCGACCGCTCCCGAGCTGTCTGGAGAATAGCCGTCTGCCCCAATCTCCTCGGCATAGGTCTGGCTGACAGGGGCCCCGCCTATCAAGACCTTCACACAGTCCCGAATACCTGCCTTCTTAAGTTCTTCGATAACTCTGGGCATATTCAGCATGGTGGTTGTCAACAGGGCTGAAACAACAAGAATATCGGGCTTTGCATCTCTGGCTGCCTCAACGAACTCTTCGGGCTTCACATCAACGCCGAGATCGATTATCTCGAAGCCCGCTCCCTTGAGCATCATACAGACGAGGTTCTTTCCAATATCATGGAGATCTCCTTCTATGGTACCGGCGACTACCTTCCCGATCTTCTTGACTCCCCCGCTTACAAGAAGCGGCTCGATAAGGTTCATGCACTGGTTCATCGCTTTGGCGGCAACAAGTACCTCGGGAACGAAATACTCGCCCTCCCTGAAGAGCTTCCCGACTTCGTCCATGCCCGGGATAAGTGCACCATCCAGGATTTCCTTCGCGCTGAGGCCTTCAGCCAGAGCCTCTTCAGTGGCCACCCCGGCCTCTGCCGGCATTGTCTCGATTATCGCGTTCCTTATCTTCTCCAGACTTTTCATTTTCAACCTCCCGTACATTTATCTATGATCAAAGAGCTTGTATCAAAAAACGCAGTGAAAAGAATCGCTTCAACGCTTTTCTCCAAACAGTCTATCTATTACCTTTTTCACGGTAGTGATACCGCTTATTCTGTGTACCTCGCTTCCGCAAAAGGCGAACCCGTTTTCGAGATCTCCCTTGCACGCATTCATAAGTGCCTCAGCAATGCAATAAGGCGCTTCTCTGTAATTACATGTCTTTATGCATTGAAAAGCACATTTGAAGGGCTTTCTTTTCCCCTCCTCGACATCTTCTATGAACTTGTTCCTGATCGCTCTTCCGGGCATTCCCACGGGACTCTTGATAATCGTGATATCTTCGCTGCGCGCATCGACGAATGCCTGTTTGAACCTGTAGTCTGCATCGCACTCTTCCGTTGCCACAAAGGCAGTTCCCACTTGAACGGCAGAAGCTCCCAGCTTGAAGACTCTCTCGACATCATCTCTGTCAAATATTCCCCCGGCCGCTATCACAGGTATGTTCTTCCCGGTATCCCGTTTCACTTGATCCACAAACCTTCTAATTTCGGGTACTGTCTTCTCGAGCGAACTCTCTTCAGAGAAAATCTCCTCGACTCTGTATCCGAGGTGGCCGCCCGCCTTTGGTCCCTCCACAACGAAACCGTCGGGGATGTACTTGTACCTGCTAAACCATCTCTTGAATATTACAGTCGCAGACTTCAGAGATGAGACTACAGGAATGATAGCCGTTTCCGATCCTTCCTCGAGATAAGAGGGAAGATCTAGAGGCAGTCCTGCGCCAGAAATGATTATGTCTATCTTCTCCTTCACGGCCGTTGCCACCATCTCTGCGTAGTTTGTGAGGGCCACCATTATGTTTACTCCCAGAACCCCTTTAGTCTTCTCCCTTGCCCTTCTTATTGTATTCTTCAGACCATCGATGCTTGCCTGCCTGAAATTTTTTCTGTAACCGTCAACCGTCATACCGATACCTGCCGTCCCAATAACCCCTATTCCACCTTCAGAAGCAACGGAAGCGGCAAGGTTGTCCAGAGATATCCCTACGGCCATTCCACCCTGAATAAGGGGTAGAGATGCCTCATGATTCTTTATCCTGAAAATCTCTATGTCGTCACATCCTCTCGATGCCAAAAACTGTGCATGATTCATAATAACCTAATTTGATGACCAAACTATTCTACTTTGAAAAGAATTCGATTAAGAACCTGCCGAATACTCTTTTTTCCATTTGACTCATCCCTGTTCCGATGAAAGATCGCAGAGAAACCTGTGAATCTCCACCATCGCCAGTGTATCCATCTTGCAGTATTCCAGCATATCTCTTCTTATTTTCTCTATCTCTGACTCTCTGTAATTTCCCAGAGCCATATTTACGAAAACATACCTGGCATCGTCACCGTTGTGGATAAACAGCCCTTCATAACCAACACCTTCCACAAGTGCAGGAAGAAGTTTTTTGATCGAGAAGCTGCCCCCGAAGTCGGGATGATATATGTGGTTTTTCACAAGGAGTTCTGAATCTACAAATATTTCCGAGAAGGATATGAGCTGTTCTGAAAGCTCTGGGAAATCCTTGTATCTGTTAGACAGCCATCTGAGAATATTCCTCTCGACGGAAGCATGGTGTGCCATAAGTGTTCTGCAGTCCTTCAGGTCCTCAACAAGCCTTTCGGCCAGCAGAAGACTCTCATCTCTCGAAGGATTGTTGAAGAGAAACTCCCTGTGTTCCAGGACGCCCGAGACTTCCCTTCGAATGTGCAGTGAATACTGATACGGAATCCCCTCGTAGGGAGCCAGTCCATCGTACAGGGGGATAACCGAGGCGGCAGTCTCGAAATCGAGATAACCTATCGGATACTTGAGACTGTTCAGCTTTTCACGCAGTTCTTCGGGTTCGTCAAAGACTATCCTTCCCGACTTGGCTCCGCGAAAGACTCTTTGCAGGAGTGGTTTGTCACCGAGTACCTCCTGAGGAAGCTCTTCTAGATAGAAGTATCCCTTCTCGATCAAAGCATCTGTCTTGTCGGCACCCAGTCTGGGAAGCTCAAAGATGCTTTGTTTCCTTTCCAGGCCGAAGCATCTTCGAAGATGCTCGCAGTCCCTGCATTTGTATCCCAGTGAGCCAGAAGGGATCAATGTTGAAGTCAGGATAGCTGAGGCAGATTCGAGTTTGGCCTTTATCTCGATTTTCTGCTCCGAGACCTCGCCAGTTACGTCTATTATCTCAAAAAGCTTCCGGTCGTCATCGCCCTTGCGATACATCCTTGAGATCATTATCAAACATGCTTTCTTGACTCTGTAACCCAAGTTTTCTATGACAGATACCGTGTAAGAGAGATCCCTTATGTAGTCCTTTGTGTTAGATGAACCGGCAAGGCTGGACTTGACCTCGAAGACATCCAGTGCCTCGCCCTCTTTTCTCACAACATCGGCCCTGGAGACGAAATCGCCACTGATAAAAGCAGGTTCGAAAAGAGTTACGGACCGCCTGTCACCGATAATCCGTTCGGTTATGAAGGAGGCCTCAAATGGATCCGGTTCTTCTATCAGAATGCCTTCAGGAAAGAGACTTCTCGCCCTTCTCCCGACATCGAGGCCTTCCTTCATCCTGAAATCCTCTGCGATGGTCGGCGTGAATTCCCGAGGTTCATTCCTCTCGATCCATCCCCTGACGGGGCAATAGTCGTACTCAAGAAACATCTTCTTAGTAATGAGTCTCATCTGGCTTCACCTCGAGGCATGAAGAGAGTTGAATGCGGGGCATCAGACTCATCTCATGATGATTATAACAGTACTGATCGGTACGGTTCTTAGGCTTTCTTTCGTAAGTTGATTATTCCCGTAAATGCAGGTACGCATCCGTCGAGGCCGTAATGCTTCATAATTAAATCCACTCAAGCGAGAGGCTTCATTTGAGATGTGAATTGATGCTAGAATGTTTTTGATGAATACTCGATATACTTGAATCCGATCGCAGCTTGAGAAGTTTTGAGCCTTTGGAAAAAATGGGGAGGGATCTACTTGAAACCGGCACCCGATTTCACAGTGATTCTGGACGTCTTCAGGCGTAACGGAGAACCTTGCAGAGTTCCTTTCTTTGAGCTCTTTGCCGACGATGAAATAATGGAAGAAGTGATGGGCTACAAACTTGCAAAAGTAGAAGAGGATCCCGACAGATACTTCGACCAGCTGGTCGGTTTCTATAAGGAAATGGGATATGACTACGTTCCCTTCTATCAGGCTCCGCGCTTTCCAACTCCCGATTACATCCATGGTGAAGACACGGCCACATACAGGAGAGAAAGCAGAAAGTGGATGAATGAAAAGGGTGGCCCTATCAAGACCCTGAAAGATCTCCAGGAAGCTGACTGGCCGAAGCCAGAGGAAGCTGTTGATTTCGACCTTTTCCGTAAGCTGGGAGACCACCTTCCCGAAGGAATGAAAGTAGTTGGAGGTGCTTCCGGTGGGCCATTTGAGCACTCCAGCTTCCTGATGGGTGTCGAAAATCTCTCCATGGCCGTTTACGAGGATCCCGAGCTGGTCAACACTCTCAACGAAAAGATCGGCAATGTTCTGGTCGGAGCCGCGAAGATAATCTCTTCGATGGACTGCGTGGGAGCATACTGTTTTGGAGACGATCTGGGATACAAGACATCGACCATCTTCTCTCCGAGACATCTCAGAAGACTTGTTTTCCCGTGGTACAAAGAGATAGCCAGTGTGGTACATGCAAACGGTAAACCCTTCGTCCTTCATAGTTGCGGAAACTTAACCACTGTGATGGACGATATAATAGACGCCGGAGTCGATGCAAAACACTCCTTTGAAGACCAGATAATGCCTGTTCCCGAAGTGAAGCGAAGATGGGGCAAGAGAATTTCGATCCTCGGAGGAATAGATGTTGATTTTCTATGCCATGCCTCCGTCGAGCAAGTGAGGAGTCGAACCCTCGCTACTCTTGAGCAATGCGCTCCGGGAGGCGGGTATGCTTTAGGCACCGGCAACACCGTCGCCAACTACATCCCGGTGAAAAACTATCTCGCAATGCTGGAGGCCGGAAATGAATTCAACTCTCGCTAGATACTTTGAACCGGTTTCCGATTCGGTTGGTTCATGGTAGAACGCGAGAAAAACGTCTCGGTTTTGAAAGGCATACCTTTCGAAATAAATGAGGCTTCGCTTGGTGAAAGCCTGCGTATCAGAGCCGGTTCTGAGGAAGAGGCTGCTTTCAAAGAGCTCGTCGAGAAAGCCCGTGAGACTGCAAACCCAAAGGCAATCTACAGAACCTGCTTCGTCGACAGCGTTAACGGCGACGAAGTTACGATAGACGGGGTTCGCTTCGAGAGCCGTCTCCTGTCGAAAAAACTCCATTCGGTGGGCAGAGTCTTCCCATTCGTCATAACTTCCGGACGAGAACTTTACGAGTACCCGCTCGATCGTGCAGACTTTCTCAAGATCTTTCTCTGGGATAGCTTGCTGGAGCACGTACTCCATGAGGCAGCCGGATTCATGAGAAGGGAGATTTCAAGGAACAACCTGATCGAGAATCTAGTCTGGATGTCTCCGGGTTCGGGAGATGCGGAAATCTGGCCTTTGCAGCAGCAGAAGGAGTTGTTTTCCTTGATTGGAAATGTGAAGGATGAAATTGGGGTCGAGCTGAAGGAATCTCTTCTCATGATTCCGACGAAGTCGATTTCGGGGATCGCCTTTCGATCCGAGAAGGATTACAGGAGCTGCATGGTTTGCAGAAGGGTTAACTGTCATTACAGAAGTGCCCCATATGATGAGAAGCTGAGGAACTCTTTTGAATAGAATAGCCAAATCTCGCCGCCAGGAAAGAGCCCGCTGCAATGGAGCTATCGAGTAAAGGGATAGGCCATATGGAATCGAGGATACCGATGAGGAGAGAAGATAGACAATGAAAGAAGCTGTGCATAAGGTCATATTCCTGCCTTCGCAAAGAACAGTGACGGCAAAGAGAGGCGAGATTCTGCTCGATGTTTTGAGAAGGGAGTCTCAGCCCATAAGTGCAGTATGCGGAGGAAGGGGAAACTGCGGAAAGTGCAAGGTCCTTTTAGATGAAGGAAGCGAGGCCTTCCCGCCGACCCTTACCGAGGCAAGACTTCTGACCCGAGACGAGATTGCGGCCGGATACAGGCTGAGCTGCCAGTTCAAAGTCATGACCGATGTCAGAGTCAAAACGGAGGATCCGGAAGTGGATTCTGCAGTTTCCAAGCCGGCTCTTCCGAAGATCATGATACGAGAGATATCCCCACAGGTTAGGCTCGAAGAGTTTTCTCTTTCAAAGCCGGATATCCATGACCAGGCTTCAGACTACTCAAGACTGATCAGTGCTCTCGTTACAGAAAGACCACGGATTGACAGACTGAATCTTCTTAGAAACCTTCCCCGCATCATAAGGGAGATAGATTACAGAGGCCGGGCCGTCATGTACGGAAGTGAAGTAATAGACATACTACCGTTCTCTGACGAAAGTGGAATCTTCGGTGTCGCTATCGACATCGGCACGACAACTCTCGCAGTTTACCTGGCGGATCTCAAGTCGGGAGAGATTCTTGCTGTTCGATCTGCCCCAAATCCCCAGTCTTTATATGGCCAGGATGTCATTTCCAGGATAGATTACACTATGAAGAGAGCCAAAGGAATCGATGAACTGAGAGCGGCAGTTCTTACCACACTGAACAAGCTGATCGACGATCTTTGTAGAGAAAGCGCAGTATCGAAGGAAAGGATCTACGACACTTCGATAGTGGGAAACACTACGATGATCCATATTCTTCTCGGAATAAGCCCCGAGAGAATCGCCTCCTCACCTTTCATACCGGCATTCACCGGAGGAAAGGTATTCGAATCACGGGAACTCGACCTAGAAGAGTCCATTCCAAATTCGAAAATCTACATAATGCCTGGAATCTCTGCCTACGTAGGCTCGGATATAACGGCCGGTATTCTCTCGTCGGGATTCGTCGAAGATTCCGGCAACGTTCTCCTCGTAGACATCGGAACCAACGGAGAGATGGCCCTCAAAAGGGGTGACCGAATCTTCACCTGCTCCACCGCGGCAGGTCCGGCATTCGAAGGAGGCAACATAAGTCAGGGGACTATTGCCAGGTCGGGAGCGGTCGATCATGTGTGGCTCAACGGAAGAGATATCGGGTTCAGTACGGTGAATGGGTCGAAGGTCTCTGGAATCTGTGGTTCGGGATTGATAGACGCGATTGCCGTGATGATAGGTGCGGGTATTCTTAGCGAATCGGGACGAATCAAAGGAGAGTACTTCGAGCTTGAAGGCCCTGCGGGCATAGTGCGTATAAACAAGAGAGATATTCGTGAAGTGCAACTTGCAAAGGCAGCCATTCGAGCGGGAGCATCCGTCTTGATGGACCGGGCCGGCATCGAGACGCGAGACATCGACAGGATCTTGCTTGCCGGAGCCTTCGGGAACTACATCGATCCCGAGAACGCTCTGCGAATAGGCATGCTTCCCAATGTCCCAGTCGAAAGAGTCTTGCCCGTCGGAAATGCGGCCGGTCTTGGGGCAGTTCTGGCAGTTCTGGACAGCGGAATTCGAGAGAGAGCGGAAGATCTTAGCTGCAGCATATACTATGTTGAACTATCTGGCAGAAAGGACTTCAACGAGATTTTCGTTGACAATCTTGCCTTGAGGGAGGGATGAGAAATGGCTTTCGATAGATCAATCATACCTTTGCTCGGCGCACCGGGCGCAAGACTGACGGGAACGAAGCTCAAAGAGAATCTCACAAATGCGAAAATCCAGTTTAACTCTCTTGCCAAGATTATGGAGGAGTTTCAGCCAGACGGGATCTTCTTCATGATGGACCTGACGGTCGAGGCCGAGGCGTTGGGACTGGAAGTCGGTTTCCCCGAGGATGACAATCCCTACGTGAAGGAACATCCAATAAAGGGCCCGGACGAGCTTTCCTCAGTGGCGAACTCCTGGAGGGGAGTATCCGGGAGAATGGGGGTCTTCGCAGAGATCGCAGATAAAATGGCAAGAGAATTGCCGGTAAAGAGGGGCAGCTACGTTATCGGTCCGCTCAGCCTAGCAGGAGAACTCGTTGGGGTTACAGACCTCTGTATGAAACTGATAGAAGATCCGGCTTTTGCAGAGAGCGTAATAGATTTCTGCTCAAGGGTTGTAAGTGAATACTCGAGAGCGCTAATCGACCACGGCGCAGATATGATAGCCGTGCTTGAACCGACGGCGGTGCTTTTGTCTAAGAGACAGTTTAAACGTTTCGTACTTCCATATTTTGAAAGGCTAAGATCCGACCTTTCAAAACCTTTGATTTATCACATCTGTGGAGACACGGAACACATAGTAGAGCCTATGGGCGCAAGCGGCGCCTACGGATTGAGCCTTGACAGCATGGTGGACCTGAGGGCTGCAGCGGAGAGAGTTCCCGAAGATGTTTTTCTTATAGGCAACATAGATCCGGTTAAGGTCTTTCTTCAGTCAAATGAAGAGGAAGTCGAAAGAGAGACTGCAATACTTCTCGAGAAAATGAAGGATGTTCCCAACTTCATCTTGAGTTCAGGCTGCGACATCCCACTGGAGACCCCTCCAGAGAACATCTCCGCCTTCTTCAGAGCCGGCAGGAATTATCGTTCGTAACAGAACGTCTCAAGTCTAGAACAAGAGCAGTTTCTTCAGCGGGTATTATCGGAACCGTATTCGTATGCGCACTCGAAAACTCTGAAGATCTTCTCGGGTGGCACTTCGGCCTGAATATTGTGGATGGGAGAAAAAACGAAGCCTCCCCCAGGAGAAAAAATGTCGATGCGGCGGCGAATATCGTCCTCAAGGTCCTTTAGTGTTCCGAAAGGCAGGACGTGCTGTGTATCGCATCCCCCTCCCCAGAAGACGATATCTCTTCCAAATTCATTCTTGAGCCTTTCCGGCTCCATATTCTTCGCGTTGGTCTGAACCGGATTCAGTATCTGAACACCGACTTCTATGAAATCTGGTATGAAGGTATAGACAGACCCGCAGGAGTGAAGAAAGATGAAAAGATCGGGTTTCTTCCTATGAATGAAGTCGCACAGGGTCTTAAGTCTAGGTTTGAAGATAGATCTGAAAATTCGTGGCGATATCGCGGTGTTCTCCTGGGTGCCGTAATCGTCGCCGATCTGAATAATATCTATATCGTCTCCCAGGGCAGAGAGATACTTCTCCAGATCTACAAGATAGGTCTCTAGAAGACGGTCAAGAAAGAACTCCATCAGAGGCCGATCGGTAATGAGCCTCTCCATGAACTCCTGGTACCCGAACATTGAATGGCCGGCCTCAAGGAAGTTCCCCCCGAAAGCCCCGATCACGGCGCAGTCTGTCGATTCGCGTATTCCCGTGAGCTGAGCCTTCAAAAACGCGATTTCCTCGCCGGTCAATCTTGGCAAAACAAGGGCCGAGATCTCCTCTTTTCTCCCGGCATGGGCCAGGGGAAAGTAACTCCTGTCGAAGTAGTGGCCGCCTCTGGGCATTGTCGCGACTTCGACACCGTCCCTCTCGATTACGAGCGAACCGTCCTCCTTCGCTTTCGGGTCGAATCCATCTGGAAAGAGGTATCTCGACCCATCATCGAAGATGTCTCGCCCTTTCCAGGAATCGATTCGAGTTCCAAAGCCTCCATTCAGTCTCTTGAGTTCAATCGCATCGGAATGGACTTCTCTCCTGATCTCCTCATCCACAAAGGCAAGCATCTGATGAACATCGAAAACCCTTACTGGAAGATCACAGTAACCAAGATAGTCGGCGAGTTTTCTGTAAGCCTTGACATGAATGCCGGTCGACCTCATTCCTCCCAGATCGATTGGAACACGATCAGGTTCGCAGTGTTTCAACGTTTTCAACACTCTATCTCGTGAAGTCATCTGGTTCCTCTCCTTTTAAATCTTTGTCCCCCTGAGATTCCACGAATCAATTATGCCTGAGATAGACTATATTGCGTCACTACTCCAGGATATACAAGGAGGGTTCATCTCTAAGCGCATAGTAGCAGGAACGAATGAGCGGTCAGTTTCTGAGACATCTTCTGAAGAACGTACAGCAACTCCCTGATTATTGCAAATCGACCCTAGCAGCTCAAATCTAAATAGAAAAGCAATATAGTGATTTTGATCAATTTGGCCAAGCTCAGCCGATCAAGTATAGCGAAGGCTCTATCAGTCTCTTCTCGCTCTTTTTGGCAATAGCTGGAGTCGTCTCAAAATATCATTCGCTATTCGGTGATGTACATGTCGATTTGCTTTTAATTTCAAACTTATTTAGTTAACCTAGTGGGTTTATTAACGAAATACATGTGACTCTTCCGAAGCAAATTCAGCTCACATTCTTATTCTTCTTAATCTTCTAATCGAAAGATAATGTCGTTCAGTCGTGAAGTAGACTCAAACAATAGAGATGCTGACTTCATATGCCACTGGAATGGCAAAGCATGGCGGTGTTCAAAATGCTTTTGAAAAAGAACCGTTTTGTCTTGCTGCCAGCAGTTTTCCTTATCCTTTTGCTTTCTGCGTGTCCATTCAACCCGCCAAACAAAGTTCCTGTTTGGTTTCTTCCGATAGGAGATCAGATTGTGGAAGAAACCAAGACTCTGGAAATTCTGCTTACAGACCACATTTCAGATGAAGATGGCGATATTTTAAGCTTCTCGGTAACTGGAAAGGGAAGTGTTGTTGGCGCTCTATATTCCTATACTCCGGACATCGGCGAATCTGCACTTGAATTCGAGGAAGAAGCGGTATATCCAGTTACGATCACTGCAGACGACGGAAAGGGCGGAACGGCAAGTGAAAGCTTCAACGTCACCGTTATGTCCACGAACAGACCTCCAAACTGGATAACGATTCCAAATAAAACTGTGCAGGAAGGTTCCACTCTTACAGTTCTGCTTACAACCTACGCCAGTGACCCAGATGGAGATGTTCTTACATTCGATATTCTTGAAGGTCCCGGTGAGATCAACGGAAACAACTATGAGTACTCTCCCTCCTATGAAGAAGCCGCGGTGAGGTTTGAGGAAGCAGCAGTCTATAGTGTTGTGCTAAGAGCTGTTGACACAAAAGGAGCAGAGGCGACGACAAGTTTTTCAGTAACCGTTACCAATAATAACAGAGTTCCCGTATTATCGATCCCTTCCCCGCAATATGTTACAGCCGGAACGACATTAACTCTGGACATCGCCACATTCGCAAGTGATCCCGATGGAGATTCGCTTACCTTCTCCAAAGTTGCTGGTGTTGGAGCTGTGGCCGGTAGCACCTTCACTTATTCTCCGTTGTTAAGTGACTCAGGAACAAGAAACGCGACGATCAGAGCAAATGATGGAAATGGAGGCCAAACCGACCAAACATTCGATATAATCATCAATCCAAGTGGAATAAACAACCCACCGAATACCCCTTTGAATCCCAACCCTGCCAGTGGGGCACTTACACAGCCAGCCAATCTTACACTCTCTTGGATCGGCGGAGATCCAGACGGCGATGTGGTTACATATGACGTGTATTTCGGTACCTCTCCAACGTCTCTTGTGTTCAAAACAAACAGGAGTACGACTACTTACCCTACCGGTGCACTGAGCAGTTCAACTTATTACTACTGGCGGATTGTTGCGATAGACAGTAAAGGAGCCACAAAGACCGGCCCTGTCTGGAGTTTTCGTACTGCGCCAACAAAAGCCTTTGAAGAGACTTTTGAGACATATTCTACAGGAACTATTACAGGTTCATTCGGGAAATGGCACTACATTGAGTCTGGTAGTGTGCCCAATCCTTTCATTACAACGATTAGCAGTCACGGCAAAGTCATCGGCTTCTACGGTGGAACCGGGGGTTACTCCGTGGTCTACACTTCATCGGTGAAACCCATAAAGCTTGGCTATCTAGAATACGACATCAGGTTGAGTTCCTCCACAGCACCCAAATGGGGCTGGATTGCGCCAAACAACACTAATGCATTCACAGGAATAGGATACTTAGGAGGAAGCCAGGCAATAATCTGCTGGACAAATTCAGGTGGTTCTTACCATTCCGAGAAAGTGATGAATATCTCACCTGGAGTTTGGTACAAAGTGAAGGTTGTCTTCAATCACACAACGGGAAATGCGGCAGTATATGTAGATGGCACATATAAAAGGAGTTTCGTCTATGGCACAGTATCTGCCGGAACAAATGGAGTCAGGATGACAACGAGCAATGGTTTCCTGTCATATATAATGTTCGACAATATTAGCCTGTGGGCAACGGATGCAGGGTATGTGCCATGACGAGAAACCCTCTTCTACTGATGCGAGGTGAAATAGCGAATTCCCAAGATAGACTCTAAATGATCTCCTCGCTCTTGAGAAGATAAAGGTAGTTTCTTATGAGTTCTCTGGAATTCTTTGCTATGCAAAATGGGTCTCTGGTTTTCCACATCTTGGTTGCCAGGACAGGATATCGTTCTGGCAACTTTCTGAACTTGAAACTCTCCTGCAGCCCTTCGAAGTAGTCATGGTTCACGTGCGTGCAATTCAAAAGGCAAAGAGCGATTTTCATTTCTAGCAGGGTCTCTATCACTGCGCAGTAAATATCCTCGTATCTCTTCCTTGCGATGCAGGAGAAGATTCTCCCGCTCGACTCGAATACGAGCTCCGAGAGATTCTCCTTCAAGG
This sequence comes from Mesotoga sp. H07.pep.5.3, assembly GCF_002752615.1. Lineage (NCBI taxonomy): Bacteria > Thermotogati > Thermotogota > Thermotogae > Kosmotogales > Kosmotogaceae > Mesotoga > Mesotoga sp. H07.pep.5.3. Next base: position 65,345 of record NZ_AYTV01000022.1, read on the forward strand.
CCCTCCTGAACTTCTCTTCACGAACCCGGCGAGCGAGATCATAATACTGTTCGGGCTTCGATGCATCGCCCTCCAGTACGACAAGGTTCTTTACGAGTCCAGCATAGAATGGCCATTCAACTCCCGGTTCCTCGAGTATTCCGCAGAGTCTCTTTTCAGTTATCGAATTTGTAGTGACCGGGACCAAGCCTTTCAGAAAGGTTTTCTTTGGGACCTCTTCTTTGGTAATCATAAGCATTTCTAGATCGGACCAGAGAGTATCGGTCCCTCTTTAGGTAGAACCAACAGCCAGAAGCAAATCAGATTGCCCTTCATCTCTCTTGAAAGCTTTCCGGAAATCTCCAGAGCCAGGTTGAACCTCTCCTCATGTGTCAAATAATCTCCACACTTCTTATTCTCCAAAAAGGTATTTGCTGAGACTGCTTCACAGATCAAAGATTGTTAAGGAGGATTTCTTTCGGATTGTCATGGAGAAGCCGTTCGGCAATTCTTACCGCCTGTGAAACAGTAAGAGTTCTATCTCCTATCTTATCCGCAAGAACCCGGGCGATGTTTTCTCTCGCGATCTTGAGATGGCCGTAGATCGCGTCAACGATTGCATAGTCCCCGCCAAAACCGGATATCTTGTTGAACGGTACCGCATCCAGAAAATCGCTCAAAGCGTTCCGCGCAGAAACTGGCGATATGATGTGAGACCAGCACATGTCGATGAAGACGTTTGGATAGGTCTTGGCAAGAGCCGCAGTGACTCCCCAGTAAGGATATCCTATGTGAAAGAGATCGAATTTCACGCGCGGATATTTTGAAAAGAGATTTTCTAGTAGTTCGGGATTAGAATTGCTCAGTATTCCACGATTACCTTCGAGAAGCCCGGTGTGAAACTGAATGAAAAGACCCCGTTCATTTGCCACGGAAAGTATGTAATGCATCACATAATCCTGCACTATTTCGGGAATCAAGAGGCCTCTGTTACGATCGGGACTTCTTCTTCCCCTTTCTTCAAGGGCCTTACGAAATGCAGTTGCGGCATCGTCTAGACTTACTTCTTCGAATCTAATCGGCCTATGATACGCCAGAACGCTCTTCAGACCGACGATGCCGTTCGAAATATTCTCGTCTAGCTCCATTTCGAAGACTTTGAGCCAGTCGTTGAGCGATCTGATTTCTACGGCGTAGGTCTCCTCCAGCCAACCTACTATATCGAATTCCGGTGGCATGGGAATTATATAGTTTTGTGGTTGCCAGACCCTTCTGAAAAGGCTCCTGTCGGACTCGAATCAACCGGTCCATGGATCAATTATCGCGAGTTCTATGTTACATAAATCCTTCAGGATTTCTCTCATGTGCCCCGGTCTGTTTGCCTCCCTGAACTTTTTTCCTAGCTCCTCTATTGTTGAACCCCTTATTCCGTCGATCCCGTATATCTCTCTTATCGAATCATCTAGAGCCCTAGCGTAGCCGGTGTGCCTGCAGAACTCCCAGTAATCTTCAATTAGCTTCCATCGGTAAACGACATCTCTCTCACTATCTCTAGCGATTGCCAGGACCTCCGGGTCGAGCCCCGAAGAGATCAGGTCGGAGCTCATGTAGTGAATGAGAAACTCTTGAAGAACATCGTCGCGCCCCTGGAGCAAATCTTCCGAATGGACCAGGTGTTCATGTGTGTCGATCACCGGGATCTGCCTTACGTAATCTAGGATCTCTTCATATTCTTCCATCTCATTCCCCGAGTCCATATCTACGGATTGCTGAAGTAACGATCCTGTAAATGAGATCACCATAGCTCCACCCTCTGGCTTCGGCCATCTTAACGATATCGGAGTAGTCCGGAACAAGAAGAGGAAGAGAATTGACCTCCAGGAAGTAGATCTTACCTTCGTCGTCGATCTTCAAATCGATACGACAATAGTCCTTTAGATCGAGCACCTGGAAGACTCTCATCGATAACTCTCTTATAACTGTTTCCTCTCTCCGCGAGATCTTCGCGGGACAGATGTAGTTCGTCTCGTCACCGTGGAACTGTTTCACCCTGTAGGAATAGAAGGTTTCAAGGTGATCTGGCAGTGACGAGAAATCTATCTCCATGATTGGAAGAACTTCATTGCCAACAATCCCGACGGTGAACTCCCTTCCTTCAATGAATCTCTCAACGAGAGCGGGCTGTTGAAATCTCTCGTGAATACGTGAAACCGCTCTCTGCATGTCATCAACGCTTTCCACAACCGAGTCCTCCCAGATACCCTTTGCGCCTCCTTCCTTGACGGGTTTGACGATCGCCGGACTGAACGGAAGGTTGTCGGCAGTTTCTCCGGGACGTACCGAAAAGAATTCGGGAGTGGATATTCCATAGGCCTTCATGATTAACTTTGTGAGCGTCTTGTTTATACAAAGAGCGTTGGCCGTAGTGCCCGAGCCGGTGAAGGGTATGCCCAGAAGATCCAGCACGGCCGGAAGATGGACCTGCCTCTCGGTATTGCCCATGGCGGTAGTGAGATTGAATACGAGATCAGTGCCTCTAAGTCTGCCCACAGCATCGATCTCAAATGGTCTCGAATCAACTTCGAAACTCTTCTCGAGCGAGCTCACGACACTATTGACCATCTCTTGATGATGAAGATCGAGCGGCGTGTCATGAACGACAGTAATTCTCATAACATTCCTCCTTGGTATATCTTAGAAGTATCACCACAAAAGAATTGTACATACTCCAGATTTTTGACTTTTAAAATGAGTATCAGTGGAAGGGAAAAACCAGTCTAGAAAGTATGTTAGACTTTTATATATGTTGCTGATAATGCGCATCGCCTTAAGTCGTAACGTTTAGTATCTCTTCCCTGTCGAATTCTCTGGCAACGGCAAGCGCCCTTCCTCCGTACCATATGGAAGATCTCCCCTGCGCCCTGTCTCTGCCGACAATTCCAGTCGCCATTGGATTTACAAGATAGCGAATCTTCTCCCTACCTGATGTTGCTTTGATCGGCCCATCACGAAACCATATCCTCTCCTGCGTCGAGTCACTCAGTCTTCCCTTCCACAAGGCAAAGTTGCATGATGGAACAAGAACTGTATCACAGCCCGCGGCATCCAGTTTCTCTATTTCGCTCTGAAAGAACATGTCGTAACAGATTGCAATACCAATCACTCCTATCTCCGTGTGCACGACGTTAAGCTCTTGCTCTCCTCTGGAAAAGATAATGGAACTCTCGGCCTTGGTTAAATTGTGCTTGAAAGCCCTTGCTACAACCTTTCCCGAAGGGTTGAAGAAGTAGGCGAGGTTGTATAGCTTATCGCCCCAGATGAATCTCCCTTTCTCCGATTCCGTGTCGACAATCGGAAGCAGTATCGAAGGCGCAAGAAGATAGGCTCCAAATTCCTTTGCCACGCTTTGAAAGACATCATGATAGTAGGCTTCGATCACAAGAGCGTCCCTCAGAAAAGCCTTCTTGAGGGGGTTGAAGGAAAGTCCCATGTTCTTGATCGCATATAAGGCAAGAGTCTTTGCCGTCGTCTCCTCGAAACTCAGCTTCCTGAAGGATGGGTAAAGAAAGGTCGCAAAAAACTCGGGGAAGACCACAATGTGTTTCGTTCCCTTCCATAACAGAGAAGCCTCGGCCACATAGTCTCTCATCTTTCTGCGAAATGCCTCTTCTCCAAATGAATCCTGATCAAACCAGACCTGTATTGCAGTAAAATCAGTGTCTTTCATGACGCAAGTTTAACAATGACCAGTATTAGACCAACAACCAATAAGATCGGCAAGAAGAAAACAACAAGACCTGCCATGGCAAAAATCACTATCATTACCACTCCTACGCCGGCTACAATCATTATCAGCGCAGGGAAGAACCTAATTGCAAGATAAAGCAGGAACAATGCGCCAACAATGGCTAGAAAAGTGTTCAAGAGATCACCTCCGTTCACTAGTCATTGACAGTATAACGCATAAACTATATGATTCTCTAGGCAATGAAGCTTGCCTTCGAGAACAATCCTCCAGAACCGCCACCAGCTAATAGCTTCTACCAAAATTCCCAGCCTGGTTTTGCTTGACTCTGGAGGAGCATATGATTCTAAGCATCTCCCTTATAGTGATTCTCTCGATCGCAGTTCTTTCACTCTTTGAAAGAGTTCGTCCTCCCGGTCTGATAGGCCTGGTCTCGCTTGAGATAGCTTTGGGACCTGGTGGAATGAATCTCATAGACCCATCATTGCTCTCAATTTCCGATGAAGTCCGGCTGCTCGCACTGATAGTCATACTTATGCGTGCCGGTCTCGGATTGAACCGGAGAATTATCAAGAAGATAGGGCCCCTGGCTCTTCGTCTTAGTTTTCTTCCGGGCCTCTTCGAAGGTTTCTCAATTATGATAATGGCTCACTTCTTCCTGAAACTCAGCCTCATTCAAGGCGGAATGCTAGGCTTCATTATTGCGGCGGTGTCGCATGCGGTAGTAGGTCCCGAGATGCTAAGACTGAAAGAAAGGGACTTCGGAAAGAGAAACGAAATACCTTCTACAATTCTTGCGGCAGCTTCAATAGACGACGTTGTGGCCATTATACTCTTTACAGTGTTTTTGGGAATTGAAGGAGGACAGGACGTCGGTATCGGAATGTCCTTTCTTATGGTGCCGGTAGAGGTTATTCTCGGCATATCTCTTGGCGCGATAATTGGGTTCCTCTTCAGCTTGTTATTCAAGAGATTCCATATTAGGGGCACTAAGAAGGTTCTCTTGATCCTATCTGTTGCATTCGTTTTCCATAAACTCGAGGAAGTACTCCCTGTAGCGACTCTCCTGGGAGTGATGGCGATAGGTTTTGTACTTCGAGAGAGACTTCCGGTAACCGCCGACACGATTGCGGGGAAGATGGAGAGAATCTGGGTTGTCGCAGAAATATTCTTATTCGTTCTGGTTGGCGCAAGTGTCAACGTACGTGCGATAGGCGACTCATGGCTTATGGGACTGCTCGTAATTCTTCTTGGACTAACATTTAGAAGCGCAGGCATTCTGGCCGCCACTCTCGGTTCGCAAATGGATCTTCGCGAAAGGCTCTTCTGCATGATTTCTTATCTGCCAAAGGCCACAGTTCAGACTGCAGTTGGAGGAATACCCTTAGCAATGGGAGTAGCTTACGGAGATGTGATACTTTCGATTTCAGTACTCTCGATCCTAACAACGGCCCCTCTTGGCGCCATTGGTATAAGACTCGCTGCAAGAAGGTTTGCGAAAAACCAGTTGGGAATCGACTCAGTTTTCTCTTCGACTCTCTTTCTCGTTGTATGCAAATGTAAAGGCTGTTCTAGATTCGTCAGAAGCCGTCGGCTATCCTTTACCTAGTTACCATTTCAAGCCCAAAATAGAATTGAGTGGGTTCCCTTCAGTTTTCTTTTCTTCGCCGCGTCTTTCTGCCGGAACGATTCTGCTCGAAAAAAATCTCTTGCATTTCTATTCGGTGATAGGGCGGGGTCACGGCCAGTAAAGAACCCACAGCAACACGATGTGAATTTTCAGAGCGGTATTCGAATTTATCGAGCGGAATTATCTTCTGAGACTCCCCTGTTCTTCCAGTTGACAACGACAATACCAGCCGAAACCAATACGAGGGCAAATGCCATATACGAATTTAGCGCCTCTCCCGGAATAAAGGCTGCCGAGAGAAAGACACCGGCCACCGGGATCACGAAACGAAACATAGTGATCTCACCGGCTTTGTGAAAGCTGAGAATCGCGTACCATAAGGAAAAGGCTATGGCCGAAAGAAGCATAGAATATACCAGAAGGAGATCTCCCTTGAGCGTGAAAACAAGCGAATCCCCCTTCAACCCGGGAAAGCCGGCAATCAGGAGAAGAAAGCCGCCGATCGAAAGCTGCCATCCCGACACGAGAAAGGGAGATCGCCTAGATGACATCCATTTGGCATACATGGTGCCGAATGCACCGATTGTCGCCGCGATCAACATGAATCCGTCGCCCAGAAATACGAAGCTCAGAGTAAAGCCGACTTCAAAATTTGCAAGGAAAACACCGGCGAATCCCAGTATCATACCAAGCGTCTTTTTCCAGCTCAAACGGTCATTCTTGTATATGTAATGGGCAAGAAGAATTACGAGAAAGTTCTCTCCCGCCATTATTATCGAAGACTTCATACCCGTTGTGTAGCTCAGCCCGTTATAGAAGAAGAAATATAGCAGAAAAGTCTGCAGTATCCCGAGCGCCAGCAAATGGAGGTAGTCCTTCTTCGCGAATCTCGTTCTACCCTTTCTACCAAGGGGTATTGAAAGCATAAGCACCATGATGCCGGCCCCCAGAAACCGAATTCCCGCAAAGACAAGTTTGGCTGAAACGTCGTCCGGAGTGATAGACATTTCCTCGTAACTCAGTTTCAGCACCGGAAAAGCACTGCCCCAAAGAACAGAGCAGAATACTGCGGTCAAGGCCGCCATCCACTTCTTCTTCAAAATATCCATGAAATTAGTCTACACTAAAAATGTAGGTGAACTACAAAATGAGTGGGGCTAAACATGAACAATCATTGAGATGGTCACGAAAATTCTTTAGTGACACCCATCATATGAAATTCAAGATCCCGGTTTACGCAGCAATAAGGGCTTCGATGATATACTGCAGCACATGCATGAAGTTAGGGAAAGCTTTGCTGAAGTGTCATTTGATATCTGTTTTGCGTCGTTTTCTGCACTAGGCAAGTAAGAACTGTGATAGTTTGCCAACACGCATAACTATGCAATCAATTCCAAAGGCTGTCTCGCAACCACAGCAAAGAGGACCCTTGTTCAGACCTCTGCAGGATTTGCAGTAAGAGTTATGAGATGCTGATTCTTTTTTACACAAGAAGATAAGATCAAGAGTATTACCAGCAGTGTGATAATCAGTATGCGCTTCGTCATGCTTATCCCCCCTCAACCGTCCAGAAAGCCCAACAACCGTTTATGATAACTGGTTTTCCTGGCGATCTGGCAGACAAATATGACCTTGAAGGTTTTCATTCGAGGGATCGGAATAGAAGAACTGGAAAAAATAAGGCCTTTGCTGAATTTTATGATTTGATTATATCAGCACGGGAACCTCATCCAAAGAAAGCTCTTTTGAGTTTCTTATGTTTTGGAGAGCTTCTACCTTTTTATTTGGGCTTTGAAAAAGAACTACTCGGGGTTTTTCTGCCAATGAAGATACCTTCCCCTAACAAAAATACCCGGAGAGAAAATCATTTGTTTCCCTTGATGCAGTCCTGAGCTTTTCTCTACAAAGAAGGAAAGAAAATAAGCATTAAAGTCAAACGAATGCATAAGCATAAACGATACAGTTATTGGTTCTAAATGTTCTAAATTAGTTTTTGATAATCACTATCAACTGCAGTATAATGATAATGTTTCTGCCAGGTTCATCCGTTCTAGTTAATGCAGAAAAGAAGTGTGTGTTTTGCGGCTTTAAGCCGTTTTAGTTTTCTAAAAAGCTGTCTGGGTGATTCATTGTGAAGAAGAGAGATCGCGGGGCAATAAGCGTTGCATATGCCCGCAGAAAGGAAAAGGCTTACAAATACTTTACGGCCGCAGGTGTCATAGTTGGTTTGCTTTCGATAGTTTTGATAGTCACGGCAAACCAAATGTCGACTAACATTGTGCAAGATGCCGACTCGATTAGGCCTATCTTCATCGCAGGAATAGTGTTCGCGCCTATTTCGTTTTTTATTTACGTTTTTGCTTTGATAACTTCACTGAGCGCGGGAATAAGGAATTGGAATCTCGTTCTAGGATTCCTGTCTTCCTTTCAAGCCGTAGTCTCCCTGATTTTCGCAAGAGATATCCTTCTGCTGGACTCTTCTCTGAAGCTGAGCCTCCAGACTCCCAACTGGTCGTCATGCATTCTCTGGTCAATTCTAGTAGCCTCTCTCTTGCTCACATTCTTTGTAGGAGTCTTCTCAAGGAAGAGTGTATGAATCGGTAATTTCGCCGAAGATGAGCGAATGATAGGAATTATCGCCATAGAATGTGCTGGCTATACTACCATTCAGAGCTAAAGGCGTCAACGCTTCCTTTGAAACAACGCGACACTCCAGAACTTTGTCAGCCTCATCTACTACGACTATTGAAGGTGACAACCCCTCTCGAGCAGTCAATCCGGTTTCCTTGAACTTGTCGAAATACTTTCCGCTTCTTGTTCCACAGAAGTCCAAAGCCTCCTGCCACTTTGCTGACATGAAATTGACCGAGAATCCGTCGCTGCTTCTGAAAAAATCGTGCGTGAATCTGCTCGGCCTTATCATGGCAATGAAGACAGGTCGATTCCATGTGTAACCCAGGAAACCCCAGCCAACGGTTATCAAGTTCGTTTCAACGCCATCTGTCACTCCGATCAGAACTCTCCCGTCCCTCAGGGTTTCAAGAAGCTCCGTCGAGTGCTCCGGAAAGCTGAATTCTGTCATGCTAACCTCCTGTAACAAAGACGATTAGGGTTATCCCCCCATCGCTAAATCTTCTTAAGATGATTCGAAATTTCTGTGTAATCTGGCTCAACTCTGGGATCGTCTGAAACCCATGTGTAGGAAATTTTCCCGTCTTTATTCACAATGAATACGGCTCTCTTTGAAACAGTGAGACCCCTGACGCCGGCAAAGTCCTGATGCACGCCGCCGTACTTTCCGGATACTTCTCCTCCTATATCTGAGAGAAGCTGAAAAGAAAGGGAATTTTGCTCCTTGAAAGCTTTGTTGGCAAAAGGGCTGTCCATACTTATCCCGAGAATTGTAGCGTTAAGGCTCTCAAAGTTCGCAAGAGAATCTCTGAATGTACATAGTTCCTTTTGACATACACTCGTAAACGCACCGGGGTAGAAAACCAGTACAACTTTCTTTCCTAGATATTCGTTGAGTTTGTATTCCTTAAGATCCGAACCGAATAGTGAGAAGTCTATCGCCTTTTCTCCTTTTAGTAACATCCCATGTACCTCCTAAAACCGTCTATTATTGTCATATTAATTCTAGCAGATGATTAGGTGCGATACATAGAAGAAGAAACACCATGCATCCTTCATCGACATTCCCGACCTGGCCGCATTTGCCTTCCGGCTCAGACTGAGCAACCCCACGGCACACGGGAGCGCTCGCTTATGGCTGCTTCCTCCCGGACCTGACCAGGTTCGCAAGTTCCCGTTGCGCAGGACTCAATCCTCAACACCTTTAGACAAACCGACACCAAACCGGCAAAGCCTCAAAAGGCATTCGGCCCCGCGTATGGCGGATTTCGGGTACAGGGAACCGCCAGCTCCCCACCTAGCATGGTGTATATACATTATATATTCTGCTTTCTTAGCTTTCAAGTGATCTCTAGTTGTTCAGTCTGGTGAAGTCTATTCCAAGCACTAGAATGCTTCTGTTCGAATAGGTCCTTTTTGTGCCGGGAAGGATTATCTGTCTAACCCCGGAGGCAAGTATTCTTATTATCAGGTCGTCGGTCAAATCATTGTCAGAAGCCATTACAGAATCCCTCAAATCGTGACTGGCGAAATCGTAACTCTGAAGTTCTTCGTAACTCAAACCACTTTTTAGAAGCAGACTTTCACCGTCTTTGAAAACCGAGAAATTGTTCGCCCTGTTCACACGTGAACAATAAATAGCGAGCCTTCCGTCCGTATCAAGGTCATACTTCTTCATCTCGAATGTGAGTTCTCTTACAAAATAGTTGCCAAAGCCCGAATACGTTTCCTTCGATAGTGTCACCGCTTCATGGACCGGTACGGTCAGTATCATGATATCTCTCTCTCTTGCAGTGCGTATGGCATCGCGATCGAAAACGCCTCCAAAAGCTTCTACGCCATCGTCACTCAGTCTTTTCAAAGTATCACCATCGATGGCAAAGGTCGAAGCAAACATCGTATCGGGACCGCCCGTGGAAAAATCGTCCGGTACCTTGCCCGAAAAGACTTTTATGATCTTACCTTTATCAAGGAAAAGCGAAATGTTGTCGCTGTAGTAATAAAGCTCCATGAAAACATTAATGTTTCTAAGCTGAGACTTCTTGAGTCCAATGGCGGGATTACCGATCTGAACCTCATCAAGCAGACCAGGTTCCTTCGAAAGCTTTAGCAAATGAGCCTTCTGAGAGGGGTTATCCCCGTAAAGCAGCTGCATAACGTGTTCCATGACCGTATAGTCGTATTTCTCGGAAGCAAAAATCTGCGATAACGCCTTATGAATGGAAGAATTGTAAAGCAAAGCAGCGTAGATCGCCTTAAGAGCGTATCTTCTTCTTTTAAGAAGGGGAACATCTCCACAGTCCTCTAAACTGTCAATCACTTCATCATAATCCATAGGATCGGATATGACTACAATGTCCCTGTGGTTCTTGGCGCCCGCCATCAGCAGGGCCGGTCCACTGATATCGATCTCTTTTGAGAGATTAGACTCATCCGGTGATTCCTTTACAGCGGACTCGAAAGGCTTGAGATTCATAACTATCATGTCGAAAGGCAGAATCGAATGTTCCCTCATTTCCTCAATATGGGCAGGAAGATCCTGGATCGCAAGAATTCCACCTATAATCTTTGGGTGGATAGCTTTCAGCCTTCCGTCGAATATCGAAGGAAACCCAGTGTAATCAGCGACCTTTATTGCCTCGACACCATGATCTATAAGATATTCCGCAGTGTGATCAGTGGCGATGATTTCTACACCGTTCGAAACCAGATATCCAGCGATCTTTTCCACTCTTGACTTGTCATGTACGCTGACAAAGGCACGCTTTATGTTCATCAGGCACCTCCATGTGATTAGTTTATCATCAATCAATCCCTGAGAAATCCAACCAATGATTTATAATGTTATCAGTTTGGCGTATACTTTAGTATCTCATGCCCTTGGGTCGGGCAAGGATAGCGGGGGAGTAACATGACTGAAAAAGAATTGATTCAGAAATGCGAATCTGGGGAAATTGGTTTTGTCAGGCTTCAGATAACCGATATAAACGGTATGCTGAAGAATGTGGAAGTTCCTGCAAGAATGCTGCCTACAATTCTGGAAAAGGGTGCAATGTTCGACGGATCTTCAATCGACGGCTTTGTGCGAATCGAGGAGTCCGACATGTATCTACGGCCGGATCTTTCGACTTTCGCCTTTCTTCCCTGGGACAACTGTCAGGGAAAAACTATAAGACTCATCTGTGATGTCTACAAACCTGACGGTACACCATTTGAGGGAGATCCAAGATATGTTTTGAAGAGAGTCATCCAACGAGCCAAGAGTATGGGGTTCGAGACTTACGCCGGTCCTGAACCAGAATTCTTTATAGTCAAGAGAGACCATGACCGTGGAAAACCGATCGGAGCGTTTCTGGATACGGGAAGTTATTTCGACCTCCTTCCAGTTGACGGAGGTGAGGAGGTAAGAAAACAGATCGTGCTTTCTCTTCAGGAAATGGGGTTTGAAGTTGAGGCGGCACATCATGAGGTGGCCCCTTCACAACACGAAATTGACTTCAGATACACTGACATACTGAAGACCGCAGATAATATTCAGACATTCAAATGGGTTGTAAAGACAATAGCTATAGCCGACGGATTTCATGCCACGTTTATGCCGAAGCCCTTTTCGGGAGTCAACGGATCGGGAATGCATATCCACATGAGCCTCTTCTCGGACGGCAACAATGCCTTTTACGATTCCTCAAAAGATCACGGGTTAAGTGAAACCGCTCTGAGTTTCGTCGGGGGAATCATCTCACACGCAAAAGAGATTACCGCCGTCACAAATCCAACTATAAATAGTTATAAGAGACTTACACCTGGATACGAGGCCCCCGTGAATATCTCTTGGGCGCTGGGAAACAGGAGCGCAATGATCAGAATACCCAGCACGAGGGGAGAAGGAACAAGGCTGGAATTCAGAAGTCCCGATCCCACGTGCAATCCTTATCTTGCGTTAGCATTGACTCTTGCCGCCGGTCTGGACGGTGTTGAGAAGAGGATCGACCCGCCTAATCCAGTCGATGAGAATATTTTCAAGATGAAAGGTTCGAGAAGAAAGGAACTGATGATAGAAAACCTTCCAGGGACTCTGATCAATGCTCTTGAGTTTACCAGAAACAGCGAATTCGTGAAATCGACGCTAGGCGATCATATATTCAACACCTTTGTCAGATCAAAAGAGGGCGAATGGAGCGAATTCTGCGCTTCGGTCACCGACTGGGAGATCAGTAAGTATCTGGAGCTGTATTGAGGAAAGTCTCACCAAGAGGTTGGAAGGATAAAAGCAGTCTAACTTTTCTCGATGAATTTAGATTTTCAGTCAAATTATCCTGAAGTCAAGTGAATTCATTCGGATTTACTGAAACAGAAGTGCCCGGGCAGATTATCCGGGCACTTAAATGTCCGAAAGAATCAGTGTCCGCAGGTTGAACAGCTTCCGCCGGAGCATGAGCCGCAGCTATCGGAACTCGAGGATGATCCGAAGCTCGAAATATTAGTTATCTGCTTTGAGAGAATCCCCCCGCATTTTTCACAGGGAGGCACCGTAGCGCTCATCCCCAAAAGAAGACTCTCTTCGTGACCACATTTTTCGCAGACAAACCTGTATAAGGGCAAAAGAATCACCTCCGTAATTATTCAGAAGCCACATCGATCTCATCTATTAAGACCGAAGGAGAACTCACACGATAGATAGATGAAACCGAGTCGCTGCCAACTTCTAAAATGCCACTATAGACCTTCAATATGTTCGAAGATATCGTAAATTGCTCTATGGGATTACTTATCTTCCCGTCCTTCACGAAAAAGCCGCTCGCTCCAAGCGAAAATTCGCCCGAAACCTGATTCGTGCCGGAATGAAGACCGGTAAGATCAGTGACCAGAATGCCTTCGCCCATACTTTCGAGGAGTGCATCGAAACTCAAGTCTCCCGATCTAACAACAGTGTTCACTGGGGCTATTGAAGGCTTTGATCTGTAAGTACCCCTTACGGAGTTCCCCGTGGACTTCGTACCGTCTTTCGCGGCCGTTCTCAAGTCATACAGGAAAGTCTTCAACTCGCCTTTCTCAACAAGCGCTTTTTTACGCGTCGGCACTCCTTCGTCGTCAAATGGCTTACTGTAAGGACTCTCGGAAAGGAAGGGATCATCGTACACCGTAAGCTTGCTTGATCCAATTACGGTCCCCATTTTTCCTTTCAAGACGGAAAGGCCTCTTTGAACGTTGTCCGCCGAGTACATAGAGGTGAAAGTTCCGAAAAGCTGCCCGAAAACGTCGTTCCTGAAAACGACTCTGTACTTTCCACTCTTCACATTTCTCGCGCCAAGTTGATCTATGGCTCTTTTTGAAGCCTCTTCAGCGACTCCTTTCACATCCAGCTCTTCAGGCGTTCTGACAAGAGAGAAACTGAAACCCGTCTTCTTGGATTTCTCATCGCCTGCAAGACTCACGACAACTGCAAATCCGCCGTCGCTCTTGTACCGCCTATTCAGTCCAAGTGTATTGATTATGGTTACTTCCGACCAGGTATCGGCAGTCCTGCATGTCGGAACCATCACGATCCTTTTGTCGTATTCGAGAGCCAGCTTCTCCAGAGATACCACGGTATCGATCTTTTCCTTCACGGTCTTTTTCTGGAAGGCTCCTGAATAACCTTCAAAGTCACGGTACTCACCAGTTCCGTCATGGAAGATATAGACATCCTCTCCGCTCGCTATTGAGCAGTTCTCAAAAGCCTCTTCGACCAGCAGTGTCGCCGCCTCTTCGCTTAGAATCTCTGAAAATGCCGTGCCGATCTTTCCGTTCTTGAGGCCTCTGAAGTAAACCTCTATCGAACTGGCATCCGTGTATGAATCGATTTCTCCATTCAGAGAGCTTAACTGAAATTCTCCACCTTTCGAGTAATAGATCTCGGCTTCATCAAAGCCCTTTTCTTTGGAGATTTTGAAAGCCTTGTCGGCAAAGGTATTGAAATCCATCAATTTCGCCCCCCAACAATCAGTTCAGAAACTCTTACGGTTGGCTGGCCCACATCGGCCGGGATCGAACCCGAGATCGACCCGCACATACCCTGCCCCCGTTCGAGATCGTTGCCAACCATATCAATCTTCGTAAGGACCTCATTGCCCTTTCCGATAAGTGTCGCACCCCTTACCGCTCTGGTTATCCTTCCCTTCTCTATCATGTATCCTTCCTTTACCGCAAAGTTGAATTCACCCGTGGAAGGCATAACCGATCCCCCACCGAGAGACTTCGCGTAGAGACCGTAGTCTGTGGCAGCTATTATCTCCTCGGGATAGTACTCTCCGGGAAGAAGGAACGTATTGCTCATTCTCGATGTCGGCGCAAACGTGTAATCCTGTCTTCTTGCGCTTCCAGTAGGTTTCATTTTCATCTTTATTCCACCAAGGCGATCGATCATGTAGCTTTTTAGAACTCCTTTATCGATCAGTAAGTTTCTCCTTGTCGGAGTACCTTCATCGTCAACATTTGCCGATCCCCAGGCATTGGGAATTGTTGGATCGTCTACAGCAGACACACATTCATTTGCTATCTTCTGACCGAGCTTACCGGCAAATACAGATGCGCCTTTGGCTACTCCCGTAGCTTCGAGCGCATGGCCGCAGGCCTCGTGAAATATTACTCCTCCAAACTCGTTGGAGATTATCACAGGCATTCGTCCAGCAGGAGCAAACTCCGCCCTTACCATTCTGTCTGCGATTCTTGCGGCCCTTTCTCCGGCGGCCCTGGGATCGACCATATTAAACAACTCAAAGCCCATTGCTGCTCCCGGTCCGTAGAAACCACTTTCCATTTGTCCGTCTTTTGTGGCGACAGCCGATATCGCTAGTCTCGTCCTTACACGGCGATCATGCGCCTTCACGCCTTCGGAATTGTAGATCCAGACGTTCTGATCGTATTCAACGAAATTCACGACAACCTGAGATATTGTCGAAGCGAAGGTCGATGCTCCTTCATGGGCAAGTTGCATAACTCTTACCTTCTCTTTTTTCGGTACATTATTCGGTGAAAAGAGAACTGGACAGACGTCAACAAACTCTTCATTTCTAAAATCAATAACTGAATCCGCGACCCTATCCTGACTTATAACGGCCCTCAGCCTTTCTGCAACTTTCATGAGACCATCGAGCGAAAGTTCGTTTGTGTAAGCATAGATGCTTCTAGTACCTTTAAAGGCACGTAACCCCGCTCCGAATAATTTCCCCGACACGCTACCTTCTACTTCACCTTGAACCATGTTTATACTTCCCGTATATCTCTCTTCTAAAAAGATCTCTGCAAAATCCGCTCCGCCAGACAGTATCTTGTTGATAACTGCGGAGTATGCTTCATCTGAATGCATGATGCACCTCCAATCTTGTTAGGTATTCTTACAATTCTACAACATTTTCGAGATTTGGGTCTTAACAAAGGAAATGAAATATAAGGTTAGGTGGAATTTCTCCTTCTGGATCTCCTGGGAACTCCATATTTAAGAAAAATCGGTCTGCCGGCGAGATTTCTAAGAACAAACCTAATCGTAATGGCACCTATGACTACGGCTCCTCCAATCATGGGAAGCCTACCGGGAATCTCTCCCATGAACAAAAAGACCCAAACGGGACTGAGAATGGGCTCAATCATGAGAATCAAAATGGCCTCGAGGGCTGTGGAATGTTTGATTGCCTCAGAGTAGAAAACATACGATAATCCCAGTTGTGCCACGCCCAAAATAAAGAGGCTGATCCATCCGGAAGGACTCGGTAGAGATCCCACAATGAAAGGCACTCCGATCGCAGCCGTCAGTATGTTCCCCAGAAGCACTGACTCCAAAGGCGAACCATCCTTCTGAAGTCTCATGAAGATGTTGAAAAGAGCGAAGGTAACTCCACTTGCAACCGCCAGAATATTTCCCGCCATTCCCCTGCTGTCCAGGCTTTCAAAGAAGAAGAGGGCCATACCGCCAAATACCGCATTAATGGTGATCCAGTCGAGAAGCTTCGCCCTCTCCTTCAATATCCATACACTCAACAGAGCAACATATATAGGCGCAGTCGATTGAAGCAGAATAGCATTTGCAGCCGTTGTCATCTTGTTTGCCGAAACAAAGAGAATCACCGTGGCCGAGTAAGAGAGAGCAGAGGCTATCTGTGACAAGGACCATGTGAATTTCGGTCTTCCAAGGGCAATGAGTATTACCAGGGATGCAATCATGCTCCTGATCCCCGATATCGCAAGAGGGTTTGAGTCGACGTTCTTGATCAAGAGACCTCCGGTACTCCAAAGAAGACCGGTAAGAATCAATAAGATCACAGACTTTGTTCCAGAAGACTTCTCTTTACTCCGGTTCATAATTCACCTGCCGATTCTGCTTCAATCCCCATGGAAGAAGAATACATCAGATGATAGCAGTAGACAAGCATCCAGACCGTTAAGAGAAAGCGAGGTTAGAGGTTAGTCGTCAGAGGTTGGAAGAGCAGAAAATTAGCTGCAAGATGCAAGTTCCAAGTTGCAAGAATAAGAACCAAAACCTGAACGCTAGACCTAGATGCTGAAACAAGTTCAAAGAAAGACGAGGTTAGAGGTTAGTCGTCAGAGGTTGGAAGAGCAGAAAATTAGTTGCAAGATGCAAGTTCCAAGTTGCAAGAATAAGAACCAAAACCAGAATGCTAGACCTGGATGCTGAAACAAGTTCAGACGAATTATTTCGCTTTCGGAATCAGCAAAGGCTGTCATTCCAATCTCGCCTTCTCGCGTGTCTCTCACGTTGTCATCCCGGACTTGATCCGGGATCTGCACTTCTGAAGGCGTGGCTGGGGGTAGCGGGTTGGGGGTTGGAAGAGCAAGAGAAACGGTTGACCGTTGAGCGGTTCTCCGTTCTCAGAGAAGAACGGTTGCAAGTTCCTAGATGCAAGTTGTGAGAAGAAGAAAGAAAACCTTTTTCTTAAGGGCTATTAAGTAAGCTCGTTACTGACATTCAAGAAGAGAGCACCGAGATTCTGAATCAAGTTCAGAATGACAGGTTGTTGTGTTCTTAAGAATTACAGGATGCTGTCAAGGGATGTGATGCTTTCGGTAAGCCTGCCTGGATGCTGAAACAAGTTCAGATGACGCGGAGCGCAGGGTATCGATTACAGGGTCTGGGGTCTAGTGAAGAGAACCGGCAATCAGTTCAGGGTTTCAATACAACTGAGAAAGTTGTCCGGGCGGTTTGTGAAAGCCTCTCACTCTGTCATCCCGGACTTGATCCGGGATCTGCACTTCTGAAGAAGACGTGGCCGGGGGTAGCGGGTTGGGGGTTGGAAGAGCAAGTAATCAGTTCCATGTTGCAAGTTGTGAGTTGTGAGAGCAAAGGCCGGGGTCAGAGGTTTGAAGATAGATGCAGGAAGATCAAATCAGACCGGTCTGCCGTTGAATGGTTCTCCGTTCACCGAATGAAAAACCTGTTCTTCGTTCCAGAGCGAGGATCTGTCTTTGTTCTTGGTCAAGCGATAAAGCAAGAGCATCCAGATTCCGACCAGGAGCTTTGTCGGAATGACGGAATCTGGCCTTTTCGCAATAACCATTAATTGTCATCCCAAACTTGTTTGGGGATCTGGTCCCGAAGAACCAAGAACCTGGATGCGTAGCGTCGGAACGAAGAACCGTTCTTCTCCGAAGGACCAAGGACGGCTCTTTGCAGCGTTCAGCGGGTTATCCGCTTTTAAGCCCACAGCGGTTCTTTTGCTTGCAACTTGGAACAAGCAACTTGTAACTGCCCTTCATGAAGGACCAAGGACGGCTTTCCCCAGCGACCAGCGGGTTCTTGCTCTTAAGCGTACAGCGGATCTTTGGATCGAGATGCTGAAACAAGTTCATGACGATGTGTGCTTGACAAGAACGAACAACCTAGACGCGTAGCGTCGGAACAAAGAACCGTTCTTCTCAAGGGACGGTGAGACCACTGACGGGTAACGACTATCAATTCTCTTCTTCTGAAATCGGCACTACCTTCGCTGGGCGGAGCCGCTGCATTTGATACTATTTCGGACTATAATAGTTGAATGCGCAACCATCTGTGAGGTGAGTTATGGCAAAAGACATACACAAGATGCTTGGTGAAGAAAAGATTGGGAGGCTTCTTCTAAGTCTCTCTTTGCCTGCCACTATTGGGATGCTTGTCCAGGCTATGTATAACTTTGTTGACACAATCTTTGTTGGAAAAGGTGTCGGATCGATGGGAATCGCAGGCATCTCGATCTCCTTGCCTGTTCAAATATTCGTTATGGCATTCGCTCAAATGTTCGGAATCGGTGGCGCTTCCGTGATATCGAGGTCGCTGGGTGAAAGGGACCACGAAAAGGCGAGACGAGCCGCCGGAAACGTAATGGTCTTCTCGCTCGCCTTCGGATTGGTAATGACTCTCCTAGGACAGTTCTTTTTAGATCAGCTGCTTATAATGCTCGGTGCTAGTGAAGCCATAATTCCGTATGCAAGAGAATACCTGGGTATAATACTTCTTGGAAGCGCTTTCTTTTCTTTCGGCATGGCTATGAATCATGTGGTGAGGGCCGAAGGAAAACCGAAAATAGCAATGGCCGCAATGCTGATCTCTGCCGTTCTCAATATTATACTTGACCCGATTTTTATATTCTCTCTAAATATGGGAATAAGGGGCGCGGCTTTGGCGACCGTTCTGTCTCAAGCTGCCACTTCAATCTATGTTCTCTTCTACTTCTTAAGTGGGAAAAGCCTACTGAGAGTCTCTTTAAGATCGCTGATCCCCGAATGGAGAATAATGAGAGAGACTGTCTCGGTTGGACTCTCCGCCTTTTCAAGGCAGGTAGCCGGCAGCCTTCTGGCCGTGGTTCTCAACAATTCGCTGGTTTTCTACGGAGGAGATATTGCCGTTGCAGTTTATGGAGTGATCAACCGACCTCTGATGGTTTTTATCATGCCCATGTTCGGCGTAAACCAGGGATTTCTTCCAATTGTCGGATACAACTATGGTGCCAGAAAAATGAGACGGGCGAGAGAGTCTGTCAAACTTGCATCTGCAGTTACTACAATGATTGCTCTTTTCTCATCAATAGTCATGTTTCTGTTCGCGAGACAACTCATATCAATTTTCACCGATGAAACAGAGCTTATTGAGTCCACCATTTTTGCACTCAGAATAGTTATCCTTGCCACCCCCACGATAGGAGTTCAGGTTATTGCATCTGGAATGTTCCAGGCTCTCGGAAAGGCTTTACCAGCACTTTTCTTATCCCTCCTCAGGCAGATAATCATACTTATCCCTCTGATTTTAGTTATCCCGCGCTTCCTTGGGATTAACGGCATCTGGATATCCTTCCCTCTTGCCGATTTGATTGCTTTCGCAATCTCGCTGGTTTTCTACCTCAGAGAGTTGAAAATATTCCGTTCAGGCGAGCTCAATGTTGAGGAGGAATAACGGATGTCTCATGATCTATCCTTCAATGGGGAAGGGTACATAAGTCGCTGGATATACTGCATTTCACGCAGTGCAAACGTCTACTTCAGCAGGGAAATGCAGAAATATGGATTGGGAAGCGGGCACTTCTTCTTTTTGAGAGTTCTTATGTCAAAAGAAGGAATCAGCCAGAACGAACTTAGCGATATTCTGGGTGTTGACAAAGCCACAACCGCAAAGGCCATGAGCAAACTAACTGAAGCGGGTTACGTTAAGAGAGACATCGATTCTTTGGACACCCGGGTTTACAGGCTTTTTCTTACCGATAACGGGAAGAAGATCGGACAGAAACTCCGAAAACTTGGCTCGGAGCTTGAAGAGATACTAACGGAAGGCTTTTCAGACGACGAAAAGCAGCAACTGCTATCCCTTCTTGAGAGAGCAGCCACTAATGCGAAAAAGGCAAAGTAAGTTCATAACTATCTCCGGGTCCCTTCTCAGGCAATCAAAAAACACGGTCTCCGCAAACGCAGAGGCCATGTTTGTGGGACATATCGAAAAGCTTATCTGAATCTTCAGTAAAGAGTCTTCAAGAACTCTTTTATTTCTTCGGAAGCCGCGTAATCCTCTGGGGTCTTATCGGAGTTGTCCTTGACATTTGCTAGAAGGCCGAAACTGTTTAGAATTGTCAACATTTCGATTCCGTCCCATTCGTCCTGAACCGCATAATGAGCGGGTGTCATACCGGCATGGTCCCTATGATTTACGTTGGCCCCCTTCTCTCCGAGATGGGATATCGCCTCCATGTTGTAGTCTACAACAGCATAGAAAATTGGGGTTCTGCCTTCGTCATCTTCGGCGTCGATATTTGCCCCACTTTCCAGCAAGTAATCAACCATCTCCAGACTCCCATAACTACCCACCGCTGCATGGATTGGCTGAAGACCTCCCTGTGCTTTTATCGAGACGTCTGCTCCTTTCTGGATCAAAAGCTTTGCAATGTCAGTTTTTCCATATGCTGCAGCGATATGAAGCGGAGAGATCCCGGTCTCGACTTCGTTATTGTCTACGCTGATTCCTGCCGAAAGCAACTGCTCGATAACTTCTACATCTTCTTCATACACGGCTAGATGCAGATGGAACGGTAAATAGTTGTTGTTGTCCCTTGCCAGGACGTCCGCTCCAAGAGAGATCAACAGCTTGACATTCTTGAGGTGATCATCTTCGGCAGCGATATGGAGAGGTGTCTTTCCCTCGGTGTTTCTAGCGTTTATATCGATCCCAAGCTTGACAAACATTTCTATGTTTTTTGTGGAACCTTTTCCGGCAGCACGATGGAGGAGAGTATTCCCATCCTCATCTACAGCCCAGTAGTCCGCTCCAAACTCAATCAGCTTAATAGCGACATCGTTTTTCGACTTAGATACAGCCAGCTGAAGCGGCGTGTAGTACTCGTTTCCTACAGACACATCGGCCCCGTATTCCAGAAGAGCCTCTATGCCCTCAATTGGGAGACCTTCCGATATAGCTAGGTATAGCGGCGTTCTGCCGTCTTTGGCCGGTTTATTTGGATCGGCGCCGCTTTCCAGAAGGAATTTTACGGTGTTTGTCCCCTTCGAAAAGATCGCGGCGATCAGCGGAGACCGGAAAGCATATTCAACTCTCTCAAGATCGGCCCCCTTCTCTACAAGATACTTCACAACTTCCAGAGTAACGTCGTTCTTGGAGTTGTTGCATGCGAGGATCAAGGGCGTATAGCCTTCATAAAACATCGAACTTGCTGGATGAGCGTTTATATCCGCCCCTCTTTCAAGCAGTATCTTCACAACCTCGAGGAGGCCCTTTCTCGCCGCGTAATGAAGAGCGGTATAACCGTTGTCGTCAACAATGGAGATGTCTGCTCCGGATTCGATTAGAAAAACCGCAATATCCGAGTGGCCGGAATCTGCAGCAACCATAAGGGCCGATTTGTTTGCGTAACCCAGCTCATTGATGTCACCACCACTGTTCAAGGCTTCCTTAACTCCCTGCAGGTCACCGTTGGACGCACTGTTGTAAACGTTTGAAAATAAGACTACTGATAACAGCAATACAGACAAAAGCACTGACAAGATTTTTCTCATACTTGAATCCTCCTTCATGGATGTAAGCAATTTCAGTTATTTAAAATAGCTAATGATCTCCGCGAATGACAGTATCCAGCTGAAGTATTCCATTAACCTGTCGAGATCCATACAAGAGTGATCTTGAATCTAACACCAGGTTGAACTAATCGGTCAGAAACAGCCTCGCTTGTTCAATAAGCGACCTATTGCAGCATACGAAACTGTGAACGATCTACTATTCGCAGTCTCGAATCACGAAAGTGCATGTTCAACGGCCGCCCGGGCGTGAATGGCCGTCGTATCGAAAACGGGAATGTCCACGTCGGACTCTTTTATCAAAAGAGGTATTTCGGTGCAACCAAGGATCACTCCCTCTGCTCCGTTCATTTGCAACCCGTTAATTATTTTCTTATATGCCGACTTTGATTCTTCTCTAAAGATTCCTTTGCACAGCTCCTCGAAGATGATCCTATCTACTACTGCCCTTTCTTCTTCCGAGGGAACGATAACACTTATCCCAAATCCCGCCAATGTATCCCTATAGTAAGCTCTTTCCATGGTGAATCTTGTTCCGAGGAGTCCAACGGTTTTAAGTCCTCTTCGCTCGATCTCCTCACCGACAGCAATGCCTATTTCGATGACCTCGAGTCCGGATGCCTTTTCAATTTCCCTTGCTATGAGGTGCATTGTGTTCGTACAGATGATCAGAAAATCCGCACCCGCTCTCTTAAGATCTTGGGCAGCCTCGGAAAGGACTCTCTCTATGTCCTTCCAGTCATCCATCTTCATCATGTCCGAGACCGGTCCGAAGTCAACGGAAGCCATTATGCATTCCGCGGAATGCAATCCCCCAAGCCTGTTCTTAACCATCTCATTAAGCAATCTGTAGTACTCGAGCGATGACTCCCAGCTCATTCCTCCAAGTAAACCTATGCGCTTCATGTCTACGCTCCGAAGACCTCATCCAACCAGTCAAGAAGAACTGAATTGGACAAGGGAAGATTTGTAACCTGACAGTGGGAATCTGCGCCTTCTTCTCTAGTGAAGATCCTCATTGTTGACTTTCCCGAAACGCTATCAGAAGCTTCCTTCGCCTGGGAAAGCGCCTCTTCTCCTTCTCCCTCACTAACCATTGCAAGGAAGGGAACCTGGATATTCTTTATGCTATCACCGACCACAAAGTCCTTCATTCTCTCGAAAGCCTTGAACATTGAATGCCTTCCATATTTAAGCATTATGTTAACGAGCTGCAGTTTTTGGGCCTTCGATAGATACTCGGTCGGCACAAGATCGACTGTCTCAAGTGTAATGTCTTCGGGAGAATTGATCGCTTCTCCGGCAAATGCAGACATGTACTTGTACATATCAGTAATTGGCGAGTTAGAAATCAGGGCCCTTATTCTGGAATCGTTTGCCGCCGCCCTAAGCGAGAAGTATCCTCCCAGACTTATGCCGTACAGCGCAAGTTTAGAAGGGTCGACATCCTCCTTCGACAGGGCATAATCGACAACTTTGGAGATCGGGACTTCGTAGTCGGGACGCAACGGAGTCTCTGGCGAGAACCTTCTCATTCCCACCTGACCGGGACCATCGAAGAGAACAACCGCGTAACCCCTTTGCAAAGCGGCCGAGCCCGCCTGGAAATACATTTCTTCCGACGTCCCGTCAAAACCACTCATCATCATTATCGTCTTCTTCTTGCCGCCTGTTGTCGGAGCAATCCAGTACGCCGGAATAAAATCCTCGCCGTACGGTATCCTCTCCGCTTCAAATTGAATATCGGTGGTCCTGAAAGCATATACAAAGCAATCTCTGCTTTCCATTCCGAGGTATCTTGTCTTCGAGTCTCTGGGATCGCCAAAGTACTCGGCAGCTCTGAAATAATTTGCAGCCCTCAAAAACTCCTGTCTCGCGCTCTCGTTATTGCCTTTCTGAAGAACTATAAGGGCGTGATTTTTCAGCTTCGTCGCGAGCTCTTTGAATGACTTCACCCACGAGTCGGGATCGTCGCAATTTATATGTGGTACAAGAGAGAGGATCTCCCCAACCGTTCCCCCTTCGTAGGAAACCGCTCCGAGAGACCTGTAAAGTTGAAAATCGAATTCGACATCACGCAGTATTCTCACATCTAGCAAACCTCTTGAGACTCTCTTTGAATTGTCCCCCATTTCGCACCTCCTTTAACGCCTTTTCTCAATAATACTATCAGAAAAGAGTTCTAATACCGAAAGCGAAACGCTCTTGAGAAGGTAATAATGCAACATGAAATCTGATATTATCAGACTGGAGGTGATCACATGAAAAGAGTGACGGTGATTCTTATACTGCTTGTGACTGCGTTTGCTTTTTCGTGGTCGGGGCATGACGCGCTTACTTATATCATTGTTTCGCAGTATGAGGATGATTTCGATGAGTTTGTCCAAATTACCCCTTATACGTACGCCGATGTAGATACTCAGGAGTACAATCCGGCCATAGAGGGTTTCTACGATTATCTCGGTGAAAACTATCTGCCTGAAGAAGACCTCGATCTTTACACCTCGATCTTCCCAAACCCCAAACCCGTTGACAACTTGGCGCCCCTGTGGCAGATCCTTTCTGTCTATTCTTACGAGCCCGATCTAGGTATGGACAAGGGGCTTGAACTTAAAGGAATAGAGACACTCCTCGGAGACAGCCAGGGGTTGAGACACATGGAATACAGAATGCTTTTCTTCATTAGAATTGGTAAGGCGACCGACGTGGTTCAGTATTTCAGTGATCTCGCCGAGATTGCTTATTCGAGAGGAGACCGTTACTGGGCATACCGGTTTATGGGAAGAGCCATTCACTATCTTGAAGACGTCGGTCAGCCATTTCATACTTTCCCGGCGCCGTTTTTCGAGCTGGTGAAGCTACCATTCAATATAGCCAAGTGGCAGACTGTTTTTGCAAACTTTCATTTCGCATATGATTTCTACGGAGGATACCTGCTCTGGGAAGAATACGAACCGCTCGTTGAGGCGATCAAAGAGGTTTCACCCAAAGAGATTAAGGATCCGAAGCAAGCGGCCGTTAGTTTGCGAAGATACTCCAGAAATAAGCTGAGTTCAGTATATTACGAACTTAAGCGTACAATGGGAGACGAACTGGAAAATCCCGAGGCAGTCTGGCTAGGAAAAGCTTATTTCGACGATCTTCAAAACACAGGAGAAACGGCGAAGCTCGATGCGCTTTCAGTAGAGATTTTAAGAGAAACTGCCTCCTATGTAAAGGGTTACATAAACTATATGCTTGCGAGATTCGCCGAGATAGATTCCGAATCCTAGAAGAGCTGCTCTTAAAATCAAAACGGCGATAGTCAGAGGTATAATCTATCGCCGTTTTTGCTGGTTTAATGAAGTGGCCGGACTAATCGGCGTCCTTGCCGCTTCGATCATGTGTTCGAGAGGCAATCTCGTAGAACTTCTTGAGCCTGTCAACGACAAGTCGATTGAAACTGCCTGAAGAGTACTGCCCGTTCTTTCCGATTTTCCCCGGTTTCATTCCCGTGAGAATTTCTATAGCCTCGTCCACGGTTTCGATAGTCCAGACGTTGAATCTACCTTCTTTAATCGCTCCTATTATTTCGTCGTTTAGAATCACGTTATCGGAGTTCGCTTCGGGCACTATCACTCCCTGCTGGCCGTTGAAGCCCTTAATTTTGCAGAGATCATAAAAGCCCTGAATCTTGTATTGGACACCACCTACCGGCTGAACTCGTCCGCTCTGGTTTATTGAACCTGTTACGGCTATCGACTGTTTTATTGGAACTTCAGCAATTGCAGAAAGGAAGGCTATCGTTTCGGCAACCGAAGCGCTATCTCCTTCAACCGCCGAGTAAACCTGCTCGAAACTTATCGAGCCATTTAGGCTTAGCGGGAACTGCTGCGCGTATTTCGAGCTCATATATCCTTGAATGGTCAGACTGGCCTTATTGTGAATATGTCCACTAAGCTCGGATTCCTTCTGTATATCGACGATTCCGCTGTTGCCAGGTCCGACTTTGGCGGTAATCTTCACCGGTATTCCGAAAGAAAGATCTTCAGTCTGGATCACTGTCAAGCCGTTTATTTCGCCGACAAGTTCCCCCTCTGTTTGAACCATTAAAGTCGAGTTCTGGAACATCTCTTTAATCTTATCTTGATAGAGCGAAACCCTTTTGTGCATTTCTTCCCATGCAGTCGATACGTCATCGGCCTGTACCATCTCGTGACCACTGACTTCCGCGACGGCCGAGCTTTCGAGAAGGATCTGTTCAAGTGCACCGAACTGTGTAGAAACCTTCTTTCTACTCCCAGAAAGGAAGATCGCTCTTTTGATGACCTCTATTATTCCTTCTCTCCCTAGTGGCCTTAAGGAGTTCTCCTTAACAATATTGCACATGAGTCCGCAGAGCTTGTCTACAGTATCATTCTGTACAGTCATTTCCCAGTCGAACTCTGCCTTTACTTTGAAGAGCTTCTTAAAATCGGTGTCAAGGGTGCTAAGCATACTGTATATCCAGGGCTCTCCGATCATGACGATCTTTATGTCAAGTGGAATCGGCTCCGGCTTCAGACTCACAGTCGAAAGCAGGCCGATCTTATGTTCAAGATTCTCGATTCCCTCCAGGCCCGAAAAGAGAACCTGTTTCAGTGTTTGCCAAACATACGGTTCACTTAGCACGTTTTTAGCATCTAGAACAAGGTATCCGCCATTGGAACTGTGTATCGCTCCTGGTCTTATCATTGTGTGATCGGTATCGAGCATTCCCATCTTCGCTACGTACTCGATTCTTCCAAAGAGGGAAGAGTAATTGGCGTTTGTTACCTCTACAACCGGTTTTCCCTCTATTCCAGAATTGTCGACAAATAGGTTTACTGCGTATCTCTTGCCAAAAAAGGCCTTCGAATCGATCTCCTGGCTGAAGAAGACTCCAAGATTGTCAAGAAGATCCTTCTTCATGCTCTCAATAAAGTCCACAACCTCTTTACTTTCGCTGAATCTATCCTTCATCTCCCTTATGTGGCCTTCAACGGCAAATGAGGCTACTTTTCTGTTCAGTTCCTTATACTTTTCGCCGAAGTCTTTTTCCATCTTGCTCAGTTTCAGAAGATAGGAATTAACCAGCTCACGAACCTCTTCGCCCTTCTTCGTAATCTGCTTCTGATAATCTTCGGGAAGAGCCTCATATACTTCCTGCGTAAGTGGTTTTCCGTTCCATATAGGAATTGTTGCGACTCCGGTCTGGTTTATTTGAACGGTGTAGTCTTTCTCTTTGGCCTTCTCAACGAGTTCCTTCAGCATGTTTGAACGTTTCTCCGACTGTTCATTCTGTAAGGATGTAACTTTCTGCTGATAGTCCTCGCTTTGAAAGCTCTCACCAATGGAGTTTATAGCGATCTCTACAAAGTCATTCATTTCCTTCTGAAATATCTTTCCCGTTCCCGCTTCAAGGGATATTGAGTTTGGAGACCTTGGGTCGTCGAAATTGTAGACGTATATCCAGTCTCCGGGGGTTTTAGTGCCCTCGACTTTCTTTTTGAGATAGCGACTTACAAAGGTCCTTCTGCCAGTGTTGGTAGTACCCGAAACGAACACATTGTAACCCTTCGCATCTATGTGAAGTCCAGTCTCAAGTGCCCTTATGGCTCTTTCCTGACCTATAAACTCTTCCAGTTCGCCAATACACTCAGTAGATTTCACGTCTTCCGGTAGCGCAATCTTCAGATCTATGTCCTTCCAGCCAACTTTTCTCATGCATCTACCTCCTTCTTTGGATAAATTATAACAAACAGGTAATCTGGTAGCTGGATTTCTAGTTGTTTACCCTTTGAGAAGGGATTGTAAGAGCCAGATACAGGTCAATCTTTCTTCGACTGGCTGGCGAGCTTCAGCTTCTTCCTGACAACTATCCCTTCGTCGGGAACCTCTTCGAGTATGGTCAGATTGTCTATTGTAAACTCGTGATGAAAATCCCTGAAGGCAAGTCTCTCCATAACAGGACCTATGTTGGATCGTTTAAGATCATCTCCAAAAACAACTGTAATATGAGGTATCCAGTGGTCTTCATCATAAGCGATCGCTCTGTTGTTTACCGAATCGCGGAGTTCGGTCCATAAAGCATGGTGGAGAGATGCTAAACGCGAATTCCTTGCGAGTCCAATGAAGATCACGGGTTTCTCACCGGAGAAGACTCCTAGATACTCCGTTCTGGCCATCAAAGGAGGCGTACTGGAAGCTATGACCTCGATCAAAGGGTCGATTCCAGTCTCCTCCTCTTCCACAATGCAGAAGGTTATATGAGGAAAAGGGGTTAGAAAAACTGAATAAAAACCAAACTCTGTCTTCAGTTCGTCCCATATCCCTCTGACGAAACGATCCAAATCCTCTGGGAGAAGAGAAACAAGTGCCTTCAGAACCACGCACCTCCAGTTGATTATTATAAGAATTATATCAGTCGGAGTCTTTGCCCCTGCTCAAAAACCTTTCACTCCTCGATGCGATTTCGGGGAGAAGTATTAGGGTAAGAACCATTCCCACAGCTAGCCCGCTTACCATAAGTTTCGCAACATCCACATAAAGCAGTAATGGTGTGAGGAGCAAAACCGAGAAACCCGCTACAAGACTTATACCATTTGTAAGAATTGCCCTAGCCGTTTGTTCATAAGCCTTATGTGAATCACCAAATCTCCTAAACCAGATCGTGAAATGGATAGCGTAGTCGATTACCAGTCCCATCAACATCCCCGAAATAAGAGCTGTAGAAATGCTTAGGGGGATCCTGAAAACGGCCATAAAGACGAAGTTGAACAGTGCTGTCAGCAGAATTGGAATAGTAGCTATTATGGTTGATTTCAAGCTCCTGAATATAGAAAACAGAAGCAATATGATTAGCCCAAATGAGACAATTAGACTTTGAATCTGGTTCTTGACTACCGATGAATTGACGCTCTCCCATATGAGAGTTGTTCCAGCCAGAGTGAATTCGAAGTTCTTGTTCATTTCAGGGAATTTTCTTATGGCCTTTTCGACTGCGGCTTTCAATCTCTCAGCACTCAGGCTGTCGCTCTGAGATGAAAAGATGTTGAAACGGATCGCATTGTCACTGACCAGAAGTGAAGTAGAATCACCAAATGCCTCTGTAGAGTTGAGCACTCTGATCATCAAAGGTAAAGGTACGTTGGTCTCTCTCGAAAGGTCAAAGAGACTCAAAACCTTTGAAACTCCTTCAATCCCCTTCAGCTCCTGTTCGAAAGCTTCTAGATTCTCAACCTGGTCACCTGTGAATGAAATGCTTGCTCCCTTAACAGGTTCAACCATGAGAGTGTAATTCGTCAACCAACCGAAGGCTTCCTTCATCGTTCTTGCGCTTTCTCTGATCTCTGAATCCTCCTTGAAAAAATTATACTGATCAATCGTCATTGGAATAGTGATGATAAGAAAGGGAGAGGCGATGCTTGTGGCAACGACAACCCAGATAACCGCTCTTTTAACTAATGGATGAACATCCCTCGGTGGCAAAACCTCGCGTTTAGTGCCCACCTTAGGAGTAACAAGCCCCGGAAGGACAGTGATAGTAAAAATCGCCGATAAAAAGATCCCGGAGCAGACGAATATCCCCATTTCCTGAAAGGCCTTCATATCGAGTAGGATGTATGAAGAAAAGCCCGCCATAGTTGTAAGAGCAGAAAAGAGTATAGGCACTCTCTCTTCGTGGATGGTCCTTCTGACGGCATTCTTCATATGGATGTTTTCTTCAAATCTCGATAGAAAATGCATCCCGTAAGCACTGCCAATTATAATTATGAACGAAGGTATCATAACCGTAAGACTGTTTATTGAAAGTTTGAGCAGTCCCATTATTCCTACTATCACCATTACTGCAGCCAAAGGTGGTACAAGGGTTAAAAGTGATAGCGATATTCTTCTGAACTTGATCATGTAAACTGCCATGATGGCAAGCAGTATGAAGGGTGGATACTTGAAGGTGAGATCAAAGATCGACCTGAAGGTTTCGAAATTAGCAACACTTTCTCCGATCAATTTGTAGCTTTCTACGCCGGAAGAGTCCAGTACCGAACGCAGTTCCGGGATCATCATGTCACTTTTCAGCTCGTTCCCCTCTGCTATGGTAATCATGATCGCATAGTACCTGCCATCGGAAGAAACGATCAGATTGCTGTAAACGGGATCCGTGAGCAGTTCTTCATTAAGAACCAGTCGGCCCTCATCTTCATAAACGTAGCTTTCCGATGGAATACTCATCGTAAAAAGATTGAAGCTTCCCAGCTTAACGGCCTCGGTGGGAGACAAAGCGGATTTCACCCAGTCAAGAGAATTGATCTTCTCGGTGATGCTTTTCAAGAGCTCCAAAGAGGTTTGAGAAGCTTCAAGAATCAAAACTATCGATCCGGTATCGCCGAAAACTTCCGCGATCTTGTTGAACGCCTCAAGCTCCGAATCGTCGTCGCTCAAAAAGGCAGCAGGCGAGGGGTCGAAGCTAAACCCGTTTATTCCGGACAACAGAATCACGACTACTACGGCCAATATGATAAAGGATATCGCTCTTCTCATATTCACACCTCATGAACTCAGCCCATTATATCATCTGACTTTACGATTCATCGCCTATGTAGAGATTGAACGCCTCGCAGATGAATTGGAATCGTAATTTGAAATGCTTTGACTCTTGTCGTAAAATTGGGGCATATGAACAAACTGGCCGACATTTAGCAATAGAGTCTGGAGGGATCCAAATGATCAGCTGTAAAAAGCTTACCAAGGTCTTCGACAAAGACCCTGTAGTGAATGAGATAGATCTGTCTATTAGTTCAGGGGAGATATACGGCTTTCTTGGACCGAACGGGGCCGGAAAAACAACTACCATAAGAATGTTGACGGGCACTTTGAAACCCACTTCGGGAGAAGTGAAAATACTCGATATGGACTTTTCCAGAAACGAACTGCTTATCAAGAGCAGGATTGGCGTTGTACCCGATGAGCCAAGAATCTACTCTTACTTCACGGGTGCGGAGTTTCTGGAGTTCATAATGGACGTCTTCCCTGACAAGAAGCAAGAAGCGAAGAAAAGAGTCGGGGAGCTATGCGAAGCCTTTGGAATCGATTATCTAGGTAAGATGATCTCCGAGATGTCCCACGGTATGAAACAAAAGATAATGGTCATATCCGTTCTGATGAGACGGCCCGAAGTGATATTCCTGGACGAACCCACAGTCGGCCTCGATGCAAGAAGCGCAAAAATCCTGAAGATGCTTCTGGAGAAGTACAAGAATGAGGGATCTACGATTTTTATGACGACCCACGTGCTTGAAATCGCTGAAAAGATGTGTGACAGGATAGGAATAATCAACAAGGGGAAGTTGATTTCGGAAGGCACAATGAATGAATTGAGAAGGAAGGCCGGTGCCGATGAAAGGGAAACTCTCGAAAACCTCTTCCTTCAGTTAACCGGTGAGGATGAAGACATCCAGGAAATAGTAAGTGCACTGTGAGGTGACCCCTTTGAATGATCTAAAGCTATTCTTCAAACACAAGCTGTTTCTCTTCCCAGGCAAGAGAGGCAATAGGGGTGGCCTTTCCGGTCAATTATTTATTTTCGCCGTATTTGCGATTATGATCGGCACGTTTCTTTGGGAGGTATATGGATCTACTGCAGGGGTCTCTATCGAGGGAGTTGCTCTCGGAAAGGTTATGGCAGGTTTCTTCCTAACTATCTCAGGGTTCTTCTTCCTGATTTCTTTCTCTGCGACCTCATCATATCTCTTCATGAGAAATGAGGAGATAGATATGCTTCTCGTTCTTCCCGTGAAAAGAGTCAGCATAATAGCCTATCAAATAATGATATCGACTGTATATCAGGGTCTTACCTTATCCGTCTTCATCGGAATAGCTCTTCCTTTTCATCTGAGAGTCGATCCCAGTCCATGGATTGGGATTCCCGCGCTCGTTCTGGTAGTAATAGACACTGTGCTCTTGGCCTCCATAGTTTCAGTGGCTTTCGGAAAGTTCATGTCAAGGGCGGCAGCGCGAAAAGTGATGTTCGTTGTTCAGATAACCGCTGGTTTCATGTTTTTTATTATCGTTCAGCTGGTTCCGAGAAGCACGGACAATATACCGCTGTACTTGCAGAAGCTGGCGTCCGCATGGGGAGTTCTTTCGAATCCCATGAACGTTTTTACCTGGAGTGTGAAAGCTTCGGAGCAGCCGATTTACCTTCTTGTTGGCATTGGGGCAATTCCGGTTTTGGGATACATATTTTTCAGAGTAGCTTCATCTATTAAGTTCGAACCGGTTTCCTATACAAAAAGCAGGACGAAAACGGTCTCCTTTAATGGGAGATCGCGAGGGGTGTTGCTGAGAAGAGAGCTAAAAATCTATAAGCGTTATGAGCAACTTATATACTATCTTTTCTACCCCGTAGTGTTCGGTCTGATTTTCGGACTCATTTCAGATGACGCTGTTGCTTCGATATTTACTACGGTGCTCATAAGCACTATTTTTACAACAATTCAATCTGCATTTCTTATGGGAAGAGAGTTCCCTTTCATTGAAACGACAAAGACACTTCCCATCTCTCTGGGAAGAATGATAGCTCTGAAGGCAACCTTGCCCGTTCTGCTGGGGTCAGTTCTCTTCGTCGGGGTTCTCACAACCAGCATACTCGTGAAGGGCGAGTCATTCGGCTATTTTGTTGTAGTTCCCATAGTCTTCGTCCTATATATTACCTCTTCTCTATTAGGAATCAGGGGTGTCCTGGTATCCCCACCGGATCAGATGGATAATCCGAATACTTTTATGAGAACAAAGTTTGTCCTTCTGAACCAGGTGATCTGCATGGGCCTCAGCTTTGGTGCAATAATGCCACTAACAACAATACTGAGTGGCGCTTCAGAGAGCAATTCAAATATCTGGCTCATCCTGATTTCTCTAGCGTCGCTTGCGGTAGCTATCTTGATTTCTATCTTCAGCTACAAAAAGGTGAAGCTGGTAATCAACGAGATCTAAACAAGTTCATTGCTCACGATACTCTTAAACATTTGGACCAGTTTCGGGTCAAACTGGGTACCTGAGCAGTTCACTATTTCTTCAACTGCCTCTTCTTTGCTTATCGCCCTACTGTAAGGCCTGTCGTTTGTCATAGCATCAAAGGCATCGACAATCGAGAGAATCCGGCATTCTATTGGAATGTCTTCACCGCTTATGCCCAGCGGGTAACCCCTTCCATCCCATCTTTCGTGATGCTTGAGAATCAAATCCGCAACTGAAGAGAGGTCGGGAGATGAGATCGCTATCCTATATCCCTTTTCAGGATGTAGCTTCATTATCCTCCATTCATCAGCGGTCAAAGGACCTGGTTTAAACAGAATGCTGTCTGGAATTCCCACCTTTCCGAGATCGTGCACCTGTGCGAACAATGCAAGGTCGCTCAACTGCCTCGTGCTAAGTCTGGCTCTTCTTCCAAGTTCAAGGCAGAGTTTCTGAAGTCTCTTCGCATGCCCTCCTGAGATCTGGTCTTTTTCGGCTAGAGTTACA
Organism: Mesotoga sp. H07.pep.5.3; assembly: GCF_002752615.1. NCBI lineage: Bacteria > Thermotogati > Thermotogota > Thermotogae > Kosmotogales > Kosmotogaceae > Mesotoga > Mesotoga sp. H07.pep.5.3. The sequence goes on from NZ_AYTV01000022.1 coordinate 98,389, forward strand.
AGGAGTGTGTTGACCATCTGACTTCTAACGCTCGAACTTCTGTAAAGTTTATCGCGGTACATCAAGTCATCGGCTTGCTTAAGTGTTTCAACAAGTTCTTGTTCAGGGCCATTGCTCGTAGCAATACCCATCGAAACACTTAGAGGCGGTCCGGAGTTGTTCATGTTGAATTTTTCCACAATCCTTCTTACCCGCAGAGCGATCTTTTCTGTAATCTCCTCGTCCGTCTTGATCAATATTATTGCGAATTCATCTCCCCCAAATCTCGCCACAACATCCGTCTTTCTGAAGCAAGATCTCAATATCTGCGAAAGCTCGATGAGTATCTGGTCTCCTCTTGAATGACCCATCGTATCGTTGATCAACTTCAGTCCATCGATATCTGCCGAAACAATTGAGATGGGGTAGAATCTAGAGCCTTCAAGTCTTTTAAGCTCTTCCTCGAAGTACAACCTGTTGTAAAGGTCGGTAAGTTTATCGTGAAGAGACATGTAATTCATGCGCTCCTCTGTTTCAATCCTCACAATCGCTTCGCGGGCATGAGACATCAGGAGTTCAGCAAGACGCAACTCCTGTTCGCCAAAGATCGCCTTTTTCACGGACATTGCCTGAAAGACTCCGACATCTCCAACCGGTACACTGAGTCCAGCTCTATATATATCGTTTGTTCTAAGAGCACCGGGAAACTCCTGGATATCGTCGATTACATATGACTTCTTCTCTCTATAAGTCCTTCCTACAATGCCCTTATCGATCGACATTTCCAGGGGATCCCGTGGATTCAGGTTGGAAGACGCCTTTATTACGAGATTTTCTTCTTCCCTTACGCATATGAAGCAAATGTCGAATTCGAGAATCTCTTTTGCCGCTTCGATGACAAGGTCGTAGACGCTCTGCAGTTCACTGCACCTTTCGAGATTGAGAGCCGCCTCGTGGAGCCGTTCGATCCTGAACTTGTCTCTTTCAAGAATCTCAAAACTTTTTAAGCGGTCAGAAATATCCCGCGCAAACGTGAATTCATATTCTCTTCCATCGTACTTAAAATAGTTTCTGTTGATTTCAACGGGGAAAGTGGAACCATCCTTTCTCAGATGGTATGCCTCGAAATTGTCTTTCCCGTTTGATTTGAGCCTCTCCCAGCTGCTTTTTCTGTCATCAGCTTCTAGAGATTTGTCAAGATCATTGACCTTCATTGCAGTTATCTCTTCTCTCGAATACCCGAGACTCTTGCAAGCAGCGCTGTTTGCGTAGAGAATCGATCCGTCAGGGGCAATCCAGAAAGCCTCATCGTTTGCGTTGTCGAGCCCGAACTGGATGAGCTCTATTCTTCTGAGAGCCTTGCGTTCATCCGTTACGTCACATGCAGAGCAGACTACGGATTTTATATTACCGTTTTCATCGATTTCCGGAGTCTTGGTAACAATCAGAGTTCTAAGCTCGCCTTTCGAATTCCTGGTATCTTGCTCGTAAATGTGCTCCTCTTTGCCAGCAAAGACTAGTTTATTGGTTTCAATACTTGTTGAGAGGTCTTCTCCCGAAAAGATCTCGCGAATCTTCCTTCCTTCGATATCTTCCGGACGCATGCCAAAGAACTCCGCAAATGACTTGTTTACGATCCCGAAAGTCTCGGAATCTTTGAAGTACCAGATAAGTGTTGGGATGTGGTTTAGAAGCAACAGCATCTCGTTGTTCTTGGATGCTATAGACCTTTTGCCTTCCAAACGCTGAACAATCATAGTGAATGAAAGCGACATCAGGAAAACGAGACTCACAGTAGCATAATTGGCGGGAGACCACTTTCTGATAATAGAAAGTGAGATACCTTCGAACACGGAAGTCCCTTCTACACTCGATAATCTGTAGTCTTCAGTAGTCAATAATCTTAGAATCTCGTCTAGATTAAGTTTCAGAATAGCATATGAGTCTTTCAGACTCTCCAAGCCGGTGCTATCGGTAACTCTCATCGTCGCCAATAAGTCCTCTCCATTTGGAAAGATCTCGTAGAAGGCCGAAGCTCCAATCGTGTGATCTCTAAGAGTCTGAAAGCTTTCACCGGCAGATACGAATTCCTCGTTGCGGTACACGACAACGACACCCTCAATTAGGCTATTGTTCTTCAGCAGATCTTCTAGATTGTAGATAACGAAGTCGGCATCACCTGACTCCAAAGCCTCGTACATCGAATCCCAGTGGAAGTAACCGAGGAAGGCGGTCTTTGCGTTATTCTCCGTGATTATCCTGGCGGAGTTTGCGATGTGATTCTCTATTTTGGAATACCTTACTTCTGTCATCGCGAAAATTATGACAGCGGCGAAAACTGTAGCAATTGCAGCTAGGAAAAGAGAGATTAGCCGGTTCTTCATAAATACTCCAGTGTGAGACAATGTTTACTATAAAGTCTATCATCTTTGATATGAAGATCGGCAGTAACTCAATGACCTTCCCATGCTGAAGTTTTAGTGGATCTTCTGGGTCGTTCATTCAGAAGAGATCTTCATTGTCACTTCTACATTTCTAGCATTATCTATTCTTCTCTTCCTCACTGTAAACAAAGATATGTGGGTCGTGTAGAATTCTCCTATGGCGTATCCAACATTCGATCATCAGTGGGTGATGAAATGAAATCAGTCCTCTCTTTTCAATAATCCGGCGTCTGGGATAGCAGGTTCGAAAGAGCTGAAATTAGTTGCAAGATGCAAGTTCCAAGTTGCAAGAATAAGAACCAAGACCAGAATGCTAGACCTAGATGCTGAAACAAGTTCATGACGCGAAGAGCAGAGTATCGTTTACAGGGTCTGGGGTCTCGTGAAGAGAACCGGCAATCAGTTCAGGGTTTCAATGCAACTGAGGAAGTTGTCCGGGCGCTTTGTGAAAGCCTCTCACTCTGTCATCCCGGACTTGATCCGGGATCTTGCTTTTGATCTTATCCAAAGGACTGGACTTATCTTGCATCCCCTGCCTCTCTTATTCTAACAAACGACAACGAAGAACCAAGGACGGCTCTTCACAGCGATCAGCGGGTTCTCCGCTTTTAAGCGCTCAGCGGCTCTCATAACCGGGATGCTGAAACAAGTTCATGACAGATTGAGACGCTTTCGGAATAAGCATTCTTTGTCATTCCACGGAGCCTGCCCTGAAATGCTCTTGTTCAGGGTCATCCCGAACTTGTTTCTGGATCTGGTTTTGATCTTATCCAAGGACGGCTTTCTCTCAAACACGGCGAGATACGATTTTTGATCTTGATTTTCTAACCTCTATCCTCACACTACTAAACTCTTTGCGCATAACGTTTTCAAAGAACCTCCAAGATCATGCCACCGATGATTGCAATCATCACGCTAGCCAGTGTCCCGATAAGATAGTACTCGGCAAAGTCTTTGTTATCGAAGTTCTTGAATCTTGCCAGAGATTTCGCGGCAATGACAATTGTTATGGAAGCCACGTTTCCCGTGAGGTAAAGTGTTAGAACTAGAAGTCTTTCGAAGATGCCGATCGCTTTTCCCGTTCTCACATTATCTAGAGAGGAGCTGTTTCCAACGATTCTCTCAAGGTAGTCCGGCTGGTTCTTGTATATCAGGTCGAAAAGCTTTCTTATGAATACCGCTCCCGCAAAGAGAACATATAGATAGACAATAAGTACGGAAAGCATTTTACTAACCGGAAGTACGGCTAAATCTAGTCCTGTATGAAAATCTATCCAAACTATAAAGGCAGAAAAGCTTCTGGCTATTGTAAAACTGGAAATCGGAACAAGAAAGACGATCAACATTAGATGAAGAAGTTGGTCAATAATAAACATCGAAAACCTGGTAGCCGGGCCACGTTTACTTTCAATGCTGGACTTGAAGACGTCCAGAAGTATGTGGAACAGTGAAAGGACTACACAATACAGAAGCACATCCATGAGTCCGAAGGGCATCATCAAGACTAAAAGCGTCAAGAAAACAACGATCCAGTGTTTCAGGAAGCCTTTTGCCTGTTGCTCGCTTTTTTCCTTTGCAGTGTTGTCTGTTTGGAACAAGAAATCGGCGAGTACATGAGCCAAGATCGAAAGAGCTAAAGGTATCATGAATCCATTCATATTTGCCTCCATCCAGTTCCAGAAAGATACTCACTAATCATGATAAACACCGGGGTTAAACTTAACCGCTTTATTTAACTGAGATAAAGATAATTAACTTTAGTGTACACATATAAATCTATATAGGTTTATATTTTCAACGAAAGAGAGATCAATCTCGCCAGTTCCTTTTCCGCCACCCTGACCACGTTCCAGCCAGCTTTATCACAATGCTGCTGCACGGCCGGAGCAGTAACTCCCAGAACCCTGGCCGCCTTCTCGTAGGTCCCCTCCCTTTCATATACATGAACGGCCTGCCACTGCTTTTCAGTCCAGCCGCTTTCAATAGTCTCCAGTAGAGAAAGAGACGTGTTCAGTGCAGTGGATAAAAGTTCATCACTGCAAAGAAAGAACGTGTTAGAAACCCTTGATTTCTTTGCCATGTCAAGAGCGTCTCTTGCGCTGAAGAAAACCTCTCCGCTCAAATCCCACGAAGTGCCAGCCTTTTTAAGTTTGTCATCTTCTATTTCGCCGATGCTCATCCCCACCCTAAGGGCTAAAGGCCACATAACGTATCTTAACCTTCGCACCAGCGATACGATGACACTTAGATCAGATACTACGCCTTGAATTTCGTCGCCTCTTGACAGTGCGAACGACTTGACGAGATGCTCTCCTGCGAAGGAAGCAAGAGTCTGCTCAATTCTCTCAAATGGAAGCACCTGCTTTCTGGACTGAATAATGTCGGCGGTAATGACCGCATAAAGGCCCATTTATTTCACACTCCATTTATCGAAGAACGGATCCAAACTGATTGTAGCACAGTAGTCTCCAAGACCTGTACAGGAACGCTTCAATTGGGAAACTGGGTTCTCAGAGAAAAACCTGCTACGTAACGCTCACTCATGACTTTTTCGAGATATGGATCAGCAATCTAGAACCACCTAACATGACGACTGACAGACAGTGTATCTGCTGCCCAAAATTGTGAAAGCGTATGACAATCCGTAAAATTCATGCATAGAACCGCGTTGAACAGTTTACTTGAGGTTTCTAGTCTTCCCACCAATTTCATTTAGTGGACACGTAAAAACCTTCGCTCTTGAACTATTCGCGACAGGTACGCTTTCGATTTCTTGACTTCAATAACCCAAAGATCTTTAGTTTCCGAAGAAACGCCCGACCTTTCAAGAGATGTTGAGTATCCGGCGCAGGCCATAGTATCCCCTTCTGAAAAAGCGGAGAGAGTTAGATCGTCACCCGAACCCCCAGAAGTCATGGATATAGGAGAATTTTCTATAGAGAAGATTTACTGTATAATACGCCATATACTGTCAGGCCATTCTGAATGCCTTCTAATTTGGCCAGAAAGGTGTCTCAAATGAAGAAATCACTCAAGTTCTGGGATCTTGTTGCTTTAGAAGTAGGTATGACTATTGGTGCAGGCATATTTGTCTATATGCCGATAGCTTACAAAAGTGCCGGGATTGGGACCATCGTTGCCTTTATCTTTGCCTTTCTTCCTATGGCGATAATAATGATAAACGTCATGTTGCTTGGATCGACACTTCCCACGACCGGTGGAACCTTCAAGTACGGCGCTTTCCTCTTTTCACCCAAAGTTGCATTCCTTGGTCTCTGGGCCTATCTCTTCGGTGCATTTGTGGGACTTTTTCCGTTGAATGCTCTGGCACTGGCATCCTACATGAAAGGAATTTGGAATGGAATTTCTGTCGTACCTGTCGCTTTGATAATTCTCACATTCTTCTATGTAGTCAATCTGCTCGGGCTGAAAACGGCTTCTATAGTAGAGATAGTATTTGTTGCTCTCCTCTTTGTAGCGATTGCCATTTACACCGTTCCGGGCGTTGCAAAAATCGACCCGAGAAACCTTGAAGGACTCTTTTCAACGGGATTGGGTCCAATGATTTACGCTTCTGCGCTCCTTACATTTACTTTCGCCGGTTCAAATGCCGTAATAGAGCTGGGCGGAGAAGTGGAGAATCCCAGAAAAAATCTCCCGCTTTCAGTTATGTTATCTCTTTCAATTGTTCTGATCTGCTATCTTTTGATGGCAATAGTCTCTTTTGGAGTGGGAGAAGAGGTAATGGCTAACGGCACTCTTAATGATGTAGCTTCGAATTACCTTAGCGGATTTCTTTTCTACGTCTTTGCATTCGGCGGTCCGATACTCGCTATCGCCACAACGATAAACGCTACATACATGTGGGGTACTAGATCTTTGCTTGCGCTGTGCAAACTTCGAGTATTCCCCTCGAAACTCGGACTGGTCAACAAGAGAGGAACACCATGGGTTTTGCTGACAATTATTTGGCTTCTCTCTTCCATTATGCTGATTTCAGTCGGCGAATCCGGCCTAAACCTATTTGCAGCCTTCGCTTCGATTGGAGGAATCGCGGTGATTATTCCCACGATGTTTGCGGTTTTCAAACTGAAGAAAAATGAAACGCTTAGAAAAACGGCTCCTGCAATTGTTAAGAAGAAATGGTTCATCTTCATTCCCATTCTCGGTGTGGTGTTTTCAATACTTATTATGCTTATTCTTCTCTACCAGGTCGGAGTGGACTTTAGCACGTCTTTCTTCCTGTTCTTTATCGTCTGGGAAGTAATCGGAATGATATACTTCATCTTCAGACTGAAATACCTGGACCGTACTGAGAAGAATGTATTCTCCAGAAATGACCTTTCGGTCTTTGATGATTGAGCTGTTGGATTTCGCTACCCCAAACTTGATTCGGGATCCGAGCTTCTGAGGAACCGTGGTTGGGGTTAGCGGGTAAGGGGTCGGAAAGAGCAAAAGAACTGATACTTCGTTGAACGGTTCTCAGTTGATCGATAAGAAGAATCGAGATTCTGAATCAAGTTCAGATGAAGGATTGTGATGTCTTCTTGATTGATAGACGCCGTCATCAAAGAAGTGATTTCTCGAGGTAGAGTAATCTTTTGTAAAAAGCACCGGCAAAGATTTCCACCTTTGCCGGTGTTTTTGCGCGTCTTGCTCTGATAGCCGATTCAGTTTCCGCAGTATCTTAACGTTTCCATTATTCTTTCCAGTACAGGCTCGTACTGAGTCCAGAAGCCTGTCTTCGCAGCAAAACCGACTGAAAGACAGTATCCATCGTTTCCCGGTTCGTAGACGTGAGAGTAGATAGATCTCTCAACATTCCATTGCGCAGCCGTAAGCTCTATCCATATTCCCGGCTCCCCGGCGATTAGCCTTTCGAATTCTTCGACAACTTCCATGTTGAGTCTTGTTTCCTCTTCTTCTTTTTCGAGGAACTCCGGTTTCACTTTAGCGATGACGAAGAAGATGTTCTCTGAGCCGGGTTCAGCATCAAACCATCTGCTTACCGGCTTCGAATTCTCATCGCCCTCCAGTTCGAGTCTGTACCCCTCCGAATCATCGAACCAGGAAGAAGGTACTTCATAGCACAGTCCGTCCGAAGAGACTTCTATCCATTCCGCAACAACGGTCTCTTGAACTACCTCTTGAGCATTCTCAGAGGGCACTTCCTCACTTTCGGACTCATTCATGAGCTCTTCCTTTCCTATCCATGGATCGAATGATACATTGTCGCTAACGGGATTTCCTGTTCCCCGGTTGTTCAGAGAAGGATGATGCGGCCCCGATATATCGCCCCACCAGCAATCGACGGCGACGGCTTCAACCGGGCTATCGTTTCTAATACCATAAACGACGTTTCCCTCGAAGACGCAATCAACAAATTCCAGAGGAACTGTCTGCTGAGATGAGATACCCACTCCTGTCGAGTTTTCCAGGAATGATAAGCCGGAGACTTCCAGATGGCCCGAACTACTGCTTACCAGAAGACCATCACCGGCAATTCGAGAGATCACTGAATTTCTTAAGATTAGAGATCCTGAACCTGTCTTGAAGACACCTGCCTTGTCTCCGTAGCCTGCATACATTATTCTGGCCCATTCGAGTTCTGCGCTGCCCTCTTCCTGTATGTAGATCGACCTCCACCAACCGGGTTCAGGAAGCGAGGCATCACCATCATGATTTGCGTCTCCTCCCGTAGAATCGTCGCGCCAGTCGGTAAGTGTTATCGGTGCCTGTTCAGTTCCTAACATCTTAAGACTTCCCGAAATCCTTAGTCCCCTATTGGCGGCAAACTTTAGGACCGTTCCGGGTCTTATCTCGAGAACTGCCCCTTTTGTGAGAGTCAGTTCTCCAGAGATGTAGAATGAATAATCACTACTCAAGCCGAAAACAACATTACTGTTTATCTCGCCTCCATCTACGTACACATCGGTACCGTTTTCTTCAAATGCGGCGAGAGTGTCATCGAAAGAAACGTTTGTAGCCAATCGAACTGCAGCGCCATTTCTAAGGAACACGTTGTTTGACAGCTCCAGATAGGAGTATCCCGAAAGAAGCTTGAGTGCTTCTCCAGAAACATCATGGATATTGGAGTTGGTCAGTGTGAATGATCCCGAACCGGCTCTGACAATACCATTCTGCGAATAGCCGATATCGACGAAGTCCAATTCAGCCGATCCGGATTCTCTAATATTTATAGAGTTCCACCAGCCCTTGACCGGCAAGGTTGCATCTGCATCTCTATTTGAGTCGCCGCCTGCGGAATCATCACGATAATCAGTGAAGAAGACGGGTTCTTCTCCAGTTCCAAGCGCGATGAGCTCCCCATCGACAGTGATCAGAGAGTTTTGAGCCATCTTAACTACAGTTCCCGGCTTGATCTCAAGTCTCGCTCCCACTGAGATTGAGGTGCTGCCGCTGAGAAGTAAGGAGAGGTGCTTAGGGACTCTCCAGACAACACTACCGCTAATAGTTGCCGCTTCTACATAAATGTCTTTGTTGTTTTCAGAGAAGTAGGTTTCGTCATCTAAAATCAGAGAAGCGTTTGCGACTGTCCTTACACCAGTATCATTGGATAGGAAGACGGATTCTTCTACCGAAACCCCGTCCGTCCTGCAGTTCAATCCGGCTTCGGAGTTTTCAGAGAAAGTCGATCTGCCGATCTTCACTCCTCCGGCAGCATTATCTGCTCTGAAGCCATCCCCTGCAACCTTCTCAATTACCGTATCTGTCATCGAAACCGCGCCAGTACTGCTCTTTAGAACCCCAGATCGATCACCGTATCCGGCGAATCGAATCACACAATGTTCGAAAGTCGCCGTGCCGTCAGTCATAATACCTATCGATCTCCACCAGCCAGGAGCGGGGGTAGTTTCTCCACCATCTCTGTTCGCGTCTCCACCAACAAGATCATCCCTCAAGTCGGTGAAGTAGATTGGCAAATCCGCTTCTCCCAATGCCTGGAGACTTCCGTAAACAAGGATTCTGTTGTTCTGTCTGAATTTGATCACAGTTCCCGGAAGAATACTTAGCGAGGCACCGGCCGAGATGCTCACATCGCCTGTTATTACCATGGAGTAATCGCCATCCGATCCCCACGAAACTGTACCGGTTATGGCGCCACCGTCCAATTGAATATCAGTGGAGTTGCCTTCGAACCTTGTTGTTACATCGGCAAATGAAGCGTTTATGCCCAACCTGACTCCAATTGTGTTGTAAGAATACTCGTTCTGAAAGTGCTCAAAGGACGAATAACCCGAAGATAGGCGTAGACCATCTCCAGAAGTGTGCGACAGAACAGAATTCGATATTCTTAGAGAGCCTGCACCGCTCTTCAATATCGCAGCCCCGTCGGAACGACCGGCATATGCAATTGTGCACCAGTCGAAAATGGCCTTACCTTCATTACGTATGTTGATAGACCTCCACCAGCCCGCTTCTGGCAAAGAACCATCACCCGACAACGCCCCTCCAACCGAGTTGTCACGAGTCTCAGTGAAAAAGATCGGGTTATCCTCGGTTCCGCTCGCCATTAGTTCTCCATCTACTGCAAGGAATGCGTTCTGAGCTATCTTGATTACGCTGCCAGGCCTAATGGTAAGGCTTGCCCCCGATGCAACCGAAACACTGCCGTTCATCAATATGGATATATTACTGGGTGCCCCCCACGTTACTCTGCCTGAAATTGCGGCAGGATCGATCTGTATTGCAATATCGTTCCCATCAAAATAGGTCTGTTCATCAACCTCGACCGAACAGCCCGCCGGGAGTCTTATCCCAATTCCGTTGGAAGATATGGTCAGCGCCTCAATGTGGACGCCGTCGGTTTTGTAGTACAGTCCAGCACCGGTATTATAAGATAGTGTCGAATACTTCACTTCCGCACTTCCTGCGGAATTGTCAATCCTCAATCCGTCACCGGTAACGTCGTGAATCGTGCTGTTGAGAATAGAAAAGGTGCCAGTGCTGCTCTTTATCACTCCTGCCATGTCACTTACTCCAAGATACCCGATTGTACAATGCTCAAAGTTCGCGGTACCTTCTGTAAGCAGGCTTATGCTGCGCCACCAGCCGCTTGCAGGAACGGTGGCTTCGCCGTCTCTGTTTGCGTCCCCTCCGACAAGATCATTTCGAAAGTCTGTGAAGTATATGGGGGCGCTTTCTTGACCGGCTGCCTCAAGATGACCGTAGACGAGGATTCTGTTGTTCTGCCTAAGCTTGATTACAGTTCCGGGCATGACTTTCAGTGAAGCTCCCGCAGCGACAACTACGTCGCCGCCCGTTACCATTGAATACTCGCTGCTTGCACCCCATACCACACTGGAGCTAATCGTCCCGCCGTCAAGATGAACATCGAGATCGTTACTTTCAAAACGGGAAGTGAAATCAGAGAAAGATGAATTTATTCCCAATCGAATACCAATCGAGTTATACCCGAAATAGTTGTCCGAAGATTCAAATAGAGAGTACCCTGCAGCTACCCTTAGCCCGTCCCCGGAGCTTCTTACAATCGCTGAATTGGATATCCTGATAGAACCCGTCCCGCTCTTGAGCAGAGTTGCACCATCCGATCTACCTCCGTATGCAAGAGTACACCATTCAAGAACTGCCGAGCCTTCATTCTGGATGTTGATAGATCTCCACCATCCCTCTTCAGCGATCGTCTCACTGCCATCTCTATTAGCATCCCCTCCGACAGTATCATCGCGCAAATCGGTGAAGTAGATCTGCTGATCTTCTTTTCCTCTTGCCTGAAGTTGACCGTAAACCAAAAACCTGTTGTTCTGTCTCAGTTTGACAACCGTTCCCGGAGCTACTTCTAGCGATGCTCCTGCGTTTATAGAAATATCTCCGGTAACCGTCATGGAGTAATCACTACTGGCTCCCCATTTTACGATCCCAGTGATCGCTCCGCCGTCAAGATGGATGTCAACCTGGTTCGAAATAAAGGTCGAACTCTGATCAGAGTAAGATGCATTTATTCCGAGCCTAACCCCGTTTGTGTTATACATGAAGGTATTGTTGATACTCTCAAACGAGGAGTACCCTGCCGAAATCCGAAGGCCATCTCCCATAACCCTTCTAACAACGGAATTGACGAGTCTCAGAGAACCCGATCCCGCTTTGAGAATGCCGGCCCCCGTTGACGCTCCTGCAAAGGAGACTTCGCACCACTCAAGAAATGCCGAACCTTCTCCCTGAATGTTTATCGATCTCCACCAACCTGGTACCTGAGCAGTACCTGTGAAAACAATCGGGTTTGCCTCGTTGCCAACGGCCCTCAGTGTACCGTTAACGATGAAATCCTGATTCTGAACTATGAGGACTTCCACGCCGGGCTCTATTGTGAGGATCACATTTGGAGAAATCGTTATTGTCGCCCTAACCAGGTACGGGCTACGATCGATTGTCCAGACCGTGTCCTCGGCTATAGTCCCGGAAACCTCTGTGGGAGGTTTGTAATTGTCAGCAGGTGTTTCCATGTTCTCTGAGAAAAGTAATCCAAAAGGGATTAGAAGCATTATCAGCAGCCAAGATCTAACGGACTTTAAAACGTGCACAAAAACCTTCTTCATGCGGCACCTCCGAGATGTCCCTGGCTCTGTCGAGCTTTGATCGGAGAGCGACTGTATTCCTGCCAAAGCCATCGTATGAACAGATTATACATTCGTCTTGAAGCAATACCTTGCAGAAGTGAACAGATAAAACAACGCATGAAAGAAACTACAGAAGAAAGTTTTGCTGATAGCAAATGAAGCCAGACCCTCTGACTCAATCTCATTGCCACGTTCTTCTCTGCAGACTCGTTGAAAGGGAAATCGTAGTTCTATGGCGAAGCAATACTGATTCCGAAGAACCTGTGAATTCGTAATATTGAAACTCTACAGAAAGAATGCTTCTGTAGACATCCTCAATGCTCAGTACTGCCGCAAATTGAGAAGCTGATGTTAATCAAAGAGAACCGTTGAAATTATCGTCGTAACCAACTATTGTGTTTGCGTGATTAGTATCGGGATAAATGTAAGTTGATGTGTTCCAGACGTCTTTCTCTGTAAGGTTCTTGTACTGATTGGCGTCTACTGAAACAGATACCAGATAACCCGCGGCGAGATAGGACTTGATAGTCAGTATGTCCTGATCCGTCCTTACGGTCAAGTAGCTAATTACATTCATACCGTTCCTGTATCTTGGAGCTTCTCTCCATGCAGATTCGGAAGGCCATGAAGTGTGATCGCTCGTATCGTAAGGCATTTCTTCCCAGCTGCTGACTCCAACTCTCGACAACAGCTTCTGAGCATCGAGGTATGATGACCCCCCGTCCTCGCCATCATTTATCTGATGATAGATGAAGTCAGGACTGAATATTCTGTTCTGATACGAAGGAGTAGGTTCTCCTCCATCTGTCCAGTCTGCGCCGCTGAGATCCCAGCCTCTATCCCTGGCTTCATAGAAAGTGGAAATATAATACCCATTTGAAAAGGCTACACACGAGCCCTCGCCGCCCTGATCTCCCACGGGAGGAAAGTACATCGAAACGGAATGGTCTAAAGTCGATGGTAAGCTTCCCTGGACTGAGAAGCCGTCCATCAGATGCCAGGTCCTGGCGATTTCATCCCAATCGTCTTCAGAAGGAGGACGCAAACCAGTACCGTGTCCGTCAATAATCTCGTTGTAATTTCTTCCTTCTTCGAGGACGCCTAGGTCTGCTTTTAGAAGTTCGAGCATTTCCCGTGACAAACCCTGCCTTATGCTTGAAAGGTAGTATGAAGAGCCCTGTGCTGCGACAACATTATGAATCTGCACGTTTACGAATGAGTTGTTTACGGTATTCTTCGGTGTCTCGGTCGAAGTGTATATCGCCACAGGAGTTCCAGATTGATAATTGTCGAATACTTCCACGGAAAAGAACTCTATGCTTCCCGTGGTGAAGTCATTGAAGGAATCAAATACCTTCAGGAATAATGTCTCATCTTCAAAGGGTAGGAGATCGGTGATATCCAGCACCATCTTGTTGTCAGGGAAAGGATGCTGCCCTCCTCTATAGCTATAGTCATCGAATCTCTTTTCTCTTATGGGAGAAGAAGGGTTGCCTACCCCAACCGTTATCTCGCAATCATCTCTTATTCCATGCGAGATTTCGAATACTGCAATTGCTCTCGGTTCGTAGTCCTCTCTTGGGTCTATAGTGAAGCAGCGGACCTGGTTTTCCTTCATTGCTTCGTATGTAATGTACAGGAAGCCGTCCGGAACGTTCTCCCAACCACCGACTCCCCACGAATTCACGACCTTGAAGGCCCCCATTTCCTGCGGGGGAATACTGTATGTAAAACTCCAGAGAGCCTCTTCGGAATACGCACCCCTATCGTCCCGTCCTCTGACTCTGAATGAGTGGCTTCCCTCTGAGTAACCACTCCACGTATAGTTCGTCCCGAGTCCAAAATCGACCCAATCACCGTTGTCTTTGCTGTATTCATACTTTGCTATCGTGCCATCTGAGTCGCTGCCTGTCCATGAAAACGAGTTGCTTGACACGTGTATATCGCCTTCAAGACCGCCAGTCTTTGTAATCACCGGGGGCTGATTCGCATAGCTGTAAGTGAATGACCAGATAACTATCTGCGAATACGCGCCTCCATCATCCAGAGCGCGAACCTCGAAGACATGATTTCCTTCTGAGTATCCCCTCCACGTATAACTCAAGTCAGTACCTACACTTATCCAGTCACCGCGGTCCTTTCTGTATTCATACCGTTCAATCGATCCATCTGAATCGCTTCCGGTCCAAGTGAATGTATTGAGGTACCTGGTCGTATCGCCTTCAATTCCACCGGTCTTTGTTACTGTAGGAGCATTATTGTGCAGTACATATTCGAAATTCCAGACAAGAGTTGGAGAATATGATCCTTCATCGTCTCTAGCCCTAACCTCAAAAGAGTGATTCCCGATAGAGTAGCCGCTCCAGACGTATTCGTTTTCCATTCCGATGTTAGTCCAGACCCCTGCGTCTTTTCTGTATTCGTATTCAACTATTGTGCCATCGGGATCATTACCCGACCATGAAAAGACATTTGAGGCGTTATCTGTCTCTCCTTCAAGACCACCGGTCTTTGTCACTGCTGGTGGCACATTGGGAGGGTCGTAGTTGAACGACCACACGATTGTCTCCGAATAGGCCCCTTCATTGTCGAGAGCCCTTACTTCAAATGTATGCTCGCCTTCGGAATAACCGTTCCATGTGTATTCATCGGAAAGCTCTGTATCGATCCACTCTCCCGAGTCTTTTCTCAGTTCGAATCGCACTATTTCACCATCTGGATCGTTTCCGTTCCACGAGAAAGTGTTACTCGACTCTTCCGTTTCTCTTTCGACTCCTCCGGTCTTTGTTACTACTGGGGGCACGTTGGGAGGGTCGTAATTGAAGATCCAGATAGTAATTTCCGAATAGGCCCCTTCATTGTCGAGCGCCCTCACTTCAAACGTGTGTTCGCCTTCGGAATAACCGTTCCATGTGTATTCATCGGAAAGCTCTGTATCGATCCACTCTCCCGAGTCTTTTCTCAGTTCGAATCGCACTATTTCACCATCTGGATCGTTTCCGTTCCACGAGAAAGTGTTACTCGACTCTTCCGTTTCTCCTTCAACTCCTCCGGTCTTTGTCACTGCTGGAGGCACGTTGGGAGGGTCGTAATTGAAGATCCAGATAATAATTTCCGAATAGGCCCCTTCATTGTCCTGAGCCCTTACTTCAAATGTGTGTTCGCCTTCAGAGTATTCGCTCCAGGTATACACGGTTTCGTTTCCGTTGCTCTCCCAGTCAGCGGAGTCCTTTCTATACTCATATCTGATAATTGAACCGTCGGTGTCACTTCCCGACCACAGGAATGTACAGCTGCTTGTTGTCACTTTGCCGTTAGCTCCATCGAGCTTTACAACTTCTGGCGATTTGTTCACGGCCGGGCATCCGAACAGCAGGAAAATCAAAGACAAAGACAGAACGAATAGGATATATTTTTTCAAGTTGCTCTCCCCCTATTAAATGCTCCAAACAGAGCTGGCTAAATAACAAGTCTGCACATTCAAGAAACAGGTGAGGTAAATCCAATCGTTAATTACATAACATGACAGATGCAATACGAAAGAACCGTCAGAACGATTTCATATGAGTAGTTTATCATCTGAAGCATTCAACGGGTCTTCTCGAAATGTCATTTCAGCTACCGGTAGTTATCCGCCGTCGTTCTTGACGAAGGAATCCTCGCGTAGCTCCCTGAAAGCAAGTTCAAGTTCCTCATTTGTGTTCATAAATATGGGGCCTCCCCATGCAATGGGCTCTTTCAAAGGCTTCCCTGACAAAAGAAGAAACCTAATTCCCTCTGTCCCTGCTTTGATCCAAAATTGCTCACCCTCACCGAAGAGAACCGCGTTTTCGTTGGCTTCAGATTGGCCAGGATCAAAACTCCCACTACCTTGAAGAATACATATGAAAAGAGTGGTGCGATTCTCAGACTCGTATAACCATTCCTTCCCTGCATCGACCCGCACGTCAAGATATGTGGCTTTCACGTACCAGCCTTCAAAAGCTCCTGCCGATTCCTTTTAAGACCCGCCTATTACTAGTATTCTTACGCCTTCTTCAGTTACAATCGAACGTTTTCACTTCTTATATCACCGTATCTCTGGTCAGTAATCTTATCTTTTGTCGGAAGATTCAACCACAACTGAACCCCAAGCATCCTCTCAGCTGACTCAGGCATCTCCTGATGGATAATTCTCGAACCTGCCGTCATCCACTGACAGTCAACATCTAGTATCTCTCCTTTGTTACCAAGGCTGTCACCGTGTTCGATAATCTCGCTAATAAGATAAGTTACGGTCTCGATACCCCCTGTGAAGATGCCAAGGGAAGCCCTTGACATAATCCTCCGGATCAGTGGAATCAAAGGCATTCAGTAACAAAAAAAAGGTCGAAATCCTCGACATCTCTATGACCCAAAACCCTAACGAGTTTTACTCCGGCCCCATCAACGACAGCTTTCCCAGTCACGATCTTGCCAATTCTCCGTTTTCTATTCACTGGCATTCTCCTCTTTACTTCGCAACGGATTCTCATACATCAATACTCAGAAGCCTGTCGCAAAAATGGTATCTGAAGATCCCCAGTCATAAATGACTTCCATCTGAACCCCATGATCTATTATCCTAGATAAGCCTGCAAGAATATCCTTGTTTATCAGATCAAAGACAATAGGAAGACCGGACCTTGTTTTTTGGCCCGGCTTTAAGGGATGGGGGTGAGAAAGGTAATGAAGGTTTCCTCTGTCATTTCTGCGCCTGGTAATTAGTTGTCGCTAACTGTACTTCTATGTTTCATACTCGCCTTAGAGTTCTTCAGTTCATCTTCAAACAGATTATAAGAAAGGATTTTGGGAGTATTGTCGCAGAAGTATGGGAAAAGATGAGAGATAACCTGAAGTTGTTTTCTTTTCTCGGCAAACCTCGTTGAAACAGCACGGCATGCCCAGAAAGGGGAGATTGAGAAATCTGCAGATCACTGAGTGCATAATGATTCGATCTCTTTGGATTCACAGGAGATGATGATAGAATTCCGGTGTGCACTAAATATCTAGGATCAATTTTCCAAGGAAGATGAACCGGTCGGAAAGGTTCGTTGCCGGAGGTCATAGGCACCATCCGGATGCAGTTAATGCGAGTTGGTATTCGGCAACAGTTGCGATCTGCGAATTCTCTTCTGTTCAAACGTTATCCTTTCAGCGCTTTCATGAATCATATCCACTTACGTCGTTACTTGCCAAGAAGTTACTCGAAGTCCGTACGAAATCTCCTTTTGCTCAACGATTTTCTCTTTACCTTCTAGAAAACGAGATGTTTATGGAGAATCATCTGTTGAGAACAAAGAAAAAAGTACAGTTAACTATGAGCCGAACTTGCAGAGTATATTTTGAGATCGGTTGATAGTCTCGAAAACTTCGAGGAAGTATAAATATAAAACATTTCTTGGTCCTTCTTTTCGTAGTGCTTTCGGCGATAGTTTACTGCGACGACCCCTACTCCACCGAGGATAATGTAAACACATTAATCGAACAGCTCGAATCGTAAGGGTTCATCGTACTGCAAGTTACATTCTGCTCATTCGATATGCCCTATCTATTCTCAAACTACATTACGCCCAGGTGTTACGAAAACAATGTCGATACGCCTCGCTCTGTTTACTATATGCCGCCAGATCCCTCTCAAAGTACCAAGAATACCTTCCCTTTCACTTTCGGACTTAAGGAAGATCAAGTTGTCTTTACGGGGTAGGTGGGAGCGGGCTCGGGGTTGGAAAGAGCAAAGGCGCAGTTACAAGAAGCAAGTTGTCATTTGCAAGAATAGGAACCAAAGTCAGAATGGAAGACCTGGATTCTGAAACAAGTTCAGATCACGAAATGTGATTTTCATAATTTTCAAAGCTCTTTCCTCGCACCTCTACACCTTTTTTTGACGGGCAACGGAGCTCGTTGTTTTTCAAAGCATTAAGGACTTTTTCTAAAGCAGAATTTGGGCTTGTTCTTTGGTATCTCGATGGACAAATCTAAGATATACTAAATTATGTAACAAAATGAGTGATTGAATTACTATTTGGAATGAATCAAAATAAACAATTTTTTATGTTCACTGTGTTGAATAGCTAGAAGAATCGCAACTATATTCTTGTGGGTGACCGATGGGTGAAAAGAAGATAGTCTCGTCTATATTGTTCATTGCTGTGATCCTTTCGCTGGGTCTTGCTTTGACAAACTACATGGATCCCACGGGATATCCGGCAGCATGGCCAGATAATCCAAGCCCCGCACTGGCATCCTTTGAATTTTCCACAACAGCCGATTTGTTTGACTATCAACCCGCAGAAGCCTGGAGTGTGTGCGGTGGTTTACTGAACATAACAAGTAACGGACAGAGTAAAGCTATTCTTAATGGTAGTGAAGCATGGACTGATTACTCTTTAAAGGTTCTTGCAAGGGTGGTCGGTGAAGAGGCGGCGGGAGAGTCCAGCTACAAGGTATTTGCTCGTACAACTGGAGGAGCCAGTAGTTTGAATGGATACGCTTTCGAAATAGACACGAACTACTCAAATCGATTCGCCATAAAGAGAATTGTAAATGGAATAGAGTCGACAACCCTAATTACATCGGTAACCTCGACGGGTTTCGACTGGAATCAGTGGCAGGAAATCTCGGTAACCGTTATCGGAAATGAATTCGGCATGCATATCAACGGTATTGAGGTTCTCAGATACACCGATATGGAAGACCCCTATTTAAGCGGAAACGTAGGCCTCGGCTGTGACGGATTTATTCAGTTAGAGTTCGACTACGCAAGAGTTTACAAGGCAAGTGTTGACCTAAGAGAGTGGATCCCTTACACCTACTCAGGAGATCCGGTGTATGATAAATCAGGTAGTGTAGATAGTTCCAGTGGTGGATCTGTAAACCCGTCACACGTAGATATCGTCAGCACGCCTTCTCTCCCCTCTGTAATGGTCTACTTCGACTCCGGAGTAATGATGTTCAGAATAGTACTGGGCGGAAATCCTCTTTCATTATTCGGGAGGGGCACTCCATATACATCTTCAACCTGGGTGATTCTTATTGACTTTGACGGAGACGGATACAGAGACTTTGCGGTCGAACTTGACGGAACGGATTCAGGAAGCGCTCCTGATGATATAAGGGTCTTCTACGGAGATATCAACAACCAGTATCTTTATGACGGTGATATGCTCTGGAAGCAGGACAGCGCAAGGCACAGATACAATCCTACGGACAGCGACGGCGAGCCCGAAAGACCTGCGAACTGGGATGTAGATCCATCACCTTCTGTGTGGGATTTTTCGAGGACCAGGGTTACGGAATACAGTGATCCTTCCGCGGGAAAGGTGTACATTCTCGATATTCAGGTTCCTCTTTCGGCGCTTGACGCAACCGCAGTCGGCGGACCGAAGCTTACAACTAGCTCAGTCTTTCAGCTTGCTTTCACCACAAGCGCAAATACAAACAACCCAGTTCAAAAGGACCTGGCTTATCAGGGAATTTACAACATGGAGACAAATAGCCCTGTTCTATTTGGCGACCCTATAAACACTTCCGGGCAGATAAGTCAGATTCCTCTGACATCAAAGATTACTGTTACGGGATGCGGACCTTCTCTAGTCGAGGCCTTGGTACAGGATGCCAGTATTCTGGTCGATGGCCAGGTACGATCATCTGTTACGGGCGTGGAGTTCTTTTATTACTTCGATTTCAACGAAAACGGACTTGCGGATGACGGATTTGACTGGATATCAATTGGCAACGCTACGTCCGTTGATGGATTCAATCCATGGAGATTTAGCTGGGACACTTCACAGATTCCCAGGGGAAACTACTTAGTAAAGGCCGTGGTTGTCGATTATCAGGGGAACACAATGGATTCATATCTTCAGTACACTGACGGTGATCTGAGGCAGATAGCCCTCTTCGAAAACGTTTGCAGCAGCCTGAGCCTTTCGATTTCAGGGACTGTCTTTGAGGATTCACAGGCCGACGGCTACCCATTCTCCGCTGGCACCGATCTACCAAAAGAAGGAGTTCGCGTCAGACTGTACAGAGAACTCGACGACAATTTCATTCTTAGCAGCGGCGATTCTTTTCTTGGAGAAACTACCACCGATAGCAGCGGGCTGTACACATTCGGTTTTCTGCCTCCTTACAGATACTACGTTGTAGTCAACTCGAGAGATGTCTCTCCTTCGGGAATAAACTCTGGCTTCGCTGGAGATGTCGTCTGGGCCGAACAGACCTACAAGCGTGAGTTTTTCGACGGTGTCTATCTCGATTTGCAGGCCTTCGGCGGTATAGATCCAGAGGCATCTGATGCTTTTTCGATTAGCTCCACGGCTGTTGATGACAGCAACTTCGAGCATCTCTCCATTGTAGATATTACGGGAGTGACTGAAACTGTGTACGGAATCGACCACGGCTTTTCCTTCAACGTTGTCGTGAATAACGGAGATACAGGAGTTAATGATCCAGGAACAGAGGGAAACCAGGGAAGCCTCAGGCAGTTCGTATTGAATTCTAACGCGATTGCGGGAGAAAACACGATAAGGTTCGTATTGATGACCCCGCAGAACTCCTTTTCTGGTGAGAGTTCCTGGTGGACATTAAGACTGCTTTCGGTTCTTCCGGAGATTGTTGACACCGGTACTATTGTAGATGGCACTGTATTCAGCATTACTGGCGAAACCATTGACACTAACCTATCCTCATTCGGAGGCGGAGTGGCTGGAACGGACGGGATTGCTGTGCCGGCGGTCGCAGGTACTGAAGTTGAAATCGACTGCAACGATCTGGCTTATTGCTTCAAGACGATGTCGACAGCTTCGGGTTTCGAGCTTAGAGATGTCTCTTTCTTCAACGGAGGCGGTGCTCTGGGTGACCAATCGGCTCCAGTAATTATTGCAGGTCCTGACACGGATTTGAGTGGACTCGTGATTGGTTCCAGAGCAGACGGGGCGAGACCTCTGGATGACTACCTGAACAAGCGGTTTGGCATTGTATTTGGAAGCAACGGGAATCTCTCGAATTCGTACATCGCACACAATGGGTCGGGTCTCCTGTTGACAGGCAGCAACATAATTGTCACAAACATTCATACATATGACAACGCCATAGGTCCCTCCGGTACTGACGGAAATGGCATAACGATTCTGTTGCCAGCGAATCAGATAACAATAAGAAACTCGATTGTAGATCTGAACGGAGGAAGTCACTCTGGTGTTTCACATGGAAACGGTATATATACATCGGGTGATTCTTCTATTGCGATAGAGAATCTCACTGTAAGCAACTCATCGTCTTGCGGAGTATCGCTTAATCTCTCGGCCGGTGCAGAAGTTTATCGTACCGTAATCCACGGCTCTCTTTCAGGCCCAGGTATAAGGGTAAGCAACGATTCTTCAGAGGGGCAATTCGCCGAGAACTCTTATTACGAAAACAGAGGTCTTGCGATAGATCTTCTTAGAGATCCTTCGACTTCAGTTATTGAAGGAGTTAACGAAAATGACGGGCTTCTCAATTCGGGCTTCGGAAATGAGGGCATCGATCACCCTGTAATTACAGGTGCAAGCTACTCCGGCAGTTTACTTACCATAGAAGGATACGTTGGAGACGGTACCGGGAGTAGTGTTTTCTCGGGAGCTACAGTAGAAATCTACAGCGCACTGGCCGGCGAGGGAGATGCTCACCTCGGAGCATCTTACGGCGAAGGGTTAAAATACGTTGGTTCAGTCCTGGCAGATGCAAACGGAACCTTTAGCGGCACAATTGACACCGGTTCACAGGAGACTGTGATTAACGGAATCACGATACTTGGAAACTCTACTTCGGAATTCGGTCCAAACAAGCAGATTGGCGAGGGTCTCGCGATAGAAGGTTTTGTATTTGAAGACTCCAACAACAACAGGGTTTTGGACCCGGGCGAATCGGGAATAGCCGGCGTAAGAGTCGAGTTGTGGAAATACGAATCCGGTGCATGGTCGATGAGTGATTATGCAGAAACTGAATCGGATGGTTCCTATGGATTTTCCGTGAGCCAGGGATCATACAGAGTCGTTGAAGATGCTCAGAATCTCTATGACTCTTCTACGGGAGGCTCCGATCCATCTGGATATATCTCGACTACTCCGAACTGGATCGAGGTAATCGTTGATAGTAAGAATGGATCGGCCAGTTTCGGAGATTATGAGGGGTTCATCATGAATGGATTCGTTTTCGATGATTCGGGAGATGGCCTTCTTGGGAACGCGAACAATGCAGTCAAGGATCAGGGTGAATCAGGAATCGCAGGAGCTAAAATAGTCCTGACGAACGGCTTTGATTCCTACACAAGATACACCGATGAGGAAGGTTATTACAGATTCTTCGTCTCAGGCAGTCCAGATTATCCCATTACGATCACAGAATTAGATCCAGCCTCCTGCACATCGACCGGTGACTTCGATAGCAACGGTTCCGATCCTTACGATGAGCGAAATAGAATTTCGATTGGCTCGGGAATCGACTCAGATTTAGATTACAACTTTGCCGATGTGAGAAGACTCCTTCTTTCGGGAATCAATAGTTCTTCGGGAAGACCAAACTCAGTTGTTTTTTTCGATCACTTTTTAACTGTCTCCACTCCGGGTAGTGTATATCTTGAAGCTATCTCGGCCCAGGCTTTCGAAACAACTATCTACGAAGCCGATCAGTTCGGAGGGATTATTGAAGAGTGGGATCAGTCTGAAATCAGGAATCCGGGAATGTATTACATGAGAGTCGGCGTGACCGTTCCCTTAGATGTGGATAACGGAACTGTTGACAGCATTATTCTGAGAGCTTTGCAGAGCTGGGCGAACTCTTCCGGGACGGACAGCGCTGTGACATCCGATACGTTGACCGTCGGTTTTGATGGACTTGTGATATCCAAGGAGACAAGAAATTTCACTTTAGACTCACCATGGTCGTTATTCTCTGAAGGAAAACCAGGCGATACCATCGAATACAGGATCTCCTTCTCAAATAACGGAAGCGCTCCGATTAACTCGCTGAAGATCACCGATCCTCTCGACAGAAATCTTCTTCTTTTGCAGAACGGCTACACGATCGGTGAGTTTGAAGGAAACGTTCTGTTGTGCATCGGAGAAGACGATCATCTCCTGTTTGCGGAAGAGGGGGAAGATGCGAATCTCGACTACGCTTTTCTCAATGATGGCGTTCTTTTTATAGAAGTTAGTAGGATAGTTGGGGCACTTCAACCTGGCAGTTCAGTCTCTATTTTGTTCAAGGTCAGGATTAATGAGTAAGATCTGGGAGGGTTTTAAATGAAAAGGATATTGGTACTTGTTCTCGTTCTATTTTGCTTCGTAGGAGTAGTCGGTCTCTCGAATCAAGAACCTGTGAAAGTATCGATTGAGAGCTACAAGGTCTGGGATTCGAGAACGGCTACGGAGACACTGGAAATTCTTCAGGAGGTCTTCCCCGGTGATGAGATAATGTACATCCTTACCTATGAAAATGTTTCGGAATCCACTTTTGGGGGACTCCAGATGGTAGGGATGATACCGGAAGAAACCTTCTACATAAAGGGAAGCGCTACTGGAGAGAAGAGGAAACATGAAGAATGGGAGGCAAAGGATATCGAACTTCGTTTCAGCATCGACGGCGGTATATCTTTCTCCAAACCGCCTCTCTTTACAGAAGAAGTTGTCGGAGGAATAACTGTCAAGAAACTCGTAAATCCGATTACTTACACCAACATCCTGTGGATCTACTCCAAAGATTTCAAGCCTTTTGATATTTTGAAAGTATGTTACAGAGTGAAGGTATCCGAATGAAAACTCAGGAGGTGATTCTTATGAGAAGAAAACTACTTCTGGTTCTTATCGTGGCATTGGCTATGGCAGCCGCGATTGCCGTGCCACCCGCTGCTGGCACACAGATAAAGAACCAGGCTGCGGCAACGTACATCGACAACTCGGGCGTTGAAAGAACGATACTCTCAAACCAGGTGATCACTACGGTCTTGCCGGTCTACTCGGTCCAGGTAACACCGGACCTAATTGAACAGCCGGCCGCTGCCGGACAGACTTTGAACTTCCAGTTCAGAATCGACAATCTGGCAAACACGTCAGATAGTTTCAATGCGACACCCGTTATTGACGACGTGAACTCAACTTTCTTGCCGATCACTCCCGAAGTCTACTACGATGAGAATGCCAACGGACTGGTTGATCCTGGAGAGGTTCTCTGGAGCGCGGGTATCGTTATACCTTCAAATGACTTCAGGTACGCAATCTTAAGGTACAGAGTCCCTAGCGCGACGACTGCAGGGGCAACGGCAACCGTATGGTTAAACGTCGATTCGGCTAGCGATCCTGTAAGCGCTTATGATTACAACAACGCCGCAAACGCTACCGTCTACAACGATGCAGTAGTAAATCTCTACAAGTCAGTCGTTCCACAAGATGTAAGCGCAGGGGACACTGTCACTTATGTGATTTCCGGAAACAACTCCGGAAACAAAAGCGCCTTCAACATTGTAATAACCGATATTCTTGATGGAAACCTTACTTTCGTAAGCTCCGCTGACGCTCGACTTGAACATACGGCCGGTACGATAACTATAACTATCGGTGAGCTGCCTCCAGCAAACCAATTCCGCGTTGAGTTTCAGGTCACAATCAACGCCGATACTCAGTCCGGAATGATTGAGAATATCGCCACTATGCAATACGACACTAGTACTAGCGGATCCGTCAGTAGAAGCTCAAATGTCTCGGCTATAATGGTCGGCGGGCCCGGTTATGAAACCACCATGGTCTGGATCGGCCCCTCCGGAGACCCCCGGGCTCTAGTAGAGACTACGGACAGGTCTACAGAGTCGGGTGTTGCGGGCACTCTGGTCTCTTTTGTAAACACAGTGGAGAACGCAGGCCTCTCAGTTGATGTTATTGACGTGACGGTAGATGAAATCATACCTGCCGATCTCGAAGGAGTTGTGGCAATAGCCTTCTTCGCAGAAAACCTTACTCCGCTTCCGGACTCAAACAACAACGGAATGCAGGACTCCGGACCTCTCGCTCCCGGAGAGACCTTTGACGTTGTTGTCAAAGTTTTCGTCCCTTCGAGCATCTCTACGCCGGACGCATCGATAACGGCGATAGTCAGGGCGATTTCTTCGATCTCCAGTTCGGCTTCCGATACAACTCTTGACATAGTCCATCCTATAACTACACCGGAAATCGCCATAGGAAACGCTTCTGAAACTGCATTAGACAATATCTATGACAAAACTCCCGTTAACCTTACGGGCGACCCTGGAGCATACGTTTACTTCCCTCTGGACGTCGTAAACGAGTCTCAAGGGAGCGACACCTTCACTCTTTCCGCCGTTACACCAGCGGGATGGACAGTCAGATTCCACATCGATGAAAATGGAGACGGCATCCTGGATCCCGAAGAGATGTCTTCGGTGACGAATACCGGTGAAATCGGTCCAAACGCTGGAAAGAGAATCATAGCGAGGGTACTGATACCGGAAGGGACTCTCTGGACAGGTACTCCAGTACCGGTGAAATTCCATGCGACATCTCTGCACAACCCGACTGTCTCCGATTATCAGGAAAACAGTATTACTGTGAACAAGGTCTACAGCATTCTCTTGCAGCCTTCCAGAAATGGTTCGGCCGCCCCAAATTCTCATATAGACTACGAGCACACCCTGACAAACACCGGAAACGTTGCCGTTACCGTGATGCTATATCCTGATTCTTCCCGCAACTGGTCGTACGTATTCGAAGTGGGTGGAAACACTTTGCCTCTCGACTCTGCGTTCCCTCTGGAACCTGGTCAGAGCATCACGGGAATCTTCAGGTTGTTCGTACCGGGAGAACCCCTGGGAGTAATCGACGTATCTACTCTTAAAGCAGTGGTACAGGAAGACACATCAGTAACAGCTAAGATTATCGACGTAACGGTCGTTGTAAGTGCAAACATAAGGATTTCGAAGACCGTTGACAAGACAGAGGCAGAACCCGGAGAAGTACTGATATACACGGTCTCATACTCCAACATCGGCACGGAACCAGTGGCCTCCTTCACGGTCTACGATTCGATTCCATTCTACACGAAGCTCCACGAATCAATAACGGACGGGACCTTCAGTCCGCTTCCAACGGGAGTGAGCTACGACTTTGGAGCAACTTGGGAAACATTCGCGGACGCCGTCTTTGGAGATGTTACGACACTCAGATGGGAACTTAGCACATTAGATGCAGGTGAAAGCGGTACTGTGAGCTTCCCCGTCGTGATTGACGGATACGACAACTAAGAATCTCTCTAGCCATGGCCTTCGGGCCATGGCCTTCAGCTCTGCGATCACTTCCCCTGATCGTAGAGCCGAGGAAGTCGATGAGGTGGTTCGGTGAATAAGAGAGTACTCATTTCTATCATATTAATTGTCACGTCTGGAATTGCGCTGGCCTTAACACCGGCCGGTACAAAGATCGAGAATATTGCCTCGGCGAGATTTCACAACAGTGATGGCAACATGCTAACTGTCTTCTCTGAAAAGGTCTTTACAACTGTCATGCCTGTCTACGGTTTCACAATAAAACCGGACGGGACCTTCGAAAACCCCGGTCAGGAAATAGATGGTGTGGTGGGGAAGTTGGTCAACGCACACTTCACAGTGACAAATTACGGGAACAGCCCAACTGTGATTTCCCTTGCGGCTCTGCAGGTCTTCCGGGATGATGTTGAAGAAGAGATCCAGTTAGTGGCGGCCGATACCTCGAAAAAACCAGTTCTTAGATTCGAAGGGATCTATTACGATGAAAATGAGAATGGCTCCGTGGATAGTAACGAACCACTCATAGAAGAGATTGAGCTTGAAACGGGCGAATCGGCAAGGATAATTGCCGAGTTCGTCGTCGAGAGTGTTGGTGAAGAATACAACTCTTGTTTCTTGAATGTCATTGGAAGTGATCTGGCAGGAAATAAGGATGAGGACAACATTGTGAGAGTAAATGTTCGCGAGGAACAGCTCGTATCTGCCTCCAAATACCTTTCACAGGAGGAAGTTGTCCCGGGTACCACACAGTCCTACACGATAGAGTTCACGAACGGATACGACATAGATCTCCATTGGGTAAAGTTCACGGATTACATTGACTTCATAGGCCTTTCTCTGGATGGCATTCTCCTTCCAGACTCCATTTCTTCCAATCTCCAGTTCACAGCTCGATTCTTCGACGGTGAAAACTGGTCGGATACGCTTCCTGAAAGAGATGAGGACATTAAGGGATTCGAGCTGACATTCATTGATGTCCCGGCAAAAGGAAAGATAACGGCTGAATTTGATGTAATCTTTCCCCCGGGAGCCGAACCGGGCAACAGATCCAATGAAGGGACAATTGAATACTCTGTGCTCGGTGAAACGAGACAGATCGAAACCAACGAGGTTGAATTCGTAATTGTACCATTTCAATTACCCCTAATAGGCCCGCTCAACTACCCTGAAGCCGCAGAGATGACAGACGAAGACACTACCATCAGTACCGAAACGGTATATGAGGGCCAGTCGGTCATCTTTCTTCACACTGTCAAAAACGGAGGAAACGTTCCCGGTGTAATGGATCTTCTCGTCGGGAGCAGGAATTTCGAAGATACGGATTGGTCTTTTGTATTCTATGATGTTTCGGGAGAGCCCCTGAAGGACAGTGACAACAACGGTTTTGTGGATGTTGGAATAGTTCTGCCGGGAGACGAAGTTGACGTAAAACTGGAAGTAGTGGTTCCGACCGGTCTCACTGGAGACAATGACGGAAATACGTTTAAATTCCTTCCCGAGACGCGAGTCGGTGAGAAGGCAAACAGAACGATAGATATTATCCCAGTCTTGCTGGGAGCCGATTCGATTGATATAGAAAAGTCTTTGATATCTGGATCTCTAGTACTTCCCGGAGAGGAAGTTCATTATTCATTATCTGTACTCAATGAGAGCAATCGAAGTAGTGGGAAAATTGTGGTAACGGATCAGATCTCCGATATGTTGTCAGATCCGTTTGATATAGAGGTCACTACGGAAGCGACGGTTTCTTTCGACAACTCGAGCAGAACTTTGATCGTTGAATTCGAATCCCTTGACCCGCTTGAGAATGTTTCGATCTCCTTCAAATGCAGGACAATGGAAGATCTACCCGAAGGTTCAATAATCGAGAACTCTGCTTCGGCATTCGGAAAGGGTACAGAAGTAGTTTCAGGTACTGTGAGCGCAAAGGTTTATCACGGAAGGCTGGAACTGATAAAGTCTGTTTCGCCTTCCGTTGTGGAACTAGGTTCGGAGCTTACTTACAGGATCGAAATTTCGAACCCCAGTTCCATAGCCACAATCACTGAGCTCAAAATAACGGACGATATTCCAGAAGGAACGAAATATGTAATAGGAAGCACCACAATCGGCGGGGTCTCTTCCGAACCTGCAGTAACCGGCAATCGACTTATTTTCGATAGTCTTGGTTCTCTGGGACCCGGAGAAACGATCATCATTATCTACAAGTTGAAGCTCGAGGAGTTTTTTGGAGAGTCTCTGAAAAACAGGGTGACCGCTACCGGAAAGATGTTTTCGGAGGAGTTCGTCTCGGAGGTAGAGACAGAACCGGTCGTCTCTGAAGCGACCGTACTAAGACCTATGAATCAGGGCTCGGGTATTGTGGGCAGATTGTATCTTGACAACAACGGAAATGGATTTTACGATTCAGAGGACACGGCCCCTTCACCAACGAGGATCTTCCTTGAAGACGGTTCCTTCGTCCTCTCCGATGAAGAAGGGCTGTTCCATTTTGAAAGACTGAAACCGGGAACACACTCTATGAAGGTTGACATCGACGTTACTAATTACGAGCTTTCGACGATTCAGGACGGGCGTTCGTTACGTAACGAAAGATCTTTCATCTTCCAGTCTTTACCGGGTATCTATTCAATAATTGACATTCCTCTTGTAACGAAGCAAGTCCCGCTCGAATCAATAGATATTAAGGACCCCACGCTTCTGAAGGGAATCGATGGAAGGTCTGCCATAATCTCCTCTGTGATCTCTTCTGAGATAGTCGATGGTTCAGGTGACGGGTATATCTTCTATCCGGTGGATGGACAGGAATTTGTCGGTTCGGAGAGAATTCCTGTAGAAATCGCGGTCCCTTCTGAAAGCAGCTTCTCGCTTTATGCAAACGATGTGCTAATTCCGGAAAGCCAGGTTGGCCAGAGGGCCACCGATAAGCTGCAGGAATGGCTGTTTGTGAAGTACTACAACGTGAAGCTAATTCCCGGAACGAATTCTCTCAGAGTTGAATGGAAGGACAGAAACTACGAGGATAGCCACGAGATTCAGATCTACCTTTCGGGAAAACCTCAAAGAATAGAGATAGTAACTGAGCCAGGGATAATTACTGCCGACGGAATAACCGAAGCGGTATTGACTATCTCCCTTGTGGACGAGAAGGGAGTTCCTTCCTCAGTAGGCGGCACACTGATAATCGAAGGACTCGAAGCCGAGGAGGCAGTTGAGGAAAGCGGTGGCTGGGATGGTAGAGTTCTGAGACTGGAGAACGGTGTTGCCACTCTTAAACTTAAGCCCAGGTCAAAGGCGGGTTTATTGGAATTTACTGTCAAATATTCCGACCTCTCGGCCGATGCAAGTATAGAGTACCGGGTAGAAGAAAGACCCCCACTAGTAACTGGATTCACAGACCTGCAATACACACTTTCGACCGGCAAGATCGCGTTGAAAGGAAGTCTTTTCGGCCGTTTGAATTTGGGGGACTCCCTGCTAACCTTCAGAATAGGTGAAGAGGCGTCGGGAGATTTCGACTCGTACTTAACTCACGGAAACAAATCAGAGGCAGGAACTCTGGCTTCCTCAAACAAATGGTATTTCTTCCGTTTCGAAAAGGGCCTTTTCAATTTACAGCTCGGAGATTATTCTTTCGACGATCTGGCGGACTTCGGTCTCTCTTCCAGAGGCAACGGACTCTCAAGCGAGTATCACGGAGAGAGCCTATCATATTCATTCTTCGCAAACCCCGTCTTCGGAGAGGTGAAAAAGGAGGTATTCAGGGGCGAGGGAATAAGAGGCCCTTACTATCTGGAGGAATCTCCAATACAGAGCAGCGAAACAATAATGGTCGTCACCAGAGACAGGGACGGCGAAGTGATAAATAGCGAGCTCATGAAAAGCGGCAGAGACTACGTCCTCTACAATAGCGGGATGTTAATCTTCAGCAGTCCAGTGCCGTATTTTGACATCGATTTCAATCCAGTATTCATTGAAATCGAATACTATGTTGAATCTTCGCTGCCAGGCGATTTAGATTTGATGGGAAGAATGAATTATGAACTTGACGAATGGGAATTTGAAGTAGCGGGCATGGTCGAAGGATTAAGATCTGGACATCGGTTTGTGGTGCTTGACGTTTCAAAACCTATTTCAGAAACTATGCAAATGGATATGAACATGCAGCTTGCCTTCGATGACGGTAATGCGGGATTTAGAACCGATTCCTCTTTGAGATTTGGCAATGAATTTCTCGACGGGAGCCTTGCAGCCCATCTCGACAGAGAATTTGTTGCTCCAGGAAGCTCGAAGGAATCTTCCGGCTTTGGAATTGATTTATCACTGGCTCCGAAAGTTCTGGGATTGAAGATACTGTCAGGATACAACTATGATAAGAAGACCTCGCTCGGAACGCTCTCTTTTGAATTGCTAAAGGATTTCGTTCTTGGAGAAACGCTTCTTGAAACTTCTCTAAAAGAGACTTTGATACACCGTGATGGGAATATGGATAACGAAATCAGGGCAATCATGAAGCCAGTGTTCTCCGGAAAGGATTTCAAGTTCAGGGGTGAGGTCAGCATTGGACTGAAGAATCTCGATCCAATCATGGGAATGATTCTGGGGGCGGACTTCGGAGTGAATGAGACGCTCTTTGCCGGAGGAGATCTCGTCTTTGACTATTCAAGCGGAGAAGAAAACAGATTATCCCTTTCTCCCTATTTACTGAAGAGATTCGACGAGGTTTCACTGGTTGCCCGGGAGAAAATTGAGATCCTCCCTTCGCTTGAGTTTTCGACCGTCATAGGTTTTGGGTTAAATATGGATCACGGCAAATTCGATATTGAAGCAACCCTCGCCGAAAAGCTGTCAATAGGCGCGGGATATACGGCTTCTTTTTCTCCAGACATTGTAGATATCGAGCTTCTTCTCCAGGCTAATCACACGCTGGGTGGTACAGAAACCGAGAACTTCTACTCAATTCATTTCGGCGTTGAAAACAGGGAAATTGAAGATCTGAAGCTAGCCTTCGACGCAGACTTAAAACTCGATGGAAGCCTTAGCTTTGCGAGAATGCTTTTCGAGAGCAGCGGGGAGTACTCGGGATTCGAAAGACTAAGACCCGCTTACCATATGCTTTACTCAAACAGCCCTGCCGTTGAGACAAGCAGATTTGAAGCCCAGGCGGAGCTTGCCTATGTGCCCGATCTCAGAAGACCTCTAGTTCTACTCTTCCAGGCCGATTACTATTCCCAAACAAGAGAGGGGATAAAGGACACAGAGGGAAGCCTATCAATCGATTCCGCATTCTGGATGGACAAAACAATGAATTTTTCGCTTACTGGAGAGTTGTACCTGAAGAAGAGCTCACTCTACATGATCGGCGGCCTAAGGATAGAAAAGACACTCATGGATCTGCTTTCTATCTCCGGTTCGGGGTATCTTGTACTGGACAAATCAGGTAGACTCTACAACCGATACATAGTTGAAATGGGGATAACTCCCCTCCCCGACACACAGATTTATGCAGGATATGGCTGGGGCTCTCTAGAAGAAAGTTTCATAGGGAATCTCCAAAAGAACGGCTTCTATTTCGGAATGAGATTCAAATTCGATGACAGCTGGTTCTTCAAGAAGAAGAAGGAAGGAAGGTTGAACCTATACTTCTTCGAGGACAGAAACCTTGATCAAATCATGGAAACCAGCGAAAAACCCGTTCCAGTAAGAGTCAAAATCGGAGATACGGAATATCAAAGCGATGAGAGAGGCTTAATAGAGATCGATCTTCCCGCCGGTCTCCATACCGTAGAGTTGATCGAATACCCTTCGGGAATGATTTCTCTTGTCAGCGGCCCTTTAGAGATCAGCGTTCCCGAGTCAGGTGTCAGGAATTTTTACTGGCCCTTCATGAAATCTCCGGCATACTTGAACGTAGCGGTATTTGTGGATTCCAACACTTCAGGCCAGTTTGAAGAAGGAGAGGAATACATTGAAAGTTTTTCAGTAAGCGTTGGCGAGGAATCGATATTCACAACTTCGGGAACACTGACGGTGCCGATTACTCCTGGAGAGATGAAACTTTCACTCGATCTGGCTTCATTTGGAGAAGGAGTGAGCATCACTACTGGAGCAGTTGATATTAATGTAGAGCTTGAAGCCGGGGAGATAGAGAGCGTTCGTTTTGGAATCGCGTACGAGAGAAGGATGGAAGTCACGTTATTTGATGATCTCAATGGAAACGGCACAAGAGAATTGGAGGAACCTCTTCTCGATGCCTCGGGAGTACTTACGATCGGCGGCCGTCCCTTCAGAGTGAATTCGCAGACCATTCTAGAAGGAGTCCCTTCGGGAAAAAGCCAGGTGGTCCTTTCAATGGAGAAGGGATTCGAGCGGCTTTACTCACGCACGACGGAAATCGAGACAGTCGAAGTAGACGAAAAAGGCGATACTCGACTGGAAATTGGTTTCGCAAAACGAAGCTCGCTAAACATTTCCATAATTGACGAGTCTGGAGATTATCTGTACGAAGTCGTTAGCCTAAACGTCGATGGAGTCGAATTCCAGGTCTTCGGATTTATAGAACTTGTAGGACTTGTATTCGGGGAACATTTAGTTGAAGTAATCGACTTGCCTAAGGGATATGTAGTCTCGGACAATTTCAGGACTGTATGGCTCGAACCTGGTTCAAAGGGAGATCTATCCATCTCAGTCGAGAAAGAGTGAAGCTAACCTCTTTCTAAAAGCTTAAGTCATACACTTATCTAAATCAAAAACATGTCGGTGTACAGAATGATCGGTTTATAGACAGATGAAGAACATTGTAAATGAAAATCTTCAGCATGCGACAATGGTCTGAGTAAAAAAAATTCGCGATTTGTCACAATTGTTGCACTGTGCAAATCATTGCAGAGCAGCGTCCAAAAAAACCTGAATACTATGCTTTAATTGCTTTCCATAAGTGCTTCACTACAAAACCTTTCAGGAGCGAAACTCAAAAAGTCGCTAACTTAATGAAGAAAGAGCGTTGTCTATGATAATCAAAATTCTGAAACTAAGGATAGTACTTCGGAAAAACTTACTCCAATTATTGTCACTGAATTTCTGCGATTGGGCAAATGAATGGTTCTTTTGAAAGAGATGACTTCGAATACTTGCAGCAAGAAAATTCTATAATCATTCGTAAAAATCAACTCATGGGCAACACTCGAAAATCCCTTGTCCGCTTCCTGTGCTTCCCCAGCTGCTGACTTCGACGTCGAATTGCTCCGTATCTGGATTCCAGTCGATGCTTATTGAACCGGTAGGCGTCCTGTAGGCCCAGGCATAGTGAAGCGTGCAGCACTCCTCACCCTTAACTAGCTTTGTCTCAATGCGGGCTTCACCGGAGGCGATCTTTGCCTCTGAAGTATAACTGCATGCCAGTGGAGGACCACTACATTCAAGACTCCAGGTGATCTTGCCTCTCTCTGTTCCCCAGAGCCACTTGATGATAACGCTGCCAGACTGCTCTCCAGCAACAGGAGAGAATTCCTCTTCTTCTATAACAACGCTGCCGATTACGGAATCCCAGACCACATTGTCTTCATTGACGAGGGCAACGGTTGTGAATTCTGACCCAGAAGAGATTATCTTCCAGTTCAGTCTTATTCTATGTTGGCCAAGTTCAACAAGCTTCTCAACCGCTTCGGAAAAGTCGTCCTGGTCAGCAGAAGGAATTGAAGAGAGAAGAACTACGGATGCAAAAGAAGGATCTGTGATGTCTATCTGGAAAAGCCGAACGGAATCGTGATCAGTAAGCAGTTCAACCGTCTCCTTAAGGTCGTTATCATCGGCTATCGTTCCATGGTAATCCCAGGAGATCAGTTCCAACGAATTTGAGAACAACTGATTCCACTTATCCGAAACAGCTTCGACGTAATTTCTAACGTTCTCGGGAGTCTTTTCGGGTTTGAAACACCCGGCAAAGGCCGTAAGAACGATTAACGCCGCCACAGCCCCAAAGAGGTATCTCTTCATACCAAACGCCTCCTATATGCCGATAATCTTTCTCGTATTTTAGTCTACCATTACTCCGTTCGTTCTGCTTCTCAATTGCCGAGTCTGTATAAGGTGATCATCATGACCTTCACATAATCCATAACTCTCATGAAAAGACAATATGATGATTCTTGTCAATCCTCTTTTGCATCCCTGCCTAGAATATCTTTGTTCATCAGAACAGGGAGTGTCGAAGATCGGCTTGCAGGATCATCAAACAAGGAAGCAGCAGACTTTGAAGTTCGCTCTCTAGACTTCTTCAACCTCATATATCTCATCATAAAACAAACATCGACCGCAATGACTGTCGATTTTTGCTGCGTTGTGAAGAGAGAAGCATACTATCCATTCGCTTTCACATGAACAGCAAATCTTTCAAACAGACCTACCTCTCTCAACTTTTATTGCTTTTCTTGTCAAAAGTCGAATAGAATTCAAGTATGAAGAATCCAGCGCTGAAAGTAGCTTTTCTATACATATTGTTCGGAATCCTATGGATACTGTTGTCGGATATGGTTGTAGACTGGATGTTCGTTGAGAGAAGCACCTCAACGCACGCACAGACTTACAAGGGTTGGGCCTTCGTCCTTTTCAGCGGTCTTCTATTCTACTTTCTTATTTACCGTGAGTTCAAAGAGAAAAACAAGACACAACTCGAACTGGCAAAACAGAAAGACTTTTCCGACGCAGTTCTCGACACGGCAGGAGTTTTCGTTGCGGTCTTTGATAGTGAAGGGGTCATTGTCTTCACAAATGAGACTTTTGAGGAGATTCTTTCACTCAAATCGGAGGATATAATTGGAAAGAACTGCTCCGAAGTCTTCGCATCCCCTGATCTAGCAAACTGGATCGAGAACACCGCAAGCAAGACACTGGATAGAGAGATAGAGAACTTCTATGAGGCCGATTTAGAAACCTCGTCGACTACTCTACACATCCGATGGGCACTGAGCAATCTTACAAGCTGGAGAGGGGAACATGATTACTTCGTTTTGACAGGTGTAGATATAACTCAACTGGTAGAATCAGAAAGAAGCGCAACGCATAGACTGGCAAATATTCGCGCACTGCACGAAATAGATATGGCCGTCAGCTATCACCTCGAACTTGAAAAGATGCTGGATGTCTTTCTCGAAAGATTGATCTCGAGGCTTGGCGTAGATGGCGCCGATGTCTTCTTAATTGACGAAGAAAGAAGTGTTCTGAGATTCGCTCATGGAAAGGGAATAGTCACTGGAGAAATGGACTTCAGAGAGCTTCCAATGGAAGGAACTATACCTAGTTCGGTTGCTTCGTCGGGAAAGCCTTACTCCGGTCCGTTGGACACCTCTAGCAATCCCGAATGCCCGAGGCTCAAGAACCTGATAGATATGAAAGTGAAGGACTATCATGCCGTACCCCTTGAAACGAGAGGAAAAATTCTGGGAGTCCTTGAAACATTCGACATGATGCAAATTCACAGAGACAGTGAATGGAATGATTTTCTGCAGATGCTTGCGGCACAAGCTTCACTAGCGATAGATGTTGCTCTGATGATAGATAATTTGAAAGACAGCAACAGGAAGATCGCAGAAGCTTACGATCAGACTTTGGAAGTTCTTGCAGGAACACTGGAAATGAGAGACATGAACACCAAGAAACACTCAAGGAGAGTAGCCGATCTTACAGTTTGGCTTGCCGAGAAAATGGGGGCATCGGAAGAAGAAATAGAAAACATGTACAGAGGCGCCCTGCTGCACGACATTGGGAAGATTTCTATTCCGGACAGCGTGTTACTGAAGGAAGGACCTCTATCTGAAGACGAATGGAAGGTAATGAAAACTCATCCGACAACGGCGTATGAAGTGTTGTCGCAAGTCGAGTACCTTAGACCTTCGCTGGATATTCCTTACTGTCACCATGAACGCTGGGACGGAAGCGGATATCCCCGCGGACTCAAAGGAGAAGAGATCCCTCTCGCAGCGAGGATATTCGCAGTTGTAGATGTATACGACGCACTGACTTCTGATCGACCCTACCGAAAGGCCTGGAGCAAAGAAAAAACGATTGAATACCTTCTTGAGAACTCAGGATCTCAGTTTGACAGGCACGTCGTGAAAGAATTCCTCGAAATCCTTGAAAGTTATCCTCCACTATGATCTTCTACTACCAGGATCTCAATTTCACTCCTGATGAACCCCTCCACAATTACACCTAAAAGTGGCGATTGCAATAGTGTCCCATTCAAGAGTTATCGTTATGTCGGCAACCTCATAGGTAGTGCCATCAACAAGCCAATCTTCAAAATGATACCCGGCATCAGGCGTTGCGCTCAAATTGACCTCAGCACCCTTATCATAGAAATATATTCCGACATCGGGACTAACGGTTCCCCTTCCGGACTTATAGATTTCTAGAGTAACTTTTTCCACCTCTTGCACAAACGTGGCCGAAACTGACTTATCACGGTCCATAACAACTGAAACGTTCTGGCTATCTGAGTAATTAGAACCATCTAAGTACCACGCTTCAAAACCCCATCCTTCTGCGGGAGTAGCCGAAAGCAGGACGGTGGTTCCCTCTATGTAGTTGTGATTTCCGACTGAAGGACTAACGGAACCCTGACCGGTTGGTTGAGCCATTGTCAAGGTGAAAATCGTTGGAGGCTCTTCAATGAAGAAAGCCCTTGCCGTCTTGCTGGCATTCATTGTGATTGTTATCTGCTCAGAACCTGAGAAGAATTCCCCATCTATCTGCCAGAAATCAAAGTCCCAGCCGTCGGACGGTGTTGCAGCAAGGGAAACCTCGGAGCCCTCTTCATAAACACTGTTCCCGACGGCAGGTTCGACATCTCCACTACCTGAAGGTTCAAGCATTGTAAGTGTGTGAGTCTTACGAACAAAAACGGCCCTTACGTTTCTATCAGTGTTCATTGTAAGTTCGGCTTCATGTTCAGTGGAATAGACTGCATCTTCGACAAGCCAGTGTTCAAAGAGCCACCCTTCTGCCGGTGTCGCTTGAAGTGTTAAAGACTTTCCTGCATCATACTTGTGATCTCCGACAGCCGGAGCAACCGCTCCCTGACCAATTGGTTCGTGCATAGATAGAGTGACCGAAGCCACAGGCTCCTCGTTAAAGAACGCCTCTACTATCTTATCTGCGTCCATAGACAATTCCGTCTCTTCTTCACTCGAATAGAAAACGCCGTCAACCTGCCATCGGTCGAATTCCCAGCCTTCTGTCGGAGTAGCTGAAAGACCGACCAGGGTAGAATAATCAAACTGATACTCTCCCGGTACCGGTGAAATACTTCCCTCTCCTTCTTCATCTTCCATAGTTAAGGTAACCGGTTGTCTCGAGAAAAAAGCTTTGATTGTCTTTTCGGAATCCATTTCCAGTTTCGTCTCTTTCTCATTTGAATAGAATTCCTCATCTACCTCCCATCGGTCGAAGTCCCACCCGTCGTCCGGCACTGCCAGAAGATCTACAGACGTGTTGATCAAGTGTTTATGATTTCCGGGAAGGGGCTGAACCTCTCCTCCCTCATCTGGCTCGAGCATAGTTAGAGTTACGGTCTTGAAGATACACCCAGTAGATAGGAAGACAAAAGAAATTGCTGCAACGAAGATCATAAGTTTGTGAAACCTGAGTTTTCCATTCCTGTAGGTTCTCATAAAAAACCTCCGAAATACATATTTATGTTGCTCGGTTCATGGTCTTCTCTCAAACGTATTATATTCCCGAGCATTTGTGAAAAAATCATTATCAACAGTCATTCAGTCATTGGTTGCCCTTATCCATTAGTGGTTGCAATCCAATCTGTTCATAAATGCTCACGGGAAAGAGAAGAACGTCAGCGTCCACGCATGCTTTTGTAGAAGTCTTATAATGAAGGCAATCACAAGATATTTTAAGTTGAGAAGAAAGATAGGAGTTGATGCTCAGTTCTTTGTGGAATCTACCTCGGAAGAGAGAACCGATGTGCGTTTAGTTAGACTTTCATCCATTTTTTTTGATGAAGCAAGCCTCTTACAAAACTCTCTAATAGATCACTGCAGATATCTGATACTATGGAGGCTCGAACGAAGAATTATTGGCAATCAAGATTGTAGTAGGTGCGTTTGCTCGAACTCAGAACGGATTGGAAAACTGAGACCTCCAAAAGACTCGGGACGATCAATTTGTTGCGCCGGAGCGATTATCAAATCCACCAAGAGAAAGGATCGTCAGTCTATCCAGCTAGTACTGCAGGCTAATAACTGATTCTGATAGGGGCAATAGCTCGGGAAAATTCTGTTATAGCCTGAATATGGTGGATGTTGCCAGTGGTTGGAGTATCGTTGCACCGATAAGGAACAAGGCTCAAAGATGGACTCTCGAAGCTATAATTGCATTGAGAGAGTTACTTCCTTTTCCTCTTTTGGGAATTCATTCCGACAATGGCTCGGAGTTCATTAACGCTCATTTGTATAAGTATTGTTTGGATGAAAGATTGGTCTTTACCAGAAGCCGGAGTTACAACAAGAACGACAATCCTCATGTGGAACAAAAGAACTGGTCTTTGGTCAGAAGGGCCGTTGGCTATTACAGATATGACACTTTGGAGGAACTGAGTATCTTGAATGAGCTATATGAAAGCTTGAATCTCTACAACAACCATTTCCAGCCTACTCAAAAGATGATTGAAAAGACCAGAGATGGTACAAGGATAGTGAAGAAATACGACAAGTTCGCTACTCCTTATGAAAGAGTGCTTAACTCTCCCTGGATTGACTGTACAAAAAAAGATGAGCTTCGTAAGGTTCACGAAGCCCTAGATTTATACAAACTCAAGAGTAATATAGCACATTCTCAAGAATCACTGGTTGACATACAGATAATGAAGTCCAAATCTAACTCAAAGGGAGGTGTTCTTAATCTCCTTCATCTCGACTTCGAGTAGATTTTATTTTGATGCATTAACTCTCTCTTGAGTAGATTTAATTATGATGCATTACCTCATTGCTGTAATCCATGCCCAAGTGCTGAAGAGATCCTTGACACAACCTTCTTGAGGAGATCGGAGTATTTCTTCATAACTTCCTCTTCCATTCGGAAGATAGGACCGGATATGCTTATCGACGCTACAACTACGCCCGATGAATCAAATATTGGAGCTCCGACACATGCAATACCGTCTTCATTCTCCCCCTTATCGAAGGCCGTTCCTCTTGATCTTATCCTTTCCAGTTCTTCCCTGAGCTTGGCTTTGTCTGTTATTGTCTTCGAAGTCTGGGGAATAAGGTCAAGAGTGTCAATAAGCCCTTCGCGATCAGCCTCGGGAAGAAAGGCAAGTATCGCCTTTCCCACGGCGGTACAGTAGAGAGGCGCACGTTTTCCTATGTATAACTTGGTGTGGAGCGACTTAAAGCTTTCGAAGCCTTCAATCGAGACAACCTCCGTTCCGTCGAGTATGCCCATGTGTATCGTTTCTCCAGTCTGAAGGTGGAGTTTCTCCATTTCGGCAAAGGCCACATCCTTCAGTTTCATTGAAGAGAGATAAAGACTTCCCAGCTCAAAAAGCTTGATCCCTATTCTATATGTGGGAGTCTGGCTATCCTTTTCAAGAACATGTTCTTTGCAGAGGGCCTCCGCGATTCGATACACGGTTGCCTTGGGCAAACCGCTCTTTTTAGTCAGATCATCAAGACTCAGTCTCGATTCTTCAAGACTGAATGAACTGAGAATTTTGACGATCCTTTCAACACTCTGCATATAAACCCCTCGACTATGATCTGACCTTAATGCGCATACCCAAGCAATCTTGGAAGCCACAAAACGAAATCGGACCAGTAAGTAATTATTACAAGTCCCATAACTTCTATCGGTATCCAATATTTTAGCATCTCTTTGAAGACCTTTCCGACGGGAGTTTTGCTGATAGCACTAGTTATGAAACCGGTTTGTCCGTAAGGAGGCGTATCCAGCGCAAGCATAAGGTTGAAAGTGGTTACGATTCCGAAATGAACGGGGTCTATCCCTGCAGCCCTCACAAGTGGAAAGACGATCGGTATAATTACCAGCTGTATGACCGATACGTCGAAGAACATTCCAAGGATGAAGAAGAGAACATTAACACTCAAAAGAAGCACCCAGGCACTTGACAGAAGGCCCATATCCACGAATGCATTAGTGAGCAACAGCGGTATCTCTTCTCTTGCTAGGACATATTTCACAACAAAGGCGCCGGCAATCATGAAGCTTATTGCGCCAACGTTGTACACTGTCTTTAGCATTATCTTTCGTAGCTTCTTCAATCCAAGCGTGCGATAAATGAAGATGCTAACGAGAATTGAATATGCAGCCAGTACCGCCGCCGATTCAGTCGGTGTGAATATGCCGCCATATATTCCAGCAAGCAAAATGACTGGGGCGAGCAAAGCCGGGAACGACCTAACGAAACTCCTGGCAATTACCTTGAGTGGGTATCTCTGCCCTTTGGGATAGTTCCTTTTCTTTGAGAGGTACAAAGCCATACCGGCCTCGATAAAACCCAGAAAGAGCCCCGGAACAATTCCCGCCAGAAATAGGTATCCGAGCGAAGTCCCTGTCAGCATAGCATAGATAACCATGGGGATACTGGGAGGGATCAGCGGCGAAATCGTTGCCGAAGCGCACGTTACCGCGCAGGAGAATGGACCGTCATAACCATCGTCCATCATCGCTTTTATCTCTATTGTTCCGAGACCTGAAACATCAGCTATTTCCGATCCGCTCATTCCCGCAAAGATAATGCTGGCGCCAATGTTTGCGTACGCAAGTCCACCCCTTACACCTCCCAAGAGTTGCTTCAAAAAGCCAAAAAGCCTGTCAGTAATCTCAGTATCATTCATAACGTTCGCGGCAAATATGAACATGGGAACCGCAAGGAGAACGTCCTGGGCCCTCAGTTCGATTGCCATTATGTCTAGGAAGATTCCCAGATCCATTCCGGAAGTAATGAAGTAGGCAAAGCCCCCCATGATCATCCCAAAGGCTATCGGATACCCCAGAGCGAAGGTTGCACCAAATATAATAAAAAAGAGTATCAATCCCATGGTTCAACCTCCTTAGCAAATGTCTTCCCGGAAATGAGTTCCAGGAAGCTCTTCACTATCCAGATCACGTTGTGAATGAACGTCAATACCATGAAAATCGGAAAGCACATGAAGAGATATGTCCAGGGTATTCTGAGAACCTCTGATTTTATTATTTTGTAAAAGATCACATCGCCAAGCACTGGCCCCAGAGAGACCAGAAGGACTATGCAGAAGAAAAGGTCGAACACTATCTGGAGTATCAGCTGCACCTTCCTGGAAAACCTAAGGAAGAGAATATCGAACTTTATATGAGCATCGAACTTTCTTGCGTAAGGGGCGCCTAGGAATATCGTCCAGATGAAACTATATTGCGCTATCTCGAATAGCTCCGGGGAGGGACTGCTGAATACATACCTCAAAATCACCTGGAAGAAAATGCTGAGGAACAGAAGCCCGAGAAAAATAGTCCCGCCCCAAGATTCAATTAGATTCAGCAGAATTTGTAATGTCTTCAAAAGCGACAAGAATATCTTTTTCATGACAACCCCCAAAACGATACCCCGGACCGGTTGTCTTCCCGGTCCAGGGTAACTAGCTCATCTTTCTAGTTCAGAGGATACGACTGGATCGTCTCATACATTCCTTCGCCCCAGGCTTTGTCAAACTTCTCATCTGAGTAGAAATCCCTCGCCAGATTCATAAAGGCTTCTTTGTCGGGCACGATTATCTCCATGTTGTATTCATCTACAAACTGCTTCAGAAGCTTTGATTCCTGCTCCAGAACAAGATAGTTCATGTAGTAGCGGGCAACTTCAAGCGCTTTAATAATGTAAGTCTTGTACTCGAAAGGCAGAGACTGCCAGAACTTCTCGTTAATCACAGGGTTGATCATTCCTATAGAATGATCTGTTAGGATTATGTACTTCGTTACCTCAACAAACATTGCCGAGAGATCGGTGGGAAGCGGATTGTCTTGCCCGTCGATAGTACCTAACTTGAGTGCTAGATATACTTCTCCGAAGCCCATTGGAGTAGGATTGCTTCCGATTGCACGTCCCATGTCCATGAAGGCCTCGTTATTGGGCATTCTGATCTTCATGCCTTTGAGATCTTCCGGCTTGTAAACGGGACCCGCCTTTTCGGTCGTGTTGAGCTGCCTCATACCGAGATACCATGTATCCAGAACCCTCATTCCGGTGTTCGAGGCCAGTTCATCGAACCATCCCTTTACCATCGGACTGTTCATAACGGAATACATGTGGTCAAGGCTCTTGAAAATGTAAGCTGCATTAAGCACTCCCATCTTCGGCATATTGCCAAGAT
Organism: Mesotoga sp. H07.pep.5.3; assembly: GCF_002752615.1. Classification (NCBI taxonomy): domain Bacteria; kingdom Thermotogati; phylum Thermotogota; class Thermotogae; order Kosmotogales; family Kosmotogaceae; genus Mesotoga; species Mesotoga sp. H07.pep.5.3. The sequence goes on from NZ_AYTV01000022.1 coordinate 141,119, forward strand.
CGGCGAACCACGATGGCGCTCCATCGCCGGCCATCTCGAGGTCTCCTCTCATAACTGCCAGCAAGGATGTCTGTTGATCTCCAAGCTGGCCTGAATGGAAGACCTTCACAACTATTTTGCCTCCGCTAAGATTCTCGACAACTTCGGCAAACTTATTCATTGCAAGGACTTGCGGTTGAGTCGGTGCAGCTACCGTATTGAAGCGAATTGTATAGGTCTCCTCAACGGCAAAGCAAACGAACACTGTTAGCAGAAGAAAAACTACGATAAATGCCTTTTTCATCGCCAAACCCCCTTTCGGTTTTTTTGTTCCTGAAAGTCAGGAGATCTTTCCAAACTTTCTGAGTGTATCTTTCAATACTGCCACTTCATCTTCTTCGATTTCCATTAGTGGCGGTCTTACACGTGCGACATCTAGCCCGGAGTGCAAAGCAAATGCCTTCTTAACCGCCGGCAATGGATTCGTCAAACGCCTGTTCCTTCCAAAAAATGCGCTGAACAGCGAATACAACTCTTTGAAACTGCCGGTTGCCTTCGTGGCGTCGCCTGAAAGAAATTCTTCGATCAGATTTCTCATCATATCGCCGATAACGTGAGAGCCTCCGCTTATTACACCAATTCCTCCCTGGCTCATGACAGAGAGGATCATAAGATCATCACCGGAATAGACAACTATCTTTCCCTCCGTTGCCTTCAAGAAGGCAGAGGTTTGTAGAGGATTTATTCCCGCTTCATCCTTGACCGCCACGATATTCTCAAATTCGGTGAGTTTTGCAAGGGTAGAAGGATCAATATTCGAAGCAGTGAAGAGCGGGATATTATAGACCATTATGGGAAGGTCCGTGTTCTTGCATATCTGAGAAAAGTGATAATAAATTCCTTCCTGTGTAGGGTGACAGTAATAAGGCACAACAACCATAGCTGCATCATAACCGAGTCTCGCCGCTTCTTTTGTCAACTCAATTGTTTCGTGAGTGTTAGCAGTGCCCGTACCGGCTATAAGCGGCACTCTTTCTCCGACCTCTTGTTTAACCTCTGCGAAGAGTCTAACCTTCTCTTCAAAACTCATCGAGTAGAATTCCCCATTTGTTCCGGCTATCACCAGAGAATCGCAATAGTTCTTACTGATCAAATAACTGGCTATTCTTCTTGTCATTGGATAGTCAATGGAATAGTCAGCTGCAAATGCGGTGCTCATTGGTATGAGTATCCTTCCAAACTTGCCAACAACGTCCATAAATATGGCTCCCAAGATTTCATTTAATGAAACATGATTTCTTTCAATGAAATTTTATCCCCTTGTGGGTCATTTTTCTAAACTCGTTGAGGTCTATTCTGGACTGACTAGAATCGCAGGCGATCGATTAATCACAAAAGTTGTCGAATTCCTTTCCAGAGGCAGTCTTTTGTGATCGTTTTTTCATTCGAATAGAGCCTTTTCAACTCTTCGCGCTATTCACAGGAAGTTCAGTTTAAGAAACGTAAATCGAGGCACTGTTAGTTTTCTCAGTACCAAAAGTTGACTAGGCGAAATCAGTTTGCTCTAAATGAAGGACCGGCGTTTATGTGGAAATTTGTCGAAGGAATGGTTGCGGATCTGGTAAAGAGGTACAAAGAATTTCTTAGCTAGAGTGAAGCAGATATATACTTCCTGTCTTGTTTCTCCTGGAAGAAGGCTTTCTTCGAGTTCGACACGTCGCAAGATCTAAAAGACATGAAAACGACTACGGACTCCAATATGAAGATTGAGAGAGAAATTTATATGGAAGACATCGGGCTGCGTCTTTATCCAGCAACCAGACTAATCTGCCTTTCTCGAGAGAAATCTTTGAGACCGGCAGTTCGGAATCCTCGTCAAGAAAGACCTTCTTGACGATATCAGCCTTCGAGACTCCCGTGCCCAAAACGATGACATTCCTGGACTGATTCAGTACTCGAAGACCGAGAGTAATCCTTTTTGAAGGCCTTTCGTCATAAGTTCCTTCAGTGGGAAGAACAAGGGAACGGGCATCGCTAATTTCCTTCGACACGGGGAAGAAGCCCAGTGTGCCCATCCTCTCCAAACCCTAGTATGACAAGATCAAAACTTACGTCAACCCTCTGAAGTAGCTTATCAGCTCGTTTCTATATTCGGAGACAGCCTCTTATTGAGAGAGTTCATCTCTGATCCTGTGGATGTTTTCGTTGGAAATACAGATACTTCTCAGCAAGAGTTCATTTACTGCCGACATTCCCGGAAATTATAACGAGGGTGATTTCACCCCCAGCTTGGCATAGATCTCCTTCTGCTTTTTAGTGACTTCTCCGATCATGCGGCCGTGTTCGGGAGACTCAAACCTTTCAATGGTGTCCAGTTCGTCGAGGAGACCCTGCAATGTCCAGTTCTCGAAGAGACAGGTGTCCTGCATCTTCTTCTTTATGTAGAAAAGATAGATCAAGGCAACAAACTCAACAAACAGCTTGCCGTTTAGCGATAGTTCAGATGAAACCTGCATTCTACGGAAATTCAATCGGTCTTTTAGGTTCCCGAACCCCTTTTCCACTATGTCTTTACTGCGATAGAGAGATAAGGCCTCGAAGGGATCGTTGACTTCATTGGAAAGCAGTGCGAAATAGCCATAGTTTCTTGCCGCTTCACGCATCGCCTCTTCATTCGGTGTGATTTCCCTGGATTTACTGGTAACAGTAAAGTATTTGTCGTAGTCCTTCATGCGGTATTCTTCACGTGTGTTGTTCTTAAGGTCATTGTATAGTATGGTCAGATAATCGTTCATCTCTGCCTGATCTTTGGCTGCCTTCTCGCCATTGTAGAAAAGATGCAGATATGCTCGTCTTTTCGAGCTGAAAAGGAGATCACCAGATTCTTCAATCCGTGCTAAAACATTCAAAATGATCAATTAGAGATAACCTTGACAAAAAGCCCCAAAAAAGGATTCAACCTCGTCACCCATACTGAATATTGTTTTCAGTTGCTTTGAAGAGCCTTATCACGAATGAGGAATAAGAATGTTAAACCATTTCACATTCCTTCCACTTACAGGTTCTTATAATAGTCTTAGTCTCAAATGGAGGTGACAGAAATGAAGAAGATAGCAGTTCTTTCGATCCTTATGCTGATTTTAGGAGTAGTGGCCACAGCTTCTCCCGGTTTTAGAAATGATATGGACGGGGAGATTTTGGAACTACGTCTGCAAATCCAGATTGCAAATGCAATAAATGCAGCCAACCTCTCTCCTGAACAGCTGGGCCAAGTGTACGATCTCGCAAAATCCACCCGCGACGAACTCGAAGCTCTAAAGGAAAGAGTCACAAATACTCTTGAAGAAACTCTGGAAAAAGCAATCTCAGGCGAAGAAGCGACTTTTCCAGAAATTGATTCAACCAGGACAAGAATGCAGTCGATAGTCGAGAATTATCTGAACGGTCTGAAATCAATTATCACGGTCGAACAGGCCGAGAATCTTGCTGAATACTTCAGAGAAAGGCCATTAGCCAATCGTTCTGAAGTGTATGAGAAAAATGCACCCATTAGAGAGAGAATCGAAGAAAGACTTCCGGAGATTGAGGAACAGATGAGACAGCAGTTCAGAAATCTCCCTCCCGAAGCTCAGGAACGCCTCAAGAATCTCGATGTTGACGAAAGAATGAGAGTCATGAAAGAAAAAATGACCGACAGGCTCAATGCCAGCAAACCTGGCATAGTTGAGCGACCCGTTCAAAACAAATTCACTACTCAAAGACTCGCAATGATGCTTCTGTCTGACGAAGCGCTGGAAGTAATGGAGAAGATGCTCGGCCAGCAATAAAGGAAGATGGTTCCACAATTTGAACCCGGAGACATTGAGTCTTCGGGTTTTGTTTTGGAAAACCCTTTGTGCTGGTTCGTATCGGCGCATTACAGAAGTATGCAACAAAGGACTGTATTTGTTTGACCACTGTCACTTGACCTCTTTTTTACTACTTCTTTCTAAGGATTCTTTACTTTGCTTAATCATTACTCGCTTGAGCACACCGCCTTGACCTTAGCACGACTGATTTTAGCTGATGCGCTTCAAAACACTTTCAGCTTTACAGAGACTCTCTCGCATAAGATTCGCTAGGCCACCAATAAAGATCCTTGATTCTTTCTCATTTGTTGACAACTGATTTTGACTCTTTTCAAATCACATTTCTCTACTTCAATAATCGGCTAAATTCGATCCTAAGCATTAGTAATAGTCGGTAATGGCTCTAAGGAATTGACAAACTCAAATACTAAAATATGGTGAATGGTTGTCTTGTGAGTGGACAACAGATCAAGTTGAGGTGCCAAGCCAAGATGAAAACCAAGAGAAGAACTGCAGTGGATATTGTAAACAAACTGAAGAAGATGATAGTCCTCGAAGGCCTAGATAGATTGCCTGGAGAACTGGAACTGTCAGAACGCCTGGGTGTAAGCAGAGCAGTCGTGAGAGAAGCGCTAAGAGTTCTCGAATATGAAGGCATAACAAGAACCATCCACGGCAGCGGAACTTTCGTTTTGAAGAAAACGAAGCTACGGATTCAGTTCAACGTAAATTTTGAAATTGAGACAGACAGTGCCAAAGATATATTTGACCTGATAGAGGTCCGAAGCACTTTAGAAAAATCTGCGATAGCTCTCGCAATATCTAACTCGAGTCAGAGCGATATTGAAGAATTTTCTCATTGCATGGAAAAACTCTCAGAGGCAATCAAAACAAGGATTGAGCTTTCCAGCACAGATGCGAGATTCCATAAGAAGATCTTTGAAATATCACACAACCGTTTTCTGAAAGAGGTCTTTGACGTGGTGTTTGATGGTCTGGAAGTTCTATGGAAATCCCCTCTTGGACTGGAAACTTTTGGTGATGCTGGTCTACCGCTTCACAAAGATCTGTACGAAGCTATCAAATCCCGGGATCTGGAAAGAGCTTTCAAAGTTTATGATCGCATCATTGAAATAGACAGAGAAGATATATACGATCTTACCGGTTATGGCCGAAAACTCCTTCACGACTGTCAAGACAATAATGGGAGGAATGCCAATGAAGATTGATGTTCTTAAAATGCTCGAAAGAGATGACAAATGGTATTTGGGTGGTGGAAATAGACTTTTGTGGACCCCGCCATTTCCATTACACCTTGATAATCCAGGGGCGTGGGATTTTTTGAGCTATTTCGACATGAGAATTGATCCTGGGTACACAATCAGTGCCGTGATAGACGGTATTCCAATCGATTTCAAATGTACCGGCAGAACATGGAATCCAGCCGTTCTCAGGAGTAGTTTTTCAGCCAAGAATGTAGAAATGATTGAAGAAAAGTGCATGCTAGAACAGGATTTCCTTGTATCTAAAGTCAGTATCAAAAATAGCAGCAGAAAGCCAATTGAGATGGATCTCATAGTTTGGACAGCGCATAATTGTTCAGAGAATGATAGTGAGACTGACATCAAGTCTGTTGAACCAGTAGACGGAGGAGTTTTATTCAGGAAGAAGCTCATTAAGCCACATAGAAAGCCAATTGAAGCAGAAATGCTTATTGCACTTGGAGGAATGGAAAGCTACAATGTCACATTTTCTGAAAGAACGGCAAACATTCCGAATTTTAGGATGACCCCTTTCTATGAAAAATTGAATAGTAGGGGTCTTTTGATGGAAATAACAAACGCAGGAATTAATCGTGAAGGTCTTTTGTACATAGGAATTCAAAGAAGAATCAGCATCCCTCCTCTCGGTGAATCATTTATCGTTTGCGGTCTTGGAGCCGCTGAAAGCAAGAATGAGATTCTCAGTAACTGGGATAGTCTAATTAACGAAGACCCTGTAGAATGCAGTATCAACAATTGGAACAATTACTTTTCGTCACTCCCTCAGTTTAAAATAAGCGACCCATTTCTTCAGACTTATTACTACTATAGGTGGTACGGTCTTAGACTATTCAAGAACCAAGGCGGTGAATCATTTATGAAACACCCTGCAATATCTGAGGGACTCGATTATTTCAGGGCACTTATTACATATAGCGCTCAGTGTCACATGCTTGAAACGCGTTGGTCAAACACTCTGGAAATCGGTCAGGGTAGCTTGCTGAACTTTGTCGATAACCAGAAGGAGGATGGGTCCTTTGTAGGCCACATTTACGTTAACCAGATCCAGGAGAATGGATTTTATCACGCCGACTGGGGAAGAGCGGTTAAGGATCTTTTTATGGTTCATCCGGATATGAGTTTTATTGGAAAGATATTTGGACCCTTAAAAAGGTATCTTAAATATTTCGATGCGGAAAGAGATCCCGAAGAATCAGGTCTGTACGATGTGGTAGATCAATTTGAGACTGGCCAGGAATTCATGAGCAGATATACAGCAGTGGATCCGATGGCCGACCGCTATGGCTGGACTAACAGCATAAGATTGAAGGGTGTAGATGCGACTGTTTATATTTATAGTCTGAAGAAGGCGCTGTCCTGGATGGCACGGCTACTCGATTTTGAAGAAGAAGCAGCTCTGTTTGATCAAAGTGCAGAAAAAACGAAGAAGGCTGTTCTGAGTTTCATGTGGGATCCTCAAGAAGAAATATTTTCCGATGTCAACCCTGTTAATTTCAAAAGAACTGGAGTGAAAGCAGCAACTTGTTTCTATCCGTACCTAACAGATATTGTAGACGAATCACACCTTCCAGGACTTAAAAGGCATCTACTTAACAGTGAGGAATTCTGGACGAAGTTTCCTGTCCCAGCAACAAGCCTTGATGATCACCTATTCAGTCAGTGGGCCGAATGGAAAGGAAAGAGACACAATTGCCCCTGGAATGGCAGAGTTTGGCCAATGACTAACAGCCATATTATTGATGTTCTGGGTATATGCTCTAGACGATTCAAAGATTCTCTTCTTCGCGAGAAGACTGTCGAGCTTATACTCAAATTCGTTAGAATGATGTTCTTTGAAGGCGATCCAAAAAGGCCAAATTGCTTTGAACACTACAATCCCTTCAATGGAAAGGCAAGCGTTTACAGGGGTGTCGATGATTACCAGCATTCATGGGTAATTGATCTTCTCTTTAAGTACCTGGCAGGTATTAATGTCTCAGAAGATGGAATAGATTTCGATCCCTTTCCCTTCGACCTCGATTTCGAGATCGACAACTTGAAGCTTGCAGGAAAATCACTGAAAGTCGTTTCACGTCAAGGCGTCTTCAGAGCTAACTATAACGGGGAGCTAACGGTCAAAACTTACAACTCCGCTTCAAAAGCGGACAGGTAAAAAGAATGGAGGTGGAACTATGCGTCGGGCAAGATATTTGAAAGCGTTTCTGGTGATTGCTGTCATTCTGCTTTCTTCACTTGCGGTCGGAGTAACCAAGCTAAGAGTCACAACCTGGGCAGGAGCTGAAGAGGCTGCTCTTGACGAAGAGATTATTGCAGAATTCATGAGACTCAATCCGGAGTACGAGGTAACTTACGAACCAGTTCCCGGAGACTATTATCAGAAGATTCTTACTGACATTGGAGCTGGTACCCCACCTGATGTGATCCTTCTGGATGCAGAGATGATACCCGCTTTTGTGGAAGGCAACTACCTGACAGACATCAACCCTTTCATTAGCAGGCTAAACAGAGATGGTGCGAGTGGCACTGATCTCACGGAGTATTTTCCAGTGCTCGTTGACATATTCAGATCAGGTAGGAGCCTATACGCCCTTCCTAAGGATACAAGCCCGATAGGAATCTTCTACAACAAGAAAGTGTTCGATGAGCTGGGGGTTCCTTATCCCCCGCAGGACGGATGGACCCTGGAGGAATTTGCGGAAACCGCCAGGCTCTTGAGCAAAGACACTGATGGAGACGGAAAAAACGACGTTTGGGGATTTGCCTTCCCATCATGGGTTGGAGTCGTTGTACCACTCCTATGGGCAGGCGGTGGTGAAGTCTTCAGCCCAGACTTCACACAAACCTCGGGATATCTGAACAGTGATCTCAACGTTAAGAACTATCAATTCTTCATGGATCTTCTCTCGAAAGGATACGCACCATCACCTCAAGAAGCCAGTTCTCTCGGAGGAACTTCAGCGCTTTTCTACACAGGTAAGGTTGGCATGACAATAACAGGTAGGTGGTTCAACGTATCAATCAAAGGACAGATCGCGAAGGGTGCCGACCTTGATGTCGGAGCCGCACCAATTCCATACGCAGCACCCGAAAATAAGGCGACTGTTACGTATGCCTCTGGCTGGGCGGTTCCGGCAAATGCAGCTGACAAGTCAGGTGCAACTAAGCTCGCAGCGTTTCTGTCAAGCGAATATGCACAGAAAAAACGTTGTTTGGAAGGTGGGTTGGCAATATCAGCAATCAAGGAAATTGCCGAACTGCAGGCAGAGCGGGACGAACTTGACGCGGTTTTCATAAAGATGCTTGATTTTGCAAGAGTACCGGTCGGTTCTCAAACAAAGTATTACAGACCTCTGTTTGAAGACACCTGGGCTGAGGCTTTCGACAGAATGAACGTAGGTGGAGAAACTGTAAAACAAGCAATGGACTGGGCAGCCGAGACAATTGATAAGTACATTGAAGAAAGAGAGAACTGACCTGGAATGAAGAGGGGGGCAGTCTCGGCTGCCCCCCTTATCCCTAGGGAGGAATAACTTTGAGGCGGCACAAGACACTAGTTGGTTTGATTGTTTTTGCTGGTCTTCTAATTTTGTTAACATTTGCTATTCTAAGCATTTACGCGAAAAGTAGCTTCGAAAACTTCACAGCAGAGAGTGAAGCGGCTTTGCTTAATAGTTTCAAGCTCAATTACCAGAACCTTATGGCTGAAATCGATATGAGACTGGACATATTAGTTGACAACCCTGAACTCGTTAATGATGTAATCCAAAGTCTTTCAGATGAAATAGAGTACGTAGGTTTGTTCGACTACTCCGGCAACTTACTACATGACTTCGGTTATGCCTCTCCGGCCCATCTGTCATCCTCTGTATTTTTTGAGAACCTCACTTTTTCAAGTGGCTATCCAAAGACCGAGATGGGGTTGATTGATGGAAGACCATATATTCAGACGGGAATTCTTATGCTAAATGACACGATTCTTTTGGTCGTTCTAGATAGATTTGATGAAATAACGGACAAAGCGGATAGTATCTATGGGAGAACGCTCAATGTGTACTTCGGAAATGAAGATGATTTCACTTCTTTTAATGCTTATCCAGCGCTTGATTATGAGACTTTGAACGCACTTTTCACGAAGACAGTGAACAGCCAAAAACCTGAAACCGAGGAGATATCTATAGAAAATGAAAAGGCCATGGTGAATGCCGTTGCTGTTTACGACTCTGACAATTGGGATGTAATCGGATTCTTTACGACTATAACTAAGTCTTCGGAATGGTTTGAAGAAAGTCGTTCGTTGTTGTTATTTCTCTGGATTTCCGCTTTTTCGTCATCGGCTTTTGCTATGTTCTTTCTTTATTTGCTTTTCAAGAGATCACGTTCCTCAGTGAAAATTGGTAAACCTATTCGTTTTCTCTTTGGATTTATTGCGTATCTACCAGCTATTATCTTGCTTGGTTTATTTGCTTTCTCTTTTTTCGGGAACTCACTTAGCAAGGTTAGCAGCGAGGCGGCTCTCAAAAACGCAAAGGGTTGGTTCAGCGACGCAGATTCCTTATTAGAATACGAAAGCGAAAAATCGATAAAGGAATTCGTTGACAGATCTAAACTAGCCTTGACTGCCAGTTTCATAATACGGAAAGGAGACGACATTGTCGCTTCGAACTTGAGTGAGAAAAGAATTTCAAATTTGAAAATAATAACTTCTTCCACCAAGAATGATATGGAAAGCGGAAAGGCGAAGGTGAACGATGTAGTTCACACTTATGTGAAGAAGAACATTGATGGTTTTGAATTCACGATCTTGTTTGAGGAAACTTCTCGAGAGAACTCCATTCTCTCAATACAGTTCTTTGCGATAGGAGCTATTCTCGTACTTCTCGTAATGGTTGTAGTGAGCACCTTCATCATTTCAAACATAGAATCTAGAACACTCATAAATAGAACTTTCATTGGTTACGCATTTCTTCTCCCTGCGCTTGTCCATTTAGTGTGGTGGGCCGTTGGCCCCATGGGATTCGCACTGTTCTTAGCTTTTAGAAGATGGAGCATTGTAGATGCAGCTAAGCCTTTTGTTGGTCTTGAGAATTTCATCGAGCTCTTTTCGGACTTCAAATTCTGGAACGCAATGAAGAATACCGCCGTCTATTCAATCTATGTTCCTATTGGTATGTTCATATCTCTGCTCCTAGCAATCGCCGTCAACAAACTAGGAAAGCTTTCTATTGTATTGAGGGTTCTCTACTATCTTCCCGTCGTAACGGCTGGGGTAGCAACTACTATCGTATGGCGGTGGATTTTCAATCGAGACTTTGGTGTCCTGAATTTCATTCTTGGCCTTGTCGGTATTAAGCCGATAGCATGGCTTGAATCGCCTCAGTATGCGCTTGTCTCAATGATGATAATCGGTATTTGGTCGTCAATAGGAAGTCAGTTGCTAATCTTCTTGGCCGGTCTTCAAGGGATACCAAAGGACTTCTATGATGCGGCCGCAGTCGATGGTGCTAGCAAGTCAAGGATTTTTTGGAAAATCACTCTTCCACTGTTAAAACCGACCAGTCTCTTTGTTCTTGTTACTAGTGTAATTGGATCATTCCAGGTCTTCACTCCAATTTACGTTTTGACGCAGGGAGGCCCTCTTAGGTCAACCGATGTCGTCTTCTATCACATTTGGCAGTCTGCCTGGGTAGATATGAGAATGGGGTACGCGGCCGCACAATCGTGGATCTTGTTCCTGCTGCTGGCCGTGCTGACTTTGGTAGAGTTCAAGCTCTTTGGCAAAGAGAGCTGGCAGGCTTACTTCTAGAGAGGAGATGATGAGATGAACAAAAGAATCTTCTCCATTTTCATCAAAGTACTGATTATGACTTTGCTCATTCTTCTTGGGCTATCCACACTACTTCCTTATATTCTCATGATCTCCTTCTCTTTCATGGCGGAGTTTGAAATGTACAGACTTCCTCCGAAGCTGATCCCAGATGTCCTGCGTTGGGAGAATTACGTGGAAATGTGGCAGTCGCAACCTTGGGGCAGATATATCTTCAACACTTTGTTCGTAACAATCGCAGTTCTTATCGGCCAGATAATCCTAGTTTCTATGGGAGGATATGCTCTTTCAAGACTATACTTTCCTGGCAGAGATTTCATGTTCAAACTCTTCATAACTTTCATGTTGCTCCCGGGGGTTGTCACACTGATTCCGGGCTTTATAATACTCCACTCGCTAAACTGGGTAGATACATATTGGGCGATGATAATTCCTGCACTTGGAAACATATGGGGAATGTTTCTAATGAGGCAGTATATGCTCAGTCTTCCAAGCAGCATAGAAGACGCAGCCAGAATAGATGGAGCCTCATCGTGGCAGATATTCTGGAAGGTCATCATGCCACTGTGCAAACCGGTTATAGCTACTGTTGGAACATTTACTTTTCTGGGACAGTGGCGTTCCTTCTTCTGGCCATTGATTGTCACAAGAAGCAAAGAAATGAGGGTCATAGAAGTCGGTGTTGCAATGTTTTCGTCCCAGTACGTTACAAATTATCCGGCACAAATGGCTGCGGCCGCTCTTTCGTCAATTCCAATGATACTGATCTATATCTTTGCTCAAAAGTGGATTGTTCAAGGAATAAGGCTAACATCCGGTTATGAGAAATAGATAGACGTTGGTGACGGAGACTACTGGTAAACCGGGAGGTGATTTGATTGTATTTTTTGTTTGATGAAATTTACGAGCTCAGAAACGAGCTGTCCAGATCTATTTCAGCTGAAAATCCAGATGGAAGAGTCTCTGGTGCCGCTCTCGAGGACCCTTCTGGAATTGGACCCGCAAGGAGACTAGGAAAAGGTTGGAAGGTTAGGCCATGTATAGAGCTTCAACCGAACGCAAAAGTTGAACTGGCAAAAATCAAAGGGCCCGGTACTATAAGACATATTTGGATAACGGTTGATAGCGAGGCATATAGAAGCTGCCTAATAAGATTCTTTTGGGACAACGAGCTGTACCCTTCTGTCGAAGTACCTCTCGGTGACTTCTTTGCCTGCACACATGGTTTGAGGTATCGCATAAATTCACTCCCCGTATCAGTAAATCCATCCGGAGGATTCAACTGCTATTGGTCAATGCCTTTCAGAAGTGAAGCAAGAATCGAAATTGAAAACCTCTCTTCAAGATCATTCAAAGGCTTTTTCTATCAAATAGACTACTCTCTTGGACAAGTACCGGCCTCGGCAGCATATTTTCATGCGTCATGGAGAAGAACAATGACAACCCGGGACAATCCAGAACATGTAATCCTTGATAATGTGAAAGGCAAGGGCCACTATGTCGGTACAGTAGCAGCCTGGACTCAGTTCTCAAACGGATGGTGGGGTGAAGGAGAAGTCAAGTTCTTCCTTGAAGGAGAAGACACTCCCACTATTTGCACAACGGGGACCGAAGACTACTTTGGCGGCGCGTGGTGTTTTGGCGAAACCTTTTCCTCCCCCTTTTGCGGCTATCCACTCTGGAGCAAGGGAGAGGGTGAAGTTCCAAGACATGGGCTCTACCGTTGGCACATACCGGATCCAATTAGATTTAACAGCTCAATAAAAGTTACTGTTCAGGCTCTAGGTTGGTATAAAGACGGAACCTTTCAACCGCTAACGGACGATATTGCAACCGTTGCTTACTGGTATCAGGATGAACCTCACTCGAACTTCTCAAAAGTATATTCACAGGATGAGCTATGGGCAAGATGACCGCAGATCACATAATCTGTGTTTTAGAAAGAGAAGGAAAGAGGCTTTCAGATACCATTGAGAAGATCGGATATAGAACTGGGAATGATCTTCATTGCAAAAAGAACAGACTACTGATAATAGATGACTTTATTCCTGAAAGAAGAGATGTCTTAGCCGCGATCAGAGAATTACCGACCATTCTTATTGGAAAAGCAGTGAAAATCGTTGAGCTCATTGGACTTGACGAACCCGGGAAAATCGATAGACGGTTAACAATCTTAGGTGATTCTCCGTGGGACAAGAGGGGGTTTCAATGCTATAAGAACCATCCATTGTTTGAGGGTCTACATGGAGGTTTCTACAGCATTTATCTCAATGAATTTGAGAAGATGCCCGAAGTTTTCTACTATCTTGGCAGGAAAGCAAAAGTAATTGCAGTTGAGAAGCGCTATATCAGTTATTTGAGGAGCAACAAGCTCATCTGGTTTTATGAATCGGAGAACCATTCAATCTTGTCCATCGGAGGCTATCTTCCAGTTGGAAAAATCGACAATCCATATAAGGCAGAACTCGAAAAGTTCTTGGAGAATGCAATCAGTTGGATGCTTTCCGAGAATAAGACTGGAAACTACTGGAAAGACTCAGAATCAATATTCATTGAGGATTCGAACATGCAAGACATCATGTTGCCAATCATGTCTCCGGTTGAGGAATGGCCCTCTCCCTCGATGGAAATCACAGACGCTACTGGCTACATTAACTCAAGTGGCAGAAGAATACTTGCAAATGCTTCCTGCAGAAGAGTTGACGAGGTATGGGTGCATCCATTCAGGGTCTTAAGATACGTGGAAATTTCTATCGATGGGAAGGCTCTTTCATCATTGTCAAAGAAGATTTCTTATTCTCCCGAGAAGATAGTCTATACATTTGATAATGGGGAAGTCTTTGTTTTTTGCAGTTTGAACAAGCCCAACCTGTTCTTTCAATTTCATTTCTCGGATGGTGAAATACACGATATCGAAATTGGTTTTGAATCAGATCTGAGAATCATGTGGCCCATGGATGATTCCTTCAACGGATGCAAGACCTTCTGCAAACTAGAAAACGGATTTAGACTTAAGACAGAAGATGAACAGATAAGAACATTAATGGTCTTTTCTAGTCCAGTTTCAGCAACCGTTGAAAAGATTGATGAGCGAATTCGAGTTTCTTTCACAAGCAGGGTAACAGACCTCGCAACATTTTCGGTGCTTTCCAGTATAGAGAGCGAAGAATTTCCTACTGTGATCAATATGCAAGAGGAAATACGTGAGGCCAGAGAGTTCTATTCGAAATATCTTGAGAGAAGTCCCATCCTGACAGACAACGCAAGACTAAATGAAGCTCTCAATCTTGCAAAAGTATCAACAGTGAAGTTCAGAGTTTCAACACCAAGTATTGGCACTGGTATCATGGCAGGATATGCGTCAAGCAGACCAGGATGGTTCAGCGCAAGGCCGGGATACGCATGGTATTTCGGACGGGATAGCCTCTGGTGTTCGCTTGCATTATTGGATATTGGCGACTACGATACAGTCAAAGAGAATCTAGAATTACTAATAAATTATCAAAGAATCGATGGGAAGATATATCATGAACTCACTACCAGCAACGTTGTTCACTATGACGCTGCAGATTCGACTCCCCTCTTTCTTTACACAATGTATAGGTATTGCAAGCAAAGTGGTGATATAGGATTTGCCAGGAAAAACTGGGACAAAATCGAGAAAGCTCTAGACTTTTGCTCAAAAACCGATTCAGATGGTGACGGCCTTATTGAAAACACCATTGCTGGCCACGGCTGGATCGAAGGAGGAAAGCTGTACGGCGCAAAGGCCTCATTTTATTTGAACTGCATATGGATTGCAGCTCTTAGGGGCATAAGAATACTTTCCAGTTATCTTGGAGAGGAGAAGGTTAAGTCTCTTTCGTCAGATTTGCAAAAACGATGCTTGATTGGCCTCGAAAAACTATACGATCCCGATATAGGTTATGTTCTGGGAATAGATGAATCGGGAAAGCAAATGAAGTTCAGAACGATTATGTCTTCAATGGGTACGATATTTGACATCATTTCTCCAGAAAGAATAGTAGACCAGGTGAAGGAGTTTGCGAGTGACGACTTTTCATCTGACTGGGGAACTAGGATTATCGGGAAGAATTCCGGCATATACAATCCTACCGGTTATCATGAAGGCAGCGTTTGGCCTCTGTTTACAGGATGGGCATCGTTGGCCCAGTTCAAGCATGGAGCCGATCTCGACGCTTTCAATCATGTCCTGGCAAATCTTTATACTTGCAAAGACTTCTCATCGGGGTTCATTCCGGAAGTTATAAACGGTGAAGTTTATGAACTTTCAGGAGTTTGCGCTCATCAGGCCTGGTCTGAGACGATGGGCTTGCAGCCGTTTTATGAAGGTGTTTTGGGTGTTGAACCCGACATGATTAATGGTATCCTGAGTTTGAACCCATCAATTCCGCTATCAATAAAGTCTATTGAAGCTCCATCGTTGCCCTTAGGAAAGAGCAATTTTGAGTTTCATTACAACTGTACAGTTGAATATTGTGACTTGATTGAAGTGACCCAGTATTTCAAGATTCGTACTAACAGACAGGTTCCTGTACATTTCGCATCATGGGTACCTATTTATTCCCGTGATATTGAAATCAGCTCCAATGGTAATCGGCTGGCTATAAGAACTGAAAATGGTATCACATCAAAGAGAGTCGAGGTGATCGGTTCCCTTTCGGGTTTCACTCTAGATATTCGGATAAAATATAGGTCTCCTTTCTTATTACTTCCAATAGAGCCTTCGATGTATAAAGGAAAAGAGAGTTCACAGCCAAGAATTATGGGTATTGAAGAGCAGAGCCGTGGTTGCTGGAAACTTCATGTACGGGTGCGTGGTAAACAGTGCCAGATTCCCTTCATTGCTTCTAGACAAATCAAAGTGGAAAATTCAATTCTTGAAGAAGGTTTTCTCAAAATCCGAGGACACGGGACTGAGCGTTATGGGTCCGTATTCGTTCTGTTAAAAGAAAAAATTTCAGATTCGTAAGTTCATTTTCGATAATCAAGGTGTTGTGGCTAAGTGTGGTTTGATCTGTCCAGTTGATGCACAAGTTCTAACCTAAGGATATGTCCACCCTGCTGTCGATCTCGTGGAAAAGCAGTTTATCAACGAACTGAGAAGAGGGTTGATGCTTCTGCTATTAGTCATGCGTCCCATTAGCTTGAAAATGACCTTGTCATCAAAAGTTGAAAGAATGCAGAAAGTTAAAT
Organism: Mesotoga sp. H07.pep.5.3; assembly: GCF_002752615.1. Taxonomy (NCBI): domain Bacteria; kingdom Thermotogati; phylum Thermotogota; class Thermotogae; order Kosmotogales; family Kosmotogaceae; genus Mesotoga; species Mesotoga sp. H07.pep.5.3. The sequence goes on from NZ_AYTV01000022.1 coordinate 157,270, forward strand.
CCCTACAGCTCAGTTATACTGACGAACTATCAGATCGATAGGAACCCAGGAGCTTGAAGTAGCTGCAGCGACTGCTTATTGCGTTGACAGCTTCTCCAACTCTCTTTTCCGATACACTTCCTTCGAAATCAACGAAGAAGAGATAGTGCCACATTTCCTTCGTAAATGGCCTTGATTCTATCTTAGTCAAGTTCAAATTGCGATCCGACAATTCTCCAAGAACTTTGAACAAAGCTCCCGGCTTGTGCTCCGTGGTAAATATCATTGAAGTCTTGCACCTGCCCTCGCACTTTCCGGCTTCTCTTCCCATCAAGAAGAATCTCGTCGTGTTCGTATCAAGGTCCTCGAAACCCCTTCTAAGGATTTCCAGCCCATATGTTTTGGCCGCCAATTCGCTGGCTATTGCAGCCGTAAATGGCATCTTTAAAGCGGCCAAGTCCCTTGCCGCGCCAGCAGTGTCATAATACTCTTTCGCCTCAAAACCCTCCTCTTCAATATGCCTCATGCACTGTGACAAAGCCTGATGATGGGAGATCACGTATCTTATGTCCTCAATTTTTACCCCTTCTGGTGCCATCAGACAGTGCTCAATTCTAAGCATGACTTCTGCCTGAACAAATAGTTCGCTTTCTATGAGCGCATCATATGCTGGAATCACAGTGCCAGCAAGGGAGTTTTCGACCGGCAGCATTGCGTAGTCTACCTTTTCTTCGCTTACAAGTTTCAGCATCTCCCGAAAAGATCTGCATGGAGTAGTAATTGGTGATTCCCCGAACAATTTTCTTATAGCCTGTTCTGAATAAGCTCCGTGTTCGCCCTGAAAAGCGATACTCCTCTTCAAAGAACTCCCCTGTTCATAAGGCAAATCCAATGCCTGAATATATTCTGTTATTCATGATCCGATCTTTTAAATATGGATCATGCTTATAGCAGCTTCTGCGAAAGGTCGCGCAATCAGAAGCAAATCACACAATTATAGCTCTTCAATTGCAACGCTAAGATGAATTAGCCTGAACAAACTGGTCGCAACGCCTTCTGGTCAGGAGTTAGGAGTACCTCCTGAATTGTTTCTCACCTTGCATAGACAAAAGGCAAATCGAGGAGACCATTGGAAGCTTTCGAACCTATCTCAACAGCTAGCTTTGCTCTTGTTTGAAACTGTTCGATTCATTCGATAGTACCCATGATCATAGGTAACCAGTTTCATCACCGACACTTTCGGTCCATTCTTTGGATTGCCTGTCTGCGTACTACTGCATTGCTCTTGAAAGAAACTCCGATAACCTTTTACCGTACTTATCTATGTTTGCTTTGAACCGATCATCCATTACATACATGTTGCCTAGAGCAGCAAAAGATTCAAGGCTATAGTAATGTCCAAAGCTTTCGTTAAAGACCCTACACATTCTCTCCATTTCTTCTTTTGCAAGGTCTGAATCGGGATCTTCATCCCAATCTCTGCTAGTCCTCAAAAAAGCTCATCTAATATCTTCTCATGTCCTTCCTCTCCCGTTCGCTCTTCGAAGCGATAGAATCGTTACTTTTTTCGACTGTCTCATCACCCCAAAGTTGTCTCGCTTCTTCTTCATATGGGTTGTAAGAGAAATCGAATCCTTTGAACTTTTCTCTTTGACTCATCGAATCTTCTCCTTCCATAGTTTTGAGCGTCCTTTCCAGTGAGATGAGCATAGCTTCGATTCTCTCTTTCTCAAGAATCAAGTGTTTCTTCTGAAGCTCGAAGACCTTTGCTCTATCGAACCTTGGGTTGCTGAGAAGCTTCTTGATCCTACCCAGAGAGAAACCGCATTGTTTGAAAAAGAGAATCTGCTGAAGCTTGTCGAGATCGGCTTCTGAATACTCTCTGTATCCATTCTTAACATTACACTGGGACCTCAAAAGCCCAATCTCGTCGAAGTGATGAAGCGCCCTTACAGAAAGACCTGAAAGCTCGGCAGCCTGTTTTGCGTTCAAGAAATCAACTTCCATAATCACAAGGATATACTATTACGATGCTTAATAGTCAAGCCGCTTGATCATTGCATCGATTCTGGATTCCTTGAACGTATAAAAGTGACTCAAGAAGTTTACTATTACTTTTGTGCTGTCCTGATGTAAGTAAAGACTTCACTGTATTGTCACAGAAGGCCTCCGCGTACTGTAACCGTATATGAAAGCCTGTTTGGAAATCAAAGAGATGAGTTTGTTGGGGGATTGTCTTTCTGATCGAGAATAAAAGCAAACCCTTTCTTTCAATGGACAGTCAGACAAATTATAGTTCATATCTTACAAGTATCTTTTGCTGAGGTTTAAGCCCTTTGAACTCACTGACTATTGTAGGTTCAAAACCGGGAACCCAGAATAGCCATCGAAGAGCGGTTACGAGAGGAGATTGAGAAATGGGTATGAAAAAGTCACTGACATTAATATCTATGATTCTGGTTTTCGCTGTCATTATTGGTGCAGAATCGACTTCGGTAACAAGCAACTACGAAGAAGCAAGGGAAGTTGCAAGGCAAGCGTATATTTTCGCTTTTCCAATGCTTGAGAACTACAGAACTATGGTTCTCCAGGCAGTGATTCCAAATTCATTCAACGAGTTTGAACATCTTCAAGGATTACTGGGGCCGGAGTTCAGAGAAATAGCAAGACCAAACAACGATATGTTGTTCTCGGCTGCATGGCTTGATCTGAGGAACGAACCGGTAATAATAGAGATTCCAAGCATCTGTGAAAGATATTTCTCAGTCCAGTTCATCGACATGTACACACATAACTTCGCATACGCAGGAACGAGAACCACCGGTTGCAGGAAATTGACAGTAATGATCAGTGGCCCGTCCTCTTTCGTTGAGATTCCCAACGAAATCGATGAGGTATTCACCAGCGAAGGGAATTTCGTCTTCTGCATAGTAAGAATTTCCGTAAATCCTGAGTTAGAAGGTGATATCGATGCCGTTGCAAAGATTCAAGACAGCTTCAAAATCAGACCTTTTGGAACTTTCCGCGGTGGTCAAACTTCTTCAGCTGTCGAACCGATAGCCTTTCCGCCGTTCAGTCAGGAAAAAGCTGAATCGGCAGGCTTCATTTCGTATTTGAACTTCCTTCTTGGACAGCTTGAGATACATCCTTCTGAAAAGGCTCTCATTGAGCGTTTTGGTCTAATCGGCATAGGCCCAAACCTTCCATTTAGTGAGAACGACTTGCAACCTGAGATGATCATCGCAATTGAAAACGGAATCGAAGATGCGATGAGGATCATATTCCGGCCGTCCGAGAAGATGGGAGTTACAAAGAACGGGTGGAATTTGACGAAACGGATATTCGGTAGTCGTCAGCAAATGCAGGGAAAATACGAAATCAGGGCGGCAGCAGCATATATGGGTCTGTATGGAAATGATCTCGAAGAAGCATATTACCCCACAAGTTACGTCGATGCCGACAATGAAGCATATGACGGCTCAAAGTACGATTACAGGATTCATTTCGAAAGCCATGAAATACCTCCCACAGAACCCGGTGGGTTCTGGTCGATTACAGTGTACGGTGATGACGAGTTCATGGTTCCCAACCCGATAAACAGATATTCTATTGGTAATCGGTCGAGATTGTCATACAACGATGATGGATCTCTCGACATCTATATCCAGCATGATTCGCCCGGCATTGATCTCGAAAGCAACTGGCTCCCCGCCCCCAATGGACCTTTTTCTTTGTCCTTGAGAATGTACCTGCCTTCACCAAGAGCTCTTGATCCTCTGTACTGCCCTCCAGGAGTGGAGAAAGGAAGACCTCGAGATTAGTCTGGTGTGTCTTAATCCGAATATCCTAATGATATAGAGAATTCGAATCTTCGAATAAGAGGAGAAATGTGGAGACCTGAAATGAAACAGATAACCTGGTTAACACCACGAAATCTACGAAATCGTCTTCATTGGAATCCATTTTTTTGAAGATTAACCTTCTTGCAATAAAGTCCACTTAAAAAACTGTAAATCACATAGCGGAAGATTTTTGCGATCCTGAAATACAATAATCTCTGTCTATGCTATCATTGGACTGTTTAATGGTTTGAGGTGAACTTCTTGAATAGAATCGGACTTTGCATAGGCTCAAGCACTATTTCTTGGTATGATGGGCAATCACCCAGGCGACTCCTGCACGAAGGAAATCCACTGAAAGTACTCAAGGGCTTTCTTCCAGAGATTCTTGAAACAGGTTTGGTTGTAGCAACAGGAAAGAAGGGAAGAAAACTGTTGAATCTCCCCCAGATCCCCGAAGTTGAAGCTACTGAATTTGCCTACAAAGAACTGAAAAGCAAGTACGGAGATCATGAAGCGATTATGAGCGTGGGTGGGGAGAATTTTACCCTGTATAAGCTAAACGACAAGGGAAACATTACTGCCGTATTTACAGGCAGCAAATGTGCTTCAGGAACTGGCGAGTTCTTCCTCCAGCAAATGAAGCGAATGGATATCGACCTTGATGATGCAAACGCCGTTGAAACAGACGAGATTTACGAGCTTTCATCAAGGTGCACCGTATTCTGCAAGAGCGACTGTACACATGCTCTCAATAAGGGAACACCAAAAGAATCGGTCCTCAACGGTCTTGGAAAGGTCATGTCTGACAAGATCGGCGAACTCATGCACAGAGCTGGAGTAAAAAAGATACTTTTGGTTGGTGGAGTAACAAAAAACCGCCTTATGTTGAACCATCTGAAAGAAATCGCCGAAATTACCATACCGGATGAGGCTCTCTTCTTTGAGGCCTTCGGCGCTTATCTATATGCTAATACTCTCGAAGAAATCGAGATAGATAAAGAAAGTGTCTTCAAGGAAGGAGTAATGACTTTCCCAAAGAATGAACCTCTTTCGAAGTTCGTAAACATGGTTGATTTCAAGGATATGCCTTTCAAAACAGCTGAAAGCGGCGATTCTTGCATTCTCGGTGTGGACGTTGGCTCGACTACCACCAAGGCGGTTGTTATGAGAGCCAGAGACAATGCCATTCTAGCGAGTTCATATCTCAGGACTATGGGAGATCCTATAAAAGCTACTCGACAGTGCCTTGACGAAATCCGCAATTCACTAGATGTTCCCGTCGAGATAATTGGTCTTGGGGTCACCGGTTCCGGAAGGAAGATAGTCGGTCTTTATTGCGAGACGAGTGCCGTTTACAATGAGATTATGGCTCACGCAAGGGCTGCCTCATTCTTCGATAGAGAAGTCGATACTATATTTGAAATTGGCGGCCAGGATGCCAAGTACACTTTCTTATCCAATGGCGTTGCCCTAGACTACGCAATGAACGAAGCCTGTTCTGCAGGTACGGGTTCATTTCTCGAAGAGTCTGCAAAGGAATCTCTAAACATAGATTACAGAGAAATTGGAGAGTATGCGCTTAAAGGTCAATCTCCCCCAAACTTCAGTGATCAGTGTGCAGCCTTTATCAGTAGCGACATAAAGACTGCAATCAACGAGGGCATCTCCAGAGAAGATATCTGCGCCGGCCTGGTTTACTCTATCTGTCTGAACTACACAAATAGAGTAAAGGCCATGAGACCGGTTGGGAAAAAAGTCTTCATGCAGGGAGGTGTATGTCTCAATCATGCTGTCCCCGTGGCAATGGCGGCAGTTACTGGAAAGGAGATAATTGTTCCTCCTCACCCTGGACTCATGGGTGCATTTGGTGTATCACTCATGGTTAAGGAAAAGCTTCAAGAGGGTCAACTGGAAGAGGAGCGCTTCGAGCTAGGAGCCTTGATCTCAAAAGAAGTGCGCTATCTCAACACGTTCATTTGTAACGGTGGAGCAGAGAAATGCGACAGGAAGTGTCCAATCCGAATAATTGAAGTTGGAGGAAAGAAGTTTCCCTTCGGCGGCGCTTGCAACAAGTACGAAAATGTTCGTCTTAACCTTCCCATAAACAGAAACGAATACATATATACCACCGATAGGGAGAAGATAGTCTTTGAACTGCCAGAAGAAAAGGGCCTTGAGACTATAGGAATCAGCAAGTCTCTCTCAATGAATACTCTCTTTCCTTTGTTCTCGAATTTCTTCAGCAGTCTCGGGTTCAGAATTGTCGTACCGGAAAAGTCCGACCCCAGGGGCTGGGACAGAAAGAAATCCGAATTCTGTTTTCCAGTTGAACTGTCTCATGGTTATATTTATGATCTTCTGGAGAAGAATCCCGACTATTTCTTCATTCCAGCAGTCAAGGGCTTAGAGGTTGCGAACTCCGTTGAAAACTCGGTGTTCTGTCCATTTGTCCAGAGCGAACCGGACTGGCTCATGGGGAGTTTTGAGGAACTCAAATCGAAAAGAATTTTGACAGATTTCTTCGATTTCTCACTGGGCCTTGAGAAAGAGAAGGAGAAGTTCGTCTCGCTTGCGAAGTCACTGGGAAGGAATCGCAAAGAAGCTTTGACTGCCTTTTCTAATGGAGTAAGATCCTACGAAGACAGCGTAAGAAGGATTAAAGAAATAGGAGACAGATTTCTTGAGAACCTAGAGAAATCGGATTTCGGTGTCGTTATCTTCGGCCGAGCCTACAATGCCTTTTCCAGTGATGCAAATATGGGGATCCCAGAGAAACTCGCTTCACGTGGAATCCCGGTGGTAACTTTTGACGCTCTTCCTTATGAAAACGAAAGATCGTATGAGAAGATGTACTGGGCCTGGGGCGAGATGAACTTGAAAGCGGCCAGATATGTAAGAAGCAATCCAAAGCTATTCGCACTTTACATAACTAACTTCAGCTGCGGGCCTGATTCGTTCTTGATCTCCTTCTTCAGAGACATTATGGGGAAAAAGCCATCTCTGATTCTGGAACTGGATAGTCATACGTCAGACGCCGGAGTGGAGACAAGGATAGAAGCCTTCGCCGATGTCGTCAGAAGCTCCCTCGAAAGAAAGACGAATTTGGGCGAGAACAACAGGGCGAAACGGCCAAAACTGTTGACGAACAACGGGACTTTCAGTATAGAACTGCAGGACGGAAGACACATACCCATTACAGATCCTTCGGTCAAAGTAATCGTTCCCACCATGGGCGAGTTTGCGGCTCGGCTTATGGCGGCAGCATTCGAAAAAGTCGGTATAAACACTCACGTTCTCCCCAGGCCAACCGAACTGGAGTTTCAACTGGGAAAATCCAACTCATTATCCAAGGAGTGTTTGCCTTTTCACCTGACTTTGGGAAGCCTTATTCGTTACCTCGAGGAAAACAAGGACGACGAAAGCATACTTATGTACTTCATGCCCGATACTCGCGGACCTTGCCGATTTGGACAGTACAGCACTTACATAGATCTTTGGCTAGACAAGAACAACGCGAGCAATGTTCTCCTTTTCTCTCTCAATTCTGAAAATGGTTATGCAGGCATTGGACTCAAGGCAAAACTGAGAATCTGGGCGAGCATGATTATCGCAGACGAATTCTGCAACGTTGAAAATGCCTTGCTTACACTGGCATCCGACAGAGATGAGGCAGTCAAAGCGACCAAAGAGGCCCGCAAAATCATACTTGAGAGTGTTAGACGAGACTCCTTTAGTGAGATGACCAAGAAACTGGAGGAGATTTGCGAGAGTATCTCTCACATTCCTCTAAAGAGCGATTTCGAAAGTGCACCGAAAGTCCTTCTCTCGGGAGAAATTTACGTCAGAAATGACGAATTCTCAAGAAAGTCTCTGGAGCTATTTTTTGCCGACAACGGAATAATCATGCATGCCTCTCCAATTGAAGAATGGATATATTATCTCGACTACATTCTGCTGAAGAAATACGTTCCGACCGAACTCGGTCCACTCAAGAGGGGAACGAAACACGTTGAAATCCTTGTAAAACAGGCATTTGAAAAAAGAATCAAGAAGATTCTTGAAAAAAGTGGACTGTACAAATCACACTTTGTCGACATAGAATCCATGGTAAACACTTCGAAGGACTTCTTGAATCCGAAGCTTACCGGAGAGGCAATACTTACTCTTGGGGCCGTTTTGTTCGAATCGATAGATACTTACGATGGAGTTATTTCTATAGGCCCATTTGGGTGTATGCCTACAAGGATTGCCGAAGCTGTTGCTGAAAGAGGTCTGGAACACCTGAGAGAAAACTCCAGCAAGCTCAAGAGGGAGATCTTCAAGATCGCTGGCAACATTCCGATTCTGTTCTTTGAGTCCGATGGAAACCCGTTCACTCCGACGGTAGAAAGCCGACTTGAATCTTTTGTAGTACAGGTGAAGAGAGTCAAATCACTTTCGATGGAACTGGAAAGCCAGGAATTCAAATAACACTTAAGAGATCAGGAGTCGCATCGCAACATGAATGATCCATGATTCGAAAACCGAGTTTCCGGACGATACTTCCCACAAACGCATCGAGACTAAGGTCACACAAAGTTGTCGCGTGAATCAGATGAAACGGTTTTTTCTCTGAATTGAGTTGATTATCTTTGATATATCTTTAGCGATCATTCGGTTCCCATCTCCTTTTGGATTCTGTCTATAATGAACAAAATGTAAAGCAAGTACAGGAGCACCACCCCATTAGCAGCCAAAACCACGCCAACAACCAGTCCCGGCAAGAGATGAGAGATCAACATAGATAAACCGAATGCAATCGCAAGAACGTTCAGAATCAGCTGAGAGACGTTCAACTTCACCAGTATCTTTGGAATCTTACCTTTGTGTTGATCGGCACTGCTCGCCCGCTGTCCAAGGAACTTGCCAATTGAAATCGCTCCGCCTAGAATGTTTAGAACCCCAACAAGAACGGTCAGAGGATACACTAGAACCTCTGGGATGATGCACGACACAGTTCCCAGGGCAGCGAATACAAACCCTATAAGGATTACAGGTAGCGACCTTGGAAAGACCCCTATCGGGGTGCTTCCCGAAGCAATCATCTGGATTGCAAAAATCATCATCAGAAGGCCAAGCTGGGCACTTCCTGAGAACGGTAAGAGACCTAGATTTACCGGTATCAACAGGACGCCCAGAATAATCATAAAAACACTTGTAAATAGAATCATAGCCCTGTCGATGGGGAGTTCGACTTCTCCATCCTTTCTTTTCTGTTCTTGCGGGTAACTACTGTATATCTTTCTTAGGACAAACGAAAGATATGCGATAGCTGCCCCATAGATCAGAACAAAGATCGCCATCATCTGTACACTCAATAGGCTCTGATTCCAAAGAAGTATTGATATGAGAATCGATGAAACATATGCCACCGTGCATCCGGCAATCAAGTGTTTGAAGATTCCACCGTATTCAAACCAGGCTTTGAGCTTATCCTTCGACAGGATCATTTGAAGAAGCAATAGAGCTCCTCCCGGGCCGAAGAAAAAGAATAGCATAAATCTGGGAATATCGCTGAAGGCATCGGGAACAAAACAAGTTATCGTTCCAATCCCCCCAACGACAAGTCCCGCAAGCAAGACTAGCTTCGATCGTTTCAAGTCGCCAAAGGGAGTTTTCCCCATTGAGATGATCTGCAGGGAGAACATGACCAGAAGAAGTCCGTAAAGACCATTCTCATAATAGGGAAGTCCTCCGGTAGCCACAGGAAAGAGCAGTATCCCTGTAATAAGTAGGATGAGTCCGGCAATCATCAAGATTACTACTTCCAGAGACAGCTCCGATTCATCAAAAACCTTTGTCAGATTCATGGGCATCAGACCTTATCAATAATAAGTTCCTTTGGTTCTGTAGTTCTCCCGTCTTTCAACTGCCAAATTGAAAGCAAATTCATCAAATTTTTCTCTGTCTGTTCGATAAAGCTCGTCGAAATCGCGCATTTTCTGGGGGAAGACTATCAACAGATCTCCTTTCTCCATTTTTTCGACTATGTAATTCACCGCTTCTTCAACGGATACTGAGTCCGGTGGAGGAGTAAGCCCTCCGAAGATAGCCGTTCTAACATTTCCGGGGCATACAACGCTGAATTTCAATCCTTCATTGAAAAGCTCATAATAGAGGCTTTCAGTCATAGTTTTAACCGCGCTCTTTGAGCATGCATACAGCGCCTGATATGGGACCGGAACCAATCCAGTGATGGAAGCTGTATTAATTATGTGGCCCGACTTCTGCTCCCTCATAATCGGTATGGCGTGGTATGTTCCGTAGATCACTCCCCAGAGATTGATATCTATCACTTTCTTCCAGATCTCGAGAGTCACCATCTCAGTTGGAATAGTCATACCTATTCCGGCATTGTTGAAGACAAAGTCAAGATGGCCTTCGTACTTCCTTGCTGATTTGATGAGCTTCTCTACCTGCTCTTCTTTTGTCACATCGGTAAGGAATGGTACTGCTTCCCCTTCATACTTTGAACTCAGTCTTTCCGATTCTCTATCGAGATTTTCCTGACTTACATCTGCCATAAATACAGCCTTCGCGCCCCTCGAGAGCATCTCCTCGGTCAAACCGAGTCCGATTCCCGAAGCCGCTCCAGTAACAACCGCAACCTTATTTTCAAAGTATTCGTTCATCTCTTCCTCCTCCGGTAATTCATGGAAGTATCCTGGAATCGCCGACATTCAACTTCACAATTCCTTTTGCCATACTTGCCGATGTAACCCTTCTGATCGGCAAAGCCTCCAGTGACGTTATGATCCTTGTCTGCAACGGATGTTGCTCATAAGACAGGCCAGTCCACTCCACAGAGCCTGTACCATTCCACATTTTTTTCAGCACCATCTCTTGAGGATACAGAGTAGCATGGCTCAGAGTAGCACCACCCTTTCCCAAATTAGGCAGATATCTCCACCCAAACAGATTGATCTTCGGATCCTTGTTTAGCTCCGACAGATCCTCTTCACTTACCTCATCACCTCTCTGAAGATCGATTTTTAGGAATGTGAACTGCTCGTAGCTGGCCGCCACAAACCAGTGATTCTCCAGATGACGCTCAGACGAAATGTCTGCGAACACCTTCGGCACTCCATCCTCTTCACGTCCCCCGATTATCGGGCAGGTCTTGTTTTCCCACACTACAAGTGCGTAGACTCCTTCAAGACCCTCTGAGTTTCCAACATACTTTACAGGTGTCGTCACCTGAATGAGCCTGTACTCTCCCCCAATCATCCAGTCCACATCCCGACAATTGGTATACTGGACACTGACAACCGGCTCCTTAAGTTCGAAGTCCTCGGGAATGTAGCTTAATAGAGCATTTTCGTCTGTTTCATAGTCAACAGAGATAACTGTATTATCACCGTAGACAACTCTAACCGGGTAGAATGGGGCCCCACCGAAATGCACCGGCATCTTGTAGATAAAGTCCGCGTTAAACACGAATTTCCCTTTTTTCCCAGACACTTCACTTCCTCCTCTCATCATTATGGATGATGGAACTCAATATCCTGCCGCACGCATATTCTTCTAGATCGACAAGATTCTGGAAATCATCTCGGAGAATTTGCTCTATCATTGACCTTTAATGAATCTAAAACCGTCTGGCAATCGTCGAAAAACTGGTAGATGAAGTCAGGATGAATAGGGATTGTATGGGAAGCCCGGCCTCTAATTCATGTTAATTAGATCACAATATCTAATGAACTTCCAAGCAAAAATGAATCCATCACAACATGAGCAATAAGCGTAATGTTCAAGTAATATCAGCATAAATTATGTCGCTTCCACATGATATTGTCTCCGAGGCCTCTGCTTCATAGTTTCTTTTTAACTACACGGAATTGCTATATTTGATCAGTAGTGCTATCGTCTTTTCTCATAGAAAATCGCTGTTCAGCAGCGACGAAGATTCCCCTTTCAAAGCTTAATTCACTGTATAATTGGAGCAAATTCGCGCTCTTTGTAGATTCCGTAGTTAGCCCAAGAAAGAATGTGCTTTTTACACGGAGGGGATGGAGAATGAAGAAAAGCTTTTTGACCGCACTCTCGATATTGGCGATAATCTTCCTTGCATCTGGGTGTCTGTTCTTTGAACTTCCTAATTTGAATGGAAGCTGGGATGTTGTAATGACTTATTCTGGTGGAGCCTCGAAGACAGCTACTTTTCATATCGAGCAGCACATAATCTATAACTACAGGGGAAAATTCTGTCTTGATTCAACCTGTAAAGAGCTTTTTGGGATGATCTCCAACGATCATAAGGTAAATATCAACACCTGGACCTCTGAAAGCAAAATAGATTTCGCTGGAGTCGCTGAGAAAGGAACAATGTCGGGAACCTTCACTAGATTCGAACCTTCAGCCGAAGGAACATGGGAGGCAACTAGGCGTTAGGCCGACATATTCGTAAAATCAGCAAGAGGACAAGAGTTATCTTTCTAAAACTGCCTTAGAATCCATATATTCATCTCACATATTGACCTCTGGAACCCAAGTCTTATCAAAACGGGTCGAGCACTCTGAGTTATCGCATAATACTCTGTGAGTTTTGACCAAAAAACCTTCAGACCAAATCTGTTATCATCTTCTTGAGTAACTTCACGGAGGCAAAAAATGACAACAATATATCTCATGCGCCACGGCCAGAGTCAGGCAAATATAGAAAGGATATTCGCAAATGGCGATGAAGGATTTCCGCTTACAAAAGAGGGGATACGGCAGGCAGAAATGGCCGCACGCTATCTGCGTCTGAAAAATATATGCAGGATATATTCCTCACCTATATTGAGAGCAATGGAAACATCGAGTATAGTCTCTTCTGAATTGGAAATTGAGGTCAAGCCCATGGACGAAATCAGGGAGTTTCACGTCGGTGAACTTGAGGGCAAGTTGATTGAAGGCGAAGCAGCGGGCGCATTCCTAAAGCTTGTCAGAGACTGGATCGGCGGCAAGGAAGACATGCGAATTCCCGAGGGTGAGAGTCACAGACAAGTGATCGGACGGTTCTGGAAAGCAATTAATACTATCATAGATGAATGTCCAGAGGGAGAGGTTCTGGCCGTGAGTCACGGAGGCTTTCTGTCAATGACACTTCCCTTCGTCTGCAGCGGGATCGACCCTAAGAGTTTCTTCTCAAGATCCGGTATCTCGATAACCAACTGCGCCATTACCACGGTGAAGGCATGCAGATGTGGCGATTCGATTTCTCTGGAGCTTCTAGACTGGGCAAACACATCGCATATGGAACTGGATTTTGAAAAGGAACCGATAGAGAATATCTGGAACTCAGAAGATTGAATGAAAGATAATTTCGAAGGAGGCGACAGTAGTGAAGATTGGAATAATTGCCTATTCAAAGACCGGAAATACGCTGTACGTTGCCGAAAAACTAAGAGACAGGCTGATTTCTGCAGGAAAAGAAGCATCTGTGATAAGACTGAGATCGGAAACCCCCGATCTCGAAAGATACGAGGGCCTTATCTTTTGCTCTCCAGTTAATGGTGGAGCACCCGCTGATCCCATGAAGAGTTATCTTGCCAAAATGAAGTCCCTCCAGGGCAAAAAAGTTGCCCTTATGGCTACTGGTCTCTTTCCGGCCTCAATGGGAAGAAAACAGACATTAAAATACATGAAGAGCATCTGCAAAGACAAGGGCGCCGAAATAGTTGGACAGGGAAGCGTTGGCTGGTGGAGCTTCGGAAGAGAGAAGAAAATTGAGAAATTGGTTGAAGACCTTTCTTCTTTTTTTCTATGATAAATGCCGATCTTAGTGTGAGAACGAAAAGGAATCAAGATGCTTTACAGTTCAGCAAAAAAAAAGCCAGAAATCTCACTTGTGTAAACGGTATCTCCTGCTTCTTCTAACAAAGACGATTTTCTCAGGAGAATCCCAATGTATAGACTATTCGCGACATTCATAATTGCTCTTCTCGCCGCTTCTTTAAGCGCTTCAATGCCGGAACATATTCTTGTCAACGGCGGAAGCTTTCTCATCTGAACCACATGGAGAGAGGAAGGCGTTGATTATGAGCCGGTTCGACAAATTCATTTGAATTACGATTTCTACATCGGGAAGTTTGAAGTCACCTTCGAAGAATATGAGGCTTTCTGTGATGAAACGGGAAGAATACTTCCCGACGACTCCGGTTGGGGAAAAGGCGCCAGACCAGTTATGAACGTGAGCTGGTCGGATGCGATAGCTTATTGCAACTGGTTTAGCAATAAGCAGGGGATACCCCTTGCCCACGATTCCGAGGGCAATCTGCTTGATGTAAGTGGCGAAAGAACAACTGATCCCTCCGAAGTAGAGGATTTCAGGCTTCTGACTGATGCTGAATGGGAATTTGCGGTGAGAGGCGGTAACGCGAGTGAAGGCTACACAAGATCGTGAGGAAACTCAGTTGACCTGGTAGCGTGGTACAAATCTAACTCAGAGAACTTGACCCATCCGGTCGGAACCAAAGCTCCAAACGAACTGGGAATCTTCGATATGTCTGGAAATGTCTGGGAATGGGTTAGTGACTATCACACAGACTACTCCTCTTCAGAAGAAACGAATCCATATGTTGACAGCTTCTCAGCTTACAGAGTTAAGAGAGGTGCCAGCTGGATAGACTGCCCCGTCGGTCTCAGTATCGATGTGAGATCTAAGGGTTTGCCAGGTCACGCCATCACAAATGTCGGCTTCAGAATCTCTAGAACAGCAAAGTGAAGGCTTCTACAACAATCTTCATTCCATAATAGAACCGTGTCCCGAATCATCTGGTGTCAAAGCTAACCCATAACTTGATTATCTGCTGCAGCAGAAAAGAACGGAAATTGAACAGTAGCACACCTTCATGGGTCAAAACGCCGAAACCAATTTCACTCCTATTCCTAATTGTTCACCCAAAATAAAACTGCCAAATCCTTTGCTTCTGTTTTGTTTTCCTAAAGGAATGTACTATAATCTAGGTACATATGTTCTGAACAAATGATAGGAGAGATGTCATGACGGGAAAACTGATTAGAATGAACCGGATACTCAGAGAAGACGGAAAGACGGTGATCGTTGCTATGGATCACGGGCAGTTCCAGGGTCCGATAGAAGGCATCAAGGATGTCAGGAGGACATTAAGCAACATAGTCGCTGGCCGGCCCGATGCAATGATTCTAAATCCGGGCGTAATCGAAAAGAACGGAGATTTGCTTGGAGGAAAGGTTTCGATTCTATGCAGAATAACGGGGGCCTCTACTAACTACTCCACAAAGTTTGACTACCACAGAATCACTACTTCCGTCGAACATGCGTTGTCAATAGGAGCTGACGGTGTGGTTGTTATGGGATTCATGGGTGGAGACGGTGAAAACGCGTCGCTTGAAATTATCGGAAAAGTGGCAGAAGAATGCAGCAAGCTAGGAATGCCCTTGATTGCAGAAATGCTTCCTCAGGCCATGGACCACTTTACTGATCCGGAGTATATTGCACTGGGAACGAGAGTAGCGTATGAGCTGGGTGCCGATCTTGTAAAAGTCTATTATACGGGCTTTGAGTCATTCACGAAGGTTCTGGAATCAGTCCCTGTACCCGTCGTGATTGCCGGGGGACCGAAGGGAAAGGATGCCTTCGAAATGGCAAGGGAGGCTCTGGAGCTCGGCGCAAAGGGGGTTGCTTACGGCAGGAATGTATTTCAAGCCGATGACCAGACTGAATATGTCGAAAAGCTTCTGAAAACTGTTCACGGCTAGTCTGAAAAGAGGGGGCGTTTATGAAGAAAGCACTCTTGCTGGTTTTCTTATTTCTTTTTCTCGGCACTGTTTTCGGAATTGAGGGCCATGTGTTTGTTGATCTGAACTCAAACGGGATACTCGACTCGGAAGATCAGACCCTTCAGGGTTGCCTTATTTCAAACGGAGTTGAGATAGTCTCTTCAGACAGTGAGGGGGTCTATAGTATTCCCGGTTCAGATGGTTATGTATTCTTGATCAAACCTGACGGATATTTGTGCAGCGAATGGTATGTTAAGGGGCTTGAGAATCACGATTTCTTGCTGATGCCATCTGTGGAGAATGGTATCTTTGCCGTTGTAAACGATATTCACTACGCGGATGACCCCGACCTCTTCTATGAATCTCTAGGTGACAGAGAGATGATTGACAGTCCAGATGAATACATGACCAAGCTTGTTTCGATTCTCGAGACAGTCAAGCCCGATTTCATCGTATGCAACGGAGACATGGGAGCAAGCATCAAAGATATCGACGACGAAGTTGCAACCAGATGGGCTACAAAGGTTAAAGACTATCTAACCATCTCGAATATCCCTGTATATTACTCCGTTGGAAATCACGAGACAAACAAGAAGAAGGCCGATCCGTACGACATTTTTCACAACGTCTACGGGCCCGCGTATTACTCTTTCAACAGCTTTGGAACACACTACATAGTTCTTAACACTCACAACATCGTCGAAGGCAGTTTCGTTTACGAAGTCGATTCTGAGCAGCTTGAATGGTTGAAGAAGGACATTGAGCTAGTTGATAATAATAATAGAATCGTGATCTTTTCACATGAACCGGTGTTCAGTCTAGCCAAGACCGATAACTACTACGAACTGATGCAGATTTTTGCTGATGATTGTTCATACCACATTACCGGTCACAAGCACACAATGATTGAGTACTTCGATGCTCCATTTGTGGAACTAACCTGTGGTGCCGTTTCTGGAGCATGGTGGGAAGGCCCCTCTCCAACTGGTGATGAATATGGGTTCACACTTTTTGAGATGAAGAGAAGCGATTTGAATTACTGTTTCGTAACTCTTGCAGATGATAATTCCGGCTGGTTCGACATGAGCAGAGAGGCCCCCTATTCCGGAGTCGAGTACGTCAGATTCTGCACGTTTCCTTCAACAGAAGATATCGTAGTACTTCTCAATGACCGTATCGTGGAATGCGATGTTTTGAAGAAAGATATGAGATTCTGGAGCGAGTACTACTTCAATGTCAATCTTTCTTCCTGTGACGATGGGCTGAATGAGATAGTTGTTCGCTCTGGAGATAGAGAGTTCAGAAAGAAGCTCTTCGTTAGAAGCGCCCCGGTAGATATCAAATCTATGAAAACCAATCCAGAATACTTCGAGGGATCACTTGTGCTTGTTTCGAATTGTTCCAATACCGGTCAGTGGGGTAAAAGCTACACATTTAACGATGGTAGTGATACTTTCATGGTTCAAATAACCAATCTGGACGTTCCCTTCACCATTTCAAAAGACTATAAATACTCTCTGTACGGGATATTTAGAAACAGCGAGAGAGTGGTTGATCCGATCGAGCTGTTGGTCGCCGAGGGAATTGTTCAGGAAGAATAAGGAGGGGAAATACGTATGAAGAAAGCCTTACTGGTTGTTCTTGCGGCAATGCTTCTCATTTCTGCTGCGGTAATCGCAGATCCTGTAATCAAAATAAGTGGCGTGATCGCATTGAGAAATGAGGAAGGTGTCTGGCAACTCACGCTGGATGAGTTCAAAGAACTGCCCCAAACCGAGTTCTTTGTAACCGATCCGTGGATGGGAGACAAGACATATGTTGGAGTGACTCTCGCCGATCTTTTGAAGTTCGTGGGAGTTCCTTCCGGAACAAAGAATGTTGTTTTGGTATGCTCTGATGAAAAGGAATTTGCAATCTCTTACGAAGATGCATTGAAGTATCCGATAATGCTGACTCACTCGACCAGATCGGGCGAAAACCTCAGGGCTCTCCCTGCGAGCCAAGGCGGCCCCATAAAGCTTGCATATCCGATCAACGACTTCCCGGAGATCACCGACAAGTACCCGTCTGACAACTGGGCATGGTACGTAATCGAAGTTAGGGTTGAGATGTGATTTCGTGATGGGGGAGGCAACTCCCCCATTATCTGGGATAAGAGGTGGTTAATTTGAAGGCAGCAATCTACAAGGGCATCGGGAAGATCGAAATCGATGATATTAGCAAGCCCATTATCCAGGCAGATGAAGGTCTCGTGAAGATAGGTATGGTTGGCGTCTGCGGTACAGACATAAAGACATTCAACAAAGGGCATCACATGTTCAAACCGCCTTGCATTCTAGGGCATGAGTTCACCGGAAAGATAGTTGAAAAGGGAGCGTCGGTAGACTTCGATTTCGGTGATGCTAACTACGTGATAGCTCCGTACATAGAGTGCGGCAAATGTGAAATGTGTCAGAAGGGAGTTCCCGAGCTCTGTTCAAAGAAACATTGGGTTGAAGGAGCATTTACCGAGTATGTGAAAGTGCCCTTAGAGATCCTGAAAAGGGCAACTCTTGAGATCCCAGATCATGTCCCCGAGAGTACTGCAACCCTGACGGAACCGCTGGCCTGTGCAATTCATGGTATAGACAAAGCCAGGATAATCCCCGAAGATAGAGTCTTGGTTGTTGGAAGCGGTCCTATGGGGTTACTCCTTGGAAACGCTCTGAAAAACTTGAAATGTGAGACATACATTTCCGATATTGATAAGAACAGGCTATCTATGGCTGAGAACTGTGGTCTTAAAACGATAGACTTCAGTGAGTCTGGTTTCGAAAGCTTCAAGAACAGTGATCCTCGCTTCGATTCAATCATCCTTGCAAATGATAGAAAGGAACTTGTCAACTCGCTTCTGCCTTTCGTCCATCCAGGCGGAACATTTGAGTTGTTTGGCGGAATGTCGAGAGACACGGTCCTAGAGATAGATCCTTACTTCATTCACTATAGAGAGGTGGACCTCGTCGGCGCTTTTGGTTTTTCCGAGAAGGATTTTAAGAAGGCCTTCGGCTTCATCACCAGTGATCCAGATTCTTTTTCTAAACTGATTTCCAAAGTATGGGACCTCGATAATATCGTAGAAGCGTTCAAAGACGCCACAGACAAGACCAAAATCAAGATTGTCGTTAAGGTCTCAAGCTAGGAGGGATTTGAGTGAAGAAGATATTTATAATCTCACTACTTCTAATAATCACTTCGGCGGTCTTCGCCGTTACTCTGGACTTTTACTGTCTTGCCTGGCAACCTGCAACGGTTGACAAGATATACGATCTGGTCGATTTATGGAACATAAAGAATCCAGATATTCAGGTGAACATTATCTGGGGCACCTGGGAGTCTTCAGACCAGTATCTGCTGACAAGTTTTCAAGGTGGAAACGCGCCGGACATCTTCCACACTGACGCCGAGAAATTCCGAGAATATGGAATGATGGGGTATGCGGCCCCCCTTAACAGTTACGTCACTGACGATATGATTGGTGATATTCCGGCCCATATATTCGAAGACTGCTATGATTTTGCCGGAAATCTTTATGGGATCCCCTGGTGCCAGGAAACGCAAGTGATCTTCTACAACAAGGATACATTCGAAGAAAACGGAATTAGATTACCTCTCGACAGAATGATTTCGTGGGAAGAGCTGCTTGATATCGCGCAAAGAGTTACAAGGAAAGATGAGAACGGAAATGTAATAACCTGGGGAATCCTTGCTCCTCTAATGGAAAGGTTTCACTGGACCTTGATCGCTCAGAAAGATGGAACGATACTTACAAAGGACAGCAATCATAAATGGAAGGTTGAGATTAATGAGGGAGCTAGAGAAGCTATTGAGTTCTACCTCTCACTAATAACGGAACATGGTGTAATGCCAAAAGATGTTATAAGTATAGACTACACCTCTCTTATGCAGGGATTCATAAACGGAAAGTACGCAATGGTTACCTTTGGCTGCTGGAACAGACGTTTTTTGCTTCAGAATAAAGGCTTCAACTGGGGTATGCTTCTTGTCAAGAACGGAGATAACAAGGTCAATGCATCTGATCCTCAGGCTCTTGGTATCTCGAAACTCTCCAAACATAAGGATGAAGCTTTTGCATTCATAGAATTCATGACGAATACCGAGAACTCAGCAGAGATAAGTTTCAGCGACTATCTTTTCCCGGTAAGGGAATCGGCAATTGCTGACGCGCGATTTGATTCACCTGAGAACGAATGGGACATAGCAAAAGCCTGGCTCCAATACTCAGACAACGTTAAACCCGGAATGCCTGGATTCTATACTTTCGAATGGAAACTGTTTGTTCCCAATCTGGAAAAGGTGATTCTTGGGAGTATGAGTTTGGATGAAGCTCTAAAGGATACAGTCACTGAGGGAAACAAAATGCTGAAAAAGCTCGGGCTTCAGTGATTTGTTGCAACTGCAGTAAAATGAAAGAAATACCCTAAAAAGCCCTTTGCAACGCAGCTAGAGTTATTTGAGACGTTCATTTCACGTTTCCATATAACTGGAGTGTGGTCGCCAGTGTCCAGTAATACTGGCAATCGATGAGATACATAATACCGATTCACTCGGTAACTGCTGGGAGTGATGACCAATCAGAAAGAGCGAAACAGCGAAAGCACTGCCATATATACTGCCTGTACTGATAGTAGTAGCGCTAATAAGTGTATACCCATTTGTCAACGGGATATACAACAGTTTCTTCTCCGACGCTGTCTTCGGAGGAGGAAAGTACTTCTCCGGCCTTGATAATTTCAAAGACATGGTGTCAGACAATCTGTTCTGGACCGGGCTCAAAAATAACCTTGTGTGGTCTGCTGCATGTGTCGGATTTGAGCTTGTTCTAGGCATGTTGATAGCTCTGCTACTCAATCTGCCATACATAAGGCTAAGAGGTCTATACAGAGCACTGATCCTTCTGCCCTGGGCGACAACCCCCGTTGTATCGGCACTTATTTGGAGATACATCTTCGGAGTTATGGGACCACTTAATTCCTTTCTGAAAACGTTGGGCTTTGCAAATCCTCCTAATTGGCTGGTGACTCCCGGTTATTCTCTCTTCGCCTGTATAGTCGCAAACATCTGGATAGGCCTCCCGTTCGTTATCGTTACTCTCTTGGCGGGACTGCAGTCCCTACCTTCTGATGTGTACGAGGCTGCCGAGATAGATGGCGCCGGAGTATTCAAGAGATTCTTTTATCTCACTCTACCTTTAATGAAAAGTCTGATTCTTATCCTTGTTACACTGAATACGATCTGGACCTTCAACATGTTCGACATAGTCTACTCAATGACCAACGGCGGACCGGGGAACTCTTCAATGCTACTGTCACTATATTCTTATCAAAATGCTTTCGCGTATTTTCAGCAAGGATACGCCTCTGCAATCGGCGTCATATGTTTGCTTATACTCCTTCTACCTGTTGCCTTCTATATAAGGGAGGTAAGAAATGAGGCCTAAGAGAAGCGTAGTAATTACAATGAACATAGTAGCGTTTTTGGTGGTTTTGCTGATCCTTTCTCCTCTCTTAATGCTAATACTTAACTCTTTCAGAGAAACCACCGACATTTATCAGAATCCTTTGAAGCTTCCGGAGAAATTCTATCTGGGAAACTACGCGAAGATCTTCCATGAAACCAGTTTCGGCAGGAACTTCGCAAACAGTATGACGGTTACCCTCGTCACTGTTCTGCTCTGCATAATTATCACCACACTGGCAGGGTATGCGATGTCCAGATTTAATTTCAAGGGCAAGAATCTTTTGATACTATGGCTTCTAGCTTCTCAGGCCTTCCCAGGAATTCTTATGATTATCGGTCTCTTTTCTCTCCTGAACCGATATTCCCTTCAGAACAACCCTTTGGGCCTGATTATTCTATACACTACCTTTACTATTCCATTCTGTAGCTGGTTGCTAAAGGGATACTTCGATGAGATTCCCAAGGCACTTGAGGAAGCTGCAATGATAGATGGCTGTAATCGATTTCAGGCAATGAGGAAGATAATTGTGCCAATGGCAGTTCCGGGGATAGTCGCCGTTGGAACGTTTGCGTTTCTTCTCTCTTGGAATGAGTTCTTTTTTGCGCTTGTGATCATGAGAGAGAATGCTAATTATACCCTCCCCGTTTTCCTCTCGAGGTTCGTTGGAACTGGGGGTGCCGTAGAGTGGGGTACTCTGTCGGCCGGCGCCCTCATCACTGCTCTTCCTCCAATCCTTCTGTTTCTCCTATCACAGAAGTATTTAATCGGAGGCCTTACGAGAGGTGCGATCAAATGAGAGTCGCTGTTATCGGAGCCGCTTCTATCGACAGGTATGTGATTCTCGATTCATTTCCAGAAAGAGACTCTATGGTATTTGCAAGAAGCACACATGATTTCATCGGAGGCTCAGGAGCAAACATAGCTTTGAATCTCTCGCGTTGCGTTGAAACGGATTTCTACTTCGGAACGGGAAATGATCTATCTTCGAAGCAGATTCTAGAGAAGCTCTCTTTGTCAAGCATGAATCTTCGTTACGTCGTGGAAAATGGATCTGGCGCTGAGGCTTTAGTAATGCTGGATTCACATGGAGAGAGAAGAATCATATCCCTTGGAGGTCATGCTCTCTTTCGTGGTGTAATCGACGAAAAGAAATACAGTGCGATTTGCGTGGCGGACAGTTTCAGAGAAGTCGCACTTGATGCGTTCCGAAAGTCAGCCGAATCTCTGAAAGTCTATGTACCAGGTGGATGTGGTCTGTACTTTGGAGCCGATTCCGTTGTTGAGGTAGCTTGTTTATCGGATTTCACTATTTTGTCGGAAGGAGAAGCAGAGAACCTTCAGACAAGGATCAGTGAGATCTCTTCGAATATTATAATAACCAGAGGATCCGCTGCAACGATCTGGATAGACAGAAACAAGAATAGCCGCTCCTTCGAGGTTGAAGAAATCGCTGAAGAAATCCTGGATACTACGGGTGCCGGTGATGCTTTTGCCGCAGGATTTATTGAAAAGTTCACGAAGTGCGGTGATCCTGTCCAGAGTATCAATTACGGCCACAAGAAGGCGGCAGAAGCGGTTTCTGCAATTGGACCCAACCTCGTAGAAGGGAGGAAAGATTTAAGATGAAGGGGCTTATGGCCAATAGAGACACAATGATGAAAGTATGCAAACTCTACTATATTGAGGATAAGACGCAGAGCGAAATCGCCAGATTGGTTGGAATATCCAGACCCCAAGTCAGCAGGCTGCTCACTAAAGCCAAAAATGAAGGAGTCGTTAGGATAGAGATTGATTCGGGAAAAGTGGAAAATCTCGAAGAGATTTCGATAGAAATGAAAGAGAGATTCGGACTGAAGAACGTCATCGTTGCGGACGAAGCAGCAGATGGAGGGACTATCGCCTCAATTGCAGTTTCTGCAGCGAAATTTCTTTCAGATTACGTTAAGAATGGACAACTTGTGGGCATCTCCTGGGGTCGAACTCTGTACGAAACAGTTGAAAGAGTCGTATTCAATGGGGAGCTTCCAAACACAACATTCATACCCCTAATCGGCGGCGTAGGCCAGTTGCGTCATGAGTATCAGATGAATTCAATTGTTGAGAAGATTGCGAATTCCTTTCACAGTAACCGTTACTACCTTTTCGCTCCAGCCTTCATAGAAAACGCGAAAACTCTAAATATGATGCTTGAAGACAGTTCGATAAGATTCATGTCGGAGATGTGGAAGCGGTTAGATCTGGCCATTGTCGGAATAGGGGAACCCATATCTCTGTCAAATGCCTTCAAGAACATCTACGACAAGGAGTTCCTTGCTAACCTTATGAAACACGAGGCGGTTGGCGACATAGCAGCAAGATTCTTCAACGCGGACGGAGCGCCGTGCGTTTCCGGAAATGAGAATATCCTCGGGATATCTCTTGATCAGCTGAAGGAAGTACCCGAGGTTATTGGGATTGCAGGAGGCAAGGAGAAAGCTCAGGCGATTCATGCGTCAATAAAGGCCGGATATATCAATTCAATCGTAACGGATAGGAGTACTGCTCTTCAAATACTCCGAATGCAGAAGTAGTATGAGAATCGGATTAGTCTACAATCCAAACTCTGGTAAGCGAGAGAAAGATCTTGATCTCATGAAGACTCTTGCCAAGAAGCTTGAGGGATTGCGCCTATTCTGTACGAAATCTACCCATCTTTACCTGAAAGAGTATTTCAATCTAGAAGTAATCGGATCGGGGACGACCCACAACGATTACAGAGACACCGTAAACGCCGGTAACGCCCTTTCGAAAATGAATCTGGTGATATCGATCGGAGGGGATGGAACCGCATCCGATGTTGTCGCCGGCATGCGTCAGACCGGAAGGCTTGCGCCAGTTGCAGGTGTGGCTTCAGGAACAGCCAATTGCGGACCACTAATTGCTATCAGATCGGTTGCTGACATAGTAGACTTTGACTTCCTTAATATAAGGCCAAAATGGGTAATCGGACTAGACGTATTCGAAGAAGAATACATAAGTTCGGCATTCAACGATGTGGTCATTTCCGAAACTCTGATTTCGACAGTAGAAGGAAAGAGCTTAACAATCGACGCTTCGAACTTCTTCTACAGGAATGAGAGAACACCAAGAGAACCTGTATCAATCGCTTCAGAAGCAAGCAGATTGGAGATCAACGGAGAGGAGGTTTCACCTCATTTTCGTACATCACAAATCATTATCTCTCCATTTCCCAAAGACACAAAGGGATTGTTCGCCTATAAAGCAGTGAGCGGCCTCCTTTGCTGGCTGCCTTACTCGAGCTGTGACTCGGCAATGATTGTCTCTTCAAGACCGATAATAACTATGGTTGAACCGGACGAGACAGTCTCTGCGGATATCAAGCAGTTCATTCTAACTAACAGTGATACAGTAAGATTATCTGGCTTCGAAGCTTTCTGCGTGATCGATGGAAATCCAAGGGTAGATCTTTCAGCATCCGAGGGAATCGAAGTGAAAACAAATGGAAGGGCAGGACTTGGCGTGAAAAGACGTGATGAAGAATGAACAGGATTTTCAGGGCACTTGAAGCATTCACCGTTGGCGATGCGATGGGAATGGTAACGGAATTCATGACCCGCCGGCAAATCTCTACCAGGTTCGACTTCGTAAGTGATTTGCTAGAACCGGAACACTCGCTTATCCATAAGAATCTAGCAAGAGGTCAGATAACTGACGACACAGAGCAGGTGCTTTACTTAATAAAGCTCTACAATGAGAAAAGAAACTTCTCACAAGAGACGGTCAAGGAAGCTCTTTGCAGGTGGGTCGACGAGTGTGATCCTGTTGGGAAGGGTTACATAGGGCCAAGCACTAAGAGAGCAATCGAAGCCTTCAAGAACAAAGAGGAATTCGAGAGTCTGGGCACTACCAGTGGGGCCCCAATGAGAGTGCTTGCTCCAGTCTTATGCAGCCTCAACAAAAGTGAAAAGCATCTAGTTGAAGTAATAAGAGAGTGTACAGTTCCTACTCATAACACGAATCTCGCTCTCGAAGCTTCCCTCTCAGTCGGATTCGCCTACTACTATGCAGCAAATGGGCTGGGTCCCAACGGGATTATCGAGGCTGCTATCAGAGGCTCGAGATTGTCTGAAAGACTCTCCTGCGCCGAATTTGTGGGACCTTCAGTCGGGGAAAGACTATCTGTGATCAGAGATCACATCGGCGGCGAACTGCCTGACCATTTTCTCGACAGAATCTACTATCTGTTTGGCACAACTATGGAGGCGGTAGACGTAGCAGTTGCAGCGATTGCCATCGGGCTTTTCTGCAGAGATGATGTGTGGCAAGCAATAAGGATGGGTGCATCAATCGGCGGAGACACCGATACCATTGCAGCAATAGCAGGCGCACTGTCTTCTCTCCAAGGCGAAACTAACAATATCCCTCATTTCATAACTCAGAAAGTATCGAAAACAAACGAAAATCTTGATCTGCAGAAGTATGTAAGATACGTAGAGGAAACGAGTGATATAGATGATTAAACTATTGTCAGGAAGTGCCTCTGTGGGGATTATCTACGGGATCTTCAATTTCGTTCTAATACCGTATCTCAATGGCAAGTTTCACTCAACTGCTCTGGCTGGAAACCTGGTTTCAGCAGGAATGATTATAACGATCTTCACCGGAATGCTAATTGGCTATCTAGGCGACCGAAACAGGAAATACCTGTTCTTCATTAAAGGTCTCTTCATCATCGCAATTGCCAGCATGTTTATGCTTAGCACAGGCAATGAAATCTTGTTGGGAGTTGCTGCCGTCGTTTTCACCATGTCAATATTCAGTCTTCTTACTCCATACTCTGCCCTTGTCAGCAACGTGAGTAACCCCGGCAAAAAGGACAGAAACTATGGATTCATGATGGGTGTTATGAATATAGCAACCTTTCTCTGCTCCCTGTTCATTGGAGTTGCCCTTTCAAGAAGCGAAGAGACCACATTTGTGATTTTTTCGATTTCTGCAGCTGTCCTGGTTATTCCGATTTTCTTCTTTCGTTCTGGTTCTCAAGTAGGTGATGCCACTGTAGGTATTAGGGAAGAAGACTTGAGATTCAAAATTAATAGGAAGATAGTCTTTGTGATGATCTCTCAGTTTGGCTTATGGTTTTCCATGGGTGGGATACTTCCTTACCTGACCTCTTTCATCAGCAGTGATATTGGTGTGTCTCTTGGCACTGCATCGTCGATTATGGGAATATCAACTCTTGTAAGTGGCGTGACTTCTATAATGACTGGCACACTGAGCAGAAGGCTCGGACAGAAAAGGCTGCACATTACAGCGCTTTCTATCTTAACCGGCGTTTTCATGTTAGTGAGTATCTTCTACTCTGGATTCCTCGATCTTGGCCCATTTCTGATGCTGATCGTGTTGATTCTCTTTAGCTTTGCTTTAGGAATCGTTCTCGCCCTTAACGTGACAATAGTCTCAGATACGGTTTCCCTTGCAAATCAGGGAAAGATCTTTGGCCTGAATAACATAGTAATGGTGCTCTCTCAATCTCTTGCCTTAAGTCTCATAGGTTCTTTGATAGCCCTGAGTGGCTACAATCTGGCATTTGTTTTTGTGGCAGGAGGCTTTGCGGTCGCCATATTATTCTTCGTAATAAGCACGCTTGATTATCAAAGACCACTAAACGAACAAAAGGCAGGCAAGACCTAGAAACAGACCAAGCTATAAAACTAAACTAATCGTCCGGAAGGGTATTCACTACGTACTACTTTGCATCGGCTTCAACTCTTCGTGAAGACGTTCGCATCTTTCGTACCAGAGCATTCTGTAATCCTCGTGGATAATTATTCTGCAAACAAAGTCATAATGCGAAAATCCCTTTCTGTAGGCACCAATTCATACATTTCTTATTTGCCTCAAGGTCCTGCTTCTCATCTGTTATCTCGACGACCATCGAATCCTGACCTTCGATGATTGTTGTTGCCGCAACGGTTCTTGTATTCCCATGGGCCATAGCAAGTCTTTCATCAATATAAATGATCGGAAATGGAACACTTTTCACTCTAAATAGCTCTAAGTTTGGTAAACGATATATAAAGCTGACTGGGCTGCAAACCCCTGTTCGAATCATAAATCTTCTTGACATGACTACCCCATATAATTAATTCACAGCCGACAGACTTCACGACTTTCATGAGCATGGCGCTAGAGTGAGCCCTCCCCAACAGATACTAACTCCATAAAACACATCTTCAAGAAGGTGGAAGTGCTATTATTCTATTGTCTTTATCTATAGAGCTCATACTTATAGAGACGATATGAACAGGATGCCCAGGATTCGTTCCATAGAATGCGACTACAGATTTCAACTATCCCCAAGACAACCCTTCATGGCATCGACAATTAGTCTTGTAGAGTGAATTCAAAGGAGGAGAAAATGAATAGGAAGATACTGATAGCATTTGTAGGTCTTCTGGAGATTCTATTTCTTGTGAGCAGCTGCATCCCTTTTCCCAAAATGAAGAATTACCGCGCATAGGTAGTGGGGCAGACAGACTCAAACGGAATCGCAATGCTTTACTTCTCGGACGATTCCGGTGAAACGTGGACACGCCAGGCAATCGACACCCTGCCTGAAGGTAAGAGTTTGGAGGACGTTCTTTCCGTAGACCAGAATATAGTCTGGGCTTGCGGTTCAGACGGGTTATTGCTGAAAACGACTAACGGCGGCTCCGACTGGGAGATAGTTGGAGTATCGGAAGTTGCCACTGATTCTTTTTTCTCTTTCCTTTCGACTTTTGAAGATAGAATTTGGGTAAGCGGTGACGAAGGACTTGTAATCTTCTCTGATGACGACGGTGGAAGCTGGACAGTATGTGACCTTCCAGAAATGGCTTCAGAGTAAATTATTCAAGGAATCCATGCAATAAACGAGGACGTGATTTATGCTGTTGGAAACAAATCAACTCCCAGAGCCGGCATAGTTCTGAAGAGCGAAGACGGTGGCCAGACCTAGGAAGAGATTGAACTGCCAAACAATTACAATGACAATGGATGGATAGGTGTAAAGGCCACAGATGAAAACCACATAGTTATCCACGGTGGCCAAGGCCATTATGTGGTAACCGCGAATGGTGGGAAACAATGGGTTACGGGAGGTCCTCTTTTCGCTAAAGACCTAAACTCTCTGGTAATGCTGGATAGTTCAACTTACTGGGCAGCCTGCGATTTCGATACGATAATCCTTACTGAAAACAGTGGAATAAGTTGGGAGGAGCAGCCTCCGGCAGGAACGAGCAATTCCTTTCTGTTAGGAATAGATGCTCTCGACAGGAATAACGCGTTGGTTGTCGGCTCATCGGCCGGATACCCGCAGTTCGGAAAGATACTGCGCACAAAAGACGGAGGAAAGAACTGGGAAGTAGTTCTTAGTGCAGAGGAATGTCCAGTTACTTTAACTCATGTTTCGATAGCCGAAAAGAGAATGTGAAAACCAAGATTAGTTCCAAGATGCAAGTTGTGAGTTGTAAGACCGGCGTCGGGGGCTGGGAAATCAAGAGAAACTGGTTGAGCGTTCAGCGGTTCTCCGTTCTCAGAAAAGAACGGTTGCAAGTTCCAAGATGCAAGTTGTAAGGAGAAGAAGAAAACCTTTTTCTAAAGGACGATGAAGTAAGCTCGTTACTGACATTCAAGAAGAGAGCATCGAGATTCTGAAACAAGTTCAGAATGACGGTTTGGTGTGTTCTTAAGAATTACAGGACGCTGTCACGGTATGTGACGTTTTCGGAAAGCCCGCCGGGATGCTGAAACGAGTTCATGACGGAATTCTGGACAAAGAACCAGGAACCTGGATGCACAGCGTGGGAACGAATAACCGTTCTTCCCGAAGGACGGGTTTCTTGAGGATGACGGTATGTGACGTTTTCGTAATCGCCTAACACTGTCATCCCGAACTTGTTTCGGGATCTGGTGTTGATCCTCTCGGCGGCGGGGACGGAGGACCGTTGACGGACAACGTTGTCTTCACAGCGATCAGCGGGTTTTCCGCTTTTAAGGGCACAGCGGTTCTTATCCTTGCAACTTGGAACAGATAACTTACAACTGCTCTTTCGAAGGACGGGTCCACGATCTTGGACGGTTAACGAAAAACGGTTCTTCACAGCGTTCAGCGGTATTTTCCCCGCAAAGCGGGCATTGCGAACGCCAATGCTTTCCGGCGCACTGCGTCTAATGTTTTGTTCTTCCTCGCGCCAGCGAGCATCACTTCCCGACGAAGTCGGCCTCACTTCCCCGGATTTTCTTCCGGGCATCACTTCTTGAAATGTTCTTGCCCAGCCTTACTTCCACTGTGGTCTTGGGCTAGGAAGCAGTGATGGCTCCTTCTTCAGCATGAAAGATTGCAGATTCCCGTCCTCCTATTTCATTAATTCTTAACCCACATGATACTATCATGTTATTAGAATACTGTGTATCATACTATATGCTATTATCAACATAGTACAGAGGTGATGTTATGGACATAGGCAAACTGGCAACTGAAATGAACAGAGGCTTTATTCAACTCTTAGTCATGGTTATGCTTGACGAACCAATGTACGGCTACGATATCGTGAAAACACTTGGAGAGAGGAACTTCTCAATCGACGAAAACACTTTGTATCCCCTCCTAAGAAGGCTTGAGGAAAGAGAGATTCTTTCGAGCGAGTGGAGAGTCGAGGAGAACAAACCCAGGAAATACTATTTCGTATCGGAAACTGGACGACAGGTGAGAAAGGAATTGCTGAGAATTTGGAATGAGCAGGAACAACTTCTAAAAAGCTTCGTTGGGGAGGAATGAAAATGGAAAGACTGAAAAAGTATCTTGACGATGTGCGAACGTTCTTACCGGGAACCAATCCAAGAAAAGCGGATGAGATTCTTAGAGATATTGAAAGTCATGTACTGGAAAGAGCAGAGAGGGAACACGGAGAAATTAACGTCACTGCAGTCGCGATGTCGATCAAAGAATACGGTTCACCAGAAGAAGTTGCGGCAAGGTATTATGAAGGCGGTCCGATCATCGCCCCTCATCTTAAGAACTATCTCTTCATGTACACGGGAATTCTTTTCGCAATTCATCTTGGACTCATCTTATCGCTTTCGTTTTAGCGAGAATGGCGCAATCTTTGATTTCAGGGGAACGGACCTACTGAGCCTTCTCTCACAGCTTCCAGTGACTTTCATATTTGACTTCGGACTTGTCAGCTTGATTCTTTACTTCGTGACGCAGGCAAAGGCTACGGCAAAGCTTCCCCACTTCACATATTTCATAAGAGAAGAAAAGACACCCTCAATGGGCAAGAGAATAGGAGTGCTAATTGGCTCTCTTGTTGGGGCCGGGATAACCTTTCTTGCTTTCACTTATGGACCATTCTATTTCGGCGGCGGAGAGCTCACGGAGATCGCGATCATCGCGTTAGATTCCTTCAAGTTTGCACTATTCCTTGCTTTTGGGCTGCTCGTCATAGATTCAGTATCCAGCTTAATCAACATATTCAATTACTCTCGGTTCAGCAAAATCGTCTCGAATACTCTTGGCCTTGTCTTTCTATTCCTGGCCGTTTCACCTGATTACAAACCAGACATTGCGTCCTATCTGAGTTTGAACCCGGCAAGTATAGATCACCCACTTCTGGTAGCTATTCTATTCTTGATGGCGATTGTAGTAATTGTTGATCTGGTCTTTGAGACGATAAAGTTCTGGGTCAGCAGGATAGTACGAACAGACTGATTAGGCTCCTTTAGAAACTGGGAAGGGTGATACCTCTCCCTTTTTTCTACTGTTTTTAGAAACAAAACATACAGGCTATGAAGATTAGACGTTCACTCTTTCTAAGGCTTTTCCGTCACTGTCTTTCCAGTTCAGAATGAGGTTGTTTGGATAAGTCCACTTGTGATATCAACGGACTTCCGTCCTGCGCTTTAAATATACTGACACCCTCTCCTTGATGCTAAAATCATAATTGCGCTTCTAATCTAGCGGGAATGTCTTTGCTCAAAAGACGTGAAGTTGCAATTCAACTCTTTGATAAGTTGTTTTCCAAAACTAGGAGGGTCGATGTGGCCACTTTCATTATCAGAAGGCTTATGTTCCTGCCGCTTGTCGCCTTTGTAGTCACGCTTGTCGTCTTTGCAGTGATCTGGTCTATGGGGCCTGATGTCCTTCTTAGAGCCTATATGACGGGGAACGCCTCGAAATCACCAAACGCCGAGCAGAGAATAATTGAAAAGTACGGGCTTGACAGGCCCGCAGTAGTTATGTACTTCAAGTGGTTCGGAAACACTCTCAGAGGCGATATGGGTTACTCTCTTACTGCCGGCTCAAGAGTCTCTGAAGCGATCCTTGTAAGGCTTCCGGCAAGCCTCGAACTACTGATACTGGCCCTGATTCCCATAATACTCTTCGGTTCGAGACTTGGAATAAGGGCCGCAATGCATCCCGATGGATTTACGGATTCTGTATTCGGATTCCTTTCGATAATCGGATGGGCAACTCCCGATTATGTAATGGCGCTCCTCATTCTAGTCGGCAGTTTCACAATATTCGGATGGCTTCCCATTGGCAACCTGACCACTTCTCTTATCAAAGACTGGAACACTTACAGCAACTCTTTGATAATCGACTCAATACTTAATCTACGTCTAGATATCCTGCTGGCTCAGCTAGTCAATCTAATCCAACCTGTTTTGACTCTGTTCATTGTACATTCTGCTTATGTCTTTCAGATAAGCCGGGCAACTGCACTGGAAGTGAAGAAGAAAGACTTCATAAGGGCTGCTAGATCACGAGGTGTGAGCGAAAGGACCATCATGCTGACTCACGTAAGAAGGAATGCGCTTATTCCTGTAGTTACAGTGGGAGGAGAGCTCTTCGCTTCGCTTTTCGCAGGGCTCGCATTTGTTGAGACTATTTTTGCAAGGCCCGGCATCGGACGGCTGCTTACGGAAGCAGCAATAAGCTTTGAAGTTCTCACGCTCTCTGGTCTTGTTCTTCTTATTGCTGCCGTAATGCTGCTCGCGAGTATTGTCGTTGATATTATTTACTCTTATTTAGATCCCAGAATTCTTCTCTGGGATAATGGTAAGAGCACACGGGCACATTGATAGTATTAGAGCTTCATGTAGAATTCCCTTCAGCGAAGCAAACAGTCTGAAAATCAGATTCTTTTCTTGCATAGTGGACGTACAATGAACTTTAGGGGGTGAGATCTATGAAGAAAGTCGCTCTAGTCCTGTGTCTTTTGCTCGCCGGGTCCTTATTACTTGGAAATCTTTCTTTAGGATTGATAAATGTCGCAGCCAAAACTGAATCCCTTTCAAATACTCCTCTTTCCGGCTTCGTAGGAGTAGATGTGCTAGGTATTGACCTGCGCTATGATGTAGGACTTTTGTACCTTGGAGTGGCGACTCCGTTTCTCATGTTCACTCTTTCGGAAGATACAGGAGTGAAGTCTTCATTAATAATTCCCGGAATTGCATGGTATGGTTACATTGGATTGAAACTCGATTTTGGTGTTTTCTATTTTAAGGGGGATATCGGTCACACATTTGCTTTCGGCGAACAGCTACAGCTGGGTTTTTCTCCTCTAAGACTTGGGTTTGGAATGAACTTCAGTCCCAGTTACTACATAGAGCTAAGCGTCGATACTGTTCTGCAGAAATTCAACGAGACGGTCGGGAAGATCTTTGACTTTAAGATAGGTTACAGATTCTAGAAGATCAAAAGAGGTGTTCAGAGATGAAGAGATCTATTGCAACGGCCATTTTGGTAACTGTGCTGGCAATCTCTTGTCTTTCCAGAAATCCAACGATTGAGGCTTACAGAAATCATATCTACTCGATCAACTTCATGGATGTAGAAAACCTAAGTGTAAAACTTACTGCAGAAAAAATCGATATCTCGAGGAATGAGAAACGAATGCTCAAAGATGGCGATATTCTCGTCTACCTTACCAATGAAGATAGGCTTGGAAAGATGGTAATACTGGAGCTTGACAAGAATGAGAGCGGCATGCTCTTGTTTGATTTTGTCACGTATGATAAGGATGGAAAGGTCTTCGTTGAAAAGAAAGATGTCAAATTTCACTCCTCATATGTTTTTGATTTCGACAAAGGCATATTCCCTAAAGAGATAGAAGGGGTCAAACTGTGGTGGCACAGCATTGATGATATTGAAATGTATCTTGTCCCATGGGCCCCTACTAAGCTCTTGAAGTATCCCAATGCTGAAATGAACTGACCAGCGGGACATTAGTTCGAGAAGACATTTCATAGGGTCAGTAGATTCGTTCTAGAATTCAAGCTGAATGAGAAATGTCGGCACCAGCTTCATGGTAGCGTCAACAAAGAAGTCGCCAGGCAGGCTTATTGGAAGCCCCAGTTCTCCACCCACGAGAACTCTGCCGAAATCAGTCTTAAATCCATAACTAGCACCGGCACCGGCAAGCATTAGACATTCCATCTCTCCAAGATGAATCAAACCCTCGACGCCACCGTGAACTCTCCACGAAGCAATGTCTTTGTAGAGGTAGAGACCGGGAACTAGTACGATCGAATCTGTAGCAAAGATCACTCCTGCCTTCACCTGAAATCCAAGAAGCCATGTATCAAAATTTACGGCCGCAAAAGGCTCAAAATGGCCATGAATCTTCACTCCCACACTGAAATCTACACCGATCATCGACACCGCAAGGATCAATACTAAGAACACACAGATTATCTTCATCAATCCGATCACCTCCATAACAACCAATTCTACCTTAAGCTACGGAGATAATTTTCAGAGGTCGCTGAGTCAATATTCACCAATAGCGCTGAAAAGCGAGCATGTTCAAATTGGAGTGGTAGAATTGGCCTGAAGCCCGGGAGCTTCGATAAGTTCACTTTTCAACAATGCAGAGGAATTGGGTTTCCGGTTTTTTTGATTCTCGAGGTGGTGCAAATGTCGAAAATCGCAATTATAGGTAGTGGAATTGGGGGGCTTGCTGCAGGATGTTATGCCCGGATGAATGGTCTTGAATCGGTGATACTTGAAAAGGCCGATAAGCCGGGAGGACTTTGTACATCGTGGGGCAAGGGTGATTATATATTTGACGGCTGCATACGTCATCTTGCGGGGCTTAAGCCAGGCACCCCACTTAACAATATGTGGAAAGACATTGGAGCGATGCCTTCCGATATCTACTTTCCCGAAGAACTGGTGAAGGCGGTAGACGAAAAGGGTAACGAACTGACAGTCTTCTACGATCTGGAAAAGCTTGAGGCCGAAATGAAGAGAATCTCACCAGAGGATTCTAAGCCAATATAAGACTACATAAGGGCTATACGCAGGCTTTCCAACACCGATCTTATGGAGGTAGGCTTCTGGAGCTTCCGAGACTGGTTGAGGAATATCTCCGTATTGATTAAGAATAGAAAGGTTTCGAAATACTCCATGCTTTCATTCGCGCAGAGGTTCAAGAGTCCTGTTTTGAGAGCGTTCTTCCCGGTAATCCAGTACGGGTGGGCAAACATTCCACTAACTCTGAATCTAGGAGTGATGGCGGGATCGGCGGGCAAGAGATATGGACGATATCTCGGCGGTTCGGCCGAATTCATAAAGTCGGTGGCGGACAGATATACTTCGCTTGGAGGCGAGATACTTTACAACTCCGCCGTGGAGAGAGTCATAGAAGATAGTGGAAAGGTTGTCGGAGTGAGACTTGAAAATGGTACGGAGATCTCCGCCAATTATGTAATTTCAGACGCGTACGGGTATGACACTTTCATGAAAATGATAGATGAACGACACCTCACCGATCGGCTGCGCTCGATGTATTCGAAGCCAATTGACAGGATGATGATGGCTTTGCATGTATCTTTCGGTGTGAACATGGATCTTTCAGACAAACCAAACGCCATTTCCTTCTTCCTTGACAAACCGATCGAAATTGCAGGCGACAACTGCTCTATAATCAACGTTCTTAACTACAGCTATGACAAGAAACTGGCACCGAAAGGGAAGACCAGTATTAAAGTGATGTATGATACCTACTATTCTTACTGGGAAGAGCTATCGAAGGATCAGAAGAAATATGAGGAAGAGAAGGCGATGATCGCCAGTCGAACAATCGAGGCCATTGAAAGATTCATTCCCGGTATCGGAGAAGCCGTCGAAGTGACCGATGTGGCAACACCTATTACTACACAGAGATTCACGTCAAACGCCCGGGGATACGGGAGTAAAGAGGATTTTCGATTGAGAGACACCCTCAAAGGATTCCTCAACAAACCGATGACGCTGAAAAGCCTCAAGAACTTCTTTGTGATAGGACACTCCATAGGTGGAACAAATCTCTACGGCTGTGCGGCAATGGGCAGGAATACTATCAAAGGGATCTGTAAGAAGGAGAGAAGAAATTTCACTGCTTCCTGAGATTAAACTCCATTACCTAAAGCTTTTCATAAGAAATAAAACACCTTGATGTTCCTCAACCTCATAAGACACCGCTAAGAGATGAAAAAAGTATGGATCATGAATTGTCTTTGTGAACCTTTTGCTCTCTATGATCAAGTGAGAGCCTTAAACTGTCCGTTTTAAGCTCCTCGAACAGACGATCTGCAATATAGACAGATCTGTGTTTGCCGCCCGTGCAGCCAACAGCTATCTTCATGAAGTTTCTGCCGCTTCCGGCGAAACCTTCAATCGTCATCCTGCAGAGTTTCAAAACGGTCGAGAAGTAGGTTTCTATCTCAGGGTAGGTCTCCAGATAATCCTTCACTTTCTTGTCCATTCCTGTCAGTTCAATGAGATCCTCATAATAGTATGGGTTAGGAAGGAATCTCACATCGAAGATCAGGTTAGCATCGTGAGGAATCCCTTCACTGTATGAGAAACTCTCTATCTCAACCCTCATCGGAGGCAGTTTGTAACCCTTCCCTCTGATAATAGAGACGATTGCCTCCTTCATTTCTTTTATATCCATTCTTGACGTATCTATCACATGATCACAGTTCTTTTTGAATGGATCCATAATGCTTCTTTCCTTCTGAATTGCTTCTTCGAGACCTGTCTCTTCCTGCAGGGGATGGGCTCTACGGGTCTTCTGGTATCTGTAGTAAAGTACATCATCTTCTGCATCGAGGAATATTGAAACAATACCCAGTCCTTTTTGCTTCAGTGAGCTGAGGCTTTGATTCACTTCATCAATACCGCCAAATTTCTTGGCCGTACGGATATCGATAACAACCGCACTCTTGTCGATTTCTTGTGCACCGATAATGTTTACAAGTTCCTCGATTATTGAAGGTGGAACATTGTCCATACAAAAGAACCCGAAATCTTCAAGTACATCGATTGCCGATGACTTTCCGGCTCCGGACATACCGGTTACAACAAATATGTTTGAAGACATTCGTAGCATCACCGCCCAAATGGCAAATACTAATGAAGAAAGAGATAATGTTTACATTAATCAAATTATACAATAATCTGGAAGAATTCTACTTTAGAGATCAATGTCGAAGGGGCTGTCTCTTGTGAAGACCGGGGTTGCGGGTAGCAGTTTGGGGTTGGTCAGGAGCAAAAAAGAGATTGACCCAGTCCTCAAGAAGCAATTCAAAGCCATCTGATCAGAAACAACTTATTTCGTCATCCTGAAGCGCTCCTGTTCAGGATCTGGTCTTTCGAGAAGCCGTGGTTGGGGTCGGAAGATCAAGAGAAACTGGTTGAGCGTTGAGCGGTTCTCCGTTCTCAGAAAAGAACGGTTGCAAGTTCCAAGATGCAAGTTGTAAGGAGAAGAAGAAAACCTTTTTCTAAAGGACGATGAAGTAAGCTCGTTACTGACATTCAAGAAGAGAGCATCGAGATTCTGAAACAAGTTCAGAATGACGGTTTGGTGTGTTCTTAAGAATTACAGGACGCTGTCACGGAATGTGATGTTTTCGGTAAGCCTGCCGGGATGCTGAAACGAGTTCATGACGGAATTCTGGACAAAGAACCAGGAACCTAGGTGCACAGCGTGGGAACGAATAACCGTTCTTCCCGAAGGACGGGTTTCTTGAGGATGACGGTATGTGACGTTTTCGTAATCGCCTAACACTGTCATCCCGAATTTGTTTCGGGATCTGGTGCTTTCCGTGGTTGGGGATAGCGGGTTGGGGGTTGGATAGAGCAAAGGGACTGGTTGGCCGTTGAATGGTTCTCCGTGAGAGCCAACAGCAAATGCAAGATGCACTAGGGGGGGACACCGGAAAACCTGTCCCCACGTTTCGGGTAATCTTCTCGGAGGAAGGAGGACCGTGGACGGGCAACGTAGTCTTCGGCTTCAACGGTTTCTTTAAAGAGGCTCTTCTGCCCGCGAAACAGGCCTTGCGTCTTTGAGAGGGCTTCCTCTTCGGGCGAACCGCCGTTCGCCCCTACAGAATCACCTAAGATTGTCATCCCGTAGAGCCTGCCCTGAAATGCTCTTGTTCAGGGCTCCTGTTTGGGGTCTCTGTTCAGGGTCATCCCGAACTTGTTTCGGGATCTGGGCGTACGCAAGTGGTCGGAGGTAGGAGGTTGGGGGTTGGTCAGGAGCAAAAAAGAGATTGACCCAGTCCTAAAGAAGCAATTCAAAGCCATCTGATCAGAACCAACTTATTTCGTCATCCTGAAGCGCTCCTGTTAAGGATCTGGGTTTTTTCAGGAACCGTGGTTGGTGGTAGGAGGTTAGTGGTCGGAAAGATCGAAGTGAAACCGGTTCTCCGTTGGACGGTTAACCGTCCTCCAAATAAAACATCTTCGTTCTTGGTCAAAACGAAAAAACGAGAGATTCTGAATCAAGTTCAGAATGACGGGATGCGACGTTTTGAAATCTCCATACACTGTCATCCCGAAATTGTTTCGGGATCTGGTTTTGATCCTCTCGGTGGACGGAATCCCTGACGAAGAACCAAGAACCTGGACGCGTAGCGTCAGAACGAAGAACCGTTTTCTCAAAGGACGGCTCTTATACCCGGCAGGGCGGTATGCTCTCTTAACTCAGTCAAGCGTGAAATCGTGTCCGCAGTTCTTGCAGAATCGATTCTCTTTCTTATTCAGCATGTAGCAAAGACTGCATTTCTTGTAACCTACAAGAGAAGCGCCGCAGTTCGAGCATTTGGTTGCATTGTCCTCATTTTCCGCACCGCATTCGGGACATCTGGAATAACTCTTGCTCTTGGTCTTCTCAATTCTCGCTTCTCTATCTGAGACAAATGTGTAGTCATAGGTCTTATCTTCCTTAAGCTCTCGACCTCTAACCGGTTCCTGTTCACTTACGGGGCCGGAGAAGCTCTTTGTCTTCGCCATTGCAAGAAGCATTCTCCCCAGTGTCGTCGCAATGAAACCCAGTACCAGAAACACAATCACGCCACCGAAGACCAGACTCAAGTAAGGAGCAAGAAAGAAACTGGCAAAACTGAATATTATCAAACCTATTCCAACAACATACACTATTCCACCGACAATTTTTATTATTGTTCTCACTGGATCACCAGAGCGGATATACATTTTATCACCGTCCTTTATATTCAATTTTACAATGCCTTTCAGTACTTGCAGAACAGATCAATCTTAACCCCTTCTCTGAGCACCTGGGAAATTGTAGAATTGATTGACAGAAATCTGAAGGGAGAGAAATGATTTGGAAATTACTACTGTTTTGTTGTTGTTGGCGCTTTTCTTTGGTTTGGTCTCGGTCCTTGTAATACTTTTCAAGATTTGAAGAAGCATTGTTCGGATACCATTACAACGTCTGATGCTTTTCTTTGGAAAAGGCGACAACACTGGCATTAGTTGCGCAGACAAGGTCAGTCGGTCTCAACCAGATCTGAAGACCTCGTTTGCCAGCACTCACGGATATCTTTTCTTCATTCAAAACTTCTTTATCAACGAGAATCTTGAAGCTCTTCTTCATCCCGAGAGGCGACACTCCTCCCCTCACATATCCTGTAAGCGTCAGGAGACTTTCTGAAGAAACCGTCTCGATATTCCTGTCACCCGTGATCTCTGGAAGCTTCTTCATATCGATCTCTCTATGACCGCCGAGACAACAGACAAAGACCCCGCTTCTGTCACCCTTCAAGACAATAGTTTTCACGGTTCGCGAAGGGGACAAGCCCAGCTTCGATGCAACATTCTCGGCACTCAGATCGTGTTCGTCGACTTCGTATTCTAGAATCTCATATTCAATCCCAAGCCCATCCAAGATTCTAGTGGCATTTGTCTTTAAAGGCTTTTTGCTTTTCATTCGATTCTCCATTGGAACTGAAGTTGTTTTAACCGATCAGTTTCTTGTGAAGTAATTCCAGCCGCTTGTTTATATCTGCAGCGGAAAGTTCCGTCACGAGCTCGTCGAGATCTCCGTCCATCACATAAAGAAGTCTGTAGCTTGTAAAATTTATCCTGTGATCAGTTACCCTGTTTTGAGGGAAGTTGTAAGTTCTTATCTTTTCGCTTCGTTCACCGGTACCGATTTGCGTCCTTCTTGCCTCAGTAATCTCATTCTCTGCTTTAGAACTGTACATTTCATACAGCCTTGCACGTAGAATCTCGAGCGCTCTAGCTTTATTCTGATGCTGAGATCTCTCTTTCTGCACGGCAACCACTATTCCTGTAGGCTCATGGACTATCCTTACGGCGGAATCGGTCTTGTTTACGTGCTGGCCTCCGGCGCCTGAAGAGCGATACGTGTCGATTCTGAGATCGGCAGGGTCGATTTTGACCTCTGTTTCGCTTACTTCTGGAAGCACCGCTACCGTCGCAGTAGACGTGTGGATTCTTCCCCCCGATTCAGTCGTCGGCACTCTCTGGACTCTGTGGACTCCGCTTTCATACTTCAGTTTACTGAATACGCTTCTGCCTCTTATCTGAAAGATGACTTCCTTGAATCCACCGATATCCGTCTCATTTGAATCGATTATCTCCGATTTCCAGTTGTTTCGTTCTGCATATCTGGTGTACATTCGGAAGAGATCGGCAGCGAACAACGCAGCCTCTTCTCCACCTGTACCGGCCCTTATCTCAATAATAATATTCCTCTCATCTGCTAGATCGGGGACGAGAAGTCCCTTTAGATTAAGCTCCTTTCTTGCGATTCTGTTCTCGAGATCGGATATTGTATTCGCGATCACTTCCTGTTCGTTCTCTTCTGCGGTAGCCTTCATTTCATGCCATTCCTCAAGTTCGCCCTTCATCGAGTCTATTTCGCTATAAAGATTAATGATCTCAGAGAGCTCTGCATGTTTCTTCCCGTATTCCATAAGCTTGTCCGGGTCTGAAGCAACTTCGGGTTTTGAGAGTTCCTTCTCGACCTCCTTGAATCTCTCCCTGAAGACTTCCATTATCTTGCCTAAATCCATTAGAAGGCCCTCCTGAGCATTGCATTGGGGTCCCTTGCGTAATCCTGAAGCTGGTCCTTGTCGATTATTCCCTTTTTGAAAACATCCATCAACGCATCATCAAAGGTGACCATTCCATACTTTATCCCGGCCTGCATCATAGATTCTATTTGGTGGAATTTCTGCTCCCTTATAAGATTTCGGATAGCCTGGTTCACTACCATTATCTCGATAACCGCGATTCTTCCTTTACCGTCCCTCCTCCTGAGCAATCTTTGGTATATTACCGCCAGCAGAGTATTGGCAAGCTGCATAGCTACCTGGTTCTGCTGATGAGGCGGAAAGACTCCCACTATTCTTTCGGGTGTGGTAGCGGCGGAATTTGTATGGATTGTCGAGAATACAAGATGGCCTGTCTCAGCAGCAGTCATGGCAAGTTCCATCGTTTCGCTGTCTCTCATCTCTCCAACGAGAATGACATCGGGGTCCTGCCTCAATGCATATTTCAGTCCATTATAGAACGATTTCGTATCCGATCCGAGTTCCCTCTGATGGATCAGGGCATTTTTTGGTTCGAAAACGTATTCTACCGGATCTTCTATGGTGATCAAATGAACATGTCTCGTTCTGTTGATGTTTTCAAGCATTGCGGCAAGAGTAGTCGATTTTCCACTTCCGGTCGGTCCTGCAACAAGCACGAGGCCCTTATCTGGTTTACAGAATTCCTTGAACAACGGCGGATAACCCAGATCTTCAAGAGTCTTGATTGTTTTCGGGATTAACCTCAGAGCGACTACGGGAAGCTTATTTGAATAGAAGTAGTTTCCTCTTACCCTTAAAGAGCTGAACCCAAAAGAAAAGTCAATCTCCTTACTTTCCGAATCCTGTAACTTAATCTCTGATATCTCTTGAAGTTCTGTCGTTATCTTCTTCATCATTATTTCGTCGGTCAACAGTTTGTCTTGAATCAACTCACCGTCGACCCTGTATATGACGTTTTCACCTGAGGTTAAGTGTATGTCGCTTGCATTCATCTGTTCACCTTTACTCAGAATTTCCTTTATCAGCATCTAGCCACACCTCCCGGAACAGAGAAGATTTTAACACAATGCACTGTCCGATAACTATGGTAAGATCTATGATTCAAGGGGAAACAATAGTTCTCGTAAGTCAGTCCAATTACTCGGCCGACTAATTCGGGAGGGATTCGAGTGTTTTACGAACTCTATCTGAGGTCATTCTGTGACGGCAATGGCGATGGAATTGGTGATTTTATCGGAGCCGAGCGGAAGCTCGACTATCTTGCGGATTTAGGTATTGAAGGAATCTGGCTTTTGCCGATTCTTCATTCGCCATCTTACCATGGCTACAGTGTCATCGATTTCTTTAGTGTCAACCCAATCTATGGAACTCTGAAGGATTTGAGAAACTTTCTGGCATCAGCGCACAAACTAGATTTGAAGGTCATACTGGATCTTCCGATGAATCACACCTCTCCAAATCATGAATGGTTCTTGAAGGCCTTGGATGGAGAAAAACCATACAGAGACTGGTATCTCTTTCTGAAAGACGAACAGTGGCTGAAGGCTAGGAGACATTGGGACGGAGAGCAGGTATGGACAAACTACTCGGGACAGTGGGTCTACACATTGTTCGGACCTGGAAGTCCTGATCTCAACTATGAGTCTTCTTCCCTGTGGCAGCAGATGAAGGAGGTCCTTACATTCTGGTTATCCGTAGGATTCGATGGATTCCGATTCGATGCTGCAAAGCACATTTTCGATTTTTCTCTTGAAAAAGGCATCTGCGAGTACCAGCACAGCAGAAACATCGCTTTCTGGAAGGAGATGACGGCACACTGCAGATCGATTTCTCCAAATTCGATATTTGTGAGTGAAGTGTGGGACGATGCGCAAATAGTAGACCTGTACTCCGCGATCTTTGGAATTGGATTCAATTTTCCCCTTGCCGAGAACTTGAAAACTTCCGTTGCGACAAGAGACCCAGAACTCCTAGTGAAGTCTTTGAGGACTGATCTCAATAGATCTTTCAGGTCGAAGCGTAGCTATGAGTCTGGAGTTTTCCTGACAAATCATGACATGAGTCGTCTCGTATCGGTTATGGACGGTGACGAGAAACTCTCTCTTCTGGCAATGTCGGTCTTGTTGTCTCTTCCCGGAGTGCCATTCTTCTATTATGGCGAAGAACTTGGAATGGAAGGGGTCTACAATACGTATTTCAACGAAGAGCAACTTGAACCCTTCCTGTGGTTCGAGAACGGCTACGGTCCAGGTCAAACCGAATGGAAAGCGCTCGGGAAGAATCATCCTCACAGCGGCAGGTCTCTGGAAGCACAAAAAGCTGTAGATGGGAGCTACTTCGAGAGATTCAGGGCTATACTTGAATTCAGGAAGAACAACTCCTGGCTGAGGTTGGCAACTATGAGAGGCTTGAAACGAAGAGAAAACCTGGTAATCTTAAGAGTCGTTGGAGAAAGCCGGAGCGCGTACATTTATCACAATCTCGGGAAAAGACGTGTCGCTTTAGAAGACGTTTCTAATCTTCAGATCATCAACGGCTCTTTGGGTAGGTATCGCGGCAAGAGATACCTTGGAGGTTTCTCGAGCGCAATCGAGGTGACTGAATGACCGAAGACAGAATGGTGCTTTCAAGAAGAGGCTCAATAATAGGGGTGACCGGAAATGCAGCGCTCGCGGTGCTGAAGGTTCTTACCGGTTTCTTCACCGGAAGTATGGCTATTTTGGCCGACGGAGTAGATTCGACTACGGATATTTTGACCTCGGTTATTACCTGGATCTCTACGTCCGTATCAAACAAGCCGCCTGATGCGCAGCACCCGTACGGTCACGAAAGGGCAGACGCCGTTGCCTCAAAAATCGTATCCATGGTTATTTTCTTTGCCGGAGCACAACTGGCCGTTAGTTCCATTCAGAAGCTCTTCAGCGGCGGATCCTCTGTTGAGAATATCGCTCTGGTAATTGTGGTGGCAGCCATCTCCTCTGCTGCGAAGTATTTTCTATATCGTTATAAGCTGGGAATAGGAAAGAAGATTGATTCATCGGTCTTCATAGCCGATGCAACGAACATGAAACTGGACATCGTCATCTCGCTATCTGTACTGGGAGGCTCGATCTTCGTGGGAATTACTGGCCTGCAGATAGTGGATTCGATCGTAGGGTTGGCAGTATCTGCTCTGGTAATCAAGACCTCCATAGAGGTCTTTTGGGAGACCAATTACGAGCTGATGGACGGGCTCAAACCTGGAGACGACATTTACAAGGTAGTTTTCGATTCGATAGAAAGGGTTCAGGGTGTTCAAAATCCTCATAAAGTCAGAGTGAGAAAAATGGGTTATAAGTACCTCGTAGATCTAGATATTGAAGTAGACCCGGATATGTCGGTAAAGAAGGCACATTCTCTTGCAAAAAAAGTCGAGGCCTCTATAAAAGAAGATCACAAAAATGTCTACGATGTCCATGTCCATGTAGAACCCTCTGGCAATGTCGAAGACGAGAACTTCGGGATCGACTCCTCTAAGGAATTTAATGAAAGCCTGAATAACAAAGACGAGAAATCGGAATAGGCCGCTATGAACAGAAACCTTTAACTCATCATTTTTAGAGAAATTCGTGATTGTAATCAAATCTGTACTATAATTGTTTTGAAAAAGCTCTTCGTCAGGTCATCAATCAACTATCAATACTCGGTACCTCATCCAATATTCGGGGGTGAAATTGTGAATCTCAAAGGCTCAGAGACTGTTGAAAATCTCATGAAGGCATTTG
The DNA here is from genome assembly GCF_002752615.1 of Mesotoga sp. H07.pep.5.3. Lineage (NCBI taxonomy): Bacteria > Thermotogati > Thermotogota > Thermotogae > Kosmotogales > Kosmotogaceae > Mesotoga > Mesotoga sp. H07.pep.5.3. The sequence goes on from NZ_AYTV01000022.1 coordinate 201,561, forward strand.
CCGGTGAATCACAGGCTAGAAACAGATACACTTTCTATGCATCTGTGGCGAAGAAAGAAGGCTTTGAACAGATATCGACAATCTTCAAGGAAACCGCCGACAACGAGAAGGAACATGCGGAAGTCTTTTTCAAACACATTATCGACGGTATGAAAGACGAATTACCCGTTATGGTACATGTCGACGCCGACTATCCAGTGGATCTACGAGGAACAAAAGAAAACCTAAAGGCGGCCGCCGCTGGAGAAAACGAGGAATGGACCAAACTCTACCCAACTTTCGCCGATGTCGCAGAAAAGGAAGGCTTCTTGGATGTCGCTAATAGCTTCAGACAAATAGCAAAAGTAGAGAGCAGACACGAGGCCCGTTATCTAAAACTACTGGAAAACGTCGAAACCGGTAAGGTATTCAAGAGAGAAGAAAAGGTTCTCTGGAAGTGTGGAAACTGCGGCTACATTCTCGAAGCTAAGGAAGCTCCGGAGCAGTGCCCGGCTTGTAAACACCCAAAGGCTTACTTCGAACTTTTCGTTGAGAACTACTAGATCTAAACCCTTAAGCTAGTGAGGTCCGGCAAAACCGGACCTTTTTCATCTAGTCATTGAGATTGGTTAATGACAAGAACCCTTCCCGAAACACATTGAATTCACGGTCTTCAAGACTTTCTAGATCCGAGTTTTTCACGAGAAATTCAAGGAAGTTCAGTATGCTTTCACAGGAAATATCGTTGTAGTTTCTTCCTTCAACTCCAACGTTACGACTTGAGAGAATCTCCTTTGTAAAGCTGTAGAGGGAATAAAGATCAAGCCTCTCCAGTTCAAGATAACGCGCAAGGTCTTCTAGCAGTCGTACCCATGTTTCAACAGGATTGAAGATACCAAAGTGATCCTGAAGAACCGGCATGAGCTGGCCGTAATAGAAATGGTGAGTAGATTCGCTCTGCCACGGTTCAACTCCAAAGATCACCCTGGCCTCCTCTTTCTTCTTCTTAGGAAGAGAAAACAGCGCACGCGCAATTGCGTCATGCTTGGCGAAGACGAAGTACTCCTCGCCGTTCAAATATCCCAGCTCATCTAGACAATCAAGATATCCTTCTCTCATGAAGTTTCTTGCGATATCAGGGTCGAAATCGAGAACGTCTCCATAGAACTCGCGCGGCTTGATAACCAGATACTTTACTTCCTCCAATCTCTTAAGCGAAGTGAGGGTAAGCACATCCCTTATTCTCTTTGGACCAAGATCCACAATGATAATCTCTTTGAAGCCTCTGCTAAGAGCCATGTTTACAGGGATATTCCTGTATATTCCTCCGTCGATGAATTTCTCTGAACCAATTTCTTCTCTCTTGAAGACCGGATGATTTGCGCTGGCAAGTATATAATCTTCTAACTTTCCTTCTGGAATATCGTCTAGGAATAGCTCCTTGGGTTGCATATTGCTAAGAGAATAGGTGACGATTCCAACATCGATTTTCGCCTTTCGTACTAATTCTTCTTTAAGAAGTCGACCAAAGTTCTCTCTGAGAGGTGCAGGATCGAAACCACGGCTCTTCAAGGCAGCGAGGGCTTTTTCGATTAGGTTTCCGTCGGGGCCGTCTTTCACAACTTTGTCAAAATCGATTTTCAGCCACAGTTGCCTTGCATCTTCGAAATTGTCCATGGCAATAGCCATGGAATTTATCGCGCCAACGGAGGTTCCGTAAACTCCCCCAATTTCGATCCCACAGTCTTTCAAGGCCTTCCATACTCCGATCTGATAAGCGCCACGCGCTCCTCCCCCCGAAAGAACGAGCCCTATCTTTTCTTCGAACTTAACCCTTTTGCTCATCGGTATTAGCAGGTCCGACAGATTCAACTTTGCCATTTTAGTCACCTCACTGCAATTCTATATTAGACTAAACGGTAATTCCAGAGATTGTCTCCCTTAAACACACTTCGGATATAATGCCTAAGGGAGGTGTTCGTGAATCTTTGAGAAACGGCTTTGCCAATATGGTGGCCAAACAGGAAGAGGTTGTTGCATAAGCAAGATACCGGGCCTGTCATGTAGAATTCGCTTCGGAGAAACTGTCGATCCTGCCTCTTATGGCATCACGAACCTCAGCAATCCACTGAAAGTGAATGAGGACACTTTCTTCCAGATTACCTCTATAACTAAGAGGTTCGGCGTTCTTGCAGTAATTAGATTGGTAGACCGCGGCAGACTTGATCTTGACAGACCTTTACGCGATTATTAACCCAACTTCAAGCTCTCGGACGGAGAGGCCGAAAAGAGTTTGACAATGAGGCATCTTCTTACACAATCATCGGGGGAAGGGAGATTACTTCAAGGATTTCCGTTTTGGCAAAAATGTTATGGGAAACATGGTTAACAGCATATTGACACTTCCACAGATCAATCCCCCCGGAAATGATTCTTTCCTACTGCAATTCCGGTTTCTATGTCGCAGGCAGGGTCATCGAAGTGGTTACCGGAAAGCCCTTCGAATAAGCCATCAATGAATTGGTTTCAAAACCTCTCGATCTCGATAAGATCCGTTTCTCTCCCGAATAGGTCATTACCGAACGGTTTGCCGTCGGCCATCATGTCAAGAAGGAGAAGATATCTGTTGCACAACCTTGGCATATAGACAGAGCTATGCATCCGGCAGGTGGAATCGTTACCAACGCCGAGAATTTGCTTAAGTATTCTGCATTTTACTTTGCTGAATCGTCCCCCAAAAGACTGGAATCATAAGTGAAGACTCATTTGAGGCCCTGACCACGGGAAGAATCGACGCTTCTCCAGCCTCCAGAGTTGCTCTAGGATGGTTCGTTGAGGAGATTGAAGGCGTCAAAGTCTGCAGCATGGGTGCCGGGCCAACGGTCAGATTTCCTTGCTGATAATACTTCTCGATCTAAACCTTTCGGCGGCTATCCTTACCAATAGCAATGAAGGCAGCAAACCAACTTCTATCTTCACCAGAATTGTGATCGAAAAACTTCTGGGAATGAGCCCAATCATTTTGGTCCCAGCCAGCGATGCACTTGAGAACAGAAAGGATCGTTGGGAAGTATTTGGGAAAAGTCCGACCTGGATATCTTCAAAAAAGACTGCAAGCCGTTCATAAGAAAGATACCTTGCGGAGGATTCCCAGAAGAAGACTTGGAACCGGCCCCACCATTTCTTCCTCAAGAGATGTCAATATCCGAGGAAGGATTCCTGATCAGCCAGAGCGAACCTGATCCGTCAAGCGCGGGAGAGTTCATGCCCGATCGTACGGGTGAAGTTGCAGAGCTTAGAATACGGCTTCGCACGTACAAAAAGGCAATGCGTCAATAAAGTCTCTGAATTCTATGGACATTCTTGCAACCTCTTCCTCTGATAGAATAATAGTGCGGTCAAGTCTTTTTCACACGATAAGATGATTGGAGGGTTATTATGAGCCAGCTCGTTGTTATGGGAAACACAAGTCTCAAAGGCGAGATAAAGGCAAGCGGCTCCAAGAATTCAGTTTTGCCTATTCTGGCAGCGACTGTCATGATCGAAGAACCGGTAGTAATAAAAAATGTCCCTGAACTGCGCGATGTTCAAACAATGATTTCCATACTTCAGCAGATTGGAAAGACAGTCTCATTCGAAAACGAGACGGTAACGGTAATGCCAGGGGAAATACTAGTGGGAAACGTTCCGTATGAGCTTGTAAAGAAAATGAGGGCCTCATTCAATATAATTGGCCCTCTTACCATGATCTGCGGGTGGGCAAAGGTAGGAAAACCCGGTGGCTGCAACATCGGTCAGCGTCCCGTCGACTTTCATCTGAAGGGTCTCGAGGCCTTTGGTTTCAGAATAACGGAGGAACATGGAGACGTCATGGCCGTCATTCCCAACAGTTTTGAAAAAGAGATTGTCTATGCGCTCCCCTTTCCCAGTGTTGGTGCAACCGAGCAGCTCATGACCACGGCGGCTCTAATGGAGGGAAGCAAGATAACGATTGAGAATGCTGCCCGCGAGCCAGAAATATCGGATCTCCAGAACTTCCTTAATGCGTGTGGCGCACAGATTGCCGGTGCCTCGACACCTACCATAAAGATTACCGGAGTTAGAAATCTCCATGGATCGGAATACTCGGTTATTCCCGACAGAATTGAAACGGGCACTTATCTCCTTGGAACAATTGCCACCAAAGGCGACGTAAAGATTCACGGAACAAGGTCGGACCACCTGATTTCTCTCCTGAGTATTCTTGAGGAGATGGGAGCAGGTATAGAGAAAGACCAAGACTATTTGCACGCCTTCTGGAAGGGACCGCTGAAGCCGGTAAGAATATCGTCGGAACCATACCCTGGATTTCCTACTGACCTCCAGCCGATAATAACTGCCGTGCTGGCAACGGTCGAAGGCACATCCGTTATAGAGGAGAACGTCTTTGAAAACAGATTTGGATACGTAGATGAACTAAATCGAATGGGAGCAAGAATCAAAGTATCGAGTAGCCACGCTAACATATGCGGCGTCGATAAACTCAGTGGAGCAGAGGTCGTAGCCCCTGACATAAGAGCCGGCGCTGCACTTGTGATAGCAGGACTGGCGGCCGATGGAGAAACAATAATTAACAACGTTACCCATCTCTTCAGAGGGTATGAGAGGTTTCAGGAGAAATTGAGAACACTGGGAGCGAAGATAACCTTCTATCCCGACGAAGAATGAAGACCGGAGTTGCGGGTAGCAGTGGGGATAGGAAGACCAAAGGATCAGTTCCAAGTTGCAAGCTGTGAGTTGTAAAGGCCGGGGTTTGAGGATGGTGGTTGGAGGTCGGAAGAGCAAAAAACCAGTTGCAAGTTCCAAGTTGTGAGTTGTAAGAAGAAAACACAAAAACGAGGTTAGGGGTTGGTGGTTGGAGGTCGGAAGAGAAAGAAAACCGGTTCTCCGTTGAGCGGTTCACCGTTCTCCGAGAAGAACGGTTGTGAGTTCCTAGATGCAAGTTGCAAGAAAAAGAAAGGAGACCTGTTCTAATGGCAATGAAGTAAGCTCGTTACTGACATTCAACAAGAGAACATCATCGAGATTCTGAATCAAGTTCAGACGGATTCTTTGGTTCAGCGCTCAGCGGGTTCTCCCCTTTTAAGCGCACAGCGGTTCTTGGGGGCGCAATGCTGAAACAAGTTCAGATTAAGGGGTGTAAGACTCTCAGGACGAGTTAGATTGGTTGTGCGTTATGGGTTGATGGTTAGGCGAACTTGTTCGAAGTGTTCCTTTTCTCTTCCATAGCCCAAACGCAATCTCAGTTACCGTAGACTCGAATTTGCGTGACTAATCTCAGCTGACGGTCTTCCGTCAACTCTCAAGAGTGAAGAAAAGGAATGGGTTGGATGGATTCAAACGCAGAAAGACTTGTCAAAGTGCAAAAAGCAATAGAAAACACTCGTGAAAGGCTGCACTCGTGTGACCTGTGCCCCAAGAAGTGTCGTATAAACAGGTTCGAGGTTCCTGGTTTCTGCATGCAAAGGATCGAACCAAGAGTCTCGGCAACTGTTCTCCACTTCGGGGAAGAACCACCTTTGGTGAAGGAAGGCGGTGCAGGTGCGATCTTTTTCAGTGGCTGTTCAATGAGCTGCCTCTACTGTCAAAACTTCGCCTTCAGTCAGAAGAATTCAGGCAAGGTCTTTTCTTTTGAAGAGCTATCACGACACTTTATGAAGATTCAGGAGGAAGGGGCCGCTTGCATCGATCTCGTCACTCCGACTCCAAATCTGTATGGCTTTCTCAAAGCTTACGAACTTGCTCTTAAGGAGGGCTTTTCTCTTCCGGTAGTGTTCAACACAAGCGGCTATGAAGAAGTGAGTACACTGCTGCTTCTCGATGGAATCGTGGACATATACCTCACAGACATAAGATACACCGACGATGAGGTTGGAAAGAAATACTCCCTTGTTCCCGACTACTGGACTGTCACAAAGAAGGCAGTTAAGGAGATGTTCAGGCAAACAGGCTCTTTCAGAGAAGAAAACATGCGAGGAGTTATCGTCAGACATCTTGTTCTACCTGAAGGAATAGCAGGCACTGAAGAAATGGCGGAGTTTGTTGCTTTTGAATTATCTTCATCCGTTCCCATATCGCTTATGTCACAGTATCGACCTGTTTACAGGGCGAGAGAATACTATGAGCTATCGAGAAGAATTTCGGAAGAAGAGTACGATCACGCGCTGAACGTGATAGATGCGTTTGGCCTCACCGGTTGGATGCAGCACTTCGAGTCGAATGAAGGCTACAGGGCGAAACCTCTGAGGTGGGACTAGATGATTTTCACAATCTCTTTCTTTTTGTGGATCACTTTTTTTGGCAGATTCACTCTGGCCTCAGTAGTTTCGGGAGTGTTAGTTTCCGTTCTTCCTCAATATATATCATCTAGACTCATTCGTTCCGGCCCCGTTTTTGCCACGGCTTTCAAGATTATTCTTGCCTTGCCAATAGCCGTATTTCAAGCGTTCAGACTTATCTTCTCAAGACCCGTCTTCACGGTCAGGAGTGAGAAATCTCCGGAAAACAGAATTGTGGAGTTTGGCAAGATCATCTCTATAACGATGACCCCTGAGGAAATAGTCATCTCGAAAGACAGGGAAGGATTGCTGATTCATGAGGTGAAGAAGTGACTTTTTACATCACCATGGCTGCAACTATCTCCTCCATTGTAATGCTTGTGTGGTTCGCCGCAGGCAGTAATCCCTGGAGGCTTCTTGTGGCTTATTCTGCTATCTCCACAAGACTTCTAATAGGTATAATTTTCATTGAGATGGTAACAAGCGTCGATTTCATCTCGAGTGTTGCTCTTCTATTCCTTATACTCAACACAAGCGGAACGATTATCGCAGCTTATTATATGGGAGTGCGCAGATGATGAAAATAATCGCCTACATAATTCTGATCCCTGGGCTTTTCTTCGTTGTTGCCGGTACTCTCAGGGCGGTTTTTGCACACACGATAATTGGTACACTTCATTTCCTGACCATAGCCGATACGGTTGGCCTGATATTCCTAGTGATCTCGGCGTTTTTCTTCGGTCTCCTGACGATAATTGAAATGCTCGCGTTCATAGTTGCTCTAATGGTTACGGGACCTCTCGTGACACACGTTATTGCAAGAGCTTTCATAAACTCAGGGGGAAGAGAGAAATGAGCTTTGTCATAGTCGCAATCAGCTCTTTATATATTGTCAGTGCGATAATAGTCCTTTCATCGAAAACCAATTTCCAAAGCGTAATCTGGTTTGGGATTGTCGGTTCTCTGTCAGCCATAATAATGATGATAATTGGAGCACCGGATGTTGCCATGACTCAATTTTCGGTCGGGGTAGCCCTTGTTCTGATCGTCTACATAATGGCGCTCAAGAAGCAGCGCCGTGTTCGTCTCGGCATTGTCGAGGTACCGTCGATGATTGAAGAGACACCCTCTGGATTCAGGGGTCTGGAGTGGGAGATAATCCAGCTTGTCGATGAGAAAGAGGGTTATCATCTCGAACCTGTGAAGTTTTCCAGCAAGGAAGAGGCATTGATAGCGATAGAGAACCATGATATAGATTTGATTTGCGGAGCGCTTACAGAAGACGATGTTACCGGCAGGACGAAGGGCATTCCCTATTTGGAAACTTCGATCTTCCTGTGCAATGGAGAGGAAATCGATTTTGTGAGACTGAAGCACTTGAGCAGAAACTCCCTTTCTCCAACGCCTGAGTTTCTGAGAAAGAGCAGCTATGTCTTTGTCGTATCGACGAATTCACCTGATCTCGAAAAGGATATCCTTGAAGGACTGGAGTTCATAAGATCTTCGGGAAACATTGAGGAGATTGTGGGGCGGTATCTGTGAAGATCGCGGGAATCATAGCTCTGATAACCATCTTCATGATCGTTCTTTTTTCCTTTGATCCGTTCGGCAGTATTCCAGAGCCGATCGAAGAAATAGTGAATCGAGTAAACGTGCCCAATTTAGTCACAAGCGTTTATCTTGAAACAAGACTCTATGACACTATTTTCGAGATAATAGTCTTCACGATAACTGCATTTGGTGTTGCAAGCCTTTTTACTTCGCTTCCCGTTAATAGCGACGAGGGTCAGCAGGTATTCGGAACGGTTACTGTTTACAGCGGTGGACTGGCTGCACTGTCCATAACGCTCTTCCTATATGTTGTGATAAACGGTCACATAAGCCCCGGTGGAGGATTTGTTGGTGGAGTAGTTCTCGCAACGGGCGTTGTCACCTATGGACTCACTTCGAGTTTCAGGAGAGCGAGTCTTCATTATGAGATCTTCAAGGTAAATATACTGGAGAACGTAAGCCTTATTCTTATTTTTGCGTTTTCATGTTTCATCATAATCTTTCCGGAGGTTCACGCACAAATACTATCTGAGGCTGGATTCGGTTCGGTTTTCAGCGGTGGACTAATACCTATGATGAATATATTGATAGGAATCAAAGTATATGCAGGCGCCTGGAAGATGTCCAGCGAGTTCATAAACAGACGGGGAACATTATGACGGGAATTCTCGTAATCTATTTCTCGATAATTGGAATGCTGGTCGGAGCAGTGGGCATGATTCTCTCGAAAAACATAATAAAGAAAATCTTGTCCCTTGGTATAGTAGAGACTTCCGTAAATCTTATGTATACCGGAATTTCGGCCAGAGGAGGGATAATTCCCCCCATAATCAGCGGTGACTTTTCTAATGCAGTCTATGCAGACCCCATTCCCCAGGCCGTAATAATTACCGGAATCGTAATTTCATTTGCATTGCTCTGTCTTTCGCTCGTATTTGCGATCATAATTTACAACAAGTATCACACAATGAATGTCGAGACTATCGAAATGATTTTCGAGAGGGAGGAAAAATGATAGCATTAGTCTTCCTGCCCGTTCTCGGAGGCGTTATCTGCCTTGTATTGAAGAAGAGAAAGAACGTCAGCCTGATCATTGCCATTGTTACGGCTTTAGTCGGTGGAAGCGTCCTTCCATTTGTTATCTTTGACAACGCTTCGATAGACATAGGGAACTGGGGTTCACTTGGAATTGAACTTGCGATAGATGAATTAGCAATCCCCTTTCTGCTATCGACTTTTGTCGTTATGCTCGCGGTGATTTTGAATTCTATCAAGAAGGGTTATGACGGTTTTTTCTATGCCTTGATCCTCATACTTTACGGAACTCTAAATTCAATATTCCTTTCGAGAGACCTTTTCAGTATTTTCGTAACCGTTGAACTCGCATCGATAATTTCCTTTATCCTAATTTCCTACGAGAAGAAGCCCCGTCAGGCCTGGGCCAGTCTGAAGTATCTGCTCCTCTCTTCACTAGGTCTGAACTTCTATCTACTAGGAATCGGAATCGTCTATATGGAAACGGGTTCATTTGCGATGGATAGTCTCGAACAGGTTTCGACTATCGCAACAGTTCTGATCTTTGGGGGGCTGGCCGTCAAGTCCGGTCTTTTCTTTTTCTCAATGTGGCTTCCGGATGCTCATTCCAATGCGCCAATCGAAGTGTCTCCAATACTATCCGGTCTTATTGTCAAACTTGATGTCTATTTATCGATAAGGTTCATAACCTATTCCTCTTTCGGCTGGATGAGAGATACCTATATGTTCATAGGAATCGTAAGCGCAATTGTCGGCGTCGTATTCGCAGTCAATTCAAAGAACGCCAAGAGGGTGCTAGCATATCACACTATCTCTCAAGTTGGATTCATGCTTGTGAATTGTGACAAGTCCTCTGCCTGGCACGGCTTCAGCCATGCAATATTCAAAACGCTCCTTTTTCTGGTCGTCGGAAATATTTCGGAAAGACTCGGTACAAAGGAGTATACAAAGTGGTCGGGGAAGATCACGAGGGTCGAGTACGCTTTTCTGTTGATCGGTTCGCTCGCAATCGCGGGATTTCCAATGACATCCGGATGTGTGACGAAGGAGATCATCATACACGGCGCTTGTTGTCCCTCGTTGAAGATACTGCTCCTCATTGCTTCCGTTGGAACGGCCATGAGCTTCTCGAAATTCATCTTTCTCAAACCCGGAAAATCTTCCTCGCGGCCTGCCGCGAATACCGTTGCGGCTTACTCCATTTTGTCCGGAGTCATAATCGTACACGGGATTATCGGTTTCGAAATATATATGTTCGAATCATTATTTGCCGTTATTGCGGGAGTAGCCGCATATCTTCTGCTTCGCAAGTTTCTCAAACCTCTGCCGGTTTATTTCGAGAGGATCGATTCGGCTCTCTCTTCCTATCTCGTTCTATTTCTAATTTCGATCGTGCTGGCAATTATCCTCTCCTCTTGAAAAGGAGTATTGATTCCGCTATAATCGTCTTTGTAGGCGAGTAGCTCAATTGGCAGAGCGACGGTCTCCAAAATCGTAGGTCGGGGGTTCGAGGCCCTCCTCGCCTGCCAGAAAAGAGAGGAAGTTTCCTCTCTTTTTTATTTCCCCCCTATATGCTTTGCCATATTCAAGCTGGTAACTTCATACCCCATCTTCCTATATAGAGCAACCGCCACGGTGTTATGTGCGAAAACATGGAGCGAAAGGTCTTCCACTCCTAGTTTTGAAGCATATTCCTCAAGCGCCTTCAAGCTCTCTTTCCCGTAGCTTTTTCCCCTGAATGCCTCATCGATTACGAAATCATAGATGAATCCCTTCTTCTCCATTCCCGGGAAGATATGTAGCCAGACACAGCCGATCTTCTTGCCTGTATCCTTTTCCTTAAGATTCAGCAGTTCGTGGTTCTCTGTGTTCAGTCCGTCAGTCAGCAATGAATCGACCTCTCTCTTCGATTTTTCTAGTGCGCTTTTCTCTTCCCATCTTCCGGATTTCACATTCTCTACCGCGTAGTTTTCAACAAGTTTTCTCAGATATACGCTAAACTCATCTGACCTCATTTTCTCTATAACTATCATTCTGTCCCTCCTCTATAGATCATATCCAACAGAAATCTCTTGAAGAGTACCTTGATTGAAAAGTAATCGTCGACGTACTCTGATGACCGAAAACTTCAGGACAACAACCAGTCTTAGAAAGAGCAACAAGAAAGTACACTTCCTTGATTAATGAAAACCACTACTGCTTAAAGTGATCAAGTACACTTTCTGCTGATAAAATTGTTTTATACATGATATTCTAAATCACAAGGGGAGAAATCACAGTTTGAGAACCATCGAGATAATTATTCAGGGAAGAGTTCAGAAGGTCGGCATGAGAAACTTCATAAGGCGTCTGGCTACGAGACATGGGATTACTGGTTATGTAGAGAACCTCGACGATGGCTCGGTGAGAGTAGTAGCTCAGGGCAGCAAAGCACAGCTAAATGCATTCCTTACGAAGATCGAGAAGGGATCGATTTCGATAAAGCTTTCCGGAGGAAACATCAAGAGGGTTACTGAACGGCCATCCATGGAACACGGGTTCATGGACTTTGAAAAAAGGTAATTCCTACTGGAGGAGAAAAATGACAGTGATAATATTGGTGCTGATCGTTGTAGGATTTCTGGGCATCGTCGGTGCCGTTTTTGCCAACAAGGTCACGAAACCGCGGCAAATCCCGTACGAAGAGACCTACCGCATCGAAGTCGAAAACGGCAGAATGGATCCGGAGTGGTTCGAAAAGATCGAAAAGGAGGAGGTCTGGATTGATTCTCCGTATGGATACAAACTTCACGGGTTACTCATTCCGAACGACAATTCCGAAAGAGCTGTAATTATCTGCCACGGTATCACTTATTCGCTGTTCGGTTCCATAAAGTACGCGAAAATTTTTCACAAGCTAGGCTTTAACATCATCGTATATGACCACAGAAATCACGGAAAGAGCGGAGGCACGAATACGACTCTGGGCTATTACGAGAAACATGATCTTGCTGCGGTGAAAAACTGGGTCCTGGATAGACTGGGCAAGAAGACCAGAATAGGTCTGCATGGGGAATCGATGGGTGCCGCAATCGCAATTCAGTATCTTTCTCTAGATGATGAGATCGACTTCTGCGTCGCCGACTGTGGTTTTTCGGACCTCGAAGAATTGCTCTCGATAAGGTTGAGAGAGGACTTTCATCTGCCAAGAGTTCCATTCATCTGGCTCGCCCGTCTCTTCGCTAGGATAATGACTGGAGCCGATCTCAAGGAAGTCAGCCCGATCAGATCAGTAAGAGAGACTTCCATTCCTATCATGTTTGCTCACGGTGGAGAAGACCACTACGTCCCTACCTTTATGAGCGAAAAGATGTACAGTGAAAGACAATCAAACAAACATCTACTTATAGTTCCCGATGCTGGCCATGCGATGGCCCTTGTTAGCGATCCAGCGAAATACGAAAAAGAGATAGAATGGTTTCTTCGTAGTAATGATCTCCTTTGATTCAGCTCTTTATTTCCGCCCTCACTATTGAATAATTTGCCTTAAGAATTAAAATCCATTGTTGGAATTATTCATTACCTTGCCGAACTATATCGATAATTTGCTTTTGGATAGTTTAATTTATTGATTTGCACGCTAATTCATATTGAAATAATCAATCACTACAACTAATTAATTATTTTTCCATTAATTATTGAAGCAAAGAGCTTGACATTCTTGGAATTATTGTGTTAGACTTCGTAATGCTTTGATAATCTTTTTCTTTTTATCGAAGTAATTAAATTATCGATTACTTTTTGCACTATAGTTCTGTCCAGAATTATAATTATGCGATTATAATGAAAATTTCTTACTGATATACAACTGAATATTCTGTGCAAAGGCACAGAACTAAATGAAAAAGGGGGCGAAAGAAATTGAGTAAGAGACTTACCGTAATCCTTCTCGCATCGATGATTGTTCTCTGTGGCGGTGTTTTTGCAACCGAGAAGGGACCAATCTCCGACGTCATCTACTTCAACGTTAAGATGTCTCAAGAACTCGGTCTCAGAGACGTTGCCGAAGGACTCACCGACATTTTCATGGAAGGCGTCTCCGGTCCTACGTTAATGGGGATGGATAAGGCAACACGAGACAAAATGGATATCTACTCTGTTCCAGCGCTAACCTATGCTCTTTTCGTAAACCCATATCCGAACGAAGCTCCTTACTTCGCAAATGTAGACGGAAAGGACTTCTTCAACGTAATGGCGATAAACGAATTCAGGTATGCTCTCAACGACTTGATCAACAGGCAGTACATAGTTGACGAGATACTTGGAGGCGCTGGAGGACCGATGTTGTCTATGGCAACCCCCGGTCAACCCGGTACCTACAGATACGGTCTGGTCGCAAACAAACTTGGGTTAAGCTTTGAAGGCAACGAGACAAGAGCTCTCGAAGCTATGAAGAAAGCTCTTGAGGATGCCGCAAAGATTCCTGAGAATCAGGGTAGACTGGTAAACAGTAACGGCAAATGGTATTTCGATAATGAGCCATTGACGGTTAAATTCGTTATTAGGGCTGATGACCCCAACGTTAGAGTCAAGATGGCCGAATACGTCTCCCTTCAACTTGAAAAGGCCGGGGTAACAGTGGACAGACTGGTCTGGGAAAGATCCAAAGCTAGCAACACAGCTTATGGTAGCGATCCTGCAGACCTGATCTGGAACCTCTACACCGAAGCATGGAGCGCAGGCGCCACAAGAGCCTTCTGGGAACACATAGTACGCCAGATGTATGCTTCCGGTGGATCCTACATGCCCGGCCGTGGGACAGAAGGGTTCTGGAATTTCAGAAACGAAAAGCTGGACGATCTCATAGATAGGGCCTACACAGGAAACTTCTTAACTGAAGAGGAGTACTGGGACCTTTCTCTTACGGCTCTGGAGATGGGACTTAAAGACGCAGTTAGAATTTATGTCTGCTATCAGGACGGCTTCTATACGGCCAATTCGGCGAGGCTTCTCGACAGATTCGCATACGGACTCGGAGACGGAGTTAATGACTGGTCACTCAAAACGGCCGTCACCGATGACAAGGTGCTTTTTGTCACACAGTACTCATCCGTTGGAGCTCTCTTCATGTCCAACTGGGATCCTGTAGGACCTGACGGAATCTCAGACACGTACAGTGCAAATGTCGTAACGATTCTCTCTGATCCCAGCTCTTTTGAGAGCCCGGCGTCTGCTATAAACACCCCTTACAGAGTTAACTGGACACATGACGACATAGTCACGAAGGTCGAGCGAAACTCGGAAGGTGACGTCGTTGGTACAATAGACGTTCCCGAAAATGCGATAAGATTCGACAGCAAGACCAAGCAGTGGAAGGAAGTCGGCCCGGGCGTCAAGTCAATGTCGATGGGAACATATACCCTCCTCGGAGGCAACATGCACCAGGGCCAGCCCATAACAGTCAACGACTATCTCTACGCCTTCGCATTCATTGATGAATGGATATCGAGAGACGGAGAGAATGACAAGTACTACGAAGCTTCGTACGAGAATTACATGAGAAGCGGACAAGACACGATAAAGGGATATATTGTAAACGATGACGGGACAATCACTACCTACTTCGATTACAACTTCCCTGCAAGCGTCGACAGAACCGCACAGTGGGGAGCACCTTTCCTTGGAGTCCACAGACAGCCATTTGTAATAGTCTCCTGGGAAATATACGAGGCCCTCGCGGAAATCGTTGCCAACGGCAGCCAATCTGGAACGGTCTATGCCTTCAGGAACGATCCCGCTGTCACTCAGATCGATGTCCTTGTACCGAACCACGTGAAAGACATAAGAGCGAAACTTGTCGAGCTAATAGAAGAGGGACATGTTCCTAACTCTCTTAAGGGCCTGATAACTGTCGAAGAGGCTCAGTCAAGATACCAGGCCGCAATCGACTTCATAGACAAGTATGGACATGCGTATATAAGCAATGGACCATACTACCTTTCAAAATACGACCCAACTGCGAACTATGCGGAATGCAGGGCCTTTAGAGATCCTTCCTATCCATATGAACCGTACTACTGGAAGGAAATGTTGAAAACCGTAAGGCTTTCAATCGACTCTATAGACGTACCGGCCATAATTATGAAGGGAATGGATACGACTGTCAAGGTAGTAGTCGCAGAGGTTGCCTATCCATCTGAAGAGGTATCCAAGGCATCCAGGGGAAGCGTTGTCGTGACACTTATAACTCCGGATAAAGAGATGACTTTCGACGCCATCTTGATCGAACCGGGACTTTTCGAAGCTGTAATAAACGCTGAAGCTATCGAAGATCTCGAACCTGGCTCATACAACGTTCTGGCAATCGCTTCACTCGAAGGTGCGGTGCCGGCATCGTCCGTCACTTCCACCATAGTTTACTGATGTCTGCAGAGCGGTACCCGAAAGGGTGCCGCTTTCATTATTGAGGTGGAATATGTTCTGGAAATACATGTTGAAACGTGTCTTCTACGGCATCTTTATCTACATCATACTGATTTTCGTCTTTTCTGCGCTTTTCAACACCGTCATGGAACAGACCTTGCGAGGACAGATCGATGAGGAAATTAGAGGAGAGTTGATGGCCCTAGATAACCGAAGCTCCCAACAGATTCAAGACTTCATCGAAATGAGAAGGGCAGAAAAGTATGCCCTTTACAGACTGGACAAGCCCATCTTCGAAAGGATAGTGTGGCGAACCTGGTCAACCCTGACCTTCAACCTTGGAAAATCGAGTTCCATACGCTCTGCAGCAGGCGATCGGGATGTCTGGTCGATAGTCTCCGAGAAGATACCAAGAACCCTTGTTCTTTTCAGCACAGCGATGCTCGTCGACATCTTTATTGGAATATGGCTTGGCCTGAAGAAGGCTCAAAAGGCCGGAGGGTTACTGGACAAAAGTACTTCAGTAGGAACCATGGTGGTCTTCGGTATGCCGTCGTGGTGGTTGGGCATGATACTGATCATGTTCTTCGCATACACACTAAAAGTATTTCCTTCTGGTGGACTTCACGCTACGCCTCCTCCAGAGGGAATAGCATTCTTCTTAGATGCTCTCTATCATTTGGCGCTTCCAGTGATGACTCTTGTCGTAATTGGATTTTGGGGGCGCGCCTTCCTTACTCGAAATATCGTTCTCGGAGTTCTTCAGGACGACTATATAATGGCGGCAAGAGCAAGGGGCATTCCCGAAAGGAAGGTTCTCTACGGACACACAATGAGAACATCGGCCCCACCAATCGTCACCATGTCGCTTCTTGCACTGCTTGCCTCTGTGTCAGGAAATATTGTCTTTGAAGGTATCTTCAACTGGCCCGGAATGGGGAATCTCTTCTGGTTCGCCCTTCAGCAGAACGATGTTCCGGTCCTTATGGGAAATCTCGCGATAACCACAGGATTGTATATTTGTGGTCTTGTTCTCCTCGATCTGGTGTACGGTCTTCTTGATCCCAGGATCAAGGTTGGTGGCAGAATATGAGAATTGGAGATATGAAATCATCGTTCAACGAGTTCTGGCAAGAATTTAGAAGGGTCAAATCGGGGATGATAGGCCTCGTCTTTCTTGGATTGTTTCTAATGGTTTTGTTTTTTGAACCTCTGCTTCTCCCTTTTGAAGGAGCAAACCAACGGTGGAAGGACATAACCTACTGGGAGGATAATCCGGCCAGTGCCGCACCTCAGTGGACAAACCTATTCTCCTCAAAGAAGAGCGCAGTATCCATAGCTCTTGAGTCAGCAAAAAAGGAAGAGAAAAACGCCGGCCCGATAAGAATTATAGAGGAGACCTTCGTATATGACTTCCAGTATGATGTCGCTCCCTCCGACATAATATTCAGAGCCTCTGGTAAGGCGAATCCGACAGCAATCATATCCATCGAAAGACCTGATGGAAGAAAGATCGACTTGCTGAGAAAGCCTTTGGAAGTTACTGAAGGAAACGACTTGAGAATCGCGATTGACAAGACCTCATTGAATGAAGCGTACAATTTCCTCAAGAGGCTTGACGCTGCAACAGGCATTTCGAAGCAGACCATGAAAACTACAGACATCATATTCTCCAAAGTAGAGGATTCGGTTCCATTCAAACCGGAGGCCCTGAAAGGCGAGTATAGAATAATGGTCTCGCTGATTCTCCAGAAGGAAACAGACCTGATCGATTCCACAGAAATGAAAATTGCGGGCAGGGTGCATGGAATTCTGGGAACGGACAACTCGAAGAGAGATATCTGGAGTGGAGTAATAGCTGGAGTGAAATGGGCCATGCTGATCGGGCTCCTTACGGCTCTTGTTTCGGTTTCCATAGGTGTCGTTTACGGTGTCATCAGTGCTTATGTTGGAGGCTGGAAGGATTCTTTAATGCAGCGTATATTCGAGATATTCATAAGCGTTCCCATGCTTCCCGTACTCATTGTAATGAGCGCTGTCTTTAAGCCTAATATCTGGGTGATGATTGGAATAATGTGCATCTTCTACTGGGTAGGACCGGTGAAGACCGTCAGGAGCATGGGACTCCAGATCAAGGAAGAGACTTATATTGAGGCCTCCAGGGCTCTTGGAGCCTCCAATACGAGAATAATCTTCAAGCATATGGTTCCTCTGCTTATCCCCTACGCCTTCGCTTCAATGGCCCTCAACGTACCGGGAGCAATTGTCGTAGAAGCCACGATAAGTCTTTTGGGCCTTGGAGATGCGA
>NZ_AYTV01000023.1:0-118305 GCF_002752615.1 Mesotoga sp. H07.pep.5.3
TCCCCAATCAATTCCAACTATCTCCATAACTGCACCTCCGTTGCTTGTTTGGCAGTTTGTTGAGTGTTTCGTTTACCGCTGTTTTGGTCCTGAAGCATTCCTGCTCCGGATATTCTACTATCGTTCCTGAACACTCCTGGATGCAAGATGTTCTTGCCCAACTGGGCCTCGCAGGCTATAACCAAGAACTGGACTTATCTTGCATCCCCTGCCTCTCTTATTCTAACAAACAACCAAGAACGAAGAACAGATCGTCGCTCTGGAACTAAGAACATGCAGGTTTTGGAGAACGGTGACCGCTCAACGGCGAACGAATTTTGTTGCTCTTTCCAGCGCTCAGCGTTCCTTTACAAGCGGGAAGCGGCTCTTCTAGGTTAACGGAGAACCATTCAACGGTGAACCAGCATCTTTTGGTCTTACCAACCCGCAACCACCAACCCCGAACCCCGTCATTTATTCTTGCAACATGGAACAAGCAACTTGTAACTGCCCCTCATGAAGGACCAAGGACGGTTCTTCACAGCGCTCAGCGGGTTCTCCGCTTTTAAGCGTACAGCGGTTCTTATGCTTGCAACTTGGAACTGATATTTTGCTCTTACGAGCCCCCACCCAACTCGCTGCCATCGGCCACGGTCTTGAAAAGCCCAGATCCCGTGCAGACCACCCAAACAGATACATTTTGGGGCAGGCTCTACGGGATGACGGCGTGGAGATATAACGGGATGACCCTTAACAGGAGTTCCAAACAGGAGCCGCGAACAAGAGCATTTCAGGGCAGGCTCATTGGGGTAGGATCATCGGGACAGGCGCATGTGGCAGGATCATCGGGGAAGACTCCGCGGAATTACAGCCTTACTCCCTTCACGGTACTGGCATGCCTCAGGCCAGGAGTTCGAATCACTGCGCGGAAAGCGCGAACAGTTACAAGTTTCAAGATGCTGCCCCTGGGTTGACAAGCAAGGACTAAGGTGAGCGGGGCGAATCTCCTATAACCTCTTTTTACTATTCGGAAATGAATACGGGCGCCTTCCAAAATTCTATATGTTTAATCTCCGCCATTAAATACACCTGTTTTGAAGAACCAGTGGTGACATTCACTCCAGGGTTACAGGGAACATTTGAAGAAAATAGAAGGATGATCTATGCCTGTAAGTATCTAAACATGAGCAAAGTAGAATCAAGGAATGGGAAATTCTAGGTTTGCCCTGAAAGAGAGGTGCTTACTTCGGGCCAAAATAGGGGAAGCGTCAAGGGAAAGGTTGCAAATGCTGCTCTGAAAATTGTATACTATACAGTAAGTTACTGGTCAGTATACAAATCGGAGGCAAGAATGAAATTCTTTGATCGTGACGATGAGCTGGCGTTTTTTGAGGGGCTCACGAAGAGGAAGTCAAAGAAAATGGTCGCGCTCTTTGGGCGCAGGAGGATCGGAAAAACCACACTTTTGAAGAAGGTTTATCCGGATGCGCAATACTTCTTTGTAGATACTCGCTCCTCGGAGACTCTGCTGAAAGACTTCTCTTCACAGATATTCGAAGGAAGCTTTGACAGCTGGGAAGGCTTCTTCAGGGCGTTGTTTCGCCTTCAGGAAGTAGTGATCTTCGACGAGTTTCAGAACTTCATGAGAGTCGATCAATCGGTCTTTTCGATCCTACAGAAAGTTTGGGACGAGAATTCAGGAAGAGGATTACTGATTCTTTGTGGATCATATGTGGGGATGATGAAGCGAATCTTTCTGGACCAGAAGGCACCACTCTTCGGAAGGTGCGATCACAAAGTCGAGCTGAACCAGTTCCGCTTCAGGGAAGCTCTCGAGATGATGCGAAGCTTCGGCTATTCATTTGAAGAGGCTGTAGAGTGGTACTCAGTTCTCGGTGGCATTCCACAATATTTGTGGCTTCTTGAAGAAAAGGCCTCTTTTGAGATGAAGATTCGAGAACTCTTCTTTAACAGGTTCTCGCCCCTTCGGGAGGAGGGCAAGAATCTTCTTGTTGGTGAGTTTGGAACGGAGCATCCGGGCTACTTCTCGATACTTGAGGCGGTCGGTTATTTCGACAGAGATGCCGGCGAGATTGCCGACAGAACGGGTATGGAACGCACAAAGGCGATGAAATACCTTTCCGAGCTTACAAACAGCTACGGAATAATCGGCAGGGTAGAAAATCTCCTTTCGAAATCGAAACGCGGTCTGAGATACACTATTCAGGACAACTTCCTTTCATTCTGGATGAAGTATATCTATTCAAGACAGAACGCCGTAGAATTTGATTCCGAACAGGCCTTAACATATACTATTGAGAATCTTGGAGAATACATTGGCAGAGCATTTGAATCAATCGCGAAATCACTCATCCCGGATCTCTACAGGTCTGGAAAGATTCCCTTTCTGCCGGAGAAAGTCGGTAAACACTGGGGCAAAATTCCGGGCACCAGGAACAAGACCTATGAGGTAGATCTCATAGGGGAGTCGCGCGACAGAATTCTGGTATTCGAGTGCAAATGGAGAAAGGCCCCGGTTGGACCTGAAGTAGCAGAAGAGTTGATAGAGAAGATGCAGTACATTCCTGACAAGAGGGTCAAAGTACCGGTTATTATAAGCAAGTCCGGTTTCAAAACGAAGATGCCGAAAGAAGTTCTGCTAATTGACTTGCACGATCTAGAAGAATCACTTCGATGATAAAGCCAGTGCTACTGAGTTTGTCGTACCGCCAAGCCATGGCATTCTCGAGCTACTCTCCAACTTGTAGGAAAGAAGATGCGATGTCCGCTACTGAAGGCGACATTGACCGTCAATGGTCCTCAGGGAAGAACAGTTGCAACAAGGGAGCATCTGGCAACTAATCCTTTGATTCCCCAGTTTGCTACCCCCGACCACGGCCTTCAAAAGCCCAGGTCCCGAAACAAGTTCGGGATGACAATGAGAGGGACGACTGAGAAGTCATGACGGGAATGATAGAGCTGGTTATTTCAAAACGTCTGAATCGGTCATGCTGAACTCGTTTCAGCATTCAGGCTTACCGAAAACATCACATTCCGTGACAGCGTCCTGTAATTCTTAAGAACACAACATCACGTCATTCTGAACTTGATTCAGAATCTCGATGCTCTCTTCTTGAATGTCACTAATGAGTTTACTTAATAGCCCTTAAGAAAAAGGTCTTCTTCTTCTCCTTACAACTTGCATCTTGGAACTTGCAACCGTTCTTTTCTGAGAACGGAGAACCATTCAACGGCGATACGGTTTCACTCTGGTCTTTCCAACTCCCAACCCCCGGCCACGGCCTTCAAAAGCCCGGATCCCGAAACAAGTTCGGGATGACAATGAGAGGGACGACTGAGAAGTGATGACGGGAATGATAGAGCTGGTTATTTCAAAACGTCTGAATCGGTCATGCTGAACTCGTTTCAGCATCCAGGCTTACCGAAAACATCACATTCCGTGACAGCGTCCTGTAATTCTTAAGAACACAACATTCCGTCTGAACTCGTTTCAGCATCTTGTGTTTATTGACTTTGACCAAGAACGAAGAACAGATCCTCGTTCTGGAACAAAGAACAGACTCTTTTGTGTTTCTGTGAATAAAGTGTAAGATTGAATCGGGAAAGCTATGCAAAGTGAACCAAATGCCTTTATTCAAACCCATCATAAAAAAAGGGAGGAAAAGAAATGTTCAAGAAGATCCTCGTGTTTCTTTCTCTATTCACCTTGATAGCGCTCGGCGGCTGCTCTCTATTCAGGGCTATCAAGATTGAGATTCCCGATCAGCAGGTGACAGAGGGCCAAGAACTGGTTGTTGACCTCAATCAGTTCGTATTATCATCTGTCTCCGACGGGATATCATTCTCGGTAAGCAGCGGACCCGGGAGAATCGACGGAAAGAACTATGTATTTACCTCTTTGCCCGGTGACGGCGAAAATAGCCCTTTCAATGTGAGAGTGAGCGCAAGTGATGAAGGCAAGAGTGGAGTCGCGGAGTTCCTGATCAACGTAAATCCCATTCCGGAAGGTGAAAAGGCCGAGATCAAGCTATCTGGGGAGACTGCCGAAGAGTCTGAAGAGATTATTGACGACTTCGTGAAGAGGAATCCTGAGAATCCCGAAGGTCATGCCATTCGTGGAGCTATGAAGGCCATTCCGCAATTACTGAAGCTTCTGGACATATACAATTCGCAGATTGGTTCTCTTGACATTGCAGGAACATTTGATCGAAGCGAAATGCTGGCTGGTTTCGAAGAACTTGTTTCGAATCCAGATCAAGTTGTTCAAAGCATTTCAGCGGATATTCGCGCAAAACTGCTTAATATGAAGCTGAGATCTTCGTTGATTCTCAGAAATCCGGAGCTTCTGGTAAATTTCCTTGCTTCAAGCAGCTCCATAGCAGAGAATTCCGGTTTTTCACTTTGCGGGGAGATCGGAGATTTTCAGGATGAGATGGAGGAGTACGCTGACAGCCTTCAGGAAGTCTGGGGCGATATCTCCTATCTGAGTGGAGAGATGAATATTGTTGTGAAAGTATTTCTCAACGAATTCGACTGGGACAAAGATGGAGTTGTCGAAAGCGCCAGAGAGCTGATGCTCGAAGTAGTGAGCGAAGACAATTCTACAACCTACACAGAAAGCTTCCGTCTGTATACGGATATCCTTTTCCTGGAGAAGGAGCCGAAGGGAGATCACATAGTCTCGATCGAGGTTGATCCCGATGGCGGAGACGCGGTGTTCGATCTCGATTTCTGGTTCATGATCTCACAGAGACTTGAAATAGAGTACGCTCCCCGATTCGATGAAAATGATTATCTTGTAATCGATGAAGGAGAAATAGCAATTTTGAAAATGCTGGTCGGCAGTGCCCTTTCAAGCGCCAGAGCATTTACGGTTTATGATCTCGAGCCATCGGAGGCTTTCATGGAGTATTTAGAAGACGCCGATGATGAGATAGATCCTCCGGAGATCGATACAAATAATGACGGAAATATCGATGCGTCAGAAGTCAAGGCATTTATCGGCACATCCTTCTTGACATTCAGGAACCCCTCCAAAAGTCCTCTATGGCTGAGTTCAATAAGGGATACCCTTTTGGAAGCACCTGAAACTACGTTACTTCTGGCAGATGATCTCTTCAGCGACACTCAGACCGAAGACAATAAGCACAACCTGACTTCACAGTGGTACATCCCGTTCGGTCAGGATGCTTACGATGCCATGGCAGAAAATGCGAGCGAACAGGAGGAACTTCTGGACTACATAAGGCCAAACGGAGAAGATCTCGATACTGAGATCCCGGTCGATGAAGATGAAAAGACTATTATCCTGAGACTCTACAACATCTTCGATCACCCCGAACGTTTTTCAGATCTCTTAAGCTTCTTCCCCACCCTCATAAACTATGAGATGCTTGAGGGAATTGAATTCCCTGATCCGACGTTTGGTGGCGTCGTAGTTAACCTTCCGAAGACGATCTCGCCGGATAACTGAGGTCGGACTCAATCGAGATAATTGTGGGGCAACGAGTTGTAGAAAACGGTTCGTTGCCCCATTTGCTGGAAGTAATCAAAGCATGATACTGCTGTCGAATTTTCCAAAGGAGTTATGGGTTTTCTTAAGGCTTCTGAAAGAAGATCATCGGGAGGTGTTACAATGAAGCACCTGCTACTTGTTTTGATTGTATTGGGTCTCTTTCTCTTTTCTGGGTGCGGCCTATTACAGTACTTCACCGTAGCCGAGGCTGTCGATCAAGAGACTGTAGAGGAGTCAGTTGTTGAGAAACTCAAGAACAGCAATGGAATCGAAGTTCCCGTTTTCAGAGGGTATTTTCTCAATGTCGATTATTCTAATCCGGAGTTGTTTTTGCAATGTGGCCCCCAGACCCGAATCACAGATGAGATTGCCGCGATCGCCGATCAGTTTAATGACAAGAAGGATCTTTCAACAATTATAGAGATATACGGCTGGATGATGCGAAATCTGAGGGGGGTTGAGGGAGAAAAGTTCGGTAGAACATCACACGAGATCATAACATCAGGAGGGGTGACGGGCTGCACAGACTATGGACTAGCCTTCGTCTCGCTTGCAAGAGCAAAGGGGATTCCTTCCGTTTTCATCCAGACTGCACGGATTGACTGGATCGAGGCAAGAAAGAGCTCAAACAGCGGCATGATAGTAGGTCACATTCTTGTAGAAGTCTTTATAGAAGGAAAATGGTATCTCGTAGACTCGACTTCCGGCAGGCTTTACCTTAACTACGACAGAAACAACTTCTCACTCCCCGACGGGTACTATGTGTTTGCGAAATCCATTGAGGTATGGGATTCCGGGGCAATAAACGAGAGAGAGAACTGGCAGATGATGATGGATCTCTTCTGGATCTTTGATCCTTCAGTCTATAACAATCCGGGATACGACTATATTGACCTCACGACAGGGGAGACGAAGTCATCCGGAGTCTTCACCGGCCACTCAACCGTCATAGGAAGCTCGGCTCTGATTTTTGGAAAACAGAGTCCGGTTGAACTGTTCGACGATAGATTCACGGCGCATCTTTCTAACAAGAGGCTTCTCGATCTTTACTTCGCCGATATAGACGAGGTGATGAGTACTCAGAGGATAATAGTCCTCCACTCTCTTGATCAGCCCGCCACGATGCCCGACTACATGTTGGGCATTATACCGGAGTTCTCGTCTTCGGAAACGCCCGTAATCCTGAACGAAATCAGGGACGGCAGGAGAATTGTTCTTATAATGACAGATACAACAGACGAATTGATGAAAATAATCAAAGAACTGCCCGAGGACTTTTTGGACGGCCCGCTAAACGATGAAAATGTCCCTGATGTCGAAATAGTGAATGACTCAGTTCTAGTTTATGGGATGAGCAACCCGGTGGGAGTATTCGAAGAAAGATTCATAAAAGGATTTTCAAGAAAGGGCTTTCTTAGTCTTGGCAATTCACAATACGAAAGATTTCTGGAGACGGAACTCGTCGTAGTCCTCTACTCACTCGATTATCCCGACAAAATGCCATTTTATATCGAAGAATATCTGCCGGAGTTCTCGTCTTCGGAACTACCTGTAATAGTGAACGAATGGAGAGAAGGTAAGCAGATAATCTTAATCAAGACATCTACCGAGGCGGAACTGATCGATTTGATCGGGCAACTTCCGGATGACTTTCTTTTGAGGTAGGAAGATTAAGCTTCACTCATAAAAGTCTCGATACAACGGAAAAACGGTCTGTATACTGCACAGTAAGTTACTGGCCAGTATACTAATTTGAAGAAACACTCTAAAACGCTCATAAAAAAAGTGGTTTAAGGTTCCCGATTTCATGTACTTGCTTGGGTGAGAAAGTCTCAGTCCGAGCAAAAAGCGTGACTCTCTGCATGGAGTTTAAGCCATAGTCGCTGCGTATTTTCCTTTATTTCTAGCCGAACGCTAAACCATCCAACGGCAAACCAGTTTCTTTTGCTCTTCCTACCACCTACCCCGTACCTGCTACCACGGGTCCTCTTGCGTCCAAATAAATATCCTTGTAAAACTGAATTGCTCTCGCTTTTTTCTTTTACTCCCTTGGTGCTAAGATTGGCATGAATATGAGTCGAAGGAGCTGAGAGAATGAGGATAGCGAAGTCGCGTTCATGGGAGGCTTTCAGGACTGGAAAGGAACATGGAGTCTGGGGTTGCAACAGAAAGAGATACGGCAACTGGAAGCCCGGAGAGAGACTGGTTTTCTTCATCGAAAACAACGGCGTTGCAATTTGTGAGATAACTGGAGAGCAGTTTCAGTCTGACGAAATCATCTGGGAGGACAACCTCTTTCCCAACAGAATAAAGTTTAGCTGCTCGAATGTTCTAGAGGGAAAGAGTGGAGCCGAGCTTCAGGCTTCGATCAAGAAGATTCTGAGGGAAGGTTACGGTCCCACTTATGGGACACTAATTCTTTTCGGAACGAAGATACCCGAAGAGCTCGAGAAAAAGATCGAAGAGCTCATATAGATTTCTCCAATAAAAAAACATACAAACCTTCTGCGGAAACCGGCAGAAGGTTTTTTGACTCATAGTGAATCGGGAAATCTCTTCGAATTCTGAAATCTATGAATCTGAAAACGCGAATACGTTATTCTAAACATGAGGTGCGTTCTCGATGTGCTCAACACACCCCGTCGACAAAGCGCCGTCTACACATCACTCATCTCTGTGTTCTTGATCTTAAATCTGCTCTTGGTCTCTTCTCGGAGGACGGGGAACCGTTGACGGACAACACTATTGACGGACAGCACTATCTTCAGCAGCAATCATCGGGTACTTGATTTTGAAGCGTAGAGCGTCTCTCAGGATCGAGATGCTGAAACAAGTTCAGATGAAGGATTTAGACGCTTTCGGAACAAGCATTCGTTGTCATTCCACGGAGCCTGCCCTGAAATGCTCTGTTCAGGGTCATCCCGAACTTGTTTCGGGATCTTGGTGTTGATCTTATCCAAGAACGAAGAACCTGGACGCGCAGCGTCGGAACGAAGAACTACTCTTTCTAGGGTCGGTTCCATGATCCGGAACGGGCAACGAAGAACGGCTCTTAAGAGCAAGATGCTGAAAGAAGTTCAGACGAATTATTACGCTTTCGGAACAAGCATTCGTTGTCATTCCACGGAGCCTGCCCTGAAATGCTCTGTTCAGGGTCATCCCGAACTTGTTTCGGGATCTTGGTGTCGATCTTATCCAAGAACGAAGAACCTGGACGCGCAGCGTCGGAACGAAGAACTACTCTTTCTAGGGTCGGTTCCATGATCCGGAACGGGCAACGAAGAACGGCTTTTCACAGCCTTCAGCGATCAATGGGTCTTATTCATTATCTTTGACAAGTCACTTTTCAGTACCGGAAGACTTTCCTGAACGGTTTTCCAGACGATCTCAAGATCCGTTTCAAGGTACTCATGAATAAGTACATCGCGCATTCCGGCGATTTCCTTCCAGGGAATGTTCGGATGCATTGTTCGAAATGAAAGGGGAATTTTCTTGACCGTTTCACCAATTAGCAGTAAGGCGTACAGAACTGAGTAGTTGATCGATCTCTTATGTTCGAATTCGCTAAAAGACACTCAATGGAGAAAACCTTCGATTTCTCCTATGAGCCTAAGGATCTCTTTAATATGTTTCTCCGCGTCGTATGGTCTCACGATATGTATTTGACCTCGCACAAGACCCGATCCTCATAGTCTTTTCTTAATGCTCTGCGAGTTACCAGATCAACCTGCTTTTCAAGCAATGATGAGAGGTCGTTCTTAAGCCTTATGAACTCGAAGAGATCGGGAGTCTGTTCGAAATCAACAAGAATGTCCACGTCACTGTTTTCAGTGTATGAATTTGTCGCGTAGGAACCAAAGACCCCAATGGTTCTTACATTGTACTCCTCTTTCAGCTCTGAAAGCTTCCCGGAGAGCTTTGAAACTATCTCCTCCAGAGTATTCATACTGTTCCTCCACAATCAGTATTGTTCTAGCAAATTATAGCATTGACGGTCTCAATGCCCGCTTCGCTGGTAAACAAAGGATCGGGTTAGGAAGCAGGGTTAATAAGAGCGGGTGGAAAGAAAAAGTGCGGATAATACTCATTGCTAACAGTCCAGTCACTAAGGAAAAGTTCTCTGTTGACCGTTCAACTCTCCAGACCTGGGAGAGTAATGCTAAAGGAATAAACACGCCCGTTTTACTTCTAAATCCTAGAACCTGTGCAGAAAGTCTCACAGTGACAAAGACAGGCGTTAGCATTAGCAATTAGAGATAACAGTCTCCTTTTGCATCGCGTCATCTGAGATGATCCTGCTCAGAATCTCGCTCTTCTCGTGAGTGAGCGAACTCTCGATAACGCTCTTTCTCGCTTGATCTTATCCAAGGACCGGTCAATGATCCGGGGCGAGTCACGGAGGACGGCTCTTCACAGCGCACAGCGGCTCTCAGGATCGAGATGCTGAAACAAGTTCAGATGAAGGATTTAGACGCTTTCGGAACAAGCATTCGTTGTCATTCCACGGAGCCTGCCCTGAAATGCCTCTGTTCAGGGTCATCCCGAACTTGTTTCGGGATCTTGGTGTTGATCTTATCCAAGGACCGGTCCATGATTTGGGACGAGTCACGAAGGACGGCTCTTCACAGCGCTCAGCGGGTTCTCCGCTTTTAAGCGAAAAGCGGTTCTTATGCTTGCAACTTGGAACTCACAACTTGCAACTGATCTCCGAAGGACGGCTCTTAATGATCTTGATCTTAAATCCCCGCTTGAGCGGGGGGGACCGCTTGCGGTGGGGAGTGTGGTCTTTGAACAACTTTTGGAATAGGTTGGCCTTTTGCAAATGAACTACAAATTCACTCTTAACGTTGTTTGGTCTGTGATCCATAAATATGCTCCTAGAAGTAACCATGAATGAACATCGAACAACCGTCTCAGGGGACTATGTCAGGGCAGCAACTTTCCCAAACGTTGGAGACTCCTCCGCCACTACTTGGCCCTCCTCCCTCAGGGGAGGATTAAAAAAATCCTTATTCAGAAGCTCAAACAGTTTCTAAAGGATCTCCCTTGATCCGGGGCACGGACTGTTTTTCACTGCGAGAAGCATCTTCAAACAAACACCAGTCGTTTCGCCCGACATAGTGGGCGCTGGCCTGCATCAGCAGACTGGCTCCTGACTGCCTCCCGCGGAAGCGGCATCACTTCTACTGGTTTTCTGAGGACGGTGGACCGTTGACGATCAGCTGCTTCTTGGCGCGACTCACAACTTGCATCTTGGAACTTGCAACTGTCCTTTTCGGAGGACGGAGAACCGTCCAACGGCTAACCAGGTCCTTTTCTCTTTCCTACCACCAATCCGCTACCCCCAGCCCCGTTTTCTAAGCAATCTCTAAGCGGCTTTTAAGCGGGCTCCAAGAAACGGGCCGTAGACTGAGTATGTACCAAAAATCAATGGAGGTGTAAGAGATGAAAAAGATAGTGTTAATTACGATAGCGGTTCTTCTGATCGGTGGAATGACACTGGCAGTAGGCTACGGAACGAAGACGATGC
This sequence comes from Mesotoga sp. H07.pep.5.3, assembly GCF_002752615.1. Classification (NCBI taxonomy): domain Bacteria; kingdom Thermotogati; phylum Thermotogota; class Thermotogae; order Kosmotogales; family Kosmotogaceae; genus Mesotoga; species Mesotoga sp. H07.pep.5.3. The sequence continues at coordinate 11,046 of NZ_AYTV01000023.1, forward strand.
AGAGAGTTCAGGATCCTACAACCTGTGAGAACTTCGTAGATGCAGACGGCGACGGAATAAACGACAACTGCCCGAATGACGGTGTAAGAGAACTGAAGAATGCCCAGGACGGAACAGGTTACAGGCACGGAGCCTCTGGCGAAAAGGGACCGGGACTCGGCAGAGGATTTGGAAAAGCAGCACAGCTCTAAGAGATAAAACCCCTACTCAATCAAGTCAAGGGCCCGAAAGGGCCCTTGTTCTTATAACAATGAAATCGACTTTGACAGCATGAATTCTGAAAGGCGCTAAAAAAGGGCACAATCGAAAGCAAATCCAGGCGTACCACCGCATTTTCAAATCACCGCGCCCATGATTCGTTGAGTATATCAAAGTCCCCACACTTGACTTGAGCTTTTCTTTTGTGGGTTACGTTCATTGCCCTTCATGAAAAAGAAGCTCTTTCCGAAAAGCCAAAAGAAACGAAGAAATCTTGTTTCCAGGTTCTAAATCTTCTCCTACTTGAATCTAGGAATATCGGCAGGTAATCCCACTCTCATGAAAAATCTCGCGAAGGCTTGTGCGAGGTGTTCCCTGTACGGAGGAAGCAAACGAAGCCGGTTTCCTTGTTTTCTCAAATGTTCTATCAGAAAGTCATAGTGAACACCGTACACGTTTCTAAAATCAACTACCAAGAAGTCCTCTGTGAACTTGTCAATTTCGCTCCTGTTCAGGAGATGGAACGCATGAATATGTCCCCTGCGAAGATGTTCCTTCTCAGAGCTCCTTTTGAAATGAGGAATCAAATTCTCTATTACCTTTAGGGGCCAAACTGGACAGACAAGAACTAGATCAATCTTCTTGTTTGCTAAGTCGCAGGACTGACTCATAATCAAAACATCATAAGTAATTACATCGGCCTCGATCTGTTTGCATTCCTCGATTGTAGCTGGCGGAACTATTATTGGACATGAGTAGACGAAATCACCTTGCTCTGGCGGCTGGTCTTTCTCAACCGCCTTATACCAGGGATACTCTGCCATCAAGATCACCTATAACAAGTCGTCGTCATCCAGTCGGCTTGGCTGACCTTTCTTTACGTTTCTAATGGTCAATCTAATCTTGTACCTTGCTTTTGGGGGCAAATGGCCTGGCAGAGCTACAGAATCCCATGCTTCTCTCACACTGGGAACAATTTCTGAAGTCCCTGTCTCCGAGAACCAGACGGGAAGCAATGTATCAAGCACAGTACCGGCGTCGGCAAAACCACTTGATCTGCAACCCGATTCGATTATCCTTGAAGGATTCAATGTCTGGTACAATGCTGATTCTGGGAATTGCCTGGACAAGACAGAGGAATTCTCGAAAACTGACGAAGCCGTCCCGTTAGGCAATACATAGGGATCGTATTCTCTAACCGTAATAGCTAACATCACTGAAACCTCCTGATTAAATCACCTTCAATCAACCCAAAGAACCATTCTTCCGCCAAAGAGTGAGCTTCAGAAACCCATTTCATGATTTCCACAACCGAACTGAGAGCTTCATCTGAGATCCTAACAATCTGTGTATCCCAGAGCAGAACATCTCTCTCATTCTTCTTGCCTCGCATTACCCGGAAATTCAATTGACCATCTTCTTCCTTTGTCGGAAAAGCATATCTAAAATCAAATGCAATAGGGTTCTTGTCTAAACTGCATTTCTCAAAGAGCTTGTTGTCCATCTCAGCGTTCACTTTCAGATTCCTCTGCAAAAAACGAAACAAGTCTTCCGAAGAGTAATCAAAACCTATCGCATCAATATATCTGAGGGAAAGCATATTAACCTTCAAGTTGATGTTTGGATCTGGATAAGACTCAAAGAAATCTTTGATCAACCTGTCAATCCTGTAACTGAAGTCATCCCATGAATAGTCCTCAGTCGCATTCAGCGTGATAATTCCGGGCCCCAACTGCACCAATGGCCAAGACTCTTGCCCCTTTCGGAACCGGTGCTGAACAACAAAAGGCGCCATTTCGTCAGGTATAGAAGCTGATGGAAGCTGTTCGTGAAAAGGGTATTCGTCACGAATTCTACTGTATAAACTTCCCAAAACTATCCTATAATGGGGATCGACTATCGATCCTGACTCCTGGGTTTTCAGAGCCCAGCGTAACTCAAATATTGCCTCGACTAGAGGTTTGTTCTTAAGAATTGGCCTCTTCATGTTAAACACCAATCTCATGTAGAAAATACTTTCATTATCGCCTAGTAATATATTAGCATACGTAACTTCTCTATCGAATTTCTGAGCCGATTCACAGACGAGCCAAGCTATGAGTTAGAGAAGACTCCGAAGAAGAATTCAGAAGAAGAAAATGACACGAACCTACAGAAGAATTCCTTTGCATTGAAGGACTGAATTGCAGTCGTCAACCATGTCAAAAGGCAGAAAATCATCAATATCCAAATAGGGAAGAGATAGGAAGTGACTTCAAACTAGAAGGAATCATACTAAGAGAAGTGTCATTGAGAACCGTGCCGCTGCCGTGAAAAGAGGAGAAGTGATCTCAACGCCAAACACGAAGTCCCTATGTTCGAGATGAGACAACTCTATCCTTTGACAGCACGAATTCCAAAACGCGCTAAAGAACGGCTGAATTGAATGGAAATCCAGACGTACCACCGCATTTTCAAATCACCGCGCCCATGATTCGTTGAATATGCCTATTTATCTATTACGACCTGGGTATTTCTTTTGCCTGTCATATTCAATTAACTCTTCAGAAAAAGACATGGTCCTCCGAAAAACTAGTTTACCCTTGAGGGACAGCGATGATGATATAGAATGAAAACGCAATCCTCCTCACTAGTCTTGTTTAGCCATCAGAAGCTTTGTCTTGCTTTCCCGGATTTTTCATGGTGTTGGGGTATCTGGATGCGGCTCAACCAAGAATGGCTCGTAGGGAATTATCCCGGCACATTCTAAATCGTCCGTCCTGTCAAAAATCATACTCTGGATTGTCTCCTCATCAGTTGTAGACCAGTAGTTTTTAGTACCAATCATTGCTGCTGCATCGTAACCCGGCTGAAGTTTCAAAGCCACGCTATCAGTATCAGCAAAAGTATTAAATTCAACAACTGTGTTTGAGTCATTGTAACTTGCCCAATTTTGGACGACAAACTCTGACGGAAAAACAAATTGTTTAACCGGTTTAGAGAAGAAGTTGTTCCTTATGAAGACTGTTGCATCATCAGTGCCGATGCTAAAACCACCGAACCCGACAAATGTGTTCCCTTCTATAAAGCAGTCCGACTTCGGGTACCAAATGTAAACGTATTGATCCAGATCTTCAATCCTGCAACCCAGTAACTTCAAGCTACCATGTCCACTCTGGTTACCAGGAGGGAGAATCTCGCATCGGGATAGAAAGGCATTAGATATTGATATGCAAAATTCATCATCATAAGATGCCTCTCCGGTTATTGTGGTTGAGAAAATCTCAACGTGATTGTTCTCATCACCTTCAACGATCAGTTTTCCCCACACCTGCATCATCATATCATTTCCTACTACAGTTACTCCTGGTTCAATTGTGAGGGTAGCGTCTTCGTGAATCTGGACATTGTCTGAAAGACAATAGCACTGGTCTGCTTCCCAGGTAGTGTCTTCCCATATAATTCCTCCCACAAGAACCCTGTCTTCTTCAACAACGATTCTGAAAGTATCCTCATCTGTGCTTCCATTGATATCGCTAACAGTTATGACGACGTTATATTCTCCGGCATCACCGCATCTAGTGGAGAAGCGGTACGTTGATTCAGCTATCGTTCCAACACCACTAGTCAATTCAAAAGTCAACGGGTCATCATCACAATCTTCAGCAAATTCATTTAGATCAAGAGTTAGTGTATTACCTTCTTCTACCACTTGATCCGGAATGGACATTGTTGGAGAGTGGTTTATATTGATTTCCTCAAAGAACGCTTTGACGGTTTTGGATTGATCCATCAAAAGTGTAGTTTCAGGAAGCGTTGAGTATTCGATTCCGTCAACTTCCCATCTGATGAATTCCCATCCTTGATCGGGAGTCGCTTCTATACTAACCGAGGTATCTTCCTCGTATGAGTGATTTCCTACTCCCGGCAAGACAGTTCCACTGCCTTCAGGTTCGAGCATGGTGAGTGTGTAAACTTCCAGCGGGATTTCCTCAAAGAACGCCCTAACAGTTTTCGCCTCGTTCATCATAAGTGTTGTTTCTGCGCCAGCTGAATACTCTAAACCGTTTACTTCCCACTTGACAAACTGCCAGCCAGTAGAAGCATTCGCAGATAGTACAACTTCTGCTCCATTAACGAAATTGTAGACGCCAGGTTCTGGTACAACTGTTCCCTGACCTACAGGTTGCTGCATTGTTAGTTTGTACTGGGTAGGCCCAAGGATATTACACCCTACTAGGGCGAGAAGTAGCAAAGACAGACAGAGGAAAGAACAAAGCTTCTTCATTTCAGAACCTCCCTTTAATAATTATAGGATGCCTATCTCAATAGTAACTTAAATGACATTGCATTCAAAATCGATGCACTAATTTTCTTCAGTTAGAATCATATTGACTATATTAGGTGAATTTGAAAGCGTTTTCGGATGTCTTTTTGCCTAAAGTAAGTGAAGAGTAATTTATATATAATATTATTTGCTTGGCAGGTGCCAATATTCGAGAATTCGTGAGGATATAAAATCCCCGGGTCTGCAGAACAAATGGCAATCCTGTCAGATATACATTTCAGAATCTGTTGTCGAACTTCTCTAACAAGAAGAGATCGTTTTGAACTGAAAACGTTTGTCCTAATGAAAGAGAATTGAAGTAGCCGGGCGGATGCCCGGCTTCGGTTCAGCTATGTGAATATGCAGTGGCAAAACGAATCATGTTACCCTTTGACTGTTTGCTATTCTTCGAGAGCATCTATTGAATATTGTTTGTTTCGGCCACCTGCTGCGTACCCGCAATGGCGTGCTGATTCTTGCCTACCCATTCCTCAATGACTTCCCTTGCATCACAGAGATCAGCAATAGTGATCGATTTCCCGAGTCTGTCTTCATAGAAATTCTGCAGACTTCCCCCGAAAGAGCTCGATAGATCCAGGATCATACCGGCGATAATGTATCTTCTGCTTTGCTCTTCCCTGTCAAGGTTCTCGAGCGCCTTGCCTGCAAGAAAGTAGTTCTTCGGAGTCCGGGGATCGAGCCTCAGTAACTTCTGGACCCATGCGAGGGCGTCGAGCGGCCTGTCTGTTTCTAGGTAAAGGTAAACAAGCTCTTCCACAGCTTTCATGTTGTCTTTATCTTCCGAAAGTGCGGCCCTGAACATCAGTTCGGATTTGTGAGGCTTGTTTCTCTTCCTGTAGATCTTTCCGAGGAATACCATCCCCTCTATGTCGTTCGGTTTTCTTGAATAATGCTCCTCAAGAAGAGATTCTGCCGTCTCCGTGTCATCGAAGAGATAGGCAATATGGCCGAGATCCCACAGCTCTTCATCGTTCAGTGTCGCCCATCGCTCGAACTCGCTCGCGACAGATGCACCCTTCTCAGCCTCAGAAGCGCATTGACTACTTTCTCCATTTAGAATTGCTTCCGGAACACTCTCCTTCTTTGAGAGATCGTTTATTATCTCGTGATAAAGTTTGAACGCCTCTTTCCAACTTCCGTCCAAAAGCAAAGCCAAAGTCTTGGTTATTCTGTCTTCCATCACATCACTCCTCCAGTTTTAATTCTTGGTAGAAATGCCTGCGGATCTGTCCAGCGGGTTTTAGCATTTCCCAGCCTTCAGCGCTCAGCGGGTCCTTGATCTTCCAGCGGCTCTTCTCTCGTCCATGCAACATACCTCTCCCTCTTCTTCTCCCGGTAAGAACTGACTCCTTCAAGCCGCATGATCGCTGTCCTCTCGCCCAGCCTGCTGAAGATCCTTGCCCCCACGGTTGAGTCGAAATCTGTCAGGTTCAGGTTGGAGGTTATTATCGTTCCCGCTCCCTGTTCATACCTGTGGTTTATCAGTTCGAATATCTTGTCGGTCGTCATCTTGTTTTCCGTCTCGTTGCTTAGGTCGTCAATAACGAGAAGGTCAACCCCCGAACACTCCTGTACCTTCTCGCAAACAGTCTTGAAGTCCCCGATCTTAAGAGACGGGGCCGTTATGAAGGCTACGGTGTCTCCCAAATTGACTGCCTCTATCGCTATTCCCGCAGCGAGGTGAGTCTTTCCGGTTCCGTAGCCTCCGAGAAGGACGAAGTTCGACCCGATCTTCCACGCCCTGTGTCTCACGTACTTCTTCGAGAGGTCGAGTGCCCTTTCTGTAACTTCGTCTTCGGGGATGAAGTTGTCCAGTCTTCTCTCCCACAGTCCCTTGGGAAGGACTTTTATCAGCCTCTCCATGTTTTCCCTCACCCTTCTGAATTCCATGTATATCGAGCACTCGTACATGAGGTCGCTGTACTGTGGGTCTTCACTGGAGTAGATTATGTAGCCCCCGTAAGGGCACTTCTCCGGACCGGGACAGTTCCTCATGCACTCTTCTATCGCCTCGTCCTTGCTATACCGTGTATTTGAGGAGTTCTTCAAGTGTTTTGGGTCTCTCTCTTGCCGGATTCTTGAACTTTTCGATAGGATCTCTAAACGGTTCAGAATCGCTCCAATCTTTTCTTCCATTTTTCTTCACTCTCCTTCCGAAGGCTCCCCTGAGGAGGGGCTGCATTAGATACTCGAAACCTATCTCTTCGAGTACCTCGTGTTTCGATCTGTCTATGGCTATGATCGCGGTCTTTATCTGGGAGGGATAGCATCTTCTCAGGGCTTCTCTCAGCAGGGGAATCCATTCCCTCTCGAAGGGCCCTATTATCGTTTCCCAGGTCTCCATTACGTCTCTCTCGTACCTCGAACAGGACTCGAGGTAGGAGAAGTCTTCCTGACCTTCTTCATCATGTTTTGCTTCCTGATCGTTCATCTCGAACAAGGGAACGACCAGACAACCTTCAGCCGGGACTTCTTCCGGAGGGCCGCCTTTATCCTGAGCTGTCTTTTTCCCGTTCGATTTGATTTCGGAAGATGAAACGGCAACTTCGCCGGGAGGAGTCTCTCCTGGATCAGTCTTTCCCTTTTCCGGAACACCGGACAATGGCCCTATGACCGTAACAATCTCCGAATAATCGGCAGCCTGTTTCGTCGATGAGTTGCCTGCCTGTTCAATGTTTGGCGGAGGGTCATCATTCTCTTCATTCTTCACCCCTTCTCCTGTCGATTGCGAAAGTGAAACTTTCGTTTCTCCGTAAGGAGAAAGAATGTTTTTATCTCCTGTTTTGTTTACTTTACTTTTCTTTAGTTTAGTTTTGTTTATATTACTCGTAGGCGTCGGGTAGGCCTCGGGTAGGTCTCCAGTAGGCTTAGAGTCGGTCTCGAGTATGGTCTCATCTCCAATGACGCAATTCTCTTGTCCATCAACAGACTCTTTCGACAGACAGCGGGGTGGTGTGACTTGAGTAGGTCGTGTGTCGGCCTCGGGTAGCTCTCGGGTAGGTGTCGGGTGCGCAATTACGGTGTATTTTCCGGGGTTATGTCGGTCACCCGTTTCATACGCAAGTAGGCCAAATTTACACAATTTCTTCCTCGCCCTTATGAGCTGATCTCTCGAACAGCCGAAAACGCTCTGAACTATCCCGTTAGGAAGAACAAAGCTCTCGGGCCATCTCGCGTTGTTCGCGTAGTCGAGAACGAAGAAGTACAGAGAAGTCTCCAGAGAGTTGAACTTGTGTATCTTATTCGCTATCCAGAAGTTGTTTATTAGTTCTATGTAATTCACACTAAAACCTCCAGTCAAAGATCGGACGGATGTGAGAGGTATGAGGCTAGAGGTTAGAAAGGCAGGATCTGACTGCTCTTCTTACCTCTTCCCTCTGGCCTCTTACATCTCTTTCAAAAGCTATGCTTTCCTGAACCTCCTCACCGGCTTCAGCTTTTCTTTCTTCTCATATGCATCGTCGGGAAGATAGTCGACCAGCTCCGATAAGTTCTTGAACGTGATGAATTTGAATGGATCGGGGAGGCCTATGATGGTATCCAGGGCCGCCTCTCTATCCAGAAGCCTTATCTGAGTCGGGGCCTCGTCGCTCGCGTACTCGTAGCCCTGAAGCTCGACCTTTCCTATCCCTTCCCTGTCTATGAATTCATCTGCGAGCTTCTTCATCTTCTTAGCCCCTTCCTGAAAGGCTACCGTCTTCTGAAGGGTGTTCTTCAGAGAGTCACTGTCGGTAATCGTGAGATCCTCCCCGAGCTTTTCCATTAAGGGGCAGAAGGAATGATAGAGACAGTAGGAGCAGTGATCTCCCGCTTCCGGTTCAAAGTCGCTCTGAAGGATCTGACTTATCCAGGCGTAGAGATTGATCCCGGCCTCTTCGAGATTTTCCTTTTTCACCTCTTTAGAAATCGAGGCTCCCGCAGAAAGAGATACCCATTCTATCCTTCCTATCTCGTATCCCTGTCTGGAGAGAGCCCAGGCGTAAATAAACAGCCTCTCCCAGTCGGGATCACCGAATCCTGCCTTGAAGTGGCACAAAACGAGGGGATGGTTGACCGTCACCGGTCCTCCGTCCTCCGAAAGACCAAGAAAGGCAGATTCAAGGCACTTTTTAGCTTCTTCCCCGGGATTGGAGACAAAGAATTCTGCTTCACAGTTCTTCTCGAAGGACGAATACATGCTCTGGGACGAAGGACGAGGGACGTTTTTCCGCTCATCTTCATAGAGCGCCTGCGCTCTTCCCCTAAACACCACTTCCGGTTCATTAAATGGCACGGGATTGGAGAATCTATCCAGCGCGAAAGGAATATTGAGAGCTACAACATCTTTGCTCTTGAGGAATTGAACTCCAAACTCTATCTGGTCGAGATCCCTCTTAAGGTTCTCTCCAAAGAGCAGAGGAGTAGGAGAATTACCGAGATAAGAATTGAACAAAGCCCTCAGGATTAGGCCGTTGTGTTTTCTTCCCTCTCCCTGAGCTTCGGGAAGCCCCTCGAAATAGCGGAGATAGAACCTGTGAGGACATTCCACGAAGGACTTGATTCTGGAGTAGGACAGTGGGAACGGGTGACGGTTCTCCGTCAGCCGTTCTCCGTTTTGGGATTTCTCAAGAGCTAATTTTTCAGAGAACGCAAGCCCAGGTTTGCAGGTTGGATGAGAACCTTCAGAACCAAAACCCTTCACTTCTTCTGCGGGAATGGATGAAGTAATATCACTGTTGCAAAAAGGGTAAACAGATTTAGACCTTTCCAACCTTGAAGTGGTAATATAAGTTAGGGTTTTGCAATTCTTTTTCGTTGAGAGCGGGTCTCTGGCAGGAGATCCGTTCTCGTTTTTTACTGCCGGATTCATGGCGAATCACCTTCCTTTCTTAAGTACAGCTCCAAGTTGTTAGTCGCAAGGGAAACCATTGCAGGTGCCAAGTTGCATGTTGCGACGGATCTTTGGACGGTGGACCGTTGACGGTTGACCTTCTTCATCCGTCATTTTGCGCCTCCTTTGTTGTCAGTTCTCTCATGGCGTTCTCATATACGGCTATGTCATAACCGAGACTGTAGAGATACATGAGATCCTTATAGCCGGGAAATCTCGAAGTCCTTGTGAAGCAGGGAAAGATCCTCTCCACCGGAACGCCCAGAAAACGGGCCAGAGTATCCGCGTTCCGGAAACCGGGAATTATCCTTCCCAGCTCGACCTCGGAGATGTACTTCTGGTCCTTGCCTATCACCTCCCCGAGCTCCCTCTGGCTGAGCTCTCTCATGATTCTCTCATCGCGCAGGTTGCCCATAAATCACCTCCTTTCTCCATGGATTTAGTTTATCCAGAACTCAATTGTCTGAATGGGACGGCTATGAAGCCCTGGATATACTCGAGATTAACTTTCATATTCCTGTGAACAAAATCGGGCTAAACAAGCAATTTGACCTGAAGCCTTAACTAAACTTGCGCGGGATGTTTCCCGTTCAGTCGGAAATTATCATGCCATTATTATGGCGATAGACCTGAAGATGAGTTCTTGAAGAAATAAACCCTTAAACAGATAGAACAAAAGCGAAAAGCAGTCTTTCTGAAACCATCCATATTTTGAAAAACCTCCATCGGCTCCGTAAGTAAATCAAAACTGGCTGTATATATTCTATATCACCCTCATAAACGCTGTCAAGAACTGTTCATGAGCTTTTTAGTTTTGAGAAACCGGGAGCGACTGTTGTTTATTATCTACAATTATCTCTGATCAAATCCGATTATTCGATTGATGCTTTTTATCCGGCTCTCTTTCTTTTCAAATCGTCTCTTTTCTTTTGCTTTTTCATAATGGACACAAATTAATGCGATAGCTTTCAACCAGGATAAGAGAGCCTTTGCTTCTCTATTTCGATTATACATATTCGATACTCCAGAGCCAAACTCAGATGTTTTTCACCTGAGCTTGGTGTTTTTTGATCCTGTGGTATATATTCATCTCACGTGGCCACGAAAAAAAAGGAACGTTTTCCGACAACGGGCAGCCGTTCACCGATTAAGATCGAAAATGCAATGCCACTGCACTTTATAGCTCTTTCGGAGGACGGAGGACGGCCATCGGGGGACGTTCACAAGACAAGGAGGAATTTTAATGGGATTAGGAGCAACTGTGATGGTAGTTGGTACCGAGAAGTCACTTTCGATCACCTGGGATACCGGTGTCATTGAGGACGACAAACCAGTCCTCTCGAGACAGACTCTCAGCGTCGATTCGGCAATGACTGCACAGGAGGCATACGATGCAGCCTATAACATCGCGAGCCTCACCAATTACATCATCGCCGACATCAGACTGATCGAAACCCAGACCCTCGGACCGATTGACTAAAAGACGGATGTGAGAGGGTAGAGGAATGAGGTTTGAAGTTCATATCTTCTTACCTCTGACCAATTGATTAAGAAAAAAGATGTGAGAGGATAGAGGTTTGAAGTTAAAGATCTTCCTACCTCTGGCCTCACACAACTGACCTCTAAACAACGAAAGGAGGAACTCAAATGAGAAACCTGAGCGTTAGATGGTACGATTCAACCGCGAAGAAGTCTAAGGGCTTCTACATAAAGGAGCCTAAGGAGACTCTTACTCAGGCTGAGGTCGAGACTGTCATGGGAAACCTCGTAACTCTGAAGGTAATCCCTTCAAGCTATGCGGTAGACTACGCAGCAGTCATCGACACTCAGAAGAACGAGTTGTTTAACCTCATATAGATGTAAGTGGATAGAGGTATGAGGTTTGAAAGGGATGGGGTTCTTACCCCGTCCCCTTTTCTAAGTACCGGATGAAGATCTGAGCTTCTTCTTCGAGAATATGAGACCATTTAGGAGCCTGTTGACCTCGTCTGCAAGCCTCTGTATACAAGAGTGTTCTTCCTCTGAAAGGTAGCCCAGATTGTTGCAGATTTCGAGCTGTGTAGAGAGCTCCATCAGAGAACCCCTGGCAGTGTAGAGAAATCTCAGAAGCTCTTTCGTAGATTCTCTTCCAAATCCCTCTGCGATGTTGGAAGGGATTGATACCGAGGCCCTTTGCATTTGAGACGACAATCCGTAGCGTTCATGCTCGGGGAAGTTTCTGGTTAGCTTGTAGATCTCAGTCGTCAGATTCATAGAAGATTTCCACAGCTGCAGTTTTCTGAAGTTTCCAAACATAGATACCTCCTATAACAATGACTGTGATTCTCTATTATAGCTCTTGATCTTCATACCTCTCACCTCTGGCCTCTAACATCTACTCGAAGCAAAGGAGTGATAATATGTCGTGGATAAAAGAGTTACTATCTCTAATCACAGTCTTCGCAAGCTACGTAGAATCCCCCGGCAATGGGCCGGAGAAGAAAGAAAAAGTAAAACAGATGATAAAAGACGCGCTTCCAGATGAACAATGGAAGATCGATCCCGAATTCTTCGATTTCATCCTGGATGTCCTTATAGACCTCGTCGTCATGTTCCTGAACAGAGGCCTTTGGAAGACAGCGACGAAGGTGCTGGTTAAGTAATAGCTATTTGCAGATAGCGATTGAGAAACACAATATTTCTAGGCGACTCGAAAACAAACAAACCCAGTGTATCTCACCTTCTTTTTTGGCCCGGCTTCAGAGCCGGGTCTTTTTTAAACAATCGAAAGCGCTTAATTTTGTTTTCAATGTAAACTCCTTTATAATTTTGTTTGGATTCTATTGTTTTTTGGGGAAGCTTGAAACGAGAGAAGGAGGATCGAAATGAGAAGAACTAACTTCTTTCTCTTATTAGTGCTGTCTACACTGGTGCTTGGACTAGAACCTATCACTCTTCGAATTGGTGATACTTCAGCTACTTACTACAGGGAATACCTTAACCTCTTCGATGACGTAAGCGAATATGAAAGCGCCGTTGTATGCATTGTCGTGGATGGAGATACAGTCAAGCTGAAGCTTAAAAGCGATCCCGATTCTTTGCTAACCGCAAGGCTAATTGGAGTAGATACACCCGAAAGCGTCCATCCCCAGAAAAGCGTAGAGTATTTCGGCATCGAGTCATCTGGTTTCACGAAAGCAATTCTCGAAGGGAAGGATGTCTTTATATCCTTCGATTGGGATCAAATTGATGCTTACGGACGGATTCTCTCTTATATCTGGATTCCCACAGAGTATGAAGGGAGAGCCTACAATATCATGTTCAACCTTCTTCTCGTTTCTAGCGGTTACGGCCATGCCTATACTAGCTATGTTTTTGATGAGAACTACATGGGAATCTTCATCGAAGCTGAAAGGCTTGCCAGACTCGGAGGGTTTGGTCTATGGCAGGAAGAAAAGCCAGACAGCATTTTGCTGCCTGAGTATGACCCTATTGTTTATATAACAAGCACCGGAGACAAATACCATGTGGATGGCTGTCGTTTTCTGGAACACAGTAAAATCCCTATCCTTCTGTCTGAAGCTGTAAGACGAGGTTACATACCCTGTCGTGTCTGCAAACCGCCTGAATTAGAGCCTGCCTCTTTCAGCGTAGTTGAGGAAGACTTTATGACAGCCATTACAGAAGAAGGAAGTGTTGTGATACTCTACCCGGACGGTACTTGGGAATTTGAGGCATACTGACAGGAAGATAGAGGGAGGTAATCATGAGAAGAATTTTGCTTCTCAGCATCTTAGTGGCATTTTCTCTGCTTCATGCGTTAACACCCATAACGCTTCAGTTTGGGGAAAATGAAGCTACATATTACAGAGAGTTTCTGAATCTGTTCGATGTGACAGCTGATCATGATGAGGCTTTGGTGACATGCATATTGGACGGTGACATTTTCACTATTGTGCGCCATAAAACGCTGAATTTCCTGGAAGTGATACATCTTATTGGAGTAGATTCTCCCGACAGCACACATTCGGACAAGACCGTTGAGAAACTTGGACTGAAGTCTTCAGAATTTGCTAGAGTTCTCCTGGAAGACAAAAGAGTCCTTCTTACTTACGACATTACCCCTTGGGATTCTTATGGACGGTACCTTGCTTATGTATGGCTCCCCGCAGTCTACGAGGGCAATTCATACTATGTGTTGTTTAATCTTCTCGCTCTAACAAATGGATACAGCCGGGTCTACACTACACATCCATTCAATGACTACTACATGGAGATCTTCATCGAAGCGGGAAGACAGGCGAAGCTGCAAAGAACAGGGCTGTGGGCCGAAGAAGGCTTCGCCAATATACCAGCCGAACCGCTTTTTAACCCGATTGTATACATAACAAACACCGGGGAGAAATACCATCAATATCACTGCCAGTATTTGCTTGAAAGCGGAATCCCGATTAGATTGTCGGAAGCTGTTTACCTTGGATATGAGCCGTGCAGCGTTTGCAGGCCGCCCATAATGTTTATGAAATACTGAGGCTTGACCATTTTCTCATAGATAACTTGCAGTATACGGAGAGGAGAAGGAGACTTTTCAGTAGGGACTAGAACTCGCGAAAACGACCATTGAAATTGTCGGAAAGGAACTGCTATGATTATTGAGACATAACGAAGTTAAATGGTTGCATCTGGAGAATAACCTAAAACAAAACTAAGCGAATTACTGTGATTAAGATATAGTGGTGATTCTCGTGAAAGAATCTGTAAAACCGATTATTGAACGAACTGTGACTGCAATTATCACAATCGGAATCGTTTTCGCAATTGCTCTAATGATTCTCTCAGTTAGTCTTCTGATAAGTGCTAAGAGGGATCAAGATTTCTTCTCACATTATCTTGAGGACTCACTGATGAACGATACTCAACCGGGGGCAGCATCCGAATTAGGAATCTCAGGAGGTAACAATGTTTAACGAGACCGAGAAGAAGATCATGGCTTTCCGTGATGCCCGCGACTGGTCTCAGTTCCATAATCCCAGAACTCTGGCAACGTCAATATCCATAGAAAGTGCCGAATTGCTCGAGTTATTTCAATGGGCTAAGGACTCTGAACTGCAGGCACTGGTGTCACGGAAAAAAGGCGAAATCTCTCAGGAGCTTGCAGATATTATGATCTACATAATAATGATGGCACACGACCTGGAAGTTGACCTTTAGGGGGCTATTATGGACAAAAGGAAGGAAATGAATAAGAGTATCCCATAGGTGAGTCTAGGGTGAAGTCTTCTAATCATTATTATTGTCTTCTGTTCTGGAATGATCATATAAAAAGAAAATGACTTAACCAAAAAAACTTTCCAACATCCCTGTCACATGATAGCGCATTCTACTCCAAATCATTTGGAAGGAAACTGGGTTCTGTAGATCGTTTTTTGGAATTAGCTCTACCAATGTTAAACTATGAGTGAAAACACCATCAAGAGGTCTTTGAATCTATGCCATAGCTTTATTATTTTTGTCATATTTCGACTGCCAATTCATTTAGTTTCAAAGAAGAACCATGGCCGCAGTTAATCGCATCTATGGTGAAGAATATTGAACTCAATAATTTCTCGGCATCTCACGGACTGCTTTACTATCTACACTCTTTAGCGAAAACAAGCGTTTCAGGTAATTCATGGTCTATCAAGGATGCATTACTGATATGAATCTTAATGGGTTTACAGTGTCACTAGAGGCTCCCAACCTTTTATAGGTAATGAATGATCCAAATTTAGTGCGAGGTGCTCATTAAGAAGATGATCGTATAGAGAATTATGATTATGATAGAGTGGAAGCTTTTTTTACAAATAAGCATTTTAACTTTAGAATGTGTTTTGTGAGGTGAGAACTACGAACAAGTATGAGTCCTTTGTATCCAACGTAACGAAGTGGGGAATTGATCATTTAGGAGTCTTTCCCTGGCGTTTTTGTGAGGATTCTTACAAAATTCTAATCACTGAGATACTTCTGGTAAGGACTTCGAGAGATAAAGTCAACGCTATCTGGCAAGATTTTTTTGCTCGATTCCCAACTATCAGCGCGTTAGCAAAGAGCACTCCAAGCGAAATTTCCAGCATTATCCATCCCCTTGGTTTGCAGAGAATCAGAGCATCTCAGATTCTTGAGCTTGCAATCCGGCTAGTGGAAGAACTGGATGGAATCGTGCCGCTAAATATTGACGCTCTAGCTCGCCTCAAAGGAGTTGGCCAATATGTCGCAAGCGCAACCATTTGTTTTTTGACAGGAGAGAAGACGCTGGTTATTGATAGCAATATAAACAGGGTCATTGATCGTTTTTTTTCGGGAGAGGATCACGATAATTATAAAAGCTCAATGACCATTTTAGAACGCATTCTTCCTCTGGACAATTTGGATGTACGTATGTTCTACTTCAGTTTGATTGATCTTGGATACGAGTATTGCAGGCGTGTTCCTGATTGTGAGAAATGTGTGCTTCGAACGAGTTGTTCTTACAATATACATAGGCATTAAGAAAGGAGAATTTAATGGCTAAGACAGTTTTTATTTCGTCCGAAACGATTGAATCAGCAATTGATGATCTAAAAATGGTTGAATTTTGTGGAAAGAGGGCAACCGAGGCACATCATTTATTTCTATATTTCTTGCTAAGGCGAGCAGGTGTAAGTGAATACGATTACATTACAGATTCACAGTTTAAACAAGATGAAGTAAGAGAAGAGATTTGGGAAGCTATGTTTGAACTTGGAGCGCTTTACAACCCTTATTTCGAAATTGGACTTAAGTATTGTTGTTTTCCCTTTTCGGGTTTTGGTTTTCTCAAGCAGAGTGAAGAAAAGTGGTCTAGTGACCTTTTCTACAACAAAGCAACGCCAATTTGTAGAAAAGAATACCCTTATAGGAACATCAATTTGGTGAACAGAGTTTTCGATAGTTTAGATAATGCTTTTGTCGACAAAGGTCTGGCATATTCCAATAGGAATGATGGCAGCAAGAGCTACAGATTTAAACAGGATGTTGCTCACGAGATTTCGAAGCAATTCCGCAAGCGGTTTCCGTTAAGGAGTTTCTTGTTATGGATAAATAGATACAAGAGGTTTGACGAGTTTTTCCAGTCAAAGGACATCTGGAATTTCCTGAAAATGGATTTCCTTAAGCGCTATCATCTCGAGCAACGAGAACTTGATTCGCTTTTCGAACCGACAGGCGTACAACACATAAGTTTTGCAGACGAACCAATAGATGGATCAAGAGTTCGAAGCGTTCTTAACCTCGTTGATAAACCCGAAATATTCCCTTTGGCTGACGAGGGAAGAACTCTTATGTTTGATGCTTTGACGAGAGAAGATTTCGAGAATCTTACAACTGGGGAGGCGTATTTAGTGAATGAAGATCACCTGTTTATTCTCCTTGAGAAATATCACCAGGTTATTCTGCAAGGTGTTCCAGGGACTGGGAAGACCTACATGGCTAACAAAGTGAGCGAGAGATTCGACAAGGTCTTCAAGGTTATGTTTCATCCGAACTATACATATCAGGATTTCATTGTAGGCAAGACGATGCAGAACTTCTCAGTCATTCCTCAAGAGGGATTGTTGTTGAGAGTTATCAAGGAGTGTCACGATGAAGATAAAGGGAAAGTCCTCCTGATTATTGACGAGATAAACCGAGGACACTTGGCATCGATTTTTGGAGAGACAATTTATGTTCTCGACAGATGCAATGAGGTAAGAATTGCATTTGGAGATGAAGAGATCAATTTGAGTTTGCCGGATAACCTGTATATTCTCGGTACAATGAACACTTCTGACCGAAGTATTGCTTTAGTTGATTTTGCAATTAGAAGAAGATTTGCAGTTGTGACTTTGTATCCTGATTATGAACTTATTGACTCCGCTTCTAAGGTTATTGGAACAGATTCACCGATTTTAGGCAAACTTCTCAAAAAGATAAATTCAAGAATTGTACAAGAAACGAAATCTGAACACTTCCAATTGGGACACTCGTTCTTTCTGAAACCTGCCGGTTCTCAATGGACGTTAGACGAGGTTCGAGAAGTGCTTGCCTTGAGGATTGCTCCAATGGTCGAGGAATTTGTCATGGCGGATGTCCAGAAATTGAGACGGATTTTGCCCCAAAACCTTTTCGTGGATCAAAACGCCCAGTCCTATCTAAATGACCTCCAGGAATACATTGAAAATGATGATTAAAAAGCACATAGTTCGATCTGGAAGTATACTCTACAAAGACGAAATAGAGGAATATTTCCGAGCGATCAAAGAGGCCAATTTGAGTCTACCTGGAGTAACCATTTCCCATCACTCACTTGTTTTCACTCAAGGTTATGTTGGAACGATTTTCAATCGCAACTACAGAACAGGAAGCATGATAGAAATCGAAGTGGTTCCCTCGATTGAGTATTTAGAAACTTATGACTATCTTAGGCTTGTTTCTGCCGAGATAGATTTTCTTGGTTATGAAAAGCCTCAATTCGATGTGTCGGGTGGAGAGGTGTCTCGAAAAATTGTCTCATTGTTCATTGAGAGACTTATCTTTCTTTGTGACGCAGGTCTTCCCAAGAGATATAACTACAGTGAATCGCTTTCAGAATGCGCAATTGGGAATACTGACTATGTTGAGTCTTCTTTTCGCTACATCCTTGGTAGGTCTCCGGTTTTCATTTCAACCCGAGAATCTGCTGAAACTGATTCCTGGCCACTAGTGGCGATCAAGGCGGCTTATGAGAAGCTTTTGAGAGCTGGTATCATTGATGATATCCTAAGAGTTACACACTCACTGGCCCAGGTCCCTAGTGTTCGTGTTTCTCCAAGAGAAGTAGAGTCCCACAATGTTTACTTTTCGAGTTTTGAGAAACCAATGAAAGAGGCTTATGAGATTGCAGTGATAATCCTCAACAATCTAGATTATTCTTGGGGGGACAAAAGAGGATACACTTCACTGTTAATCAACAGCAATTCTATTTTCGAGGAGTTCATTCGATATTTGTTGGAAGACCATGTGGACAGATATATGTTTGACTACCATCATGAGTTCAGATTAGCCTCCAATGAAACGGGTTCTTTAGAGCGGAAAGCTATACCCGATTTTCTGTACAATTATCGAAAACTCCCCTCAATAGGATCAGCGGTACTAGATGCGAAGAACAAAGACTTCCGCTCTCGCTTTCAGACAACAGACATTTATGAGCTTTTCACCTATTGTACAGCAGCGAAGGCGGAACTTGGTGTTCTTATATACCCTTGGACCTCTACCTGCTTTGAAAAACTCGATTTCTTTCCCAGCAGATCGCTTCAACTTTTCGCAATAGGACTAGGCCTGTCAGGATGGGAAGCCTCGTCAAACAAAAGAGAAAGTGAGGTGTCAGCTTTCCGCGATATAATCAAACAAATACTGGGAATATCTTCTTGATCCTGAATCCTCAGTAAGCGCCGCTAAAACGTACTTTGCAATAGCGTGTGCTAGAACAGGTGGAACTGCATTTCCGATAACCTTGTACATCGAGGGTATAGAAACACTGTGGAAAGTAAAATCATCTGGGAATGACTGGAATCTAGCAATCTCTCTTACATTATATCTTCTATTTTCAATAGGGTGTAGAATTCCACAGTTCTCAGGTTGCGCTGATGCAGTGATTGTGCCATTTATCTCTTCAAAATCAAATCGTCTATAGAAATTGGGTGACCTATACCGTTTAATGTTATCTCTAATCCTTTTCATTCTTTGTGGAAGCAATTCATAGGGAACGTCTTTCCACGATCTCTTTATATGTGGAACCAAAGATCTAGATTGCGGAGATAGATCCCATGTGTCACTTGCGTTAGGAAGAGAACTATCGTAGTTTAGAACCGCCTTAACCTTAAGATCTTCTCGACTAAATGGTTTAGAAAAGCCCTCTAGTAAAGACAAATCAGGTGAGATATTCAAATCTTCGCGAAACGCAATAATCAAGACTCTGTATCTGTCTTGAGGTACTCCGAAATTACTAGCTCGCAACAATCTAGGACTTCCCACTCTATATCGAGTCGTTCTTCCGCCATCGCTCTGTACAGATTCAAGTTGATCCCTTATTTCTCTAACCACAGGTTTCCCATTTGGCATTCTAGAAGAAAGCAAACCTCTAACGTTTTCAAGAACAATTGCTTTTGGTCGCTTGACTCTAACAAATCGAATGACTTCTTCGAAAAGTGTTCCTCTGTGATCGTTTACTCCTTTCCTCTTGCCAGCGGAAGAGAATGGTTGGCAAGGAAATCCAGCGGTAAGAACATCAAAATCAGGTACGTTTCGCGCATCTATGCTCTGAACATCAGCAAGCAAAGGCATATCAGATGTGTTGAAGTGTTTTAGATTTTCAACATAAACACTGACCGCGTCAGGATCATTATCGTTTGCGACAACTATCTCAAATGGATTCATTTCATAAGTTCTACCCAAAAAAGTGAACCCACCGGAAAAACCTAGATCAAATCCTCCACAGCCGGAAAACAGAGATGCTACAGTGAACGCCATGCTTAAACCTCCAAGACATTGGTGTAAAGTATTATACCACAATCAAAGCTCGTAATGACTTTAAAGATTTTCCTCTGTAAGCGTTACCAAAATAAGCTTTACTCTGAAGGTTGCAGATGACCAATGAATGACCAAATTTAATCGAAGAATATTATAGTGGATTTAGGTATTATCCTGGATCAAAAGGAACTCATTATCAGAATAGAAATGAGCCAAGCCACATCTAGTCCTGCAATGATTTTTCGATTCAATTACCTCAATTCATAGCAATAGAAAATAAGCAGCCAATATTTCTTGAGCTCACCAAAGACACTCAGTCTTTGGCAATCTGATGAAGAACATCGTGACATACAATTATCTTTTGCTTTCCCGTAATTGAAGATCAGCCAGCAAAATCGGGAAAGATTTGCGGATTGAACTACAACTGGTAACTTCAACTCCCGAGCTTATGGTTTTGGGCTTTCGAAGGATCCTTGACAAGACTACATTTTCTGGATCTTTTTACGAAAAACAGGTCAATAAAGTCAATCTCCTGGGTGACCGACATACACTGTTCTGACAAGACAGACCAATGGGGAATTCAGCGACTTTCTCTCTGATCACTCCGTTCTGTGTTTCAAAAACCCCAGTTACTTTGAGGCATTCAACAATGATGTACATAATGTCACCAATCATCCTGGCTCTTGCGCAATTGTAAGAAGATATATGGATAAACTCGGCATTCTTTCAAGTTCTAAGGATTACCGTTCCATCCAAACCTACGAGACTATTAGGGCTCACTTCGGTTCCGGACAATGCTCTCGATTGTATCGGAAGTTACATATCGCGTTTATTGCGGAGGCCAGGACATCAACTACTTATTCCAATAGATAGGGAGTTAATTGGGGTCAGACTCCATTTTCCATACTTGACGAGGGATCGAATACGAAAATCTGTGAGGGCATTCTTAATGATAGAAAAGAAAAGCAAAGCGCGGCTCTTTTCCCGCTCCTCTCACTGGTAAACTGCTATGCGAAGTCATTATAGCGCTTTGCGATATTAAGGAGAAAAACAAGAGTAGATAGATAATGCTCGACCTTAAGAGAGAATCTTTTGGGTTTCTTCGATTTAGTAGAAATATGATCAAGTCTAGGGAACTCGTCAGTGTAGATGTGAGGAAAGCTTGTGTTACATTACTTGCCAAGGGTTGCAGAACGAATGCAGAGTAGTCTCATCAAGGCAACAGGGAACTCATACCTCGAAGTGGCTTTGGAGGAATCGGTAAGATAAGCATGTTTTGAGAAAAGTGGAAAGAGAAGGAATATAATCGGCCTCGGAAAGAAGATGATTCCAAAAAGTGCTTATCTGAGGGAAAAGAGAAGGGAGGTGTCAAAACAAAGTCATGGATTTTTCAGGGGAATCCGGCAATGTTCAGAATCGATGGCTACCTGAAAGATTCCTTTGCTGATGACAAAATTGTGACTTGGCTTGCAAAACAGTTTTCTGCTGAAATGGCTATTGGAGATACGGTCTTTCTATGGCGCGCAAAAGGTATAAGCTGCATACCCGGTATCATTGCGAAGGGAAAGGTGGTTTCACTTCCTGAAAATCAGAAAAAATTCGTTGAAGATTACTGGATTCGTAGAAAGGACTTCAAAGAAGGGTTGAGAGCAAGAAATGAACTTGGTGGTGTTGGGCTCTCGCGGGGAAGGGATGCTGACCAAAAAGCTTCTACTGAAAGCGACGGGTTTAGAGGAACTTACGATACTTCACTTCTTTCAGTAGACAAACTTTCCCGTAACTGAAGTTCTGGCTAAAATCATTGAAAGACTGTGGAAAGAAGTGATCAAGTGACTATGAGCGCTGTATTAACTGACTACTTTGAATCCAGGAGCGTAAATCAAGGAACGGTGGTTTTTCAGGAATCTCTTTAAACTGCTTTGTTAAATCCGCTGGATAACTGAACGAGCAATTTCAGAGCTTTTCCAGAGGCAATCGAAGGAGGTGTTCTCGTGAGAGAATCTAGAATTATTGACCAATTTGCTGTTGAATCTGAGTATGGGATAAGGTCTTTCAATATCTACGAAGGTGATATTTTCGATAAAGGGACCGAATTATCACTTCAAGAGAAACCTTTACTCGTTCTCTCGACTCATTCCTCGAAGTACTCTGCCCCTGCAGGTGCTGTTCTGGAGAAGTTGCAAGAGCAACTTGGAAGATCTTTGAACTTGGATAAGAGTCCACTTTTGTCTTGGAGGGGTATATCCGTCTTCTTTGAAGAAACTGAGGATTTCGATTTCAAAGGGGTTTTGACACTCCGTATTCCTAGAACAAATATTGAAGCACTTTCATCAAGCGTCTCTTTGTTTGAAGAGGTCTTGGATGTATTTACATCTTCACTCACAGTTCTAGAAAGCCTTGGATTTCCTTTTGACAATGTCTTCTTTCCAATTATAGCGGGGCAACGGATTTCGGAGATTTTGCCATCAAACGCTTCTTCTTATAAGAAGGCACTTGAGATAATGATTGAAAAAAGCAAGATTTGGCTCGAAACATCGAAACACTGTGCATCTCTAAACCTGTTCGTATATGAGAGCGAAAAACTTGAGCTGGTGAAAAATGCGCTATACACAATTCGCGAAAGACACAGTATTCGAGGCGACATAGTGGGAGATATTCTATCCAGTTTGATTAATCAGGTAACCGATCAAATATGTTCCCTCCAAAATCTGCGGGTTAGTGCTTCTCTGAAGAGGACGCTAAATGATCTGAAGCAACTTCTAGGCTACGAACCAGTTAGCATTCAGTCAATTAACTCTAACTCTAGAATAGTAATTGAGTATATGGCGAAGGATCTCATTAATGCCTTTGAGATTGAAACACCAGATGATAGGCTCTATACATTGATTGATTCTCTCAGGAGCAAATTATCTCCTTGGGTGATCTCTTATATGCACGCAATAAGACTTATAGGAAACTCATGCTCGCATTCTTCAAATTTGAAAAGGGGATATGTTCCTGAAAACATGGAGAAGAGCGATCTACTGGCAGTATTGGGTGCTCTGACGAATTTGCTCTCTTTGTGGATAAACATAAGAGAACAAAATTTGCGTAACTAGTTTCAGTAGGGCGGAGAATTCGAGAAAAGTCTGTGACTTCGGTATTGAAAGGCTACAAAAAGCTATTGATAGATCTCGGGAAGAAAACAATACGGAAGACTAATCGATTTGTCAAGAGAGTCTCTCAAGAAGAGAGAAGAGAAGCTGATATCTTTAGGGAGAAGGTCGATCTGATAGCCTGCTGGGTTTGAATTCTAGGAGAACAAAGAAGGTGTTTGCTAAATGGCAATTACTGATCACATTGAGAGAGTAAGGCAAAATCTAAAGGGTGGTAGATTTCATTCTGAAGCAGCTGTATCGCAGGGAGTGGTTCTTCCCACTTTGCACGAGCTAGGATGGCCCGTATTCAATACTTCAATCGTAATTCCGGAATACTCCATCGAAGGACGCCGTGTAGATTTCGCACTTTGTTATCCCGAGAGCCGTCCTGTCGTGTTCATTGAAGTAAAGAAGGTTGGGCACTCAGATGGGGCAGATAAGCAGCTATTTGAATACGCGTTTATGCTCGGAGTACCTATGGCAATTTTGACAGATGGCCAGGAATGGAGTTTCTATCTTCCTGGTGAACAGGGCCGTTATGACGAACGCAGGATCTATAAACTAGATCTTCTTGAACGTGAAATCTCGGAAGCAGCGGAAAGGCTTCAAAGATACATTAGTTACAAGAAAGTCTGCACCGGCGAGGCTCTTGAGGCTGCGAGAGAAGACTACAGAAATGTTTCGAGAGAAAGGATTATTGCTGAAAACCTTTCGAAAGCATGGAAGATGCTCTTGACCGAACCTGACTCTCTTCTACTAGAGCTGTTTGCAGAGAAGGTAGAAGACATTTGCGGATACAAGCCAGAACTAGAGGTATGCGGAGAGTTCATCGAAAGAGAAATCATCAGCCAGAGAATGCTGATTCTGCCTGAAAGTTCAAACTCGGCAACTACCAGAAAATCGGTAACGTCATCACCCAATTACGGCGCTTCCAAACTAACAGAGAGATCAGGCGTCTTCGATTTCGACTTTCAAGACCGGAGAATTTCTGCCACTTCTGCCTGTCAGGCAATGATCAAGCTTTTTCAGCTCCTATCGCAGGAAGACGCCACTTTCTTAGAACGGTTTGCTTCTCGCAAACACGGAAAAAAGAGAAGGTACTTGGCAAAAGATAAGCTTGACCTCTATCCTGGACGTACGGATTTGGCCGCTTCTCATTCTGTCGAAATAGTTCCCGGCTGGTGGATGGGCACAAATTACAGTCGAACGAACATCCAGGACATAATCAACCTAGCACTTGAAGTGGCAGACCCTAAATTAGCTGAATCAATAAGAATAAACGTCCTTTGAGCAAGCACCTTTGAGAGGATGTGGTTTGTTTGCCACTGACTCGGGTTTCTCACTTCTTTTTCTAGAATGCTTATAGGAAGCTCCCTACTGGAAGTTTTCTTTTTCTGTGTACTAGATGCTTCTTACGTTTTCATGAAGGCATCTCTCCCAATCTGCCCAGAACCTTGCTTGACATGCGTAATCACAGTCCTTTTAAGAAACCGAAGCACTTTGACTCTTCCCATTTTGCCCGGTCTTTGCCAGCAATGTAACAAGTGTTATATTAATTTCGAGACTGTTTTTTGCCGTGTAATAATTGTTTTTTTTGAT
Organism: Mesotoga sp. H07.pep.5.3; assembly: GCF_002752615.1. Taxonomy (NCBI): domain Bacteria; kingdom Thermotogati; phylum Thermotogota; class Thermotogae; order Kosmotogales; family Kosmotogaceae; genus Mesotoga; species Mesotoga sp. H07.pep.5.3. The sequence continues at coordinate 35,698 of NZ_AYTV01000023.1, forward strand.
ATCACTCGATAACTACGAGGTAGTTCCGCTTATCTGGAGGTGCATTATGAGTAGGAAACTGCTGAAAAGAGCACCGTTATTGATTCTTGCTGTGGTTCTTTTGTTTACTGGATGCCCCAGGAATACGAGCTATGTCCCCACTCTGACGTTGATTGAAGGTGCGCGCGGTGTGATCCCTTTTGACAGTGCTTCGTTTGTGTGGAGTGGAGACAATACTAAGGATGGATTGCTTAAGTATGAGTATAGGAAAGATGGGGGTAACTGGGTTGATCATGGAACGAACTCAGAATACACATGGACCGGTTACGAAGATGGATTGCACAGATTTGAAGTTAGAGCTAAAGACTCTAATGAGTTGTTTTCAGAGGAACTGCTTTGTTTCTTCTTCTATGATGAACAAGGTTCTGTTTTTCCTTGCGAACCTGTTACCATAATCTGTCCATATCGTGCTGGAGGTGGAACGGACCGTTTGTCGAGGTTTGTTGCAGACGAACTCAATGTAAGACTTGACGAAACGGTCTTTGTTGAGAATGAGACGGGAGGCGGAGGGGTTAACGGGCACGTTTCTGGTGCTAATGCGGATCCTAACGGCTACACCATGACAATGGTTACATCGGATATTTGCACAATTCACTGGATGGATATAGCATCAATCAACTATCAGGATTTCGATTACATTGTGCAGCTTAACGAAGACAATGCAGGAGTCATAGTATCAGCAGATGCCCCTTGGGACAGCGTTCAAGAACTTCTTGACTACATTGAAGGAAGGCCAGGTGAAGTTGTCTTTTCTGGATCAAGCTCAGGTTCTATTTGGGATCTTGCAAGAATTGGAATGCTCAGTGCTGCTGGACTGGATATTGACTCTGTGATTTGGTCCTCCACGATGGATTCGTCTTCGATTACCAGGCTTCTAGAAGGCGAGGTCGATGTGTTAACCAGCTCAGTAACAGAGGCTTCTTGTCAGATAAAGAGCGGTAAACTAAAACTTCTTGCAGTGATGTCTGACCAAAGGCTTACGGGTTTCCCCAACATACCAACACTTAAGGAAGAAGGTATTGACTGGGAAACTGGCACATGGCGAGGGCTGGCCGTTCCGAATGACACACCTGAGGAAATAAAGGCGATTCTCGAGGCGGAGATTCTACGCATGGCCCATTCAGAAGAGTTCTTAGACATTTCTAGGTCAAACGGGTTTGAGGTCAGAATAAGAGACAGCAAGGAGTTCGAAGAATTTGTTGAGGAACAAGACACTTTGTTAGGTGCAGCACTCAAGCTTGGTGGTTTCATTAATTAGTTGAGTATAGAAAATGTAGCCTGTGGCATCAAACTATTTGGGCTTTTAGCTAGGACTCTTGGCAAGAAGAACACAGTGAAGTGTCCAAGCGTTCTTGTTAGTCTTAGTTTTTCTAAAGAATGGTGAAAAGTGGAATCCAAAAAAAGGTTTGGAAGGACTTTGGGAAGTGAGCTGACAAATTATGTGGACTTAGTTTGAGTTGTCACAGGTCCAGATGAATGGAATCGATATCCTGAGTGCTCTTCAAAGAAAACGGTTTTCTGAACAGGGAGTTTTCTAAAGCTAGGCGATGCCAAAGTGGTTTTGACAAACAGTGTTCTTTCGAAAACTAGATCCGTTAGATAAACTGTTCTTTGTACTACATAGGATCAAAGGAGGTTTCGTAGTGGTTATACAGCAATACTCGGTTAATCAACACCCAATTCAGACTTTGCTCACGTGGGTTCAGTCACAGGCAGTTGCCATACCAGAGATTCAGCGGCCCTTCGTTTGGGACGCGATTAAGGTTAGGGATCTTCTGGATTCTCTTTATCAGGGTTATCCCATAGGATACCTTATTGCTTGGCAAAATCCGAATGTCAAACTCAAGGACGGCACTAAATCGGTTGGCAAGAGAATTCTTATCGACGGGCAACAGAGAGTTACCGCCCTGATGGCAGCTCTGTTGGGTCAGAAAGTAGTTACCAAGGATTATCGCAGGATTCGGATAGCCATTGCCTTCCACCCGCTAGAAAAAAGATTCGAGGTTACTAATCCCGCTATAAGGAAGGATAGGAACTGGATTCCAGACATCTCTGCAATCTTCAGACCTGATTTCAGATTGATTCAGGCGGTTAATAATTACTGCGAATTGAATTCTGTTGAGAACGAAGACGAGATTTTTGAGAGTCTAGAGTCACTTAAAGGCATCATAAATAACCCGATTGGCTTGATTGAACTTAATTCTGATCTGGATATCGAAACGGTTACAGAAATCTTCATAAGAATCAATTCGGCTGGCTCAGTGCTTAGTCAAGCGGACTTTGCGATGTCGAAGATCTCTGTGAATGAAACATATGGCGGCAACAATCTCAGGAAGGCAATAGATTATTTCTGTCATTTGGCCATCGCTCCGGAGTTCTATCAACAACTCCAGGAGGTAGATGAAGAGTTCACCAAAACTGATTACTTCAGCAGGATGTCTTGGCTAAAGAATGAAAATGATGACTTGTATGATCCTTCTTATACAGACATGCTTAGAGTAGCCTTCACTTCGAAATTCAAAAGAGGTAGATTGCAGGATTTGGTTGCGCTTCTTTCCGGCAGGAATTTCGAAACGAGAGAGTTCGAAGAGGAGATTTCAGAACGCTCATTTGATCTATTGAAAACCGGCGTTATGGATTTCATGAATGAAAACAACTTCAAGAAGTTCATCATGATTCTCCGTTCTGCAGGTTTCATAGATAGTTCTATGATCAGATCCCAGAATTCGATCAACTTCGCATACATCATGTATCTAACTCTTCGCGAGATGAATTGCGATCAAGCGGAAATTGAATCGTTAGTCAGAAAGTGGTTTGTCCTTTCAATTCTTACGAGTCGTTATTCCAGTTCTCCCGAATCTACTTTTGACTATGATATCAGGAGAATACATGAGAATGGGAAGTCCTTCATAGAAAATGTCTTTTCAGCAGAGCTCTCAGATGCTTTCTGGGAGGTAGGCTTGCCGCAGCAAATGAATACTTCGGTTTCCAGCAGCCCATCTTTCAATGTCTATCTTGCGGCTCAAGTGAAGCTTAAGGACAAGGGTTTCCTTTCACGCGATATCTGCGTCGCAGATCTTGTGAGCCTAAAGGGAGATGTTCATCACATTTTCCCGAAGGAATACCTGAAGAAATTCGGACTTACCAGAGGAAAATACAATCAGATTGCCAACTATGCGATGACACAGAGCGAGATCAACATTGCTATCAGTTCTAAGCCGCCTTCACAATACCTTACAGAAGCTCTAAATCAATGCAATGGTGGGGGTCTCAAGTATGGAGGTATCACGCTGAAGTCAGAAATGCTTGAGAACTGGAAGATGAACTGCATCCCTGAAAACACAGTGAATATGACAATAGACGACTATGAAGAATTCCTTGAAGAGCGACGTTATCTCATGGCTCAGAAGATAAAGAGGTATTTTGCCGTTCTTTGAATAATGGTCCAATTGATATTCATTTGTTTTCTGGACGAGGTGTGAAAGTGGATTCGAACGAAACGGACATAAAATGACAGGAAAAACCCTATGATTCTGTTCTACTTCAGGAAGTACTGGTGGGTGGTATCGGCTGCAATCATCGCGCTTGCATTTGTGATTCCTTATCAGGTGGTTCTAGTCCTGCTCTTTGCACAGATAATCGCTGTAAATCTCGTGTCGTTTAGGATCAGGAGGTATTTGAAGCCCGAGCGAAATGTGAAGAGCCTCAGGAATCTTCTCGTTCTCGAGTTCAAGGACCTTCTCGAAAGTTATGGAATATCCTGTGATTTTCCGCCGCGGGGCGATTATTCCTCCGTTGATCTTATCGCGGACATCTTCGGAGAAAAAACTGTGTTCTCCATTAGAGAGGGCAATGATGAAATCCATAACTCCGAAGTGCAGAGTCTGGCCGCTTCTCTCCCGAAACACGGGGCAAAGCACGGAGTGTTTTTGGTAGATGGTTTGCTGCCGATTGAGGCGAAGAGACTGGCCGAGAGCTACGGTCTGGAATTCAAGAGATATCAGAAGTACAAGGAAGAAGTTCAGGAAAGGCTAAGCTCCAATTCCAATGTCTGCCATGTTTGCGGAAGATTGATCGATCAGAATCAAAAGGAGATATGCAGGAAGAATTCAGAGCTTCTAGGTGGAAAGTCATACTGCCACGAACACTTCAAGGAGATCATAGACAAAACGAAGGCAGAAACAAGCTAGGAGGTGACGCTTTGGGGTTTATGAAGGGCGGAAATGGAAGTTGCTGAAAGCCCAAACACAATTCTAAGAAGAGCTGTGACCACTTATATGAAAAAGAAAGGCTATTTCCCTTCTGAGCAACATTCTATACAATTCACGTACATTCTGAGCGGTCTATAGTCCCATATCAGAATCTCGTTCTTTCAGAAATCAGTTCGCTTTTTCGAAATTCAGATCATATCTAATAAATTTGTCAATACTCTGATATAATTGACGTACTTAATAGATATAGCTGGAGGTGTTTGTGAGAAATTTTGAGAGAGACATTTCTGATCTTGCCGATGAATCGGGACTTATTACCAGACGGAAGCTTATCACTTATTTGGGAAGACTGTTCCCGGAGGATTCTGAGCAACGCCTTGACTGGCGCATTAATTCACTCAAGAAAATCGGTTTGCTTAGCTCGGCAGGCAGGGGGATCTACAGAATAGAAAACCTTGCCGTGTCAGACTTGAAGATTGATGGGATGAAAGGGAGCTTTCTAAGGCTTTCGGATATTAGAGAACCGAGTGAATTGACAAGCGTTAGTGGTCTTGCCCAATCCTTGGAGAAGATGGGGATGATTTCTAGAGTTGCCAAGGGTGTTTTCAGCACAGAGGTGAAACCTACCTACCTTCCATCAATATCTGCTGAGCTTAAGGATTTATGGATTTCTCTGGCCGAAGAGTTTCCTTACCTAGGACTCTGTTTGACAGATACATACTGGATAAACTCCTTCATTTCGCAGCAGGCAGCTGGCAGGAGATTTGTTATCGAGACTGAAAAGGGCACTGAAGAGTCTGTTTTTGACTTTCTTTCATTAAGGTATGACAGTGTGCTGCTCAAACCTTCCGAAAGAGATATGCGCCTCTATGGATCGGGCTTGCCAGTACTCCTAATAGTCAAGAACCTAGTTACGCAATCTCCGATTACGTCGGTGGATGATGTTCCTCTTTCATCCCTTGAAAAGATTCTTGTAGACGTGTTCTGCGATGAACAGGTCTATGACTATATTCAGGGAGATATGACGGTAGAGCTTTTCGAAGAGGCCTTTGAAAGGTTTGCTATTGATCAAAGCGTGCTTAGGAGATATGCTTCACGAAGAGGAAGGTGGAGAAGAATAAGGAAATTTGTGACCGATAATATTGGCGAGGTGTGGGTGTTGTGATTGACAACGCTTCTCTTGAACGCGAATGGATAATGAAACTGAGAAACGAGAGATTCCCCAAAAGAGATCCAGGCATAATCGAAAAGGCAATTTATGCTCTGCCTCTTCTTGAGGAGTCTTAAGCGGAGAAGTTGTTGTTTGTTCCTGATAGTGTTCTTGGACCGTTATTTGGAATGGTGCAGCCAAATGGAGATGTGGCAATTGGTGTTTCTGTTACGGTAGAACATAGCACTGATCAAAGTATGTTTTTCCAAGGGGCGATGATTTCAATTAACTATGTGTCTGGGGACCATACTATGTTCAAAAATAACCAAGCTTTGTATACGGGATTTTGGACTGCTCACAGATATTTGTTGAGTAACTCGTAGCTACTAAAATGGCAGACCTCACGGTTGGTATCTAAAGCGGGGAATTTCAAGTTTTCGTGATATACTCATTATACACATAGTGCGTATAAGACGGTGATCGCATGAAAGATATAAAGGAAACCAAAGAGAGGCACAATATCATGATGAAACCTTCTTCATGGAAGGTTCTGAAGGAGCTCAGGCGCGTACAGGGTAAGAGCGCCAGCGAAATCATTGAGACGGCTTTATGGAATCTCATAAAGACTGAAGGCTACAATTCGATGTACTTCAAGATAATGGCTACTAGCGAGCCGTGCGACCCCGAAGAGAATGAAGAACTCACAAAGATACTGGATCAGATGACGGAAGAGGATCTGGAAATCGTCGATAGCTATGAGTTACCGGATTAGCTTCACGAGATTGAGCAAACGGCAACACGAAAAGCTCGATACCACGGTTAAGAATAGAATAGACAAAAGCTTCCGACAGCTGGTTGATTACTACGACGGAAAGGCGAGGGAGAGACCCGACGTTAAAAGTCTTTCTGGTAAATACAACGGACTTCTGCGGATGAGGGTCGGCGATTACAGGATCATTTTCCAGATCCGGGGAGATGAGTTTGTAATTCTTGTGGTTCAGATAGTTAAACGCGGAGACGCATATAGATGACTTCAAGCTCATTAGTTTTTTTCGTGACAGACTCGCGTTCTTACATTAAGTTCAGATTGGCAGTTTGGAGTGGGATTTTGCTGCACCAAAGCGGGATTATGCGTCTACCCTTTTGTGTTGAGACAAAAGGCAATGGGGGTGATTACAGTGATCATGTTCGACAGAGTATGGAAGATGCTCCAGGAGATCGATGCAACCGAAAGAAAGAAGGCATTCGACGCGATTACTGAAATCTTATCTTCTTCGGAGGACGAAGAGATGCTTCAGTTGAAAGACGACCTGCTGGCATTCGAAGACGACATCCTCGATGACTCGGAAGATCCTATAAAGACGCTTATAGAAGGTGAAAAATGATGCGCTCTTTTGACTCTCTAAAAAAGGAATGGCTCAAAGACGAGAAATTCGCCAAAGTTTACTATTCGAAGAGACCGCTTAGGGTTTTTGTTAGGGAGATAAAATCTGCAAGGCTTGAGAAGGGACTCTCGCAGAAGGATCTGGCCGAAGCGATAGGAACATCTCAAGGAGTGATCGCAAGAATCGAATCCGGCAGGCAGAACATATCGTATGAAATGATGCTCAGGCTTTCCCGTGCACTGGGTCTAAGAATGAACGGGTCAGACTCCTGATTTTGCAGACGGATCTGCGTATTTGTTAAATTGCTTGGCGATGCACTTACTCTGAAAGGTGTATATCTGTTCAGGATGGGTTCTCTGAGTAAAAAAGATATGATTTTAGTGCAAGGTTTTCCGTTGGTTGTTAGATTGAAAAGGAGACGCTTTTATGTATTCTTTCAATCAATGATGTGAAACAAATACTCGAAACATCCATCGACAGTCTTGTTGACAACTTCATAAGACAGCCGTGTTAAACGAGGCAACATCAATAGGCTTTTATCATTCTCTTTCAGTCTTCACGTCGACGACTGCAAAACCCATAGAGGCTTTATCAATAGGTAATTATACTTGATACCCATCTAGAACAACTAAGTCCTCCCCCGGGTTGAAGGATCGTGTTTCAGCAAGAAGCATATGCTATAATTACAAATAACGGCAATTGTCTATATTTATTGCCATTATTTGTAGGTGATTTCAATGGAGAAGGTTAGTCGAAACCAAGTAAATGAGTGGTTCAAAAACAATCAGTTTCTTATGCACTATCAACTGATCAATGAACTGAGTACACTTTTACCTAATAGGAAGCCAGGTACTTATTATGCAACCCTGCACCGGCTGAAGAAAGAAGGACTCATCAGAAATGTCAGAAGAGGCGTCTATGAAGCCGGAAGCAAACGTGAGTTCGAACCTGCCGTATCGAAGGAACTCTCCGGTTTGTTCAAGAAGCTTCGCAAGAACTTCCCGTACCTGGAGAATCTGTGTGTCTGGAACAGCAGATGGCTGAACGAATTCACTGTTCAGCAGGCGCTTTCTTCTATGGTGATCATAGAAACTCAGCGAGGCACAGAGGACAGCGTGTTTGAATATATCAAAGCATCCTACTCCCGGGTGTTCATCGATCCGACTCCGAAGGAGATAAACAACTACATTCTCGGATGCAAGAAGTGTTTTGTTGTAAGGTCGCTTGTAACTGAAGCCCCTGTAACATCCTTTGATAATGTCGTTATACCGAGGTTAGAGAAAATACTTGTCGATCTTGTCTGCGAGAGGGATCTCTTCGTATCATTTCAGGGAGAGGAGTTACGCAACATATATCACAGGGCTTTGAAGGATTACGACGTGAGTCTGAGCACGCTGAGAAGATATGCCAGGCGACGCGGGAAGTTAGAAGAGATAGACAGGCTCATAGTGACCCAGGGAGAAGGCATGTGATCACAAGAAACTCTGCTACCAAAGCGTAAAATAGGCTCAGACTCCTATTTTTGTAATGCTTTCTACAAGTCAGGAATAAGAGAGCGTTATGATGTGCTTGAGGCAACGTGGAAGGTGGCAAAAGATATCTGCCCCGATGAGATCAGAGAAGATAATCAAAGAGATTCATTTACGATTCTTTTCTGGAAATCCTTACCGCTTGAGTCAATACTCAGAGAACTTGATATTACCGATGATGAATTTTTGGCCCCAGAAAACTACGAATATAAAGACAAAGTCTATTTGAAGCTGAGTTATAGCTTTAAGGAAAGGCTGATCTGTCTATCTTTGCATCTTGCAGAGTACGGGAGTTGATTTCATGAGATGTCCCGAATGTGGAAGGGAAATGCGCCTATCTAAGGAAGAGAGCATCGAGAGTTTCAAGGGGAGTCAAGTCAGACTTTCCTACGATGTCTATAGATGTGATGGATGCGGAAGTTCATATGTGGATGCCAGATCCCTCGATGAAGCCTGGAAGAAGATCTGGGACAATTATGAAAAGACTAATTGCATCCCGTCGCCGGCAGATCTCAGGAAAGCCAGAGAGAATCTAAACCTCACTCAGGAGGAGATAGCGCTTCTGCTGGGAAGGACGAAGTCCCTGGTTTCAAAGCTTGAAGACGGCTCGAGAGCTCTTTCAGACAAGCTTCTCGAATCTTACTCAAATTACATAATACCAGGTGGAGACGACTTCATCTCTTTCGTTAATGCCGCGGCGGTCCAGGGAAGAATCTCTCCGGATGATCGAGACAGAATAGTCGACAAGACCGGTATTCGGAGATTGAACGGGTCAGACTCTTAGTTCTTACGAGAAATGAAGCCCTTATCGTGTTATAATTCGAACAATCGGCAATATATATAAAAATTGCCAATTGTTCTATAAGCGAGTTGATTGATTTGAAAGGCGAAACCTGGTCTTCAAAACGGAGTGGCAAAAGAATGAATTCAATACTTAGAGATAGGGACTCCTTCACTACTGAGGAGCTCAAGCCGTTTCTTATTCTTCCCGGAGAAGAGATAAGCCCTGTTACTATCCGAACCAGACTGAATGCTCTGAAAAGGAGCGGAATCATTACCCCTGTCGGGCGCGGTCTATACACACTCAAGAAGCTGCACAACTATACTCCAGAGATAGACAAATCCCTTAGAGAGGTATATCTTGTGCTTAGGAAACAGCTGCCACTAACCAGAATATGCGTTTGGAAACCTTCCTGGCTGAATGAGTTCGCGCTTCATATAGCCTCTATACAAATCATAGTTGTTGAAGCGCAGAGAGAAGCTGAAAGGGCAGTCTTTGAGGTGCTACAAGAAGCACTGAAGAAGAATTCCTCTCTTACCGAAAATCTACTACTCCTAAATCCTTCTACTGAAGATATCGATCTCTATGTTTCTGGCCAGTCCCCTGCAATATTCGTGGGAAGACTCATTACTGAAGCTCCGATCATGGAGAGTGATGGAATCGTAATACCGAGACTCGAGAAGATGCTTGTAGATTTGTTCTCAAGGGAGCCCGCTCTTGAGCCATTTGGTGATGCCGAAATGGACAGGGTTTTCAGAAATGCCTTCGATACATATGCACCAAACGCAGATACCATATTGAGATATGCTGCAAGGAGAGGAAAAAGACAGGAAATGGTGGAGTACATTCGTTACAACTCCTTCTACTGATAAGATTCTTGGAGACAAACTCACGACAAACCCCGCAGATGATTTCATCGTACGGACTTGCCTTTCAGTATATGAGGATCTCCAGAGGGAAAAGAAAGTGTGACTGAAGAGCTGGCGTTTCCAAGAGGAAAATTAGACTCTATGCCAGTCGGCAACACAGCAATTACCTCTAAGCCTGTCGATGTAACGTGAAGATAGATTCTTATATTAAAGAGACTTTCACAGTCGCTTTGTGGTAAGTTCACTTGTATCTGGCAATCGAACGGAGAAAATAATGTTTGCATATATCTAAGGACCGGAATCATAGTGCGGACATTATGATCAAAGGAAAGGTGTCCAAAAAGCTAACATGTGTAGAATAGTAAGGAATGACAATGGTCCGACAAAAAAAGCTAAGGTATCACATACCGTTACACCTTTCGTAGGAAGAGGATTTCGGACGGTTTGGAGTGATTAAACCGAAATATCTGTCAATAGAACCATTTTGATAATAATATCTCATAATTAATCCCTGATACGCCTCGTATCTTGCGCGTTTGTTGTTGATGAAACAATTATCAGTTGTTATAATCATATTGTATCAATTGGATCGGGCGAACCCGGTCGGCGGAGCATTACTGCTCCGTTTTTTTTAGGGTAGAATGACTATTGCTCTTTCGTGGAATATTCTACCGAAGAGAAGTCGAGCTATTCTTTCAGAAAACGGCCAGAAATCTGAGACGCCCAGTTCCCATTTCCTTATGATTGAGCCCATACAGTATGCTGCCGTATCTGCTATATCTAAACCTGACACGAAGTGCTTCTTTGTGCGAAAAACAGCACTGATATTCAGTTTCTTTAGCTCATTTGAAAGGTACATTGGTAAGGCAGGGTCTATGTATCCATACCTTTCCTGCCTTCTCAATCCTTCTTCGTAGACCTTATCTTCTCTGGTACCCCTACTCTCAAAACACCATCTAAAGTCCTTCTCATCATTCCAAATTAGCCTTTCACAAATCAGCTGAATAGACGATAAATATGGATGTACCGGATACGAATACTGCTGCTGCATTTTTTCTTTTGAGATATATACTCCAAGCGTCCTGAATTTGCATCTTTTGAGCGTCTCGTAAAGGTCATCGTGAAACCTTTTTTCCAATGCTTTGTCTGAAAGAAATGAACAGATGCTTTCCCTGTTAGATATGAGCCGGAATCTAAGAAAGACCTTCTGCGTATTGAACCATCGAAATTTGAAGGCCTTGATCTCTCTATCGACTAGCGGATATTCTTTGGGCTCAATTACAATAGCAGACAGGAAGAATGCTTTGTTTGGATCTTTATGAAGATTTTTGTATGTTGGTGAACCATACTCATCGGTAAAAATTTATAGCACATGTTACCCCTTACTCACATGAAGAATATGTACCAAGAGTCTATCCAACGACACAATTAGCAAGAAAGGTAATTCAAAGTGATCTGACACCTCTTTGTCGTTGGCAAAGTATTCTAAGAGTCGTTCTAGCAGAGGTAGATCATCATTATCATACCGCATTTTCCCCGTAATTGAAAATGATAGTTATTACGGAATCCCGGTGTTAACATTGCTTTCTGAAAAACGTTTATTGTTGTCCATTTCCCTTGCGCAATCGGCAACATCGCTCAAGTTTTTTTCGTGACAGACTTGCTTTTTTGGAGAGCCGGGGTTGGTGGCATCAAGATCTGAAGTGATGCTGCCTCAGGCAGGAAGTGATGCTCGCTGGCGCGAGGAAGTGATGCCCGGAAGGCCATCCGGGGAAGTGATGCTGACGCTTACGCGCCAGGAGGCAAAAAACCAAAGAAAGAGAGACTTGGGAACGAGATCCCGTACAGGAGCACTACGGGATGACGGTTTTTTCTTATTCTAGTTATTTGACTATCTTCTGGTTGGAATATTAATCCTTGGCGTGTGAATTCCGGCCTTCTCGTAAGCGCAGCGAACGTCTCGACATACCCTTTCTCGATTGATCTTTTCGGTGAACAGGTTCTTGCTCTTGTACGGTCGACGAATAACAGCTCTTATACCTGACGAAGTCGGAACTGGCCTTTGCGAAGCAAAGACCGGCCGCACGAAGTGTAACTGGCCTGCGATAGCAGACTGGCCAACGAATAAGAAAGGGTCAGACTCATAGTTCTGCAGACGGATCTGCGAGAACTGTATAAGAAGCTTTCTAAATAGGTTATTGAAGGGGTATTAAAAAACGAGTTTGGAAGAAAATGATATACTATCGATCCGACAATACGTATAAAGAATTATCCAGCAATACACACATCAGATAAGTTTTTTGGACGAGGGCTAATAGTGTTATTCATTCTATGAAAGAGCGATTATTTATTCAATTTGCAAAACTTCAAAAAGCCGAAGGCTCTAACCGGGGAGATTTCACAGGACTACCAAGATACGATATTGAACACAATACTCCTGTACAAATTATTCGACAAAACCAGAGATCCTGCTAAATAGAGCGATGATACAATCACATTGAAAGGGGGCGATCTAATGGATACACGACAGCTCCTGAGAAAAGAAATTGAAACTGCACCCGATGCTCTTTTGGAAGAAATCCTTCGGTTTGTGAAGGCATTGAAAGAAAGGAATCTACCTGCCTTAAGCCGCGAGCTGCTGGATGCTTCAGAGTCGGCTCTTGCCAGGGATTGGCTGAGGGAAGAAGAGGATGTAGCGTGGAAAAACCTGTAAATGGTGATGTTGTGGCAATTCCTTTATTTTTCTCTGATCTCACCGGAGCAAAAAGAGCGACCTGTGTAAGTTATCGCGGATGCTGGCGGTGATGATGTCATAATGTGTCAGATCACAAGCAGGACAATTAAAGATGAACTTGCAATAGCTATTGACCAGGGGGATTTTGTACAGGGAGGCCTGAATCAACCAAGCAATGTGAGACCTAAAAAGGTCTTTACTGCGGATAAGAGAATAGTACTATACAGAGCTGGAAGAATCACCTGTCAAACATTGAAAAAGACCGTATCTTCATTAATTGATATTCTTCAGAAGAGGTAAATGCCTAATAGTATACCAGTAGAGAGCATATGATTGCAGAGAACTTCACCACGGCACGTTGACTGGATGGAAGTCAGGTCCAGAGCGTGGAAAGGAATAACTTCTGCTACAAACAGAATAATCGGCAATATGTTTATAAATTGCCATTTGTTCTAATGGCGAGCTGATTGGTTTGAAGGACTAGGATTTTGGTGAACATCTGCAGAAATGCCGTGTCGAAATAATAGAATAAATTATAAAGGCACTAGAAAGAAGAGAGAATTATGGCAGCAAGAACATTCGAGAAAGAGATTTATATCGACCAAAAAGCTGTGGAGAATATGGTTAAAGCAATGAAAGCTGCAAAGAAGCGGTCGAAGGAAGAGTATATAGACGTTAGAGCCTCCATTGAGAGGAGTGTATCTTTATTACCAAAAACATTACGCCGCTAAAGGCCCTGCTAGACAAATACGATGAGAGTGAAGTGAGGGAGGTTTTATCCCTCTTTTTTTGCTCGAAAAACAGCGACGTCGAAACGTTTTTAAGAGAAAAAGCAATTGCATTCGAGAAGGCCTCGAGAGCCCGGGCCTATTTGATACTTGCTTTTTCGTAACAGACTCCGTTTTTTACATTTCATTAATGTTCTGACCAGTATTTTCCTTTGCCAATGCGGGCAAGGAAAGAATAGCTGGAGACAAATAAGATCCCTTTTTTTACTTCCAACAACTGTCAACCGTTCTCCGAGAAGAGCATAAGAGAGAAGATGCTGAAACAAGTTCAGATGACGAAATTAAGGGGGGTCTGGAATCTGGGATCTAGAGTCTAGCAAGAGTGAGATCCCATATAGGAGCATTACGGGATGACAGCTATTCGAAAAAGAGTTGTTGTAAGCATCCAAGAGCCAGACTGCTAACGCAGGCGAGTCAGGCTCCACCTGGCGAGACTCGCCTTTTCGTGAGCGCAGTGAACGTCTCGGCAACGCACTTTCTCGGTTGCTATTTTCGGCGAACGGGTCCCTGCTCTTGAACGGTCAACGGATAACGACCATTACAGCGATCAGCGGGTCCTTGATTTTAAGCGTAAAGCGGTTCTTGTGCTTGCAACTTGGAACTGACAACTTACAACTGATCTTAGATCGAGATTCTGAAACAAGTTCAGAATGACGCGATGTGTCGGTTTTAGGAATCACACCGAAATGATGAAACGAGTTCAGATTGAGGAATTTGACATTTTTGTTCAGCCTCTGATTTGCGACTTAGAACTCACGGCTTACAGAAGTAAGGAGTTGGTACAGTTGCTGGGGACAAAAGTCTCTCTGTTGTTTCATGTCATTCTATGATGATCCTGCTCAGAATCTCGCTCTTCTCGTAAGCGCAGTGAACGTCTCGATAATGCTCTTTCTACACTGCTATTATCGAAGGAACAGGATTCTTAGTCAGATTCAGACGGTATGTAGTTGCTTTGGATAGCAAACCTAGATGCTGAAATGCTGAAACAAGTTCGGATGACGAAATTAAGAGGGGTCCGGAGTCTGGGGTCTAGAGTCTAGCAAGAGTGAGATCCCGTATAGGAGCATTACGGGATGACAGCTCTTCCAAAAAGAGTTGTTGTAAGCATCCAAGAGCCAGTCTGCTAACGCAGGTCAGTTAGGCTTCGCCTGGCCAGACTCGCCTTCCCGTGGGCGCAGTGAACGTCTCGGCAACGCACTTTCTCGGTTGCTATTTTCGGCGAACGGGTCCCTGCTCTTGAACGGTCAACGGATAACGACCATTACAGCGATCAGCGGGTTCTCCGCTTTTAAGCCTACAGCGGTTCTTATGCTTGCATCTTGGAAATGATAACTTGCAACCGCTCTACACAAGAATGAATTCACAGGATCGGACACTAATGCAATAGAAAATGAAATCCCGAAGGATCGGAAACAACTTCCGATACCGGAAGTAACTTCCGCCCCCGGAAGCACTCTTTCAAACTGTGGAGTTGGCTAATCGTAAGAGACTCACACCCTACTCGACTTCGTGGCCCTTAACCAAAAATGAGGAACGAGATTCTGAAACAAGTTCAGAATGACGCGATGTGTCGGTTTACGGAATCACACCAAAATGATGAAACCAGTTCAGATGACGGGATCCCGGACAAAGAAACAAGAACCTGGACGTGTAGTGTTGGAACGAGGAATAGCTCTTTGCCCTTTCGAAGGACGAGTTCATGCTCCGAAGGACTAAGGACAGCTCTATCGCTATCTCTACCTCTCTCTTTTTCTTGCCTTCGATTTTTTCGGGCTGCGTTTCTTTTTTTGAGGTCTTATGTGGTATTCTATTACTGAAGCGATAGCTTCATTGTTGCGGATAAATCTGTTATCTTTGCAGCAATAGCTTCAAGATGGAGATGAGACGATGGATTTTCTTTTAAGTTCCAACGTACTGATAGATTTTCCTTTGAGGAACGCGCTCGAGATTTTCGCGCAGAAGAAGGCCGATGGCGTTGAGATCTGGGTTGAGCATCTGTGGAAGGAGAAATCTTCGCTGGAAGATCTGCGAGGCCTCATGGATTCACTGGGGTTGAAACGAACGCTTCACGCTCCCACCAGAGACGTCAACATCACCTCCTCCAACCCCGGGATAAAGGCCGAATCGATCAGGCAGACGCTCGAAGCTCTCGAGATAGCTTACCGGCTCGGCATAGATGTCGTAACGGTCCATCCGGGGCACATGTCCTCTTCCAAGGACAGGCCGGAGGATTTCTTCGAGGAGCAGACGCAAGCCCTTTTCAGAATCGGCAAGAAGGCCAAAGAGCTGGGAATTAAAGTCGGGGTGGAAATTATGGAAAAGAAACCGGGCGAACTGGTGATTGCTCCCGGGGATCTTAACGTTCTTCTTGACATCGTTAATCTCGACTCCCTGGGAACGACTTTCGATATAGCCCACGCAGCCACCCTTTACAAAGGCTCCGTCGAGCCGGCTCAGCTGAACGAGAGTATCGTCGATTATATGAAGAAGCTCAGAAAAATCTACAATGTACACGTGAGCAACTCCAGTCTGGAGAAAGTTCACCTACCCCTCTCCAGGGGAGTTTACGATTTTCTGCCTGTGCTGAAGGAACTATCACAAATTTACAGGGGCACCGTATCGATCGAAGGTTTCGTACCGGGAGATGGAATGAGGGTGCTGGAAGAGAACATGAATGTCATCCACCGGTGGAAAGGGGCGCTTTCCAATTTATGAGGTGATTGTGTGAATCTCTGCAAAGCGATATTAAGGCAATACGATAAAGGTCTGAACGATTACTGGATCCCGCCTCTCGTCGCATGTGACGGAGAGAACAGGCCGGGAAGGATTCAGGACGGCGATACGGTTATCTTCTGCTGTCGAAGGGGGGAGAGAGAAGTCCAGCTGATGGAAAGTTTCGTGGAAAAGCATTTCACGGCCTTTCCTGTACGCGACTTTTCGAGGCTCCGTTTCGTGCCGCTGGTAGAATACCACGAAAAGTTCTCAAAGATAGAGCCGATCATTCCGCCGGTCAGACCGGAAAGGACGCTCGGCGAAGTTCTCAGCGGGGAGGGCAAGAAGCAGCTCGCGGTGACAGAATCTGAAAAGGAGTCTCACGTGACCTTCTTTTTCAACGGCCGGCACAGTCGCCTCTACCCCGGCCAGGTGGCCAAAATCATACCTAGCTGGAAGGACTTCAAGAACCACCCGGAGATGAAGAGCGCCGATAGCGGTAAGACAGTAGTGAAGCTGATGGACAGGTACGATTTCATCATAATCAACTTCCCGGCCGGCGATGTGATAGGCCATCTCCAGGAAATGGAATTGAAGGTGAAGGCCGCAGAGGAGATCGACAAAGCTCTGGGCGCGATCTACAGCCAGGCCGCATCACTTGGGCGCACGCTGATAGTCACAGCCGATCACGGTCTCATGGAAAGAGGCTTCACCGATGAAGGTGCCCCTTCGGTCTCTCACACGACGGCGCCCGTTCCCTTCATAGTGGCCAATCCCCGGCTCGGGAAGGACGATATAATCAGAGATGGCGGCTCTCTGGTCGATGTGGCTCCTACGGTGCTCTCGCTGATGGGCGTGCGCAAACCGGAGGAGATGACAGGCCGCTCTCTTCTCAAGAGAGTTCCCGTCTCGAGCGGAGTGGTTCTGGTCATACTGGACGGCTGGGGAGAGGGAAGTGACGATCCATCTATCAATCCACTGAAGGCCGCCTACACTCCGAACCTCGATTTCCTGAAGACGGAGTTCCCCTTCACAAGGCTTAAGGCCAGCGAGGAATACGTCGGACTTCCCCACGGGAGGAGCGGCAACTCCGAGACCGGCCATCTCACGATAGGGGCGGGAAGGTTGATTGAGCAGGACGAACTCAGGCTGATGAGAGTCATGGAACGCCACTTCGAAGACCACCCCGTTCTCGAAAGGGTGCTGAACGGTGTAAAAGGAGGAGGCTCCCTTCATCTGGTAGGGATGCTTTCGGAGGCCAGCTCCCACGGGAATATAAACGAGGTCCTGACGATCTTGAAGGTGGCCAAATCTAAGAATATCGAAAGAATCTTTTTGCACCTGATACTCGACGGACGCAGCGCACCGCCGAGAAGCGCCGTCGATCTGCTCGAGAAGTACCGCGAGGAACTCGGAAAGATCGAAGTCGTAACCGTCGTAGGAAGGGGTTACGCTCTGGACAGAAGCAGAGATTACACGGGGAAAACAAAACCGGTGTATGATGCACTTGTGGAAGGTAAAGGCCAATGCTATTACGGACTATAAACGGGAGGAAGGGTTCTTGGAAAGAGACGTGACTATTCTCGATAGAGTCAGGGAGGTCTATCCCTCTCTCACGAAGTCCCAGAAGCTTATCGCCGACAGTATCCTCGAAAACTGGGAAAACATCGCCTTCGTCTCTCCCAGGGAGCTGGGGGCGAGGCTGGGAGTCAGCGAAACGACGGTGATAAGGTTCGCGAGGTCGATCGGCTACGAAAGTTTCACAGATCTCAGGCAGCACAGCCAGGACCTGATAAAGGAGAGGCTGACCCCGGCCGAAAAGATGTCGGCGACGGTGAAGAAGATAAAATTAGGAGAGACATCTTTTGAACGACTGCTGACGGCCGAGGTCGAAAACCTGAAAGAGGGCATCTCCAGGGTTTCGCCCAATGAATTTAACCGGGCCGTCGATTTGATCGAAGGCGCTCACAGGGTCTTCGTGACCGGGCAGGGCGTGTCGGAATCGCTGTGCAAGTTTCTTGAATTCAGGTTCAGACGGATGCAGGTCGACACCAGGGTCGTCACCGGCGGCGGGAAAGGCTTTTACGAGACGCTTCTTCTCATGAATGATAGGGACGTTCTTTTCGGGATAGGCTTCTTCCGCTGCTCACAGGACATACTCAGGGCTTTCGACTACGCAAAGGCCAGGGCAATCCCGACTATTGCACTCACGCACAGCACCGTTTCGGAACTGGCTTTAAGATCGGATGTGACACTGGTCGCCAACAGAGGGCCGGTTTCCTTATTGAACTCGCTCGTCGTTCCGATGGCTATACTCAACGTTCTGGTTCTCTATCTGGCGGAGAGGGACGAAGAGAAACTTAAAGCGCTGAAAAAACTGGACGAGATCCCAACTATTTTCGGGCTTAACGGGAAGGAATAGTTCCCCGGGCCCGTGAAGGAGGTTGTCTAATGAGAAAGTGCGGAATTGTAATTCTGCTGCTGATATGTAGCGCAATGCTTTTCGGGACCGAGAAGATAATGCTCTACACCTCGGTTCCAACGGAAATCATGACCGCTATCGCCGATGCCTTCATGGCTGCAAATCCAGATATCGAGCTGGAAGTCTTCAGGTCCGGTACCGGAACGATCCAGACCAAGCTCGCTGCCGAAGCGCAGACCGGCAACGTACAGGCCGACGTTCTCTGGGTTGCCGAATTCTCTTACTACGAAACTCTGAAGAAAGAGGGGCTCCTGGCGCAGATATACCCCGAGGAGGCCGCATCTCTGCCGGAGAACTTCAAGGACCCGGACGGTTATTACTACGCCGGAAGGCTTATCAACATGGTTATAGCCTACAACACCAAGGCGCTCACACCGGAGACGGCTCCCAGATCCTGGAAGGAACTGACGGATGAAAAGTGGTACGACAACTTTGTCGTGCCCAACCCCGAGTACTCAGGAGCTGCCGTCGCCGCGGTCGGCGCGCTGGCCAAGAAATACGGCTGGGAATACTTCAAGGATCTGCGAGAGAACGAGGCCGTAGTTGTCAGGGGGAACAGCGATGTCGCTCAGAAGGTTGCGGCCGGGGAGTTCCCGATAGGCATGACTCTCGACTATATAGCCCGCGACCTCAACGTCAAAGGCAGCCCGATCGACATCATCTACCCCACCGACGGCACGATAGCCATCCCGAGCCCCATTGCGATTCTGAAGTCATCGCAGAAGATGGAGGCCGCCATGAAGTTTGTCAACTACATCCTCTCGATCGAAGGCCAGAAGGCACTAGTCGAGCTGGGTTCGCTGGTTCCGGTCAGGAGCGACGTCAATCCTCCAGCCAACACGCCGCCGGCCGGCGAGATACTTGACCAGGCGATGGAAATCGACTGGAAGTACATCGAGGAAGGTCTCACCGAGATCAACACAAACTTCTCCGATATCATGCTGTTCTGATGGTTTTCTGCCCGGCCGTGAAAGGCCGGGCCTCACTCTCATCCTGAGGAGTGGTACTCTTGTTGCAGAGAAAGATCAAGGCCGACCCCTTCATTCTGGGCGGGACTTTCGTGGTGATAGCCGTTCTCGTGGTTTTCCCCCTGACGCTGCTGTTTCTTAACAGCTTCAAATTTGACGGGGCCTACACGCTTCAAAACTACGCTACGGTCTTTCAGGCGAAGAGAAATTATTCGGCTCTCTTCAACAGTCTCGAGCTAGGTCTCTTCACATCGCTCTTCTCCGTTCTGCTTGGAGCGCCTCTGGCCTGGCTTGTGACCAGAACCAACC
Source organism: Mesotoga sp. H07.pep.5.3 (assembly GCF_002752615.1). Classification (NCBI taxonomy): domain Bacteria; kingdom Thermotogati; phylum Thermotogota; class Thermotogae; order Kosmotogales; family Kosmotogaceae; genus Mesotoga; species Mesotoga sp. H07.pep.5.3. The sequence continues at coordinate 55,655 of NZ_AYTV01000023.1, forward strand.
TTCCATTCGCAAAGCTCTTCAGAACACTGTTCATATTGCCCTACATGATTCCGCCGTTCATAGGAGCGATCGCCTGGTCTCAGCTGCTCAACAGGCGCAACGGTTATCTGAACAGGCTTGTCCAGTCGATCTTCGACATAGAAGGGTACGTCTTCAACGTCAACACCATGGCGGGCCTAATATGGGTGATGACGCTCTACCTGTACCCCTTCGTGTTCATAACCGTGGCCGGGGCGCTCGAGAGGATGGACCCGACGCTCGAGGAGGCGGCCAGAACGTGCGGATCGAAGACGATGAAGATCATGCGAGATATCACCCTTCCGCTGGTAGCTCCGAGCATAGCGGGCGGTGCGCTCCTGGTTTTCGCTTCGAGTATAGCCAACTTCGGCATTCCGGCGCTCGTGGGAATGCAGGGAAGGGTCTTCGTTCTGACGACGATGATCTACTCTTACATGCACAGCGGCGGCTTTAACGGCATAGCCACCGCTTCGGCCATGTCGGTAATGTTGATGGCTATCTCGGTTGGAGCTCTGCTCATAAACAACTTCTATCTCAAAAAGAAACAGTACACCCTTATATCTGGAAAGAGCATGAGGCCGAACACTGTTGATCTGGGCGCCTGGAAGATACCCTGTCTGATCGTTGCCATAGTGATAGTCTTTGTAACCGTCATCATGCCGTTCTTTTCAATAGGTCTCACATCGCTGCTGGATGCCTGGGGCGCCGACATAACCTGGGAGAACCTCACCTTCAGGAACTACAGGTACATCCTCTTCGAGTACGGGCTAACCAAAGACGCGCTGAAGAACAGCTTTCTGCTGGCTATCTCGGCCGCCACTATCTGTATGGTTCTCGGCTCCCTGATCGCCTATATAAGCGTCAAAACAAAAATAAGAGGCCGCAAGGCCCTTGAAACAATAGCACAGATACCCTACACGATACCGGGGACGGTCGTGGCGATAGCCATGATTCTGGCCTGGTCGGGCAACTACGGGGTGAATCTTTACAACACCTTTTGGATACTCCTCTTCGCCTACGTTGCTCATTACGTGGCCTTCGCCGTGAGAACGACATCGGCCTCTCTGGAACAGATACACACCTCCCTTGAAGAGGCGGCCAGGATCTCGGGCGGCAGCTGGTTCACTTCGCTGAAAGATATAGTCGTGCCGCTGATAAGACCCGGCCTCGTGGCCGGCTGGTTCTTGATATTCATGCCAACTCTGAGGGAGCTAACGATGTCCATACTCCTCTGGGGACCCAGGACGGTAACCATAGGAGTCGCGGTGTTCGAAATGCAGGAGGCCGGATATGTGCAGATATCGGCCGCTTTTGCCACCCTGCTTCTGTTGATCGTCATAGCCGGAAACCTGTTGGTGAAGTGGCTAACGAGGGGAAAAGTCGGAATATAGAGGGGAGCGAGTCGAATGTCAAAAGTTGTTCTCAAGGAGCTTTCAAAGTCATTCGGTGATGTTAAGGTTGTCAGTAACATAAACCTGGAAATCAACGATCATGAGTTTCTCTCCTTTCTCGGCCCTTCGGGCTGCGGAAAGACCACGACGTTGAGAATGATAGCCGGCTTTGATATGCCCACGACCGGGGAGATCTTCATCGGCGAGAGACTCGTCTCGTCGGTGGATAAAAAGATCTTCGTTCCGCCGGAAGAGAGGAACGTCGGCATGGTCTTCCAGAACTATGCAGTCTGGCCGCACATGGACGTCTTCAAGAACGTCGCCTACCCGCTGAAGATAAAGAAGACCGGCACCGACGAGATGAAAGAGCGGGTGATGAAGGTTCTCTCTATGGTGAAGTTAACGGGCATGGAGAAACGCTATCCCCACCAGCTTTCGGGCGGTCAACAGCAGCGCGTGGCTTTGGCCAGGGCACTGGTCATGGAGCCTGACGTCATGTTGCTCGACGAACCTCTCAGCAACCTCGACGCAAAACTGCGAGAGGAGATGAGATTCGAAATAAAGGACATTCAGCGTCGCATAGGCGTTACGATTATCTACGTCACCCACGACCAGGCCGAGGCCATGGCCATGTCCGACCGGATACTCCTACTCCACAACGCCAGAGTGCAGCAGCTCGGGACACCCAGGGACCTGTATGAGAGGCCCGAAAATCAATTCGTCGCCGACTTCATCGGCCTAATTAACTTTTTGAAGATAGACGTCGCAGTCCGGGACGGTCGTACGATGGCCTCCTTCATAGCCTCTCCGGAAACGCCGCCTTTCGAGGTGAACCTTGAAAAGACCGGAAAGAGCAGCGAAGGGGGCTCCGTTTTTGCCGTCAGACCCGAGAACGTCAGGCTGGTCCCTCCCGATAGTAGCTCAATAAGAGGAAAAGTAACCAAGAAAGTCTATCTTGGAAATATACTCGATTACCGTGTGGCACTGGGAAAGGAAGAGATCCGTGTGGAAGCCTCTTCCGGCGAGGAGTTCCAGCCCGGGCAGACCGTGGGGCTGCGGTTTGAAAGTTATGTGCTATTCAAGTAATATTGGATCTGGGAAGGGTTTTAAGGATTGTGACTGGTAGCGGTTTGATCTTCGTTCCTCTGAACTAGCCTGAAAAGACTCACAGATACGATCAGCTAAGCTAAAGAGGGACTCCTTTTTTCCATACTCACAACTCTGAGAAGGCAAAAGGCAAAGACAGGATAAAGACGGAAGGCCACATAAACAAGATCAGATCCTATTATCGTGGATCTGGAAGCTAAAAAATCTGACCTGGATCAAGATAAGAAACGAACAGGAGCGAATACAACCCCGTCTTTTTCTGTCAAAAGACATGAAGCATACAAGAGCATAGAGCAGACAAGCAAACAGTATAAGGTTCTTTCCAGGTCTGATGTTTAAATGCCTACGGCTCTAATAAACCTGTCAATAAGCTAACATAATTTACATAATTGATATACTACTGGAGATGTCTGTTCGGGATTTACGAAAGATACTTCCGATCTTGCCGATGAATCAAGGCTTATTACCAGACGGAAGCTTCTCGCTTATCTGGCGAAACTGTTCCTGGGAATTCTGAGCAGCACCTTCGGCGTGACCACTTCAGTGAAATTGTTGCGGAAGGTATGCGCCGGAGTTTGCTTCTCATCAGTCAGGTAGATAATCTCCCATCAAGACCGGAAAGCTGATCGAGCAATGGTTTTTCCATATACTTGCACTGATCGGACTTGTACCTTTCCGATAGTTTCATTTCAACACTTCCCAATAGCCTTTTTTTGTTGCCCCTACATGACGAATGCGACTCTGTTCTTTGAGCTTTCTCAAATGATATTTTATACCATCCTCACTCAGTGCCAGCTCTTGTGCCAGCTCGCGACGGGTAATAGATGGGTTCTTCTTTAGCAAAAGAAGAATTTTTTCTTGGGTAGTTTCTTGGGTAGTTTCTTGGGTAGTACTACCCTCGCTACTTACTTTTCCCCGCATAGTATCCAGATAATTATCGGAAAATGGGAATTCCACCCAAAGATCATGTCCTTCCAGTTGAATACTGGGAGGCGGCGAATCCGAACTACGGCAAGATGAGAAAATTCGTTCAATCCCCCGGCCCCAGGATTCAATTTCCCCGGCACGGAAAAAAGCGTTTGCCACATCCGGATTATAGGGATGGGATGCATGTGCGCCCAATAATGTTTTCATACTCCACTCTTCAGGCAGTACCGCAGGATTCCAGATTTTCAGTTTGTTCTCATAGACCCGAATCTGTATTGGTGCAGGCACTGCATAATCCCTATGAACCAGCGCATTAAGTACGGCCTCGCGCAATGCATCGTAAGGTACTGGGAACCGCTCGATTCTCTGAAGACCTTCATAGATGATGGCGGCTTTCATGTATTTGGTTCGAAGTAGATCAATTACTGTATGTGCCTGTGAAAAAAGAGAGCCGTGAATTTCATCGTGATAGGCAAGTTCAGACTCTGAAACAAAAAAGCCGATTTTGACAAAAGCCCCGGCGATAAACCGATCAGGATCTTCATGAAAAAGCAGTACAGCCGATCGTTTCAGGTATGAGCCTTCAGTTAACTTAAGCTTTTCAAGCAGCTCCGAATCTGCTGCCGATAAATCTGCATCACTTAAGCGTCCACTGGCGGTAGCCAGCTCACGAAATTTTTTGAGGCTCACCACAGACAAATCATTTATTGCAACCCCCGGCAGGGGTACAGAATCCCATGTGCGTCCCTGCCTCTGTAGCAGAAAACGATCCAGCGCGGCGCCTTTGATTTCCTGCAGAGTACTGCCGCTACGAATGTAGTAATGACCGCGATAGTTAATTGGGTTGGTGTAGGCAGGCACATGAACTTCCAGTAATTCTGCTCCTTCTTCAACAAGCAGATTTACCTCGACAATTATTCCCAAAAGATCACGGATTTTATTGGGCAAGTCCTCCATCAGCTTTGCACTTTCCGTAACACCAACTGCTTCACCTTGATCATTTTTTCCGATGATCAGAGTGCCTCCATGAGCATTGGCAAAACCACAGACCCAGCGCAGGTAGTCATCGCGCCATGATTTTTTAAATTCAACAGCTTGGTTTTCCATGCTCATGTATTTATCTCCTTGTTTTGATGGTTTTTCATTATATGTTGGGTGTCTTGAAAAAAGGGCTTCCAAAAGATTCAATGGTAGTACCATTGAATTAATCAAGAACCAGAAAGGAGGCCCGAATAGATGTTATCACACTGGCTTTTAGAAAAGAGTTCAAAAATTTTCTTGTTGTTCAAAAGAACCCGCAACACTTCAACTTCCTTGATATATCTTGATATATAACAATAAGTACAGAAGTTTCATTTCGAACAATACCTGATCTGTCTCCGTTTTTATAACAACATCGAATCCTACGCTACAATCTAATCTCTTGTTCTCTTCATCCAGTTTAACGAAACCACCTTGGACATCGACCGAACCGCATTGGTTTATCGAAAGATTCTTCTCAAACGATTCGTAGTTCAGGGACTTAGTTCTTGTGGAAGTCAACTCTACTGCTTCAAGTAGCTTAGTATAATCATTGGTCTGCTTGCCGTTTACCCTGCCAGACATTTTTCATCACACCTTTCCTCATAGTCTGGCCTGTGTTCCGGCATCAGCTTTTCCCATTGCATCACGCCAAGTTCGAGAGCATACCGTATCGCTTCAAAAGAGTTGATGCGATAAGCATTACTTATCTGATCGATCTTGTTTTGTCATTTCCTTCAGAATTCAAGGTTTTTGCCGACCTCTTTTTCTATCTTCAGGCGGCTTTTCAACATGCTGCTTACTATGTCGGATATTTCGCCCGATTCATCTGTACCGGTAGTTTTACGTAACCTATCACATAGTTCTTTAGGAAGAGTTAGTGCTTCCTCGCTCGTGGCAAATATATATAACCGCAGTCCAAAGGTATCAGAAAGCTTGCTCGTCATCTCATACGATATATTCTGCTTCCCAGCTTCAATTCTTGTAATCACGGGTTGCGATGTTCCGATTGCCCCTGCTAGATCCTTTTGTGAAAGACCTTTCTCAACTCTTGCCGTCTTTATAGCCCTTATAAAAATTCGAAGTGGCCTCTTCAAATCATAGGCCTCTGCGAACTTCTCATCTTTCAGCCATTCTTTCTTCAGTTCGTCAGAAGATCTCATTATCTTCACTCCCTTACAACACACCCCTGCTATGTAATCCCCCAAACGGTTACAGGCTTTTGTGTATATCATCACTTTGACGGTTGGATCTTCCCTGCTTGAATTCAGCGGGCAATAATACTACGAGCCTATTTTTACTATTTGGATGAAAGTAAATGCGGATTATTTCCTTCTGCCTGGTCTTAATTTACATTTCTACAGTGTCCCATATCTACAATCGAGTGGTTTATACAGTTTCCCTTGCCTTCCTATCTGCTCGGGCATGATGGCGACCGATTCAATATCCTCGAGATTCGAAGCAACTTATTCTTTTGCGGCATCATCAAGCTCATCCGGGAATTTCGTTACGTCGCTTTATAGAAATATGTCTTCCTTTGTATAGAGACTGTACTCTCATGTCATTTTTCTCCCTGGAACGCTATCATTTTGATCATATATCATATATGCTATATCAGCAAGATTATTTGCCTGCAAAAAGCATATCATCGACGGTGAGTGAATATCCCGTTTTGAGCCCTTAAGAATAAGCGTAGCATCGAACTACCCGGAAAATCAATAATAACTCCTCACTGGCTTTACGTACAAAGCGAACTGAATCGATGACATCCGAGATAATCTGTGATATATTCGTTGCGGGCATGAAATAATCCTTTCGTATGGTTTGATCACCACAAATATAAGATGGTTTCATGCCTTTTTCAATGACCCAGTTCTATTTCCTTCTTTTGGTTAAGTCAAAGTGCATAAGTTGAGAATGTGGGATGATAGCCGGTTATTCGTTGTTGGTTGTTGGTAAGAGCCGAGAAAGAGTGTCGAGAGTTCGCTTCGCTCACGAGAAGGTGAGAGCGAAAATAGGGACGATTCTCCCAACGTCTGTTTTTCGCGTCTCGCCCTCTCTTCCTCTCTCCTCTTCTCGCGTTCCTTAACCGACACCGATTTGCCCGCCTAAAACTCAACACGCTCAATAGTACCAATCGATGTTTGCAGGATTGGATTCGTCTACAATCGAAATTTCCCAAAGCGCCGCAAGCATGCGTTCACACTCCTCAGAGGCGCGTACCTCAAGACGTTCCCAGGGGGCCTCTGTTCCCAGTTCATCGTAAGCGATCGCCAGAGCCCCATAGAGAGCGAGCCCTATACAGTGCCTCGCAGCATGAATAGTCGATACGCTTTGAGCAATCGCTCTCGCCGCTATGTGAGCAACATGATTTCCTTCGGCCTCTCTTGCAGCCTCATGGCACCGAAGTATTTTCTTTTTCGCCTGCTGCAATTTGATTTTGCCGTTGAGCCATTGTCTCGCGGAATCCAGCGCAAATTTTGGACGTAAGTCGTCCGGACAATACTTCAACCACAGAGGCAGAATAACTCGCTCAGAGTAATCGACCGCCCAGTTTACAAGCGTTATCTTGCTCTGAGTTTCGATTTGTCTCATGAGCAGCTTAATATACGGAGCATTAAAGTCGTTGAGCATCTTTCGCAATCTCGGCATACTCTTCCTCCATTAGTGATGTACGTTATTTTTATAGCATCATTCTGCGATCTCTGCAATAAGCCCCAGAGGTATCCGCTTGCCGTATGGAAACTGAATCGCGCCCTTGCTTCTACTAAACTCTGTCAACCGGGCGGCAAAATGCGCAACGACTTTGTCACCGGGATAGAGCCCGATGTGGTTCTTGAAGGCTGTGAAGCGGATTATGTTGCGCTTTTTCCAGTGAGTGGGCATTCTCCACGAGATTCTCTCCTCGGAGTCCGTCAGCGTCGCACGGAGCGTACCCCTCACCTTATGAAGGAATGGACGAACGGTTTCGGGTTGGGTTTCAATGTAGGAGTCAATCGTTTTAAGGGGCTCGCCGCAAGAATGATTCTGATTCTCTTTCTCGAATTCACGACCACATTTTGGACACTGCCACACAGGAACTCACTACTCTTTTTCCCTTACCGTGACTTTAACGCAGTCACCGGGCTTCCTTCCGATTCTAGACCTAATATCCTTTCTCATGTCGATAACGTAGCAAATGGTACCCTCGGAATTCTTCGTGCCCATTTTATGAGTCTTCCGTCGTACGGCTCACCGTCAAAAGTGACGTGGACTTTAACCCTTCCCGTACAGAATTCCCCCAGATACCATATGAAAATTCGATATACGCTCCATCAATGTCGGGGACCTCACGAATAATCGCTTCAAACTCATAGAGTTTTCGGCTCATAATCAACCTTCCTACAGAAAAAACCTTCAACAGTTTCATCGCGTCGGCATAAATATGAACATTATTTCACGACTCTTATCACAGAGCGTCTCAATCCGGTTGTTTTGCAGGTATCTCCGCAATTCTCCGTTGCAACCACGAGAGCTTGAGTCTAGTGATCAAACCGATGATAGCGAGAATAACCAAACTGAACTCGCGTATAGATAACACACGGTTGCTTTTCCGCAGAAAAGAATTCACAGGCCTCTATAGAAGTAAAATGAAATCGCTTCAGATGATAACTGCAAGTCACGGCTCTTCGAAAAAAGGAACCGGTAATCTAGATTTAATCCCCGGACTGTCAGAAACCACAATTTGAAACCAGTTTTGTTTGATCTAACGGTAAATTTGAGCTGCATGAGCGGCAGGAAAATCTCGCTTCTGACCGAACTCACACGGATCCATTCATCTCAGGCCAAGCATTGCTTGACTAGTAAGATGCAGCGAAACATCCCTTTCATGCAGCCGCCGATTATGGCTTCGTTTCCGACAGGCAGAAAACGGTTGTAAGTTTCTCAACATCCTGTCCATGCTGTGACCAGAAACTTTCGGCCAGTTTCTTCAGACTGTCTTCGGAAGGACTGTAACTGAGGACCCTTACCTCAACGTTTCTGCGGTGCATAGCCTTGCCGAACTCCCTTATCCGAAGGATTTCATAGTCAATCTCCCGCTTTTCAACCCCTTGTCTCCGATGAGAATGACTACAATACGAAGGATTTCTTACATCAGTTTACCTGCAGAACAAAACATCTATTGGCTCGCAGTTAAGCAAGTGTTTCTGACAGTTCTTCGATATTGTTTAGATCAAAAGATTAAGTGATATGATTAAACAAGACTCATGAAGTTCAGCAAACAGGGAGGTGGAGCATGAAAGGATTCGATGAGCTCAGGTATATCCGCCCTACTCTAGTCATTTTCGTTTTTGCTGTTACCGTTGTTCTGATGCTGCTTCCATATCATATCTTTCAGAATGAAGCTATAGATTACACACAGAAGATTTACTCAGGAATTTTCGAGACATCCGTCGAGAATCTAGCATCTGCTCTTAGCGTAGGTTATTTTCAGTGGAGCGCAATGTACAATGCGGTTTCTTCTGGAGATGAAGAGTTTGTTGAAGGGATGCTCCAAGAAATACAGCAAGATTTTCCAGGAGTAAGGTCTGCCAGACTAATAGAAAGACCGCCCGATGTACTGCTTGAAAATCAATACGAGCTATCTAACATTGATCAAGAGCTTTACCTCTACTTCAACATCTATGACAGCCTTATGGAAAATGAGGTCTCTGACCGGGTCGTGATTGCGAGTATCGACAAAGATGCTTTACTCTCGGAGATGCACTTGGATGAGAGAGTAAGCTTAACTTCCGGAGGATCAAAGTCTTTTGCGTATGGGCTTAGGGCTGAAATAGAAGGATATGACCTCACGAAGTGGCTCATATTCCACTCTTTGACGGCCGGAATACTCGGTGTCTTGTTTATGATGGAAGTGCTGGCGCTCGGACTTTCCAGATACTACGAGATGCACGGCCTACAGGAGATCATGTATTTGTGGGAGCTTGAGGACTCTTATACGGCTTTTCATTCTAAGAATGTGTCGAAGATAGCCGGACTTCTCGGAAAGAAACTCGGATTAAGCAGGAAGAAGATCCAGCAAATCGTTAACGGAGCTAAACTTCACGACATAGGGAAGATCGGGATTTCACAGAAGATATTGAGAAAGAGAGGACCGCTCGATGAGATCGAAAGAGAGGTCATTCAAGGACATCCAGCCCACGGAAAAGAAGTCCTTGAGCACTTCAAGTATCTTCAGCAGTTTATTCCGTATGTCTACATGCATCACGAGAGGGAAGACGGCTCTGGATATCCTCAGGGTCTGAAGGGAGACCAAATCCCGCTAGAGGCTAAGATACTGGCCGTGGCAGATGTCTTCGAAGCCCTCACGGCGAACAGGTCTTACAGAGACGCTTACTCCTTTGCCAAGGCTGTTGAAATGATGACTGAAATGCCCCTTGATCAGGGTTTAGTCTCTGCGCTCATAGAGATCCTTCCCGAGCTTGAGACTGAACTAAGCGGAAGAAAGGCAGAGAATTGCTTAGAGCAAAGAAGCCTAAGTTGATTCGTTCGTCAGCTTTGCTTTTGATCTGCTTCAGAGGCCAAAAATAGAGCTCGCTCTTATGCGAATCAATCTGAAAGAAGTGTATCGATGGTCTGCCGGCATTTCTTCTACAAGACCTATTCCATACGTACTTAGTAAAGATTGACTCTGCAATGAGTAGAAGAATAGAATTGTTGACAGGGGTGGTGAAAATCATACTATCCGGTCTGATCCCAATCTTTGTCGTAGGTCTTGCTATCGCAGTAATCGCCATATTGGCCTATGGCTTCATGATCGTAATGAAGAACTTCTAGAAGTCATCCGTTCTGTTTGTTGCGGATCTCCTCAACTGTGTTCGTCAGCCAAATTTACTATGTACCATACTTCTTGATTTTTCGTCCCGCTTTCCATTTCGAAGCGATGGACAGTATGGTTTTGACAGAAATTCCCCAGTGAGAAAGACTGAGTCATTCCTTCTTGCATGCGATACCTACGCAAGAACTGAACATTCAAAAAAATCCGGCTTCGTTTCACTCAAATCATTCTTGGGATGAGAAAAGGAATATGAACTTTGCCGAGAGCTTTTGGAAGCATTAAGGAAAAGGATCTCCGGCTAATATTCTGCGGAGAAGATCCCTTTCTTCAGGGAGACTTTTAGCAGGATCATTTTCAGGTATTCAAATAATGCTTCGCATTGACAACAAGAATCATACTTTCACTGGTTCTGCCTAATCGATGATATTCCTGACTGCGAAAGAATTAGGGCATCAAAAACCGTGATCTCCGATCGCTGGAGAAGTTCGCCATATAATAAACATAGCCTCCAGATGGGAGGCTATGTTTTATTGATTGAGCGCTTCATACACGCAGGTACGCCCTAAATGCTTGGTGGCGGCGGTCAGAATCGAACTGACGACTCTGCGGGTATGAACCGCATGCTCTAGCCAGCTGAGCTACACCGCCTAATAAATGGTAGCGGGGACAGGATTTGAACCTGTGACCTTTGGGTTATGAGCCCAACGAGCTACCAGACTGCTCCACCCCGCACCGAGTATCTATCTGCTCACAATATTCTATATATTAATGACCTGCTTTCTTCGCTTCCATGGTGCCGGGGATGGGAATCGAACCCACACGGAGCCCTCGCTCCAACGGATTTTAAGTCCGTTGCGTCTGCCAGTTCCGCCACCCCGGCAACCGTACACTATGATAACACCGGCACATTTCCTTGTCAACCGGAGCTAGAGCTCGACTGTCTGAAGATTCGATGGTATCTGAATCTCAAACTCATACTGGAGTTCTTCGGCAAGGTTTTCCAGTGCGGCTTCATCACCGTGGACGTAGATCAGTTTCTCCGGCTGAAGTCTTCTGGGAAGATCCAGCAGCTCCTGGTAGTCTGCGTGACCGGAGAAATTGAATATATCTATGTTCTTTGTGCCGATCTCGATCGAATCGTCTCCCATTTGAATTCGCTCATCGCCGTTCTTATTTGCCTGTAGGATTTTGTATCCGTCGGATTCGGGACTCTGGTAACCCATGAAGAAGATCGCGTCTTTGCTGTTTGGCAGCATCTGTTTCGCGAATATATACGATAGTGTATCCTCGACAAGCATTCCGGCAGAGAAGACAAATAGAGCGGGCTCTCTCGAGAAGAGGAGCCTCTCGATGCTCTTTGGAGCCACAGTAACGTTATTCTGAAAGCTCTTGATAAACCACTTCCTGTCCTTTTCACTTATACTCTCGTAGTTGCTCATGTAAAGACTGCTGAGGGAGGCCACCATACCATTCGTGTATATCGGGACTGAGGGGATCTTTTTCTTTTCCATGAGCATGAGGAGCATATAGATTGCTTCCTGGCCCCTACCAAGAGCGAACACAGGCATGAGGATACGGCCACCGTTTTCCAAAACGCGCTTCACGGATTTGCTCAGACGCTCTATTTCGCTATATCTTGTTAGAAGCTGATTTTCTTTCGCACCGTATGTTCCCTCGGATATGAGTGTCTCAACCTTTTTGGGAAGCTGGGCAGGTGGGATGGTGAGCTGCTGCGAAAGCGAAATATCTCCTGAATACAGTATCCGCCTTCCTCTGTGTTCAAGAAAGATCGAGGCGGCGCCCATAACGTGGCCTGCAGGGTACAGGGCAACATCTACCACATCGTCTATTGAGTATCTCTGAAAGTACTCCATGGGATATATTCTTCTCTTCAGCTCGTTCACTTCGCCGTGGTTGTAGAGTATCGGCTCGACCCCGTCCTTGGCGTTTTTCTTCTTCATGACTTCGACTGAGTTCTGGAGTATTCTTAGCGCCAGACCTTTGTTTTCCTGTGCCATGAGAATCGGAGCATTTGGCCATCTTTGAGAAATGTATGGTAGAGAAGAGAGATGGTCGTAGTGGGAGTGAGAGATCATTATCACATCTAGATCGTTTATCTTGTCAATTTCCGGTAGCGACTCGTAACCTTCCTTTACTGGGTGTCTTCCTGCGTCAATTAGGATATTCTTACCGTCCAGACTAAGGAGATAGGAGTTTGCGCCTATCTCGCGGCCGCCACCTAGCGGCGTAAGTGTCATTAAATTTCCTCCTTGTTATTATAATTCTAACAAAAATCAGAGGAATTAACTTTAACTCTGTTCTGATACAATTGCTTTGTCGAAAAGGGGTGATCTAATGGAGCAAGATTGGACTATAGTTCTCGATATTGCTTATCTATCTATACTTATGGGCGTTGCCTCCGTTTTGAAGAGAATCATCACTCCTCTCAGTAAGATTCTTATTCCAAACGCTGTCATTGCCGGATTCCTTGGGATTCTGTTTGGTCCGGAAGTGCTGAAGGTAATTCCCTTCTCTTACGATAGGTTGGGAAACCTCGTCTACCATCTCATGGCGATAGGCTTCATTGCCATCGCGTTGAAAAAGACACGGCGGTCAAGCACAAAGTCATCCGTCAACACTGGCTTCCTGATCAGCATGTCTTACGCTCTCCAGGGCATGGTAGGTTTCGTTGTTGGTATTGCGCTTGTTGGACTGTTCTTCAAGGATCTCTTCCCGCCCTTCGGGCTGCTCCTTGCCCTCGGTTTTGCCCAGGGGCCTGGTCAGGCCTATTCTCTCGGAAGTCAGTGGGAGGCTCTTGGCTTTACAGGTGGAGGAGCCGTTGGTCTCAGTGTCTCTACGCTGGGATTTCTCTGGGCCGCCTTTGGCGGAATAGTGATGCTTAACGCAATGGTCTATAGAAAGCGACAGATCGGGATCCAGATTGAAAAACCGACCCTTAAGAAGAGAATCGAGGCGACTATAAGGGACTTCGAATTTTCGGATATAGACGGCTTTACGATTCAGATTTTGGCTGTTGGAATAGTGTATCTAGTCACCTACCTTTTCCTGAAATGGTTCACGGGTTTGATTGGTGGATTGGGAACCTTCGGTGAAACATTCGCGCAGGTTCTCTGGGGTTTCCATTTCGTGATAGGCGTTCTTTTTGCAATGGCGTTCAGAGCGATATATGAAAAAGTCAGGAAATCAGAAAAGTATGAAATTGAATACATGAACGACTTCCTCCTTCAACGGATCGGCGGAGGTGTCTTCGACTTCATGGTTGCGGCCTCGATCGCCGGAATTTCCTTCACGGTGATTCAGGAGTACATATGGCCGATAATTATCCTCACAACCATAGGAGGCTTCTTCACCGCAGGCTACACAATCTGGTTCGGCAAAAGAATCTACGAAAAGGCCCCGCTGGAGCACATCGTAACCTTTTTTGGAATGCACACAGGGACACTCTCTACGGGAATGGCCTTGTTGAGAGAAGTCGATCCCACATTCGAAAGTGGAACAGCAGAAGACATGGTCTTCGGAAGCGGGTTGGCATTGTTCCTCGGGATTCCGATGCTCATACTGCTCAATATTCCAATACTGGGTTACAGAATGGAGCAGCCAATATACTATTTGTACTTCATTCTGGGACTTGCCGCTTATATAGGGGCTATGTACTTCTTCTGGTTCAGAAAGGCGAAGATAAGAGGCAAAGAAAAGAAGAGTTAGCCGAGCAAGGACCGCTGAGAAGCGCCGTTCTTCGCCAACGGTTCTCCGTTCTCTGAAATTGACAAAAGCGGATCCCGAAACAAGTTTGGGATGACAGTCCTTTGCGTCATTCTGGCATGCTTCTGGCCAGAATTTGGTTCGTTAAACTATTGAAGAGGACGATCTCTACCCTTGGGAAGATTGATCATTATTGATAGCGGGCGTGCCGCCGCACGCCCCTACATCCGTTTGGATCGAATTTATTCGCACACTGCAACTCACAACTTGGAACTGCTCTTCTCAACGCACGAGTTATCTCAAAAGCGAAAATCGGCTCTTTCCCCGCGAAGCGGGCACTGCGTCCTGGTGCGATCTTTGCCAGCATTGCGACCTGGGATGTTCTTCCCAGCCTTGCGTCCGCCGATGCTTTTCGGCGCCTTGCGTCTTATTCCGTTCTTTCCAACCCCCTAGCCGCTACCACCGACCACGTCTTCAAAAACCAGATCCCGAAACAAGTTCGGGATGACAGTCCTTCCCGTCATTCTGGCATGCTTCTGGCCAGAATTCGGTTCGTTCAACTATTGAAGAGGACGATCTCTATCCTTGGGAAGATTGATCATTATTGATAGCGGGCGTGCCGCCGCACGCCCCTACATCCGTTTGGATCGAATTTATTCGCACATGCAACTCACAACTTGGAACTGATCCTTTGTTCTTTCCAACCCCCTAGCCGCTACCACCGACCATGGTTTCTCAAAAACTGCATAGTCATCGAAGCCGATAGCGTTTTTGACACCACTACCCCCGACCACGGTTTCTCATAAGCCCGGATCCCGAAACAAGTTCGGGATGACAATGTTAGGCAATTACGAAATTGTCAAATTCCGTCTGGAGTAGCACTGATAATCATTGGTGGGCAATGACTTCTGTTTACCAAACCCAGAGCCAAGACGCTGGACTTGCGCTCCCCTTTTTGTTCTTGCAACTAATCCTCTGTTTTTCTCTCGGTTGAGTTCAGACCTTTGAGGCTCATTTTAATTTAGCGATTCTATCAGTTTCTTATTGCATTTTCAGAGAGAATTCTTATTAGAAATGAGTTTCTTGCTTCTATTCGACCTAGAATGGTTTTAATCGGTCAACATCGATTCTAGTTCGAATTGGTTTTTAGAGCTTGTAGATTATAGAATTAAATGGTTACATAAGTAAGTTACATATGTAACTTAATACAAAAAGGGAGGTTATTACATGCGAAAATCTACGCTACTGGTATTCATGATGCTGGTTGTACTGGCTTTCACAGGAGTATCCCAGGTAATCAATATCTGGATTGGCGGACAAGTTGCTGAGCTCGATGAGACCTGGGAAATGATTGTGGGGAAGTTCGAAGAGGAAACAGGGCTTAAGGTAGAGGTTCAACTGTTCGGCTTTGACATTTACTACGACAAACTTCTAACGGCACTACAGGCAGGTCAGGGCCCTGATCTTGCGTTCGCCGACCTAGGTGGATGGGTTCCAACATTTGCAGAGAAGGGCTGGTTAGAACCAATGGGCGCTCTTCTTGACTCCTGGGACGGAACTGAGCAAATCTGGCCGAATCTGTGGCCGACGGTTCTGCACAACGGCGAAAGATACGGTCTTCCGTGGTATACAGATTGCCGACTTCTTCTTTACAATCAGACGATGTTCGATCAGGCCGGACTTGACAGGAACGATCCACCGGCAACATGGGAAGAACTGGTCTATCAGGCTATGAAGCTTACAGATGCCAGCAAAAGAGTGTTCGGTTACGGAGTCAGCGGTACCAAGACTGAGCACACAACGCTCGCTTACATAATCTTCCTTTACGGCGCTGGTGGTCAGCTTTTGACGGATGACTACTCGGCAGCGGCCTTTAACACTCCTGAGGGCCTCAGAGCTCTCAAGTTCTATACCGATCTAGCGCTGACTTATGCCGTAAGCCCCAACGCAGTTACGTATAACGAAGATGACTACAGAAACATGATGGCTCAGAACAGAGTTGCAATGGCGGTTGGCGGACCTTGGTCTTTCCCGCTCATTGAGACAGCAAATCCCGATATAGTTGGGAACTACAGCGTTTCTCTTCATCCTTATGGAGCAACACCCGCAAGTGTTCTCGGCGGTTGGGCACTGGTTATCCCATCTGCAAGTAAAAACAAGGATAATGCATGGGAACTCGCGAAGTACCTGACAAGCTATGAAACCTGGATGACCTGGATCGAAGCTAAAGGCGGGCCAATGCCTTCCAGACAGGACGTTTGTTTTGATTCACCAGTTCTTCAGGACCCAAAGTGGAAGGTCATTTTTGAGACTTTCCCACACGCAGTCTCAAGACCTCCAATTCCCGAATATCCTCAGGTTTCTGAGCAGATTCAAATCATGATTCAGGACGTTCTTCTTGGAAAAGTAACACCTGAAGAAGCAATTAAAACTGCTGAGGCAAATGTAAACGCTATACTGGCTAAGTGATAAACTTTCCATGGGGCGGGCAAGAGCCCGCCCTTTCATTACTCCCTGATGAAAGGGTTGAAAACAGATGAGTAAACTTGCAAGAGAAGAGAAGACAGCCTTCAAAATGGTACTGCCCTATCTTTTGATAATAGTCTTGCTCTTCGTTTATCTTATAGGCTCTAATATCTACAGCAGTTTCACAACGGAAGAGGGTGCCTTCACACTTCAGAACTACTCCAGTGTGTTCACCGATCCTGTTGTCGGTAGATCAATGATTAACACCGTTGTCTGGGTAATAGGAAGCGTACTTGGACAGTTGCTTCTCGGCTTGCTCGTCGCTCTGCTTCTAAATGAATCGACAAAAGGGCAGATAATATTCAGGAGCATCATTCTCATACTTCCCTGGGCAACGCTGGACATTGTTGCCGGAGTGATGTGGAAGTGGATGTACAACGATATGTATGGAGTGCTCAATGATGTTCTGGTCAAAATGAACATAATAAATGATTACATACCCTGGCTCGCTACTGAAAATATGGCTATGATCTCGGTAATAATTGCAAACATATGGAAAGGCTTTTGCCTTTCTGGAATGTTTTTCCTGGCAGGGCTTCAGACAATACCACCCGATCTTTATGAAGCTGCAGAAATCGACGGCGCCAACTCTATCAGAAGATTCTGGAGGATAACTATTCCCCAGCTCAAGCCGGTCATTATGACAACACTTATGCTTACTGTGATCTGGACGATCAACTACTTCCCGCTGATCTACATCATGACGGGAGGCGGACCGGGATACGGTACAGAGACTGTAGTTACCTATATCTACAAACTTGGATTCAGGTTCCTGGAGTTCAATAAAGCAGCCGCACTTTCAAATATTCTATTCGTTGCAATATTCGCTATCGCATTTGTCTTCCTGAGAAGCATTGCAAAGGAGGAAGCGAGATGAAGAGAAGCACAAAGAAAAAGGTCAAGAAGTCAATTACCTATTCTTTGCTAATATTCCTATCAGTGGTGATAGCCTTCCCCTTTGTGTGGCTTATCCTGACTGCGATAAAAACCTATCCGGATATCTATGCCTATCCAATAAAATATTTCATTTTCGAACCAACGAGAGAGCACTTTGACAAGATAGCCGACATGAATTTCTGGTCTTACTTCAAGAACAGTGTAATCGTAGGAACTGGGACAATGTTCTTCTCCATACTTATTGGATTGTTCCCCGCCTATGCGTTTGCCAGATATGAGTTCAGATTCAAGAGGCCTCTTCTTACAGGAGTTATGGTATTTCAGATGCTTCCTGTCGTAGTGTTCCTTCTACCGATTTTTAAGACGCTCAACAATATTGGAATTCTCAATACATATTTTGGCTTGATCCTATCTTACTTGCCATTCACAACGCCAATTTCTATTATGTTCATGAGAACCTTCTTCTTATCAATACCGAAATCGCTGGAAGAAGCTGCGCGAATAGACGGCTGTACCTTTGGCCAGGCGTTCAGAAAGGTTATTCTGCCAATCACGCTTCCAGGGATAGCAGCCGTAGGCGTCTACGCCTTCTTGTTTTCATGGAGTGAACTCATGTACTCGATGTCTATTCTGACATCAAAGGCAAAACAGACAATCCCGACGTTCCTTCAGCTTTTCGTGGGTCAGTATCAGACTAGGTGGGGTCCGCTCTTTGCTGGATCGATACTGGCGACGATTCCGCCGCTCATAATATTCATGATCTTGCAGAAGTTCTTTATAGCGGGACTGGTAAGCGGATCTGTGAAGGAGTAAGAGATGATTAGCGATGAACTGCTTTTCGAGGTTGCGACCGATTACTACGTGAAAGGAATGCTCCAGAAGGATATTGCTAATAAGTACGGCGTTTCCAGAGTACAGATTAGCAAATATCTCAAAATGGCGCAAGAAAGAGGAATCGTTCATATTGAAGTTGAGCAGCCATCGGTAAAGACATCCATTAGAAGGGAATACGAGGATTTCTTCAGGGAGAGATATGGTCTGAAGAAGATGTTCATCGCAAGAGGTGCGAGGAACGAAAAGACTGTCCTGAAGGCTTTGTCTAGAGAGGTTCATAAATATCTGAGAACTTTGCCTGAAAAGCCTATGAATATCGGGCTTGGATGGGGCAACACAATCTTTACCGTAGCGGAATCGATTGAGAGACTTGAAAGACCGGACTGGCAACTTATACCTTTATCAGGGGGTACCGCAAGACTCGCCGACAAAAGGTTTAACATCAACCACATTGTCCAGAATTTCGCCACTCGGCTATCGGGAAAAGCCGTTCCAATGTATTTGCCCTTCATATTCGAAAACGCCCGCCAGCTGGAGAATACAAAGCAATCCCTTGAGTACATGAACATCCAGAAACTCTGGAACTCACTGGATATTATCATCTGTAGTGTCGGATACTCCATCGCGCGATCACCCCTATTCAGAGAGAATTTGCTCGAAGTGAGCTATGCGGACGAGCTCGAGAAGAACAATGTGGTAGGAGACGTATTGACCCATTACTTCGATATAAACGGCAAAAGATTTGAGAAGAGCATCCTCGACAAGTGTATTAACCTTAGCTTCGAGCAATATATGAATGCAGGCGAAAGAGTCATTGTAGCTGCTGGCCACCACAAAGTGGATGGTCTGGTGGGAATGCTTAGAGGTGGCTTTGCGGATGTTCTTATAACAGATGAGTTCACAGCAAAGTTTGTGAAAGAATACATAGTTTACGATGAAGGAGGACAATAACATCGATACTTGTATCCTTAATTTAAATCCTTGTTATGATCACTGGGTTATTCTCAAGAATCCTACAAAGATCCCGAACGTGGTACGCGGAGACAAAGTAGTAACACTCGTGGACGGTAAGGGACTCAACATTGCGAGAGTACTATCCAAGGTTCTCGGGCACAGTGAGTATTTCTGCATAAACATACTTGGCGGGCAGGTTGGAACGATAATTGAAAAAGAGTGTGATCGTCTGGGAATAGTGACAGAAAACTTCTGGATAGAAGACTCAAACAGAATTAACACTGCCCTTGTTTACGAGTACGAAAACAAAATGCTTATGATAAACGAACCTGGACCTCTCATGAAGCTGGGCGAAATAGAGAGTTTTATGGAGTTCTTCAAAGGTCATGTTAGACCGGGTATGAACCTTGTAATTTCGGGGAGTGCCCCGAGAGGGTTCGAGAATGGCTCACTTCTTCAACTTGTGAGAATTGCCAGAGAGGCCGGTTGCAGTCTTAAAGTGGACATTGCCGGTTCCTGGCTGTCTAAGATCGTGACGGTTTCACCGGAACTCTTAAAAATCAACGCGGATGAGCTTAAGGTAGCCTTTGGAATCAATAAAGACGATTTCAAGTCGATGGATGATTTCAGAAGGGAATATTCGATAAGGGATCTCATAATCACGAATGGAAAAATGGGCAGTGTGTGGCTCTCGGAAAGCGAAAAGCTCCACGCGAGATCGATGAAAGTCTTTTCTGACTTTTCAGTTGGATCGGGAGACTCTTTCTTTGCCGGACTCATATACGGTCAAGAGGCGAAGATGTCGAAGAGAGAGGCGCTGAAGATCGCGACCGCTTGTGGCGCCGCGAATACCATGCACTATGGAGCCGCGATTTTCGAATACTCTGATGTAGAAAAGGTAATCGGCGACGTAGTTGTTACGGAAGTGGTATTATGAATGTCTTTCTCGGGATAGACATTGGAACGACGAACATCAAGAGCCTGGTTCTTGGAGAAGATGGGAGGATCCTTGAAGTGATACATTCCTTGACTCCGAAGAATAAAGAGAGAGGAGTCGAGTTTCTAGATCTAGAACTTACCAGGTCATACGTCGAGAGTATAATCGGAAAGGTCGGTGCCCTTCATTCTCTTGCTGCCATAGCTTTTTCCAGCTTTGGAGAGACGGTTATCCCTGTTAGGCAGAGAAAAGCACTGTCAAAACCCGTGATGTGGTATGACAGATCGACTTATCCCTTATGGGAAAGTCATAGAGAATCGGTTGACAATCTCGCTCCTTACAGAATAACGGGGGTGGAAAATAGTTACACCTTCTCGCTCTACAAGATACTCCTTCAGAAGGAACTCTTCAGGCCAGAAGGTGTGGAGAACTGGCTACCAGTGTCTTCATATCTTGCTTACTCGCTGGGAGGCGTACCTGCCTGGGATATGAGCCAGGCATGCAGATCCTTCATGGTCAACATACACTCTCGCAGATGGAACTCGCAACTGATAAAGTACATCGGCGAAAGCGAAGAAACGATGGGCGAACTCAGATACACTGGTGAACCAGTTGGTCACACTAAATCCGGAATTCCTCTTATTAGCGCAGGCCACGATCATATCACAGGGCTTTACGCGGCACGGGCATTTGCGCGTGGAAAGGAATTTCTCTTTGATTCAATGGGTTCGGCTTCCGTAATTGCCGCCGTTGTTTCCGGTACCGCCGAATCTCTGGATTTTGCCGGCCCATTTATGCCGGGGGGAACGGTAGGAATAGCATACGAGGATCATCAGTACTACATCGAAAGCAATGTTAGATACTACGGGAAACTACTCCAATCCCTAATGGACCTAACCCAGACCGATGCTACGAAGGAAGGATACGAGAGACTAAATAATGAAATTGAGAAACTTGGCCAGCTGAACTCAAGACCGCTCTTCCTTGTGAATGGCGATCTCGTTGTTGGGGAAGGTTTGCAGGGAATAACACTTCTTGAAATGCCTATTCCTTTGAACAAGGAGCAACTGATGCAATCTGCTTACATATACCTTTCCTCGATCAGCAAGCGAATCGTGGATAACATTGAGAAGATTACAAGAAAAGAGCTACCAATCATCAGCGGAGGAGGAGGAAGCCTCAATAGCCTGCTGATGAAATACAAGGCTTCATTGCTCGGAAAAGAGATCTGGGTTTTGCCTACAAGCGAATTGACCGCTCTTGGTGGAGCTTTTGCAGCGGCTCACGGCGTTGGAGCCGATGAGGTTATTGAAAAATGCGTAAACCTTCTTGAACCGGAAGAGATTCACCCGGACGAGCATCTAGTTGAGCCGCTGAAAGAGATCTATGAGAAGAACGCGAAAGAATATCTGGCAATAGAAAGAAACAAAAAGTTAGACATTCAGGAGGGATAAAATGCCGTTAGTACCGCTTACAGAAGTTCTCAAGGATGCGCAAGCAAAGAAATACGCTGTGCCTGGTTTCAACTTTCATCTATACGAAGACCTCGTTGCGATTGTAGAAGCAGCGCAGGAAGCGAGATCACCAGTAATACTCATGGCTGCTGGAACCTGTATGAAACACTGGGGGCCGACGCTTGCAGCGGCTCTTATTAAAGAAGTGGCGGACAGGGTCGATATACCGGTTGTTGCCCATCTCGATCACGCTAGTAGTCTTGAGCTAATATTCAAGTCCATCCACGCAGGGTTCACTTCAGTTATGTACGACGGCTCCATGTTACCCGTTGAAGAAAACATTGCCAACAGCAAGATCGTGGTCAAGGTTGCAAGAGCTTTCGATGTATCAGTTGAAGCTGAACTGGGAAGAGTTGCAAAGGGTGAAGAAGGGGAATCGGCCGTTGAAATACTTACCGATCCTTCGGATGTCGTAATGTTCTGCGAGGCAACCGACGTCGACGCGCTTGCCGTGGCTGTGGGCACTGTGCACGGAATGCAGAAGCAGGAAGCCAAGATTCATCTAGATCTGGTCGATGCGATATCCGAAGTCTCACCTGTACCACTTGTGCTGCATGGTTCCAGCGGCGTGTCCGACAACGACCTTAGGTACATTGCCACAACTGGTTTCTCCAAGATAAATATCGGGACACGATTGAAGACCGTCTTTACTGAAGGTATAAGAGAGGTTCTACAGAATGATCCAGATCTAAATGATCAGCTGAAACTACTCAAACTGGCCGTGCCGAGAGTCAAGGACACAGTAAAAGAGAAAATAGAACTCCTTGGAAGCGGCAACAGAGTTTAGTTATCGCCTGATATCAATCAGCACTACGTTGAGAAGTAGGTTTGGTATGGGTCTAGCAAGACTGCAATCCCGTGCAGATGCCCTGAACAGAGCCCCAAACAGAACCCCCTGAACAAGAGCCCCCAAACAGGATCACTTTGGGGGCAGGCTTTCAGGGCAGGTTCGTGCTCCTGGTCAGGATTCCGATCAACTTAGTACCGCGAAAAAAAGCTTGATTTAAGCATCCATGAGTCAGTCTGCTAACGCAGGCCAGTCAGGCTCCGCCTGGCCAGCCTCGCCTTCGGTGGGGGCAGTTCCGCTTCGCGGGCCACAAGACCCGCTGATCGCTGGCTAGAAGACGCTGAGCGCTGTGAAACGAATAGGGGACTGACGAGCTCCTGACGTCTGTCCCCGTCTACTGCAATAGAAGGTAGTAAGACTTCGCAAGGAAAGAGCCACTGTGCGCTTAAGAACAAAAACCCGCTGGCCGCTGTAAAGAAACGTCCCTCGTCCCTTCGTACAGGATCGTGGACCCGTCCTTCGATTGGATCGGAGAGCAGATCCAGTATGGAGTCCTCGATGATTGTTCATCGGCATTGATAATTGGTAATGGTTCAGAGCCGCTTCAGTTTGCCAGGCCCTAGACCCAAGACCCTAGACCCGCAATCAATTCCGTCATTCTGAACTTGATTCAGAATCTCGATGCTCACTTCTTGAATGTCAGTAACGAGCCTACTTCATCGCCCTTAAGAAGAAGGTTTTCTTTCATCTTCTTACAACTTGCATCTTAGAACTTGCAACCGTTTTTTTCTGAGAACGGAGAACCACTCAATGGAGAACTGGCTTCCGTTGCTCTTCCAACCTCTGACAACTGACCTCTAACCCCGGTTTCTTTCGAAGCCAGATCCCGAAACAAGTTTGGGATGACAGTGTTAGGCAATTACGAAAACGTCGCATCCCGTCATCTGAACTTGATTCAGAATCTCGATGCTCACTTCTTGGATGTCAGTAACGAGCCTACTTCATCGCCCTCAAGAAGAAGCTTTTTTTCTTCTTCTTGCATCTTGGAACTTGCAACCGTTCCTTTCTGAGAACGGAGAATCCATTTTTTTGTTCTTCGAACCTCTGACTACTGACCTCTAACCTCGGTTTCTTTCGAAGCTTAGATCCCGAAACAAGTTCGGGATGACAGCTCTTCAGGTCATTCTGGCATGCTTCTGGCCAGAATCTCGATTCATAACCCGAGACCCTGTACTCATGACTTTTTACCTTGCACTTTTCGTCATGAACTCGTTTTAACATCCCAGAGGGCTTTCTGAAAACGTCACATCCCGTCATTCTGAACTTGATTCAGAATCTCGATGCTCTCTTGTTGAATGTCAGTAACGAGCTTACTTCATCGCCCTCAAGAAGAAGCTTTTTTTCTTCTTCTTGCATCTTGGAACTTGCAACCGTTCCTTTCTGAGAACGGAGAATCCATTTTTTTGTTCTTCGAACCTCTGACTACTGACCTCTAACCTCGGTTTCTTTCGAAGCTTAGATCCCAAAACAAGTTCGGGATGACAGTCCTTCCCGTCATTCTGGCATGCTTCTGGCCAGAATCTCGATTCATAACCCGAGACCCTGTACTCATGACTTTTTACCTTGCACTTTTCGTCATGAACTTGTTTCAGCATCCCGACGGGCTTTCCGAAAACATCACATCCCGTCATTCTGAACTTGATTCAGAATCTCGATGCTCACTTCTTGGATGTCAGCAATGAGCCTAGTTCATTGCCATTAGGAAAGGGTCTCCTTTCTTCTTCTTACAACTTGCATCTTAGAACTTGCAAACGCTCTTTTCTGAGAACGGTGAACCGTCCAGCGATAATCCAGCTTCCGTTGCTCTTCCAACCTCTGACAACTGACCTCTAACCTCGGTCTTCCCCTTCAAAGCCGAGATCCTGAACAGGAGCACTTCAGGATGACCAAAAGTGCTGGTTCTGATCAGATTGCTTTAATATGCTTCTTGAGGATTGGGTCTCGTTCTTGTTCTTTGCACCTGACCAACCACCAACCACCTACAACAAACAACGCAACATTACACAAACTGTCTTCGGTTTCTAGCTGTGTTTTTCTTCTCTTTTCGGCAACGGACAAGACTCAACTTTATAAAAGCTCACTTCGCCAGTTCGTAGATCTTTTTTACATCGTCCTTGTAAAGCTTCACGAACTGACCTAGAGGACCGTCTTCAGTTGCCTTCTTGGCCATCTCGTCAAACCTGTCGTCTGGAATTCCTGCGTCTGTTAGGGTAACGGGAATGCCGAGGCTCGCGAAGAATTCCTTCAGCCCTTTGATTCCCTCAAGAGCGGCCTTTTCGGGATTGCGGAAGTCCGGTTCGACATCCCAAACTCTGTAAGCGAACTGAGCGAAACGCTCGATATCATGTTTGTAAACATATGTCATCCACGGAGCCCACATAATTGCAAGGCCTCCGCCATGAGCTATGTCATATATTGCGCTGAGTTCATGCTCCATGCCGTGGGTAGCCCAGTCTCCGATCCTTCCAGTGCTTAGCAAGTCGTTATGTGCTATTGTCCCTGCCCACATTATCTCGGCTCTAGCATCGTAATTTTCAGGCTCTTTGAGAGCTATTGGAGTGTTCCTGATCATCGTTCTAAGCGTGGCTTCGCAGAGTCTGTCCGTGAAATCTACGTTCTTGACATTTGTGAAGTACCTTTCCATTACATGGGACATTATATCCACCGCCCCGACTGCCGTCTGGTAATTTGGCAGCGTAAATGTCAGCTCGGGATTCATTATGGCGAATTTTGCCCTCATGTTTACGCTGTTGGTGGATCTCTTGTACCAGCCGTCTTCGTTTGTGATGACCGAGCCGCCACTAGATTCGCTTCCGGCCGCCGGTATAGTCAGAACTACACCCAACGGCAGCATCTCTTCCACTTTCTTTCCTTTTGAGTAGAAGTCCCAGACATCGCCTTCGTAGGGGACGCCTATTCCTATCGCCTTTGCAGAGTCGATGACACTTCCCCCGCCCACAGCGAGGATTGCGTCTATCCCGTTCTTTCGGCAGAGTTCAATTCCTTCCTTTACAAGTGAGAGTCTAGGGTTCGGCTTGACTCCGCCTAGCTCAAAGATCTCCACTCCTGCTTTTTTTAGGCTCTCTACTACACGATCATATATGCCGGTCTTCTTTATGCTGCCTCCACCGTAGTGAAAGAGGACTTTCTTGCCCAGCTTCGAAATCTCTTCTCCGACCTTCTTCTCGGTGTCTCTTCCGAAGATTATCTTTGTTGCGTTGTGAAATGTGAAATCTAACATCTAATCACTCCTCTCTTATATGTATTACTTCATCATCATTAAGATAGTCCGATTTTCCGCTGCCACGATTCTCTATGATCTCCATAATTCTTTCAATAGATGCTTCGATAATTCTTGCCGTTGCCCCCCAGACCACGAAGCCGGGGAAACGGTATCTTATTGTCCTCTTCCCGTTCGGCATTATGATCGGTTCGGGAGCATTCATGATCAGAGCCTTAACGGAAAGAAAGACAATGTCCTCCACTTCATTCTTGTTGATCCTGAACTTCAGATCGTCAATAAATCCAAGGAACGAAGTAATTACTTTGCCCGAGGTGACGGTTGTGCTGACATTCAGCGGGTAGATCTCGTCAAGCGAAGAGGGAAGAGCACCGATCTCTTCCTTCATTTCCCTTACGGCGCATTCAAGAAGCGTCTCGTTCTCTTCTCTGTGTCCCCCCGGGAAACTGATCTGCCCCGGATGACTTATCCTGGTCGACCTCCTTGTAAGAAGCAAATGGTAATCTCCGCAGATCTTCACAATAGGTACAAACACGGCCGTTTTATGATCCTCTGAATACAAGACTCCACCTCGCGCATATTCTACTATTATTATCCATTATAATGCTTTTAGGAGGCGATGAAGTGAAGGAGATTACACTGAGAGAGTTGAGAGAGGTTACCGGACTGGTTCTGGTAGATTTCTTCAGTCCCGGTTGCGGTGTCTGCACAGCCATAGAGACGAAACTGGTGGCAGTCGAGAAGGATTTCCCTTCATGGAAGTTCTTCAAGATAAACACTGTCGAGAATCCCGCCGTTGCTTCTGAATACTCGGTATTCACTGTCCCAACGATTGTAGTGCAAACGGACGGAAGAGAGCAGAAAAGGTGGAGCAGGTACTTCTCTCTGGAAGACGTAATCGAATTTCTCCACGAAATAGACGAAACAGAGGGATAGCGTTTGAAAGCCAGTCTGCTGACGCAGGCCACTCACAGTTCGCCTGGCCAGTCTCGCCTTTGGCAAGGCCAGTTCCGCTTCGCGGGCCACAAGACCCGCTGATCGCTGTGAAACGAATAGGGGACTGACGAGCTCCTGACGTCTGTCCCCGTCTACTGCAATAGAAGGTAGTAAGACTTCGCAAGGAAAGAGCCGCTGGACGCTTAAAAGGGGGAAACCCGCTGAGCGCTGTGAAAAGCCG
Source organism: Mesotoga sp. H07.pep.5.3 (assembly GCF_002752615.1). Taxonomy (NCBI): domain Bacteria; kingdom Thermotogati; phylum Thermotogota; class Thermotogae; order Kosmotogales; family Kosmotogaceae; genus Mesotoga; species Mesotoga sp. H07.pep.5.3. The sequence continues at coordinate 82,586 of NZ_AYTV01000023.1, forward strand.
TTCTTGGATAAGATCAAGAACGAGATCCCGAAACAAGTTCGGGATGACAGTCCTTCAGGTCATTCTGACATGATTCTGGCCAGAATTTGGTTCATTCAACTATTAAAGAGGACGATCTCTACCCTTGGGAAGATTGATCCTTAATAGCGGGCGTGCCGCCGCACGCCCCTACATCCGTTTGGATCGAATTTATTCTCACATGCAACTTACAACTTGGAACTGCTCTTCTCAACGTACGAGTTATCTCAAAAGCGAAAATCGGCTCTTTCCCCGCGAAGCGGGCACTGCGTCCTGGTGCGATCTTTGCCAGCATTGCGACCTGGGATGTTCTTCCCAGCCTTGCATCCGCCGATGCTTTTCGGCGCCTTGCGTCTTATTCCGTTCTTTCCAACCCCCTACCTGCCATCCCCGACCACGGTTCCCTTCAGAAGAGCAGATCCCGAAACAAGTTCGGGATGACAATCCTTCAGTTCATTCTGGCATGATTCTGGCCAGAATCCGGTTCGTTCAACTATTGAAGAGGATGATCTCTATCCTTGGGAAGATTGATCCTTAATAGCGGGCGTGCCGCCGCACGCCCCTACATCCGCTTGGGTCGAAATTATTTGCAATGCAACTCACAATTTGGAACTTGTAACCGTTCTTTTCTGAGAACGGAGAACCTTTCAAAGGTAAACCTGTTTCTTTTGCTCTTACGAACCCGCTACCTGATGCCATCGACTACGGTTTCTCAAAAGCCCAGATCCCGGATGAAGTCCGGGATGACAGCCCTTCGCGTCATTCTGGCATACTTCTGGCCAGATTTGGCTCGTTCAACTATTGAAGAGGACGATCTCTATCCTTGGGAAGACTGATCATTATTGATAGCGGGCGTGCCGCCGCACGCCCCTACATCCGTTTGGATCGAATTTATTCTCACATGCAACTCACAACTTGGAACTGCTCTTCTCAACGCACGAGTTATCTCAAAAGCGAAAATCGGCTCTTTCCCCGCGAAACTGGCACTGCGTCCTGGTGCGATCTTTGCCAGCATTGCGACCTGGGATGTTCTTCCCAGCCTTGCATCCGCCGATGCTTTTCGGCGCCTTGCGTCTTATTCCGTTCTTTCCAACGCCCTAACCGCTATCCCCGACCACGGTTTTGCGGTGTATACTTTTGATTGATAGTGGCTTCAAAGCTTCAGGAGGGGGTGCACCAAGTTGAGGATCGGAATTGCCGGACTCGGAACAGTCGGGTCATGTGTCTACGCGATTCTTTCGGATAAGGGAGACGAGATCGAAAAGAGGTCGGGGAGAAGATGCGTCGTCTCCAAGGTCATTACGAGAACTCACAGCAAGTACGAGAAGCTGGGAATTCCTTCCGATCTGATCGCGGAGGATTTCGAAGATCTTATTATAAACAGCGATATAGTTGTTGAGACGATTGGCGGGACTGAAGCCGCCAAAAAGCTTGTAAAACAGTCTCTTGAGCTGAATAGAACGGTCGTGACGGCCAACAAGATGCTTATTTCGGAATTCGGCAACGAATTCATGAACAGTTCTCCGATCAAGAGCCTATTCTTCGAAGCGGCCGTCGGCGGGGGTATTCCTATCATCTCTCTTCTGGAGGACTATCTCATCTTCCATGGGATCAAACGTATTCGGGGTATTCTGAATGGGACAACGAATTTCATACTTTCCGAGATGCAGAAGGGAATTGACTACGCTTCAGCTCTGAAGATTGCTCAGGAAAAGGGTTATGCGGAAGCCGATCCATCGAGCGATGTGAAAGGCTATGATGCCGCTTATAAGCTGTCGGTGCTCACCGGCGTCAAAACAGGCTTCTTCCCCGGTATTTCCACGATTGAAACAAAGGGCGTCGAAGGAATAGAGAAAAGCGATCTTGAGAGAGCGGCGACCGCAGGGAAAAAGCTCAAATTGATCGGGACAATCGACTTCGAAAGGGAGAGAGCTTCGGTTCAGCTGCAGGAACTTGAAAGGGACGATCCACTGTGGAGCGTTGACGGGGTCGAGAACTCCATAGAAGTAGAAACGGATCTTTCGGGAAGATTTCTTCTCAGGGGCGAGGGCGCGGGAGCCCAGCCGACAGCAACGGCGATCATCTCTGACATTCTGAGGGCGTCTAGATATGCGGAGAAGCAGAGCAATTCCGTTGTGATTATGAAATTCGGAGGGACTTCAGTTGACACGCCGGAGAAGATAAAGGATGTGGCGCAGCGGGTCCAGCGAAAGGTTCTGAGCGGCGTCAAACCCGTTCTGGTTGTGTCGGCCATGGGTGTTGAGACGGATACGCTTCACGAACTTGCGCGTGAGATTTCAGACAAGCCAAACGGAAGAGAAATGGACATGCTTCTTGCGACAGGCGAGCAGAAGTCGATTGCCCTTGTAGCGATGGCGATTCAAGAGCTTGGAATGAAGTCGATCTCCCTTTCCGGTAATCAGGCGAGGATACAGACAGATTCGAACTTCTCGAACGCGAGAATCGTCGGGATAGATGCCGACCTTATAAACAGATATCTGAAGAACGGCTACGTTCCGGTTGTTGCAGGCTTCCAGGGGTCCACATTCTCCGGAGAGATCACGACACTCGGCAGGGGAGGATCGGATCTGACCGCCGTCGTTCTTGCAAAGGCGCTGGGATCGCAGCTGTGCGAAATATATAAGGATGTGGACGGCGTCTATTCGGCCGACCCGAGGATAGTTCCCAATGCAAGGCCGATAAAAGAGATATCTTGGGAAGAGATGATAGAGCTTTCGAAGCAGGGTGCTCAGGTTCTTCAAAGCAGAGCATCGGAATTCGTAAGGAAGTATGATATAAAGGTGCTTGTGAAAAACGCGCACACCAGTGCGAGAGGCACGCTTATATGGAGGGGATCAAAAGTGGAACAGCCTATTGTGAGAGCAGTGACTTCGGATCAGGATATCGTGAAAGTCGTTCTGCAGGAGGTGCCTGACAGACCGGGAATAGCGGCGAGAGTTCTGAAGACCCTTGCCGAGCAGAACGTCAACATCGACATGATAATACAGAGTATGAGAAGCGGGGATTACAACACGATGGCCTTTACTATCCAGGCAAGCGATCTCGAAAAGCTGAAGCAAGACGTACTTAAGTCGAGGAGCGAAGCCAGAGAAATCACCGTCGAAGGCGCCATCGCAAAACTCTCCATTGTCGGAGTAAACCTTACTGCCACTCCCGCTATTGCGGCGACGCTCTTCGAGACCCTTGCTAACGAGGGCATCAACATAGACATGATCAGCGCAAGCAACAGCAGGATTTCCGTCGTAATAGACAACAAGAAAGTGAGTCTTGCCGTTAACGCCATTCACAGCGCCTTCAACCTGGAGGAGATCATATGAAGGGAGTCATAGAGAGTTATGAGAAGTTCCTGCCTATAACACCGAAGACTCCAAGAATAACGCTTCTAGAAGGGAACACTCCCTTGATCTTCCTTGAGAACATAAGCAGGCAGTTCGGGGTGAAAGTCTATGTGAAGTATGAAGGCGCAAATCCGACGGGCTCCTTCAAAGACAGGGGGATGGTCCTTGCAATTGCAAAAGCGATCGAAGAAGGCTCAAGAGCGGTTATCTGCGCCTCGACAGGGAACACCTCTGCCTCTGCGGCGGCGTACTCCGCCCGGACCGGCCTGAAATCGATAATTCTAATTCCCGAGGGTAAGATCGCGATAGGGAAGCTGGCGCAGGCAATGATCTACGGGGCAAAGGTAATCCAGATAGACGGGAATTTCGATAACTGCCTTGAACTGGCCAAGAAGATCTCTGAGAACTATCCCGTTACGCTCGTGAACAGTCTAAATCCTTACAGACTAGAAGGTCAGAAAACGGCCGCCTTCGAGATCATAGATGTTTTGGGACGTGCCCCGGACTATCACTTCATCCCTGTGGGAAACGCGGGCAACATTTCCGCCTATTGGATGGGCTACAGGGAGTACCGTGAGAAGGGACTGTCGGAATCCCTTCCCAGAATGATGGGCTTTCAGGCAGAGGGGGCGGCCCCTATCGTATATGATAGAGTCTTCGATCATCCCGAGACCATCGCGACAGCTATTAGAATCGGCAATCCCGCAAGCTGGAAGAAGGCAGTTGCTGCAAGAGACGAGTCGGGAGGCGTTATCGAGGCACTGACAGACGAAGAGATCCTTCACGCTCAGAAACTCCTGGCCAGCGCGGAGGGCGTCTTCTGCGAACCAGCCTCTGCGGCTTCCTTTGGCGGATTTCTCAGGAAGGCGCGAGAGGGTCTTTTTGAAGCAAGTGATATTGCCGTCTGCACACTTACCGGAAACGGACTTAAGGATCCGGATGCGGTCTTGAAGTCTGTGGACAGGCCTCTTGTGGTTAAGAATGATCTCGACGTAGTTCTGAAAGAGGCGGGCTTGAAGTGAGACTGAAGGCGCCTGCCACGACGGCAAATATGGGGAGCGGATTCGACGTCGTCGGAATGGCGTTGAAGCTTCATAATACGGTTCAGTTCGAAAAGGCGAACCGCTTTAAGGTGCATTCTATCGGCAGGTATGGTCTTGAGATAGAGGATGCCGCCGAAACCTTCAGAAACGCGATAGAAAGATTTGAGAAAGAGACCGGCAAGAGAGTTCCGGCCCTTCAGATTATTCAGGAGTGCGAGATACCGCCGGCCCGCGGGCTTGGCTCGAGCGCCGCTGCGATCGCCTCCGCGCTGTTCATCTCGAACATAATGACCGGAGGAAGGATTCCCACTGATGCGCTTCTCGAAATCGGAACGGAGATCGAAGGCCATCCCGATAACATCGTCCCGTGTATGGTTGGCGGCCTCACCGTATCCTATTATGACGGTTCGAGGCTAGACTACGAGAAGTTTGAAATGCCCGATCACAGAATGACCTTTCTTGTGCCTGAGTTCAAGCTTTCTACAGAGGCAATGAGAAAGGCGCTTCCCGATTCGATTCCCTTCAAAGATGCTCTGGGGAACATAAAGAATGTCTCTCAGTTCATTTCCAAAGCCTCCAGGGGCGATTTCGCGGGAGCATTGAAATACACAAAAGACTTTATCCACCAGTCTTACAGGATAGACAGCGATCCCAGAATGAAGGAACTTGTCGATAGGATAGAAGAAAGGAATCCGGGTTACTGGTTTGTCAGCGGTTCGGGATCGTCCATCTGTTGCGATCTCGAAGATACCGGAGGCCTCCCGTATCTCGAGGCCGTAATTAGAACTTCACCGGCGAACGAACCCTTCATAGTCGAAATGTAAGATAGTTAAAGACGCGAGCCGGGTTAACTTCTGTAAACAGTGTCCGCGGCTCCTCTGCAGGGGAACTGCTCGTCGAATATCCGGTAGTACAGAAGCTCCTCTTTGGACCTGATTCCGTTGTTTTGCCTTTCGCGTTCGAATTCTGAGTCGCTTATAGCCTCCTCGGCGTACTCCTTCATGATATGAGACGATCCCGACCCGACGCTGAACTTGCTCTTTTTCCGCCAGACTACGCTTTCAGGAAGATCGTTTTCGAAGGCCTTGCGAAGAATCCATTTCTCAGTCTTTTCAGGCCCGTGGATCTTCCAGTCCACTGGAATCGAGAAGGCAAGATCAACTACATTTGGGTCCATGAAGGGAACATCGAATTCGATCCCGAAAGCAAGAGCCATCCTGTCGTTTCGCTGGAAGCCCGAAAGATAGCCGTTTTTCGTTATTCTCAAGGACTCTTCATCCACGGATTCTGCAGAGGGAAGCTCCTTCATGTACTCGTAGCCGGCGAAGAGCTCATCGGCTCCTTCCCCCATCAGGACGAAAGAACTGTCTTCCTCTGCGGCCATCTTCGATACTATATAATTCGGTATCGCACTCCTCACAAGGGGAGGATCGAACGACTCGAGATGGTAAATTACGTCCGGAAGGACTTCGAGCATCTCTTTGAAATCGTAAGTGTATTCCCTGTGATCCGTGCCTAAATACCGGGAGACCTCCTTGGCGAACGCCGGATCTTTCCCCTCTTCGCTTCCTACGGTAAACGTCTTCAAAGAACCGTTCAGTTTGCTTGCAACGGCAGCTATACAGCTGCTGTCCAGCCCTCCGCTGAGGAATACTATCGGCTCGGATTTGACCGCCGTCATTCTGTTGTCGACAGCCCTTTCGAGAGAAGTCCTGAGATGTTTCGCCGCCTCTTCTTCACTTTTTACTTGTCTTTCGGTCAACAGGTCTTCAAGTGAGGAGTACTCACTGAAGCCTTCGTTAGAAGAGAAAAAGTGGCCGGGCGGAAAGACCTGTACATCACTGCAGAAGGGAGTAAGGGCCTTCAGTTCCGAAGCGAAGGCGATTCCACCATTACAGCGCCCGTAGTAAAGAGGCTTCAGGCCCAGAGGATCCCGGGCGACAAAGGTTTCGTCATCTGTATCTATAGCGAAAGCGAAAGAACCATCCAGCTCGTTTAAAAATCCCGAACGGTTTTCCTTGTAAAGCTCGAGAATCCTTCGCGGCCAGACCTCCCCGGGGAAGTTTCTGAGGATACCGTCGAAGACAACGCTTTCCCTCGTTCCTTCGAAAACTATCATGTTTTCGTCAAAGGCATTGCTTACCACCGCTCCCATGCTCGCCTCTCCCCGGGTTTTTAGAACTCTCGTTTTGCTTCCCCTGTGTCTCAAGTAAGAAAGAGAGCCTTCTATCATTTTTCTCTCAGGTTTAAGGGTGACAACAATTCCACTCATTTCAAATACCTCCATTCCTAGTGTCCATGCATGTTTCTGAATCCCAGTACTTAGAATCATCGTGACGCTCCATTATTATTATAACATGGTGAAAATTGTTGAAATTTATCTCCAGAGCCATGTGCAGTCATTCCCCATGAATAGCGTGACACTCCCCCTTCACTTAGTTCACAAAAAAGTCTCCTGTATAATGAAAATACAAGTAAGATAAAGCAAGGGAATTCTTGTTCTCTGTTATTTCCCATATTTTTATTTCTGGATGGGGGTCTAAGGAGGTGTTGTATGAAGATAGCTGTTATTGGTGCGGGAAATGGTGGACAGGCCCTTTCTGCCGTTCTAGCCATGAGGGGCCACGATGTCTCGCTATACAACAGAAGTCAGAAACGAATCTCACCATTACTCTTAGAAAGAAAGATAAGAGTCGAAGGCGAGTCAGAGGGCAAAGCAAAGCTTAGATACGTTGGTACAGATATGAAGAAGGCGATTGAGGGTGCCGAAGCTATCATGGTTGTTGTGCCGGCCTTTGCTCATGCAAAAATCGCCGAAAAACTGGCCGAATGTATCGGCGAAGGTCAGATAGTTGTTTTGAACCCAGGGCGAACGGGCGGAGCGCTGGAATTCGACAAGATCTTCAGAGAAAAGGGAGTTAGAGAAAAGGCCGTGATCGCCGAGGCTCAGACCTTCGTCTTTGCTTCAAGAATTTCGGGCCCTGGAATGGTGAGAATATTCAGGATTAAGAATGCCGTTCCTATTTCAGTGCTTCCCTCAAAGGATAACGAGTCCGTATTTCCAATCATCAGCGAGATCATGCCCGAGTTCACACTGGCAAAAAACGTTCTCTACACTAGCTTCAACAATATTGGCGCAGTCTTTCATCCCGGCGCGATTCTCATGAACGCCGGCTGGATTGAGACGAAGCATGGAGACTTCCAATTCTATCTTGAGGGGATTAGCCCATCGGTTGCGAGAGTTCTGGAGGCTCTGGACGAAGAGCGCTGCGAAGTAACAAGGAAACTTGGCGTGGAAGCCATGGGTGCGAAGGAGTGGCTTGATTACGCCTATGACGTAAAGGGTGAAGATCTCTATGCGGCCATCCATAGCAACGAAGGCTACAGGGGAATCATGGCGCCTATAAGTATTGAGAACAGGTACATTATGGAAGACGTGCCTATGAGTCTGGTTCCAATGAGCTGCTTTGGAAGAGAACTTGGAGTGGATACGAGAGTCATGGATTCGATAATAAGCATAGCCGGGGCAGTAATGGGGAGAGACTTCTGGAAGGAAGGAAGAAATCTTGTGAGCCTCGGCGTCGACGAAATGTCCGTTGAAGAACTTACAAGGTATGTCGAGGAAGGGACCTGATATGAAGATACTAGCAGGGGCCATTGGAAGCGATATTCACACAGCGGGAATTCTTAACTTCTTGAACTTGGCGCGTAATGAAGGCTATGAAACGATCTACATTGGAAGCGTGATAGGCATTGACAAATTGCTAGACAGCATAGAAGAAGTCTCGCCTGACATAGTGGCCGTAAGCTACAGGCTGGGAAAAGAGTCCTGCGAGCAGCTCCTCCGAGAACTAAAAATCTCCCTGGAAAACAGAGGAATAGAAAAGAGACTGATCTTCGGCGGAACGGTCGAGACGGCCGAGGTGGCTGAAAAGAGTGGCCTCTTCGAGAAGGTCTTTGACGGCAGCGAGATGCCGGAGGAAGTCGTGATGTTTCTCAGGGGCAAGACGGACGAAAAGGGAGAGGTCGACTATCCTCAGACACTTCTCGAAAGAATCGCCTCCAAAAAGCCATATCCGTTGACAAGACATCACATAGGGCTTGAGACGGTCGATGCAACAGAGAAAGCCGTCAGAAAGCTTGCTGAATCGGGCTTGCTGGATATCATCTCACTGGCTCCGGACCAGAACTGCCAGCAGTGGTTCTTTCAACAGGAGAATATGATCTCCTCGGAAGACGGGGCGGGGGGCGCGCCTTTCAGAAAACGAGAGGATTTTGAAAGGATGTATGCTGCCAGCAGGACCGGTAACTATCCATTGATGAGGTGTTATTCTGGAACGAGAGACCTCCTGAAATTCTCCCTTCTCTTTAAAGAGACCTTGAACAACGCGTGGGCCGCGATACCCATTACCTGGTACTCTCTGCTCGATGGGAGATCAGATCGTGAACTTCTGGAGGCAATAAGAGACAATCAAGCGGCAATCGCCTGGAATGGAGGAAAGGGAATCCCGGTGGAGATAAACGAGGCCCATCAGTGGGCGCTCAGATACTGCCACGCTGCCGTAGAGGTTGCTACTGCCTACCTTGCAGCGATGGCTGCCAAGCGACTCGGTGTGCAGGTCTACGTGGCTCAGTACATGTTCAACACGCCCCCGGGGATCTCACCGAAGATGGATTTGGCGAAGGCGCTGGCGAAGAAGGAACTTATAGAGTCTCTTGAGGATGAAAGCTTCGCCGTTGTCACGATGGTAAGACCCGGACTCATGTCGCTTCCGGCAGACCCCGATATGGCTAGGGGACAGCTTGTTTCATCTGTCTACACTGCCATGAATATTGACCCGGACATAGTTCACGTGGTTGCATACTGCGAAGCGACCAGAAGGGCAACCGACGTCGAAATCATCGAAAGTGTAAAGATGGCGAAACAGGCGATAAATGAAGCGATCAAGGGCCTTCCTGACTTCAGACAGGACAAGGAGATTCATGAACACAAAGAGTATTTGAAGAGTGAATGTAAAGTAATAATTGAGGCTGTTGAAAAGATCAAGACGGGTGAGCTCACCTCGCCCGAGACAATATACACGGCCGTAAAGACGGGAATTCTTGATGCGCCTGGACTCAGCAAAATGTCGGTCGCCAAAGGCGCCGTCAGGACCGCGATAGTCGACGGCCAGTCCTGCGCGGTCGACGAGGAAGGAAAGAAGATAAACGAAACCGATAGACTTTCCGCTTTGTCAGGTGCAAATAAGGATTGAAATGCGCCGAAGATCGTCGGTGGAAGTGAGGCCCGCTTTGCGGGGAAGTGATGTTACTATAATCAGACGCAAGGCGCCGAAAAGTATCGGCGGTCGCAATGCCGGCGAAGAACATGCCGGGACGCAAGGCTGGGCAAGAACAGCCCAGGTCGCAATGCTGCCTTCGGCAGGAGGCGATTTGAAGCCAGTCGTGCTGCGCGGGCAAAGAGCCGCTGATCGCTTGCTAGAAGACGAGAGTTATAATCATTGACCGTCAACGGTCTACCGTCCTCTGACAAAGCGTAAAGAGCGGGTTATAAGAAGCGGGTTAGCAAGAACGGGTTATCAAAACCGGGTTGTGAAAACTCGAAAAAAGGTTTTGATTTGTGCAAAGGCACATTTGCTTTGGGAAGACGCAGTGAGGGACTTATGATAAACTGCTACCAGATGACAATTCCGGACGATTATGCAGTTCTTTTGTAGGGGCGAACGGCTGTTCGCCCAAAAGAGTACTGATTAGGAAACAAGAGCCACAGGGGACTGACGAGCTCCTGACGTCTGTACCCGTCTAATCCCATAGAAGCCAGTCTCGCCTTCGGGTGGAGGCATTTGCCGATTCACCGTAAACGATTCTCCGCACTTCGAGCAAGAGGAGAAAAAGATATGGTACTACCGCAGGAAGTGATGCTGGCGCTTCCGCGCCAGGAAGAAAGTGAAGAGCCGGTAGACGATCCTCTTGATCTGTGATCCGATTCAGAATCATGCATTTCTTATTGTTTTTCTGAGCGATAAGCCTACATCGTTTCAAACAAGCGGTTTTTCCAGCGATAAGGGTCCTCGTTCTTAATCGTGCAGCGGTATTATAGAATAGTGTGTCGATTTCTTTCTGTAGGGGCGAACGGCTGTTCGCCCAAAAGAGTAATGATAGCGGAACAAAAGTAACGGTCTGATAGACCATAGACCCAGGTCCTGTGCAGAAGCACGAGGATAACAAAGTAAGGGGTCGGTATGAGTGACTTGGGATGATGGCCATTTTTTTCACGTCACTCTACTTCTTATTGTTTCTCTGAACCATTAGCCTAAAGTGTTTCAAACAAGCGGTTCTTCCAGCGATAAGGGTCCTCTTTCTTAATCGTGCAGCGGTATTATAGAATAGTGTGTCGATTTCCTTTTGTAGGGGCGAACGGCTGTTCGCCCGTGAGCGCAAAAAGATCTCGGAGGGTTGCGTTTTGGAACACAATGAAAGACTTGTCAAAAGGCGGTCAATTAGACTGAAGGAGTATGATTATTCTCGAACCGGAGCGTATTTCTTGACAATATGTACGCATCGTAGGCAATGTTTGTTGGGAGCCATGGTTGATGGCAGAGTAATCTTGAGTAGCATTGGCAAAATCGTTGTTGAAGAGTGGCTAAGATCTGCAGAAGTCAGAAAGGAAATCGAACTAGATACGTTTGTGATAATGCCAAATCATCTGCACGGGATTGTAGCGATACATGGAGGCGAAGGGGAGATTGTCAGCAACTGTTTGGAAGCAGGAAGAAGAACTATAAAACCAAAGACGATTGGTTCTTTCGTCTCAGGCTTCAAAGCAGCTGCAACGGTTCGAGCGAACGAACTGCGCGGCACACACGGGAAATCTATTTGGCAACGAAATTACTATGAACATATCATCCGCAGTGAGAAAGAACTGAATCGAATTCGTGAGTACATTGAGAATAACCCCTTGAGATGGCAGATAGACAGAGAGAATCCCGACAGAAAGACAAGTCAGGCTCGTTCAACTATTGAAGAGGACGATCTCTATCCTTGGGAAGATTGATCCTTAATAGCGGGCGTGCCGCCGCACGCCCCTACATCCGTTTGGATCGAATTTATTTGCACATGCAACTCACAACTTGGAACTGATCCTTTGTTCTTTCCAACCCGCAACCGACTACCCCCGACCACGTCTTCAAAAACCCAGATCCCGAAACAAGTTCGGGATGACAGTCCTTTGCGTCATTCTGACATGCTTCTGGCCAGAATTTGGCTCGTTCAACTATTGAAGAGGACGATCTCTATCCTTGGGAAGATTGATCCTTAATAGCGGGCGTGTCGCCGCACGCCCCTACAACCGTTTGGATCGAATTTATTCGCACATGCAACACCACTACTTGGAACTTGTAACCGTTCTTTTCTGAGAACGGAGAACCTTTCAACGGTCAACCAGTTTCTCTTGTTCTTACGAACCCCCTACCTGCTACCACGTACCACGGTTTCTCAAAAACCCAGATCCCGAAACAAGTTCGGGATGACAGCCCTTCAGGTCATTCTGGCATGCTTCTGGCCAGAATTTGGCTCGTTCAACTATTGAAGAGGACGATCTTTATCCTTGGGAAGACTGATCCTTAATAGCGGGCGTGCCGCCGCACGCCCCTACATCCGTTTGGATCGAATTTATTCTCACATGCAACTCACAACTTGGAACTTGCAACCGTTCTTTTCTGAGAACGGAGAACCTTTCAACGGTCAACCAGTTTCTCTTGTTCTTACGAACCCCCTACCTGCTACCACGTACCACGGTTTCTCAAAAAACGTTCATGATGCTGGTAGATGATTTCCGATATGGGAACTTTGAAATCAACTTCCGTGAAGAGATTCCTGCCAACCAGAGGATGTTCCTTGATCATTGCGAACTCAAGCCTGTTAAGTTTTCCCGGTTTGTTCAGAATCTCCGACGGAACCTTTATCTTTCCGACGTCGTGGATCATCGAAGCGAAACGTAGCGCATCCCGTCTCTCTTCATCGAGAGACAGTCTCTCGGCTATTGCCATTGCCAGTGCGGTTACCCTTGCCTGGTGACCCGCGGTGTAAGGATCCCGCAGATTCATAGTCACTTCAAGCGCGTTAATGACGGTAAGAGTAATCTTTTTCAGTTCTCCCACGGTTCTTTGAAGTTCCCTCTCGGCAACCTTTCGATCCGTCACGTCGTGGATAATCGAAAGTATTCGATCATGTCCATCTATTTCCACCCTCTTGCTGAATGCCTCTACATCTCTCACGGAGCCGTCTGCAAGTCTATGTTTGAAATCGAACTTTATCTTTTCCCTATTGAAAGCCTTCTTCATTTCTTCGGCAAGTGTTTCCGCAGGAAGAGTGTTTACATCCTCAATGCGTTTATACAGAAGAGTTTTTTTATCCCAGCCGTAGAAATTCAGAGCTGCATCGTTAGCATTCACGAATCTTCGAGTTTCTGGATCGAGAACGATCGTAATTGATAAATTCTCGTTGAACAGATTTATCAGACTCTTCTTGCTTTTTTGAAGCTCTCCCTTCGCAGTCTTTAGATAATCCTCTCTTTCGATTCTCTTAAGAGCATATGCGATTTCGCTTGAAATCCATTTCAGAAGCTGAAACTCTTCACTGTCCATTGTCAAATGTTCCAGAGTATTAACGCAGAGGACCCCATAGGTCTTCTCTTCTGTTTCCAGTTTGAATGAGAACCTATGCTCGTTCTCTAAGTTCGATGACTTAAGTGGGCAGTCGTGTTCTTTACAGGCAGAATCGATTGAGAGTAGTTTATCGCTCTTCAGAAAATCGCGGGCGCAAGCAGGTATATTTTCGGTCGGAGAATAATCGTATGAATTATTAACTATCTGATTGCTCGAATCCACATAATAAACGATCTCATCGCTAAAGAAGATCTTCGCATCGAGATAACCGAGTGTTTCGATAAGACTATCTCGTATTCTTTTAGAAAGCTCATTTCGACCGCTGCAGTGGTTTACAATACTTGATATTTTGCAGACCAGATCTACTGTAGAGCCTCCGCTCCTTTTCATGCGCGTTGACTGAGTTCTCTCACTTACCTCTTCAAAACCAGATGATCTGCTCATTTCCTCGTCTCGCATTCCTCCGGCAGACTAACACTATGCCAATCGGATTCAGAAAAACTGTACGTATTCAGAGCTCCCTCATTAAACATCTCGAAAAGCCTTTCTAAAATTAAATCATTCGTGTGCTATTGATGCTAGTTGTCTTAGAGTAATTTGCTGAAAAGCACAGATTATGTGGAAGTATCTTCAAATCAAAAAGAAGCGACGTAGGCTGAAATTCGTCATGGGAGTGCAGATCAGTCAATCTGAATCTCCCATAGATAGTTTCAAAAAAATAAAAGCCCTCCGAAGAGGGCATTTCAACTCAACTAATTAAGGTCAGTAAACATCGAAAGTAAAAGTGTATACTAGAGCATTACTTGTGTTGGCATTTATGCCCAAAGTAAAACTATATTCGGAGGCAACCATATTTGCTGTAGTCAAACCGTCCAGAACGCTTGCAGCAGTATCAGCGTCTACAGTTTCATTTGTTAGAACCGCTACACTGAATCTGTCATTAGCATCATCCCAACTATACCAAACGCCGTAAGAATCAGCATCGATATCTCTCCCAAGGAACTCAATATCAGTTGTTGCTGTGAATGCATTGTCAGTATCACGTTTGATTTCATTATTGGTTGTTACACCATTTACATATGCTGCATTCTCTATAGCGGCTGCAAGGGTCTTAATATTCTGCGCAACCTTCGTGGCCTGTGACTTCCTGATAGCATTTAGCGCGACAGGTGTAATTGTGGCGATTAATGCAGCGATAACTGCTAGAACGATAAGTAGTTCAACCAGAGAAAATCCTCTTTTTCTGTTTTTCATTATACCCCTCCTATCATTATGGTGGTTTCGTAACAATGGTTATTAAGCAATGCTGTGCCAAAATCAAGCGGTATTTGTTTCTTTTTCGAAGCGTTAGTCTCTATAACCATCTATCGATTTAGCTTTCGGGAGTTACATGACAAAATCTCGTCACTGCATTATTCGATGAGTTGGTAACTCACAATTTCAAGAGCAGTATAATCAATCTACGTGAATCTTACTAGCAAGGGGAAAGAGAAAACCTTCCCGATTGATAGTTATAGCATCTCAAGAGCCTTGGATGTCTTGAGCACATGCTTTCTTTGCTGTTAGGCGAAAATCATTGAAGTGAGTTTCACTATTGAAGGAAAAAGCGTGAAACGAGCTTCCGTGATCCCGGCCGGTTGTTTCCATGAGAAGATAAGAAACGAGAAAGCACATTCTAGAAACTCGGCGATACAAGACTGTGGAATTCAGCGAGAATAGGGACTGGCATGGGCCAAGAGCGTCAGTGGAAGTGAGGCCCGCTTTACGGGTAAATGATGTTTGTGCTTACGCGCCAGGAGGCATTTTCAGGTTCTCCGTCAACGGTTCTCCGTTCTCCGCATTAGCCCACAAATCCTTATTCCAAACTTGTTTCGGCATTTCGATTAAGAATCGCTGTACAGTTGCCAAGAGACGCTGCTCGCTGAGAAGAGCCGTCTTTAGATGGCGCAAGAAAGAGCAGGTTATAAGGGTCATGTTAGTAGGAACGGGTATCAAAACCGGGTTATGAAAACTCAAAAAAGGGATTGATTTGCGCAAGGGTACATCAGCTTTGGGAAGACGTAGTGAGGGACTTACGATAAACTGCTACGAGATGACAAGTTCAGACGATTATGCAGTTCTTTTGTAGGGGCGAACGGCTGTTCGCCCGAAAGAGAACCGCGCGAAAAGAGGGACCTCACATACGGAGAACCGGGTCTGGGGTTGTCGGTTCTAGCGGAATAGACGGGGACAGACGTCAGGAGCTCGTCAGTCCCCTATTCGAAATGCTACGGGATGACAATTCCAGACGATTATGCAGTTCTTTTGTAGGGGCGAACGGCAGTTCGCCCGAAAGAGTAATGATAGCGGAGCAAAAGTAACGGTCTCATAAATCATAGACCCAGATCCTGCGAAGAGACCCTGAACAGGAGCATTTCAGGGCAGGCTCATTGGGGCAGGCTTTACAGGATGACAAGTTCAGACGATTATGCAGTCCCTTTGTAGGGGCGAACGGCAGTTCGCCCGAAAGAGAACCGCGCGAAAAGAGGGACCTCACATACGGAGAACCGGGTCTGGGGTTGTCAGTTCTCGGAATAGACGGGGACAGACGTCAGGAGCTCGTCAGTCCCCTATTCGAAATGCTACGGGATGATAATTCCAGACGATTATGCAGTTCTTTTGTAGGGGCGAACGGCAGTTCGCCCGAAAGAGTAATGATAGCGGAGCAAAAGTAACGGTCTTATAGATCATAGACCCAGATCCTGCGAAGAGACCCTGAACAGGAGCATTTCAGGGCAGGTCTATAGGCTGACAGAGTAAGGGGTTGAATTCAGTGACTTGGGATGACAGACTTCTCTTGTTTCATGTTACTCACCTTCTTTACGTCATTCTGACGAAGTTCCTGGTCAGAATCTCTGCGCACAAAACGGTACAGACTTCAAAACATCCTGCGCCACTACGTGGCCCTCCTCCCTCAAGGGAGGACTTAAGGTGAGGGTTATCAGGAGCCATATACAGCGTACATCGGCGAGAGAGAAAGGAGCATGATATTATTTGCTATTAGCTCCTTGACTTATGGGTAATAATAAGGTCCTCGGGGTAGATTATGAGAACCAAGAACCGTAGATAATAATTGATCTTCGAAGAACTCTCGTCAATGGCTCTGGTTTTCACCTACAACCCGCAACGGACAACCCACAACTCACTTCAGCTAGTTCTCTTCGAATCATACAGTTCCAGAACTCTCGGTTCGTTCTTGAAATCCCGATAGAACAGGAAGATGATGAAAGCATTTGCCGCGTAGAAGGCTGTACTCAGCAAGAACAACTCGGTATAACCGCTGATAGAAGTACCTACTATTAACCCAAAGATCATCGCAGCTACGGCCCGCACAGTATTGTTCAGAAAGCCGTTGATTCCCGATACTGTTGATAGCTTCGAATCTGGAACATACGAAAATATTATTGACGTCATTATCGGGTTGGTTATGTTCATGAAGACGAATCTGAAGGCATAGAGTATCGTAAAAAGAATCGGCTCTCTCACAATCACTAGAGAGAGCATCAACGGGATAACAAGCAACTGCATTGTCAGGTTGAACTTCAGTGCTCCAAAGCGTTTGCCCAGCTTGTGCGAGAGTGTGGAACCGGCTGCAGTTCCAAGCTGCGCAATTGACAAGGCAATTCCTATACCTGTTGCCGACATGTTGAATAAGTCCTTGAATATGAGATTTCCAAAGTGAATGAAGAGCCCTGCTCCGAAACCCACAGTTGCCGTGGATATGAAGTAGTAGGTAAGCACCTTTCTCTGGTCGGGCTGAAGCCCCGAAAAGTTGAAGAGTTCCTTCAACCTGGATCTCGATTCCGTCATTTCGAGCTTTATGACAGGTATGATTGCCGGTACATGGGCGACCATAGAGATTATCAGAGTTGTTTGAAGACCAAAGAGATCTCCAAAGGCTCCGCCAATAAAATTTCCGATGACTCCGCTTGCCATGTTTATCCCGAAATTCAGACCGAAGACCTTTGCCCTGTTTCCCGTTTTTGTTACGCTTGTCATTGTCGCCATTACGACTGTAAAGGCAGTTACTGTGAAACCACCCTTGATGAATGACAAAACGAGGATGAAAGTCGGGTCGACAACAAAGGCTAGCGCTATTCCGGAAACGGGAACTACAATCGCCGATAGAAAGAGGATCTTCTTCTTCCCCACGGTGTCTGCGAGTATCGCTGCCAGCAATCCAATGATCGCCGAGCCCCACAGTTGAGCAGAAGTGACGTTGCCAATTAGGGCATTGGAGAAACCGATTTCTCTCAGATAAAGATTATAGACAACACGATACATAGAGATGGTTATCGTGGTAATGAATGTATAAGTGAGCAGTAATACGATTCTCTTTCTCAACCGGAAGCCCTTCTTTGTTAGATTTACTTACTATATATTACCATTTTAGAAGGAATTCTGTTGGGCAATAATCGTTCTCCGTAACCGGTAAACCGTTCTCCGAAATAGATCAGATGCAAGTTGCAGTGTAAGGAAGAGAATAATCCGCCCAGTGAGGCTCCGTTGCTTTCGTCTTAGGATAGTTGAAGGAGCTAGATCCCGAATATTGTTGCAGGACACAGTCGGTGGTTTCAATTATGCTTTCGGTAACAGGCGACTTTGAAGCTAGTCAGGCAACGCAGGCAAGGCACCTTCGGTTGGGAGTCTTTGCTTCGCAAAGGCCGGCTGCACGAAGTGCGACTGGGCTGCGTTAGCAGAATGGCTTTGAAGATCTTCCCCGCAAAGTGGGCATTGCGTCCTGGCATGTTCTTCGCCAGCCTTGCGTCCACTGGTGCTCCTCAGTCTCAACTTTGACAGCAAGAAATCTGAAAACAGCCAAACAAGGGAAAAAATGAAAAGAAAGACAGACGTACCACCCGAGTGGTCTATTATGCAATCTCTTTGAGTAGATCCGGCGGTCTTATCTTGAGAGCTTTGAAAGCGTCGTAAGCATTGCCCATCCTTTCAGTCCTTGCAAGAAAGCGTTTGTTTTCTACCGTTATCTCAACTGCTCTTATCTCTGTCAAGTCTTCGAGTATTTCTGCGTAAGAAAAAGTACTTCCAATCTCTTTCAGCTTTCTGCATAAGGCAGTCTCCATTACTAGTGCAAGGAAACAGATCATTATGTGTCCCTTCACCCTCGTGTCTGTGTAATGGTATATGGGGCGAAGATCGAGTCCGCTCTTCAGTTCCCTGAAGGCCCTCTCTACTTTCCATAGTAACTTGTATGATTGCCGTCATCTGAACTTGTTTCAGAATCTCGTGCCTCAAGTTTTTTCAACCAGCAACAACCAACCGGTGTCTTCGATTGGTTCAAGAGCAGATCCCGAAACAAGTTCGGGATGACAATGTTAGGCGATTACGAAAACGTCACATCCCGTCATTCTGAACTTGATTCAGAATCTCGATCCTTTCTTTTAGTCACCTTCAGCTTTTCCTCGGATAAGGGAGAACCGCTCAACGGTCAACCAGTTTCTCTTGCTCTTACAAACCCCCTACCTGCTACCAGCGACCACGGTTTTTTCATAAGCCCAGATCCCGAAACAAGTTCGGGATGAAAGTCCTTCAGGTCATTCTGGCATGATTCTGGCCAGAATTTGGTTCGTTCAACTATTGAAGAGGACGATCTTTATCCTTGGGAAGACTGATCATTATTGATAGCGGGCGTGCAGCCGCACGCCCCTACATCCGTTTGGAACGAATTTATTTGCACATGCAACTCACAACTTGGAACTGCTCTTCTCAATGCAGGAGTTATCTCAAAAGCGAAAATCGGCTCTTTCCCCGCGAAGCGGGCACTGCGACCTGGGATGTTCTTCCCAGCCTTGCGTCCGCCGATGCTTTTCGGCGCCTTGCGTCTTATTCCGTTCTTTCCAACCCCCTAGCCGCTATCCCCGACCACGTTTTTTCATAGGACCAGATCCCGGATCAAGTTCGGGATGACAGCCTTCGTGTCATTCTGGCATACTTCTGGCCAGAATTTGGTTCGTTCAACTATTGAAGAGGACGATCTTTATCCTTGGGAAGATTGATTCTTAATAGCGGGCGTGCCGCCGCACGCCCCTACATCCGCTTGGATGGAATTTATTCGCACATGCAACTCACAACTTGCATCTTGGAACTTGCAATTGATCTATTTCAGATAACGGCGAACCTTCTACGGACAACCATTGTCTACTGCCTTTTTCTTGTAACCAGCTTCTTGATTTCGTATATCCAAAGGATCGCGCTACCTAGGGCTAACGACAGGAGAAGATCCCATACACCCAGAGCCTGTGTGGAGAAGAGCCCCTGCATAAAGGGCACATATATGACGGCCAGCTGAAGCCCGAAGCTCGCCAGTACTGCATACATTAGATAAGGATTCTCTTTGAACGGTGCGTTGAAGATCGA
This sequence comes from Mesotoga sp. H07.pep.5.3, assembly GCF_002752615.1. Taxonomy (NCBI): domain Bacteria; kingdom Thermotogati; phylum Thermotogota; class Thermotogae; order Kosmotogales; family Kosmotogaceae; genus Mesotoga; species Mesotoga sp. H07.pep.5.3. The sequence goes on from NZ_AYTV01000023.1 coordinate 102,086, forward strand.
TTTCGTTCTTGATCTCACAGACAATGCAAAGAAGAGCTGAGAGAAGACAAGGGTTGAAAACAACATCGTTCTCCACGGCCCGTTGATATCGTTCATCCAGTAAACCAACCCAACGCCAAGAGAGAAGGCGGAGAGCAGTAGCCCGATAAGGATTACATTCCATCTTCCGTTTGCCAGGACGTGTTCCTTCGTCGGGTTGGGTGGACGCTTCATTATATCCTTTTCCGGTGGTTCAACTGCGAGCGCCAATGCGGGGACTCCGTCCGTGACCAGGTTGAGCCAGAGTATCTGAAGGGGCGCCAGGGGGAGTGAGATACCAAAGAATGGTCCGAGAAGCATTATCCATATCTCTCCGAAGTTCGACGCCAGGATGTACCTTATGAACTTGTGTATGTTGTCGAAGATTGTCCTTCCTTCACGAATGGCCGAGACGATCGTGGTGAAGTTATCGTCGATGAGAACCATATCGGCGACCTCCTTTGTTACGTCAGTCCCCGTTATGCCCATAGCGATCCCTATGTCGGCCTGTTTGAGAGCGGGGGCGTCATTAACGCCATCACCCGTCATGGCGACGACATTTCCCTGTCTCTGAAGAGAGTCGACGATCTTCAGCTTGTGTTCCGGTGCGACTCGGGCATATACCGAGGTTTCTGCGGTCACTCTGTCGAGCTCCTCCTCCGTAAGGTTTTCGATTTCTCGACCCATCTTGACGTTCGACTTGTCGTCAACTATGGTGAGGCTCTCTGCTATATAACCGGCTGTCAGGGGATGGTCACCCGTAATCATAATCGGCCTTATACCTGCTTCACGGGCGGTCATTATCGATTCTTTGACGCCTTCTCTTGCGGGATCCATCATTCCAAATATACCGGTGAAAATGAGATTTCTCTCTTCGACCTTTTTGTCTTCGACTTCCGCGGAGTTTACTGGCCTGAAGGCTACTCCAAGAACCCTCATTCCATTTGCCGCAAGGTTGTTGTTTGTCTCTATGATTCTTCTCTTCCATTCATCATCTAACTCATGTATCTCGTCACCTTCCAGCACTCTGTCACAGACTTCAACGAGAGAATCGACGGCTCCCTTGGTAAATGCAACATATTGATCGACAGCGTTTTCTCGAAGGTGTTCCGGAACGTCTGCAGGAATCTTACCCTTTGGATTCGACTTGATCTCGTGGATAGTTGTCATCCTCTTTCGCTCCGAATCGAAGGGGATCTCCAGGATCCTGGGCATTGCCTGTTCGAGGTCGCTTTTCTCGATGCCGACTCTGTAAGCCGCATATACTAGCGCGCCCTCCGTCGGATCACCGATCACATCTACCTGCTGCTTTTTGTGGACGGGAGGTTTGATCTCGGCATCGTTGCATAGCGCGGCCGCAGTGAGCATTATTTCAAAGGATTTATTGTCGTCTTCGGGAAGGGCCTCGGGATCGGGTTCATTTTCTTTTCCAAAGTCCAGTGTCCGTCCGGCCATCTCTACGACTGTCACTTTCATTCTGTTCTCGGTAATCGTTCCCGTCTTGTCGGAACAGATTACGGTAACTGAACCAAGCGTCTCGACGGCCATCAGTTTCCGAACAAGAGCATTCTTCTTCAACATCCGTTGGGCGCCTAAAGCCAGCGCAATAGTAACAACTGTTGGAAGACCTTCTGGAACCGCGGCCACTGCGAAAGAGACTGCAGTCATGAACATCAGCTCTAGATCTTCGCCCCTCAGCAAGCCCATTACGAAGATCACACCCACTATTCCTAGCGCGATCAAGGCAAGAATCTTACCGAGCTGGTCGATATTCTTCTGTAACGGGGTCTGGGTCTCGGCAGTATCTTGAAGCATTGCTGCAATCTTCCCGAGTTCGGTCTCCATTCCAGTTGCCGTCACTATTCCGACTCCGCGGCCGTAAGTGACAACCGTCCCGGAATACGCCATGTTTTTGCGGTCACCAAGAGAGGGGTTCTCTTCTTCGATAGGTTTAGTAGTCTTCTCCACTGCCTCCGATTCGCCAGTAAGAGCTGACTCCTGAATCTTCAGATTGGTTGCCTCGATAAGCCGCATATCTGCCGGCACGATATTTCCGGCCTCTAGAATCACAATATCTCCGGGAACAATCTCTGTTGAGTTTATCTCCACGATCTTTCCGTCCCGCCTGACCTTCACTCTGGGCACGGACATCTTCTTCAATGCGGCCATTGCCTTTTCGGCTCTGTATTCTTGAGTGAACCCCAGGATGGTGTTCAGGGCTACAATCGCAAGAATTACTATCGTATCCCTTAATTCACCGACGAAGGCCGTAATCACCGAAGCAACAATCAGGATTATTACCATCACAGATTTTAGCTGTGAAAGAAGAATCTTCCATGCGCTGCGCCTGTTCTTCTCTGTAAGCTCGTTCAAGCCATACTGTTCTATTCTCTCCTTTGCCTTTGCCCCGGAGAGCCCCTCGTTTGAGCTTGATCCGAGTTCTTTTATGACCTCTTCTATTGTTTTCTGATGGTGTTTTGCCATGCTTCAACCTCCGTTTAATAGAACAGTTGCACAGTTCGTCTAATTTAAGTTCGAGTATTTAAGTCTAGATCCCGAGACAAGTTCGGGATGACAGTGTTAGGTAATTGCGAAAACGGCACATCATGTCATTCTGAACTTGTTTAAGCATCCCGGAGGGTTCTCCGAATACGTCACAAACAGTCATTCTGAACTTGTTTCAGAATCTCGATCCTTCTTTCTAGTCGCCCATAGTCTTCTCGGAGAACGGAGAACCGCTCAACGATCAACCAGTTTCTCTTGCTCTTACAAACCCCCTACCTGCTACCACCGACCACGGTTTCTCATAAGCCCAGATCCCGGATCAAGTCCGGGATGACAGTTTTAGGCGATTGTGAATATGTCACATCGCGTAATGCTGAACTTGTTTCAGCATCCAGCTCTTGGTTTTTGATCTTAACCAAGAACGAAGAACAGATCCTCGCTCTGGAACGAACAACTTCTTCTCGGAGAACAGAGAACCGCTCAACGGCAACCCTCTTTCTCTTGCTCCTCTTACGAACCCGCTACCTGCTACCACAACCACGGTCTTTCACAAATCTCTAGCAAAAAGCCTGTTCGCTTTCTTGATAAGTATAGGCCACGTGACTACAATACCAACTAAAGCGATCGCGGTCAATATGATAGTCATAATTGTCCCGGATACGTTGTCCTTCAGTAAGAATGCGAGATATCCAAAACCGCCCACATAACCAAAGACGACCGGAATCGAAAGTGCGACGTTGACGTTTTGCTTCATGGCTCTCTGAGGGTTCTCCCATTCAAGGATCGGCTTTATCGAGTCGATTATCATTTGCAGGATGTTCAAGAATGTGAGAGTCAATCCTCCGACAACAAATACAACAAGCGCTTGTACGAAAGACAGACCAAGTATCAGACTAAGAGCGACTGCACCGAATGCCGGGCCTATCAAACTAAGCGTCTCGATATGAAGGAATTTGACTTTCACGATTTCATTTACGTCAACGGGAAGAACCTTCAGCTCCCTGATCAAATCTCCTTCTCTGCTAAACATAGAGGAGGCAAGGCCGTTTATTCCTCCTGCAACGGCTGCGACCAGTGCGCCGACTGGGACAAAGACTGGCTTGTACTGCTGAAACTGGTCCAGCATCTGACCTAACTGATCGGTTTGTCCGGCAACAGCCGCAATGACCAGCAGGATTGGGAAGACGAGTACATTTCCGAATCCGTTGAAGGCGAATGCAGGGACCTTCAGGAAGTACCACCATTCTCTTTTGTAGAGAGCAGAGAACTTTGTCTGTTGTAAGCCCATCAGACCGGCTATCTCCCCTTCTTTAAGTTTCGACCGTTTGGCAAAATTCTCTTGGAAACTCGAATAGACCGAGTAGTAAAATTTGTGACCAAAGAAGAGAAAGATTCCGAGAGCGGCAGCGTGCAGGCCAATGAAGGCAAGCAACCACAGTAAACCCTCTAAGAAGGGTTTGCTCAGGGCCTTCGTAACGAGTATAGTCGGCGGATATGCCCCGGCCGTCCTGTTTAGTATTGCATCTTCGCTCGAGAATATTTTCGCGAACTCCTCTGCGCTCATGTTCGGGTCAACCCTGCTGGTAAGGGAAACGAAAACAAGGAAGCCTATAACTACAAGCGCGCTGATCAGATAGACGATGCTGTCTCTGTATCTCTTGAAGCGGAAGAGTCTCGAAAGCGGCAGAACGATTATCGCCGAGAGCATTATGGGCAATACCTGACTGAGTAGAAAGATTATGACCATGAATATCCAGTATGAAATACCGGCTCCAGATCTGATCCCGTAGAGAATGTAGGCAGGAAGAATGACCGCGATCGAAATTACCATGAGATCCACAAGCACAACCAGGAACTTCGACATCAGTACCTCGGTTGACTTTAAGGGCAGGGGTATCAGGACGCTCATGTCATCCCCGAAGAAAAAAGTGCTTATCATAAGAAAAACGCCCATTATCAGCCCGAATAGATTCGCTATGAGAAACGGTCCAGCCAGAAAGAGCTGCCTCATTCCAGCAACTTCATACTGATCGTACATTGTGTTCAGCAGACTCATGTAAAGAGGCCCAAGAGAAAAGACCATCAAGAGTACCACGCCTATTATTAATGCCGGTTCCCAGAGTCTTTCTCTTTTCTTGAAGTGGTATAGAGACCTAGGTATGTTGTAGTGAGCGTTAATCAGCGTCGAGGTAAGCGAAATCACCATTTTCGGTCTCACTACCCGTCACCTCCAGGAAGAGTTCTTCAAGGCTCCCCTGGCCTCGGAGCTTCCTAAGCTCTTCAACGGTGCCTACAAACTCAAGCTTTCCTTTGTTTATTATTCCTATCCTGTCGCAAATTCTTTCTGCCACTTCCATGACATGAGTGGAGAAGAATACCGTATTTCCTGCCTTCACGTGGTTTCTCATCATTTGTTTGAGAATGAACGCCGATTCCGGATCGAGGCCGACTATCGGTTCGTCCAGTATCCAGAGATCGGGATTATGGATCAATGCGGCAATCAGCGAAAGCTTCTGTTTCATCCCATGGGAGTATGTAGATACTGGATCTTTGATTGCATCTGAGAGCTTGAAATTCTGCAGAAGCTTAGACGCCCTCTCGGCACGGGTCTTTGGTGGGACTTGAAACACATCTGAGATAAGGTTCAGATACTGAACACCCGTAATCTTATCCATTACAAGTGGTTCATCCGCAACATAGCCTATCTTAGATTTTGCTTCAACTGGGCGCTTCACCACATCTATATCGTCTATTGAAATACTTCCTGATGTTGGCTGCAACAACCCGACGATCATCTTGATTGTCGTCGTCTTTCCGGCACCGTTGGGCCCCAGGAAGCCAAAAATCTCCCCTTTGTTAACCGTCAATGAAATGCTGTCAAGAGCCTTGACGCTTCCGCTGTAAATCTTTGTCAAATCTCTTATCTCAATCACTTTCCAAACCTCCTGTCCTCACAGGGAATTGCCATTCTCGCTCCTTACGAGGATCTGGAAAAACTCTTCCAGATCAGGGATCGAAATGGCAGCTTCATCGTTCTTGTAGTATTCTTTCGTCGCTTCCGAGTATTCAACTATCATAGATAGTCTGTTTATCTCTTTTGCCACAGCGAGACATCTTTCGGAACTCAGTTTTGTTTTGTCCTTCAGCGGCATTTTAATTACTCTGTACTTCTCTTTGATCCCATCCAGATTACCGGTATACTTTATCTTTCCACTAACCATGATCGAGAACTCATCGGCTATCTTTTCGACCTCTGGAATGACATGGGATGTGTAGATAACTGTCTTTCCGAGGATCACTTTCTCCCTTATCAGTTCAAGCGTATCGTCTCTCAATATTGGATCGAGGCCCCATGTCGGCTCGTCGAGGATGTATAGATCCGCATCTGTCGATAGAGCAACAGCGAGATAAAGAGCCGTCCTCATACCATTTGAAAACGTTCTGATCTTCTTCCTGTAGGGCAGCTTGTAGTTCTCAATCAGTTCTCGAGCCTGTTTTTCGTTGAATCTCGGAGAGATTCTGCTGCTCAGTCTAAGTGTTGATTCTATATCGAGGTTCTCGTAAAGATTCTTCTCCTCCGGAACGAACGAGATTCGCTCTCTGACTTCCTCTATTGGTCTGCCAAAAACCTCAACTGAGCCGGAATACTTTACCAGGCCGAGTATAGATTTCAAAACGGTGGTCTTTCCCGCTCCGTTTGGACCTAGCAGGGCATATATTCGCTGGTTTTCAACACCGACATCTATTCCGCGGACAGCCTCCACATTTCCACTGTAAGTCTTTTGGAGATTTCTGATTCTCAGAGTCAATTGATCTCTTTCCATATCTTCTCAATCACCTCCAGGAGCCTCTCCAGAGAGATTCCCGATTTCTTCATGCGTAGTAGGGGCTCCCTTAGTTCAGCAGAGAGATTATCAAAGACAGAGTCTCTGACCTGATCTCTGTTACTGACTACTATATACCCCAAACCCTGTCTCGCCATGATTATGCCTTCCATTTCTAGTTCCCTGTAAGCCCTGGCGACAGTGTTGGGATTCACCCTTATTTGAGAGGCCATTTCACGGATTGAGGGAAGAGTATCCCCTTCCTTAAGTCTCTCCTTAAGGATCTCTTCCCTCACCCCCCTCTTGATTTGATCATATATTGGTAACGAGGACCTTATATCGATGTCAAACCACACATTATCACCTTCTGTATTGCCTCAGCCATGTTAGTGACGCTTCGCAAAAAGAACCGTCCTTGGATTGGATCAAAATCAATCCAGAGGTAAGAGGTGTGAGGGTAGAGGCCTGAAAATAAAACCATTCTAAGATCCTCACATCTCATCATCCTTAAGGAAAACGTCCCTCGTCCAAGAGCATGAACCCGTCCTTCGAAAGAGCCGCTGTGCGCTTAAGAGCAAAAACCCGCTGACCGCTTTAAAGAAACCTCCCTTCGAGATCATGGACCCGTCCTTCGATTGGATCGGAGAGCAGATCCCGAAACAAGTTCGGGATGACGTCCTCACTAGCGCTGATAATTCTGAGCGGTTCAGGCTGCTTTTGTTCGCCAAACCCTAGACCCTAGACCCAATACCCGCTGTCATCTGAACTTGTTTCAACTTCTAAACGCCTTTCGCGAAAACGTCATATCGCGTCATGCTGAACTTGTTTCAGCATCTTGAGCTTCCTCATCGAGATCCCGGATCAAGTCCGGGATGACAGTGTTAGGTGATTGTGAATATGTCACATCGCGTCATTCTGAACTTGTTTCAGAATCTTGAGCTTCCTCTTTCTCAGATCTTGGCTTTAGAGAACTACGGATCATTGACCTTCAACTCCGTGACTTCACAGCGCCTGGCAAACAGCAATAGTTAGTTTCGCTCGCGAAGAGTTCATCTCCTGTGTTTGTGTAGTTGGTTTGCTATTCTCCGTTCTTCATTCTGCCAGGAACGGTATGTTTCTCATACTTCTTTCTTTTCAAAGACCTTGTAATCAATTACGGTTAGCACTACTGTCGCTGCCAGCAATGAGACTAGATAGATCCAGTCGATAGTTCCCTTCTGAGCCACACTCGATCCCAGTATAAAAGGATAGGGATTCAGCCAGGAGAGTGCGTCAATCATGCCGAGTATTGGCAATCCTAGAACAATTAGTATTCCGGCGACGACTGGTTTAACCTGATCTCTACTCATTGAAATCATCGTAAATAATGAGTAGAAGAATGAGGCTCCCACCAGCTGTTGGAGCAGCACCTTCAGTGTATCGCCAAACGCCGTGCTGTAACCGGCGAGATTCATCGCTATTGGACCGAGCAAGGACAGGACAGTTGTTATTATCAGTACGGCTCCGAGTCCCGCCAGATACTTCGTCCTGAAGACTTCGTTCCTATTCTTTCTAGAAAGCAGGAAGTAGATTGTCTTCTTGTCGAATTCCTTAGCGAATATGGGGAAGGCGATTAACAGAACAACGAAGGGAAGGAACTGCCCATAGTTCTTTCCGTGCCACTGACTCAACAGATAGTAGTTGTCGTCATTAAGTCTCGTGAGACCGGAAACGTCACCCATAAGGCTCTTAAGAAAATCAGGCATCTCTTCGAGTTGAGCGGTCATTTCTTCCATCATCTGTGCTGCATAAGGTCTTAGAGCAACAGTTGTTACCAATGAGACCAGCAAAACGATGAACATGATTATTACTCTCAATTTCATTTCATGAATTTCCTTATAGAACATGCTTATTCCCCCTTACTATAGTCCCGAAGAAGGATTCAAGATTAACCTCTTCTCTTTTTGATCCCTCTATCTCCTTCAGTCTCGCAATCTCTTTAGGGTTATCGGTGAGAACTTTCAATACATTTGCCTCCTTAACAACGGCGGTGAGGTCATTCTTATCGATTGCCGTTTTCAAAGGAAGAGAGTAAAGAGCAAACCTATCGTCCAATCCCTTCATTTCTCCTGTGTAGAGAATTACGCCTTTGTACATGATCGAAAAGACATCGGCTATCTTCTCCACCTCCGGAATAATGTGTGAGGTGTAGAGAACTGTCTTCCCCCTTTCTGATAACGTGCTTATCATCTCGAGCACTTCGTCTCTCCTCAAAGGATCGAGGCCCCAGGTTGGTTCGTCGAAGATGAAGATATCGGCATCCTGAGCCATTGCGATTGCCAGATAAGTAGATGTCTTCATGCCGTGAGAGAAAGCAGATATCTTCTTATTCATCGGTAGATCAAAGTCCTTCATCTGTTTAGCAGCCTTTTCTGCGGAGAAATTGCTCATGAGCATTGAACACATCTTAATTGCCTTTTCCGGAGTCAGGCTGTCATAGAAGCTTTTGTCTTCTGGGACGAATGATATTCTCTCTCGGGCGACATCGATTTTCTCTCCAAGGATCGTTATCTCTCCTGAATAATGAACAAGGCCAAGAATTGATTTTAGAGTTGTGGTCTTTCCGGCACCGTTAGGTCCCAAGAGAGCGTTGACTTTTCCGGGTACAAGGGAGAGATTTATCCCTTTTACAGCCTCGAAATTTCCGTAGGTCTTTCTGAGGTTCTTAACTTTGATCGCTTCGTCTAACATAGAATTCACTCCTCACTGACTATCTTAACTGTACTATATCAACTAGCACAGTTGGTTGTCAATGGGGGTGCGCTGAATTTTTTGTTTTTTCCAATCATTCTTCAATATAGAAGTCAGAAAGTGCCCCTAATGTATATATTGCTGTCTTTAGAGAAGCGAGAGATAAGGCCATCAAAACACAGAAAGGGGATGTTTGCAATGAAGAGACTTCCAATGTGCGCTCTTTTCTTCGTCTTGCTAACTGTTGCTTCGATTGGGTGCACCGGGTTCAGAGTGATTTCGAAAGATGGTGCTGTTGTTGCTGCAAGGACTCTCGAGTTCGAATTCGATCTTGGAAGCAAGATTGTCGTCGCACCCAGAGATACTTTTATGACCGCACTTACGACGGGTTGGGAGGGCCTGAGCTGGAACGTGAAGTACGGTTACGTTGGGGCCAACTCCCTTGGTATGAATCTGGTTGCAGATGGAATAAACCAAGTCGGTCTCGCGTGCGGAGGATTCTACTTTACGGGCTGTGCCGGGCATCAGCCGCTCGAAAAAGACCTCTACAAGTCAACCATATCTCATTATGATGTGATAGGCTGGATCCTTGAAAACTTTGCAACAGTGAAAGAAGTAAAATCGGCGCTAGATGATATCCGGGTGTATGGGCTTACCATTATGATAACGGAGTCTACTATGATGCCCCTTCACTATATTGTCTATGATGCGCATGGCGGATGCATTGTAATAGAATACGTTGATGGTGAGCTGAACATTCATGAAAATCCGCTTGGAGTAATTACAAACAATCCCACATTCGACTGGCATCTTCAGAATCTCTCGAACTACGTAAACCTGACTCCCGCAAACATCAAGAGTTCAAAGTTAGGTGATTTTGAAATTAGGGCAACGGGAAATGGAACTGGATTGCTTGGGCTTCCTGGGGACAACACATCTCCAAGCCGATTTGTGAGGGCCGCCTTCTATTCTCACGGAGAAGTGAAACCGGCTAATGCTGAATCGGCCGTCACACTAGCATGGCATATCCTCAACGCTCAGGATATTCCTGAAGGCCTCGTAGTCAATGAAGAGCTCGGAATAGTAATTTCAAGAGACATAGCTTACTGGTCGGCAGTAACGGATTTGACCAACAGAGTCTACTATTACAGAACTTACGAGGACTTGAACATAAGAAAAGTAGAGCTTGATAGAATTGATTTCTCAAGCGGGAACAAAAAATTTTAGAATATGAGCCACGAACAGAATTACATAGATGTGACTGACGCAATCAAGTGAAAAAACAGTCGTGAAGATTTCGAAGGGTTCCGAGGTTGTGTGAGAACAAATGCGCAAGAAACAGCCCGCTCGACTAGAAAACGCTGTACGCTGCTGAAGACAACGTTTCTGTCGACGATCTTCCGTCTCCCGCGAAAGACATCATCCTTCGATAAGGTCAAAAACGAGATCCCGGGTCAAGCCCGGGATGACAGTGCTAGGTGATTACGAGAACGCCACACACCGTCATTCTTAGAAAACCCGTCCCTGGTCCATCGTCCAAGAGCATGGACCCGTCCTTCGATTGGATCGGAGAGCAGATCCCGAAACAAGTTCGGGATGACAGTGTTAGGTGATTACGAATATGTCACATCGTGTCTGAACATGTTTCAGCATTCCGGCGAGCTTTCCGAAAACGTCAAATTGCGTCATTCTGAACTTGATTCAGAATCACGATGCTCTTTTCAGCGTTCAGCGTGTCTTAGCAAGCGGGAAGCGGCTCTTCTCGGCGAACGGGGAACCACTCAACGGCTAACCAGTTTCTCTTGCTCTTACGAACCCCCTACCCGCTATCCCCGACCACGGTTTCTCATAAGCCCGGATCCCGAAACAAGTTCGGGATGACAGTGTTAGGTGATTACGAATATGTCACATCGTGTCTGAACTTGTTTCAGCATTCCGGCGGGCTTTCCGAAAACGTCAAATCGCGTCATCTGAACTTGTTTCAGAATCACGATGCTCTTTTCAGCGTTCAGCGTGTCTTAGCAAGCGGGAAGCGGCTCTTCTCGGCGAACGGGGAACCACTCAACGGCTAACCAGTTTCTCTTGAAATCAAGGAGCTGGGAGAGCGAACATCGGAATCAGGTTGGAAAGAGCGGGTTACAAATATCGGGAGGAGTAAGAGAAAGGGTAAGGTACTAAAGCATGCCATTTGAGTGGCCTATCTCACTTTGTCAACAAGCAGGGGTTCTAACTTCTACCGATAACATCGGTGAGATTGATCGAAGCAAAGATCCTTTCTACAGGTTCAATGAATCATCTTTCATGAAGATCCACTTGACTTCTTCTCCCAATCTTTTAATGAAGTAAGACAGTTCTTTGTTTAGTTCATTCCACTCGTCCAGAGTGTAGATCAGAAGATCGACCGGAACCGGTAACATTGCTAAATCCCATTCTGTTCCTCGCTTCCCAAAAGGAGCTTTGGAGTCTTTGACTATGACAATCAAATCAAGGTCGCTTCCCACTCCATTGTCGCCACGAGCGTAGGAACCGAAGTAACCGATGCTGAGAATGTTGGAATCTCGCTTCAAGGTTTCTGACCACTTATTAAGTGAATCAACTACAGCCTCTTTGCTTGGCCATTTCATTATTGACGAATTCAACGATCTCACCGGCATATGCAATAGCCTCCTTACTTTGCTTGCTTCCGAAATACTCAAAAGGAGAGCCTTCGGGATGACCATTTGGATATCTCGCAGGAATGTATGAATTGTCAAGAATTCTTGCCTTATCCAATAACTCAGCGGGCAAGTCAATTCCCTCAGGGAGTTCTTGAATCAGTTTGCTTACCATGTGTCCCCACGCTTCCTGTCCCAAAGAAAGATGGAAAGCCTTTACGGCTTTTTCAGCAGCCTGCTGTGCCGCAAAGCATGCCCATTCGTGTTTGCCATTAACAGCAGACTCTCGAGCGTGTTCAAGATCTCTTTTTGCTTGACGTAACCAATCCTGGGATCTATCAGGCATGGATATCCCTCCCAATCGTGATTATAGCACTTATTAGAGAGAGGCTAGTAACCTTCGGTGGCCAGTCACACTGCATGCGGCCCGTCTCACCTCTGGCGAGGCCAGTTTCGCTACGCGGGCGAGAACAGTTGCAAGTTGTCTGTTCTAAGTTGCAAGCCCTAAAGTAAAGAAGCGTCCCTTCGAGATTGTGGATCCGTCCTTCGAAAGAGCCGCTGTGCGCTTAAGAGCAAAAACCCGCTGGCCGCAGTAAAGAACCGTCCCTCGTCCTTTGTCCAAGATCATGGACCCATCCTTCGAAAGAGCATGAAGAACAGATCCTCTCTCTGGAACGAACAACTTCTCCTTGACGAACGGTGACCACTCTCTTGCTCTTCCAACCTCTGACCACTGACCTCTAACCTCTACGCTTTCGTTTCTCATAAGCCCAGATCCCGAAACAAGTTCGGGATGACAGTGTTAGGTGATTACGAACATGTCACATCGTGTCTGAACTTGTTTCAGCATCCTGGAGGGTTCTCCGAAAACGTCACATAGCGTCATCTGAACTAGTTTCAGCATCCCGACGGGCTTTCCGAAAACGTCACATCCCGTCATTCTGAACTTGTTTCAGAATCTCGATGCTCTTTTCAGCGTTCAGCGTGTCTTAGCAAGCGGGAAGCGGCTCTTCTCGACGAACGGGGAACCACTCAACGGCTAACCAGTTTCTCTTGAAATCAAGGAGCTGGGAGAGCGAACATCGGAATCGGGTTGGAAAGAGCGGGTTACAAATATCGGGAGGAGTAAGAGAAAGGGTAAGGTACTAAAGCATGCCATTTGAGTGGCCTATCTCACTTTGTCAACAAGCAGGGGTTCTAACTTCTACCGATAACATCGGTGAGATTGATCGAAGCAAAGATCCTTTCTACAGGTTCAATGAATCATCTTTCATGAAGATCCATTTGACTTCTTCTCTCAATCTTTTAATGAAGTAAGACAGTTCTTTGTTTAGTTCATTCCACTCGTCCAGAGTGTAGATCAGAAGATCGACCGGAACCGGTAACATTGTTAAATCCCATTCTGTTCCTCGCTTCCCAAAAGGAGCTTTGGAGTCTTTGACTATGACAATCAAATCAAGGTCGCTTCCCACTCCATTGTCGCCCCGAGCGTAGGAACCGAAGTAACCGATGCTGAGAATGTTGGAATCTCGCTTCAAGGTTTCTGACCACTTATCAAGTGAATCAATTACAGCCTTTTTGCTTGGCCATTTCATTATTGACGAATTCAACGATCTCACCGGCATATGCAATAGCCTCCTTACTTTGCTTGCTTCCGAAATACTCAAAAGGAGAGCCTTCGGGATGACCATTTGGATATCTCGCAGGTATGTATGAATTGTCAAGTATTCTCGCCTTATCCAATAACTCAGCGGGCAAGTCAGTTCCCTCAGGGAGTTCTTGAATCAGTTTGCTTACCATGTGTCCCCACGCTTCCTGTCCCAAAGAAAGATGGAGAGCCTTTACGGCTTTTTCAGCGGCCTGCTGTGCCGCAAAGCATGCCCATTCGTGTTTGCCATTAACAGCAGACTCTCGAGCGTGTTCAAGATCTCTTTTTGCTTGACGTAACCAATCCTGGGATCTATCAGGCATGGATATCCCTCCCAATCGTGATTATAGCACTTATTAGAGAGAGGCTAGTAACCTTCGGTGGGCAGTCACACTGCATGCGGCCTGCGACAGCAGACTGGATCTTTTTCCCTCCTGCGAAGCAGCATCACTTCCCCGGACGTTTCTCCGGGCATCACTTCCTCGCGCATGCGAGCCTCACTTCCGGCGATGCTTTTCGCCGCATCACTTCTGTTCTTTCTCTCTTATCCGAGGACGGCGGACCGTCAACGGTGGATTAGTTTTACTTGTTCTTACGAACCCCCTACCTACTACCACCGACCACGGTTTCAAACAAAAAGGAGAGTCAAAAAGACTCTCCTCTTGTATAACATCTGGGCGATACCTACTCTCGCATGCAGTTGCCCACATACTACCATCGGCCCGAGACGGCTTAACTGCCGGGTTCGGTATGGAGCCGGGTGTTTCCCGCCCCGGTATCTTCACCCAGAATATCTGCTCACTCAAGAGTACATAGGGAATTAAGGTAAAGGAATCGGATTATTAGTACTGGTCGACTGAACACTTCACAGTGCTTACATCTCCAGCCTATCTACGTCCTCTTCTCGAACGATCCTGAGAGACCTAGTCTTGAAGCGTGCTTCCCGCTTAGATGCTGTCAGCGGTTATCACTCATGAACGTAGCTACTCAGCTACTGCCGCTTGCACGACAACTGATTCACTAGAGGTTCACTAACCCCGGTCCTCTCGTACTAGGGGCTACCCTTCTCAAGTCTCCTACGCTCGCAACAGATAGGGACCGAACTGTCTCACGACGTTCTGAACCCAGCTCACGTACCGCTTTAATAGGCGAACAGCCTAACCCTTGGGACCTGCTCCAGCCCCAGGATGCGATGAGCCGACATCGAGGTGCCAAACACTGCCGTCGATATGAACTCTCGGGCAGTATAAGCCTGTTATCCCCAGGGTAGCTTTTATCCGTTGATCAACGGCCTTTCCACTCAGGGCCGCAGGGTCACTAGGGCCAGGTTTCCCTCCTGTTCGACCTGTCAGTCTCACAGTCAAGCTGGCTTTTGCCCTTACACTCTATGGTTGATTTCCAACCAACCTGAGCCAACCTTAGCGCGCCTCCGTTACTCTTTTGGAGGCGACCGCCCCAGTCAAACTGCCCACTTAGCAATGTCCTTGTTGTGCTCTCCACACTCTCAAGTTAGTACTCCGTTGTATAGAGGGTAGTATCCCACCGTTGGCTCCCCCGATCCTGGCGAACCGGGTTCTACGCCTCCTACCTATCCTGTACACCATACAACAAAGCACAATACCAAGCTACAGTAAAGCTCCATGGGGTCTTTCCGTCTAGTTGCGAGTCCTGGGCATCTTCACCCAGACTGAAATTTCACCGGGTCTCCTGTTGAGACAGTGCAGCGATCGTTACGCCATTCGTGCAGGTCGGAACTTACCCGACAAGGAATTTCGCTACCTTAGGACCGTTATAGTTACGGCCGCCGTTTACTGGGGCTTCAGTTCAAAGCTTCGCTTACGCTAACCTTTCCCCTTAACCTTCCAGCACTGGGCAGGCGTCAGACCCTATACGTCTTCTTCTCGAATTCGCAGAGCCCTGTGTTTTTGGTAAACAGTCGCCGCTGCCTTGTCACTGCGACTCCAGTCAGCTCTTAACCAACCAGAGTACCCCTTCTCCCTAAGTTACGGGGCTAATTTGCCTAGTTCCTTAACAGGAGTTATCCCGCTCCCCTTAGCCTTCTCAGCTTGCCTACCTGTGTCGGTTTTCAGAACGATTGGCTTAGCACTCAAACGCTTTGCGATGCTTTTCTAGACAGTGTGAACTCAACGTTGTTGCTCCCGAAGGAACTCCCATTCGTCCCTCACCCTCCCGCGGTGGATTTCCCTGCCGCGATCTTCGGACTTGAAACTTGGACGCACTATGCAACTAGTACGCAACGCCTATCCTCCTGTGTCACACCCCAAAACTCATGCTACGCCAGTACCGGAATATTAACCGGTTTCCCATCGGTTACCCCTTTCGGGTTCCCCTTAGGGTCTCGACTAACCCTGGGCGGACGAACCTTCCCCAGGTACCCTTAGGCTTTCGGGGGGAGAGATTCTCACTCTCCTTTCGTTTACTCATGCCTGCATTCTCTCTTGTGTCTCGTCCAACAGCCCTCACGGGTCTGCCTTCTCCCTACAACACAATGCTCCTCTACCAACAGTTTCCTGTTCCACAGCTTCGGAGGATAGCTTTAGCCCCCTTACATCTTCGGCGCGGTGAGTCTCGACTAGTGAGCTGTTACGCACTCTTTTAATGATGGCTGCTTCTAAGCCAACATCCTAGCTGTCTTTGACTCTCCACTTCCTTTAACACTTAGCTATCTCTCTGGGCCCTTAGCTGGTGGTCTGGGCTGTTTCCCTCTCGACTACGGACCTTATCGCTCGCAGTCTGTCTCCTGCACTTTGAGTAGAGGTATTCGGAGTTTGACTGGGGTTGGAGGTCGCCCCCCTAGCCCAATCAGTGCTCTACCCCCTC
>NZ_AYTV01000024.1:0-99895 GCF_002752615.1 Mesotoga sp. H07.pep.5.3
GAAAAGCAGTTGAAGAACTGGAGAAGAGAATGGAAGTTGAACCTCATTAGAGAGTCGAATCCAGAACTTAGAGACCTTTGGCAAGAAGTCAGCAAGGGCCAATGATACAATTCGAGCACTTTTCTAATAGAAGAATAGCTAGCCGGAGATGCTGAAACGAGTTTAGCATGACCGATTTAGGCGTTTTCGAAATGACGAACGCTATCATTCCTGTCATGACTTTTTGGAAGTCCCTCTCATTGTCATCCCGAACTTGTTTCGGGATCGTTTGATCTTTCAGCGGCCAGAGGGCGCGAAAAATGAGACCATAGGACCCGGTCAGCCCCTTTTTCTGCTCTCCTCTTCTCGTGAGCAATGCGAACTCTCGGATACGCTCTTTCTCGGTTTTTACAGCCTTCAGCGTTCAGCGGGTCTTGGATTTTACGCGTGCAGCGGTTCTTAGGAGCAAGATGCTGAAACAAGTTCAGCATGACCGATTTAGGCGTTTTCGAAATGACGTTTGCTATTATTCCCGTCATGACTTTTTGGAAGTCCCTCTCATTGTCATCCCGAACTTGTTTCGGGATCTTAGCGTTGATCTTATCCAAGGACGGGTCCATGATCTTGGACGGGTAACGAAGGACGGTTCTTTCCAGCGTTCAGCGGGTCTTGGATTTTAAGCGTGCAGCGGTTCCTAGGAGCAAGATGCTGAAACGAGTTCATGACGGGATGCGACGTTTTCGAAATAACCAGCTGTTTTCATACCGCGTGGCGTTAAAAAAAACAAGACCCGGAACTGCCGGGTCTTTACATTAAAAATACTAAGTATTGCTTCCTCGCTTCACAGCTTCAGTGCAGGTAGCTCTGAGTGAATGGTGGAGGCGGCGAGAGTCGAACTCGCGTCCGAAACCAAATTCCCTGCAGGCTCTCCGAGCGCATCCTGTGATCGTCGTCAACAGTCAAGACTTCACAGGCAGAGTCCGACTGTCCAAGCTCCTAAGTGTCCCCGGGAATACGGAGCATATTCACGGGCAAGATCTGATTTTCTGACGCCCTTCATAGCCCACCAGACCAAAAAGCTATTCGGACGGCTACTTATTAATTATTAAGCAGCAAGTGCAAATTCGTTATTGGCATTTCTGCTTTTCCGGTTTTTTAACGCGGCTCCGGGACCTCGGCTCGCTCCTACAAGTTCATTGACCCCGTCGAAACCGTTTCGCCCCCATTGATAATTATATCATCGGTTTTGATGAGTGTCAGTGATACCGTGTTTTTCCAGCTTGTAATATAGACTCCTTATGCTTATACCAAGTTCGTTCGAAGTCTTCGTCTTGTTCCCGTCGTTTCTTCGAAGAGACTCTTTTATTATCTCTTTTTCGTAGTCATCCAGAAGGACTGATAGACTTCCCTCGGGTAGCCTCTCTCTCTTATCCGGTTTCTCAAGGATTCCCTTTATATGCGAAAGCAGTATAGTTCTTTCTTCAAGTTCCATACTTATCATTGCCCTTCCGATAACGTTTTCAAGTTCTCTTACGTTTCCGGGCCAGTCGTGTTTCTCAAACATGCGCAGAACTGCAGGATCGATTTCGGTAACCATCCTTCCGTACTCCTGATTTAGCCTCATCATCACTACCCTCGCTATCTCGGGAATATCCTCTGGCCTCTCTTTGAGTGGAGGAATTACGATTGGCACTACATTCAGACGATAGTACAGGTCGGGAAGGAATTCTCCGGACGCGACGAGTTTCTCCAGACTCACGTTGGTCGCCGCAATTACTCTGACATCGAGTTTGTAGGTCTGATTTCCGCCTACCGGCTTTATCTCCCTATCTTGAAGGAACTTCAGGAATTTTGATTGAACTGAGAGACTCATCTTAGCAACTTCATCGAGAAATACGGTTCCTCCGTTTGCCTCTTGAAGAAGACCTTTCTTTCCCCCTCTCCGGGCTCCTGTGAAAGCGCCTTCAACATATCCGAAGAGCTCCGATTCGAGGAGGTTTTCCGGCAAGGCAGCGCAGTTAACACTTATGAAGCTTTCTTCTCGTCTATCACTGGAATTGTGAATTGCGTGCGCGAAGAGTTCTTTTCCAGTTCCGCTCTGACCGTTCAGCAGTACTGTTGCCCTTGTCTTTGAAACCTTTCTCGCCTGATCAATCGCTACCTGCATCAGCTTAGACGAACCGGCGATATCGTCAAAAGTATACTTTGCCTTCATGTATCGAAGGAGGCGCTTCGTGTCCTCCAGTTCCCTCGCGAGTCTCTCTATCTCGGAGATGTCATGAACGACACCCACGCTTCCCTTAAACTCACCCTTCACGAAAAGGGGAGTGACGTTGACCAGCACTTCCTTTCTGTTCGGACCGACTTTCAGCCTTGCGTTGTATATCGGCTTCCTCGTTCTCACAACTTCCAGATGAAGAGAGGAACCTTCCGCAATGTCAACTGTAGCCATTTTTCCAATGACGAAATCGGGACTCATTCCTGTTATTCTGGTGTAGGCCCTGTTTACGAGAACGATCTTTCCCTTTTCATCGGCCACTGAAATTGCATCGTATGTCGCATCTATGATGGACGTCAATAGACCCTCCATCTCCTTATGGTTAATGACTTCTTCGGCCATCTTTTCGACATTTGTTATGTCGCGGAATACAGCCATTGCAGCATGGACTTCACCTTGTGAGTTGACGATGGGGAATCTTGAAGTTACTATCGTCTTTTCCTTGAGATACTGAATTCTGTTGAGCTCCGGCTCACCACTCTTCAGAACGATGTGCAACCTAGTGTTGGGTATGGTCTCTCTTACGGGAGCACCGGTCGCTTCCTCTCCATTCACTCCTAGAATTTCGAGGGCCTCGTCGTTTATGAAGGCTATCGTCTCGTCTGAATCGACAACTATTATTCCCTCTATCAGCGAATTCAGAATCCTTTCGAAAAGCTCTCTCTCCATTGCTTGACCTCTTTCGGTCACACACCACCTTCAGGATATATGTTCTTGAACAAGCTTACGAAATCATCTACGCTTAGTTCTTCTGCCCTGACGTCGACTCCTATAGCCATTGACCCGAGTAATTCTTCTGGTGAGTCCACGATGCTTTTCAGATTGTTCTTCAGCTTCTTCCGTCTCTGAGAGAAACAATGCCTTACAAATTTCCTGTACTGATCCCTTCTAGCTTCTCCTATCGGAGGGTTCTCAAGCAGTGACAGCTCAATCACCATCGAGTCCACTTCTGGCTGCGGAATGAACTCCTTTCTTGAAACCTGAAAAAGCTCCCTCACTTCGGAAAAAGTATTAACATTCACCGTCAGTATACCGTATTCCTTCGTACGGGGTGTTGCGGTCAATCTATCCGCATACTCCTTCTGAACCATTAGCACAGCCCTGTCAAATGATGGCCCATCGAACATTATTCTCTCGATAATGGGAGAGGTAATGTAATAAGGAATGTTGGCAACATACGTGACGGAGTCGGGCAAAGTAGATAGATCGGCCTTGAGAAAGTCCTCGTAACGAAGCTCGCACCGTTCGCCCTCCAGCCTTCGGTTGCCTTCGGAGAACCTTGTGTCTATTTCAAACCCGATAACTCTGTAGCCTTTCTCTAACAGGATAGAAGTGAGCGAACCGGATCCTACGCCTATTTCGACTATAGTCGTCGACGGATTCAGTTCCACTGATTCGACGATCCTGCGAGAGACTCTGTCTGACTTCAGGAAGTTCTGCCCCAGCGCCTTGTTTAGCCTTATGTTTATCGATTTCTCTCCCATTGCTCCTCCGTTTCAGATAGGATCTCCGTAACTCTCCCATCTAAGCAAAAAAACCCGTCGGAAAGACGGGTGGTTTTCTGGCGGAGAGAGTGGGATTTGAACCCACGGACGAGTTGTGCTCGTCATACGCTCTCCAGGCGTACGCCTTCGACCGCTCGGCCATCTCTCCAACAGTCACAATTATATAGTTCGCAGTTTGAGTTGTCAACGAGATTCTGTGGTAAACTAAATGCTAGGTATAGAAATGTTTATATTTGGGGGTGTCTTAATGAAGAAGCTATTCGGAACCGACGGGATAAGGGGCGTTATCAACGAAGAGCTCACACCCGAACTTGCAATGAAGCTTGGCAATGCCATTGGCAGATACTACACGGGAAAGTATAGCAGATTTATCATAGCAAAAGACACGAGGAGCTCCTGTGATCTTCTGGAAAGCGCAATGGCCGCAGGAGCCGCCTCCGCCGGGATGAACGTCGAGTTCGCAGGCGTAATTCCTACTCCAGCATTAGCGTATATCACGAACAAAGAGGCAACGTTGGGAGCTGTTATTTCTGCTTCCCATAATCCCGCTGTTTACAACGGAATCAAGGTTCTCGCCAAGGGAATGAAGATATCCGACGAAGACGAAGTGGAGATAGAAAACCTCATAATCGACACCCCATTTCACTATACATTTTATTCTGGAGTCGGCAAGATTAGTTATAAAGATCACTATAGAGATGAGTATATCGAGTATGTTCTGGGTCTTTACAGGAATGAGAGACTCCCTTCTGACGGGATCGTTGTCGACGGTGCCAACGGAGCGATTTCGACCGTCATATCTATGGTATACGAAAGCCTAGGTATAGGTGCGGAGCTTCGAGGAATCGAACCGAACGGGATTAACATCAACGATAACTGCGGATCGCTATTTCCGAACTTCCTAGGCGATTCATTAAAGAAAGGACAGATCGGGGTTCTTTTCGATGGAGATGCAGACAGATGTCTATTCGTTCTTCCGGGCTCCAAGTTGATAGACGGCGATATGTTGATGGCGCTCAATTCGAGAAAGCTTGTGAACCAGGGAAGGTTGAAGGGCAATAGGGTCGTTGCAACTGTAATGTCAAACCTCGGCTTCGAGAAGTATCTCACCTCAAAGAACATCTCCCTGGACAGAACAAAGGTTGGCGACAAATACGTTCTCGAAAGAATGCTGCAGACAGGCGGAGTCCTTGGAGGAGAGCAATCTGGTCATATCATCTTCCTCGACAGGAGTACTACCGGCGATGGTCTCATCACTTCACTTGAAACTTTGAACTCACTCGAAGAGCTTGGCGAAAGCCTCGAAGAGTTTGCCGCCTCTTTCCCTGTCTACCCACAGTTGTTGAAGAACGTTCCCGTATCAAACAAGAAGCTGGTCATGGAAGACATGAATCTTAAGAAAAGACTCGAAGAACTGAAGCAGAAAGATGATCTTCGAATCGTTCTCAGGCCGTCAGGCACGGAGCCGTACATTAGAGTCATGGTTGAAGGAGCCGAGCAGCTGTTGGTCGAGGAGATCTGTCAGGAGCTGGTCGAGTTAGTGCAGGAGTGTAGTAATGGATAGGTATATATATGTGAAAGGCGCCAGGGTACACAATCTGAAAAATGTCAATGTCGCAATCCCCAAGAATTCCTTGACTATTATTACCGGCCTGTCCGGATCGGGAAAGTCCTCGCTGGCACTCGACACAATTTACGCAGAAGGTCAGAGGCGATATCTCGAATCTCTTTCCACTTACGCTAGACAGTTTCTGGGGGAGATGAAGAAACCCGATGTAGAAAATATCGAGGGGCTTTCTCCGGCAATTGCCATAGAGCAGAAGACCGTTAGCCATAACCCGAGATCGACGGTAGGAACCGTTACGGAGATACACGACTACCTGAGAGTCTTGTTCGCCAGAGTGGGTATTCCACATTGTCCGTCGTGTGGGCGCGTAGTTCAGAAACAGAGTCTCGATGAAATCGTAGAAGGAGTTCTGAAGGAATACGGTGCGGAAGATCGAATCGCCATCTACGCCCCTGTTGCCAATGGTAAGAAGGGCGAGTTCAAGAAGGAACTTGAAGCTCTCAGAAAGAAGGGCTTTGTAAGGATCGAGATTGATGGAGAAACATACGATCTCGACGAAGACCTCAAACTTGACAAGAACAAAAGACACACGATAAACCTAGTGGTAGATAGACTGAGGGCGGACGCCGATAACGCTTCACGTGTTGCAGACAGCATCGAGATGGCTTTGCATGAAGGGGATGGCTTCGTCGAAGTCGGTCTGGTCGATTCCGAAGAGAGAAAGATCTTCAGTGAGAATTTTGCCTGTCCCGACTGTGGGATAAGCCTTCCCGAAATTTCGCCGAAGATCTTTTCATTCAACAACCCTTTTGGGGCCTGTCCAAAGTGTCATGGCCTTGGTTACACAATGGAATTCTCAAAAGATCTTCTTGTAGACGAAAGTCTGAGCGTTTTGAAGGGCGCCATAAAGACGATGTCAAGCAACAGGGACACATTTACCCTAAAGATGATCGTAAAAGTAATAGAATCGCTAGGCGACGACCCCGCTAAACCCTTCAAAGATCTTCGAGACGATGTGAAGAATGCCATCCTTTTCGGAACGGACAGCGACATTTCTATGAAATACAAGTCCGATCGGCTCACTTACGAGCTTAAGAGACCCTATGAAGGCATAATCAACAATCTAAGGAGGAGATATAACGAGACACAGTCGGAAGACATGCGCTTCTGGATGGAAAGCAATTTCATGGTTCAACAGATCTGTACGCAGTGTAACGGTCAACGTTTGAGACCCGAAGCGCTTGCAGTTACTCTTGGCGGTTTGAATATCGCTCAGATATCCGATCTCACAATCCAGGAAATCTACGACTTCATGACAGGTATTCATTTCACGGATTTTCAGCGGGAAATAGTCGGAGAACTCCTGAGTGAGATAGAGAAGCGGCTCAAGTTTCTGGTGGATGTGGGACTCGACTACATCACCCTGTCCAGATACGCCATGACGCTTTCAGGAGGGGAATCTCAAAGAATAAGACTTGCGACACAGATCGGTTCCGGCCTTACGGGGGTTACCTATGTGCTCGATGAGCCAACCATAGGGCTACATTCAAGAGACAATGACAGGTTGATAAAGACACTGAAGAACCTCAGGGATCTGGGAAACACCGTAATAGTTGTCGAACACGACGAAGAGGTCATAAGAAGCTCCGACTACATCGTGGATGTGGGACCGGGAGCAGGAGTTCACGGAGGAGAGATCGTTTATCAGGGGACAACTCAGGCGCTTCTCGATAACCCGCCGGAGCGCTCTCTTACGGGAAAGTATCTAAATGGCGACCTATTCGTTCCTAGATTCGAATCGGCGAACAACTCAAATGGAAAGTTTCTCACTGTAAAGGGCGCGGAGAAGAACAATCTTAAGCATATTGACGTTTCATTTCCGCTCGGCAAATTCATAACGGTAACCGGTGTCTCTGGAAGTGGCAAGAGCTCTCTAGTTATGGACACGGTGTACCCTTCACTCAAAGTTGCACTGGGTGGATCCAATTCCTCCTCCGAAAAGCTGGCAGAGCTCATAGGCTGGGAGGAGATCGACAACGTAATAGTGATCGACCAGAACCCAATAGGCAGAACGCCGAGATCCAATCCTGCAACATACACGGGGCTCTTCGATCACGTAAGGGATCTCTTCGCCAAGACTCAGGAAGCGAGAGCAAGGGGCTACGACAAAGGGCGTTTTTCCTTCAACGTCAAAGGCGGAAGATGCGAGGCCTGTCAAGGGCATGGGCTTATAAAGATAGAGATGCAGTTCCTTCCCGATGTCTACGTCGAGTGCGATGTCTGCAAAGGCAGGCGATACAATAAAGAGACTCTCGAGATACGCTATCGTGGAAAGACTATTTCCGACATTTTAAACATGACAGTCGAAGAGGCCTTGACATTCTTTGAAAGAATACCTACACTAAACAGAATCCTCGGACTTCTAAATGATGTAGGACTTGGATACATAAGGCTCGGTCAACCCGCTACAACGCTTTCGGGGGGAGAGGCTCAGAGAATAAAACTGGCCTCGGAGCTGAAGAAGACCTCTACGGGTAGAACCTTCTACATTCTCGATGAACCGACAACCGGGCTGCATTTCGACGATGTGGCTAAACTCGTACAGGTCTTGAAACGCCTCGTAGAAAAGGGCAATACGGTCGTTGTCGTCGAACACAACATGGACGTCGTCAAAAACGCCGATTACATAATTGATTTGGGACCCGAAGGCGGTGGAAACGGCGGAGAAGTCGTGATTTCCGGAACCCCCGAAGAAGTGGCCGAATATAGCCACAGTCATACCGGATACTATCTCAAGAAACAACTCTCACAGCTTGAAGCGTTCTAGTTCCACACCGGGAACTATCGGCCTAGGTGTGATACTACTTTAGGAAACAAGCGATTTCGAAGCCACTCTGCTGACGCAGGCCAGTCAGGCCCCGCCCGGCCAGTCTCGCCTTCTCGTGAGCAAAGTGAATTCTCGAATGCTATCTTTCTCGGCTCTTCAAAGCCTTCAGCGCTCAGCGGGTCTTCGTTCTTGGGCGCACAGCGGTTCTTACATCGGGATGCTGAAACAAGTTCAGATGACGCGAAGGGCAGGGTATCGATTACAGGGTATGGGGTCTCGTGAAGAGAACCGGCAATGAATTCAGGGTTTCAATGCAACTGAGGAAGTTATCCCGTCAGCGGCTTTTGGAAGTCCCTCTCCTTGTCATCCCGAACTTGTTTCGGGATCCGGTTTTGATCCTCTCGGAGGACGGTGGACCGTTGACTGGGACGCGGTTTTCATCAGCGTACAGCGGTTCTTACATCGGGATGCTGAAACAAGTTCATGACGCGAAGGGCAGGGTATCGATTAAGGGGTATGGGGTCTCGTGAAGAGAACCGGCAATGAATTCAGGGTTTCAATGCAAATGAGGAAGTTATCCCGACAGCGGCTTTTGGAAGTCCCTCTACTTGTCATCCCGAACTCGTTTCGGGATCCGGTGTTTTGATCGTTCAGCGTACAGCGGGTCTTCGTTCTTAAGCGTTCAGCGGCTCTTAGCAAGCGTACAGCGGTTCTTAGGTATGAGATCGCGTGCAGGAGCATTACGGGATGACAGTATGGGGAGTTAGTGCATGACAGCCCTTCGCCTCATCCTGAGATGCTCTTGTTCAGGATCTGGGCTTGGGTCTTACGAGGCACGGACGCGAAAAATGGGACGTGAGGAGAATCGTCAGTCCCTATTTTCGCTCTCGTCTTCTCGTGAGCGCAGCGAACTCTCGAACATACGCTTTCTCGGCTTTTCCAAGCGTCCAGCGGTTTTTAGAACGGGATGCTGAAACAAGTTCAGCATGACAAATTATCGTGTTTTCAGAATTAGCAAACGCTGTCATTCCCGTCACGACTTCTTTGAAGTCCCTCACACTGTCATCCCGAACTTGTTTCGGGATCTAGGTGTTGATCTTATCCAAGGACGGGTCCATGACTTGGGACGAGAAGTACGGTTTTTCACAGCGTTCAGCGAAAAAAAGATCTCAGATGTGAGATCCCACACAGGAACACTTGATGGTAAAGTAAACGGATTTAGTACAAGCTATACAAGATGAGCAACCCCTCACGTCATCTAGGCATGCCTCCAACCAGGATCTCGATTTGTAACGCGAAAAATCGGACCTTAGGAGCCCGTCAATCCCTGTTTTCGCTATTCTTGGGCTTACAACTTGGAACAGGCATCTTGCAACTGCTCTTTCGAAGGACGGGTCCATGATCTTGGACGGGTAACGAAGGACGGTTCTTTCCAGCGTTCAGCGGGTCTTCGTTCTTGAGCGCACAGCGGTTCTTAGGTATGAGATCCCGTACTGGAGTACGATGACAATAAGATGGACTTCCAGCAAGTCATAACGGAAATGATAGCGTTGTTTATTCTGAGAACGTTTAAACCCGTCTGAACTTGGTTCAGAATCTCGTGTTCTTGGTTTTTCACCTTAACCAAGAACGAAGAATAGATCCATGCTCTGGAAGAACAGGTTTTTTCTTCTGAGAACGGTGAACCATTCAACAGCAAACCAACATCTGCTGCTATGGCACACGGTGAGTAGCCCAGGGTGATTTCAGCCCCAGCTCTCTCAGAACCGGACTTGAAGCTCTCGATTCATTCGGCTCCCATTATCCAGCCGAATAGAATATCCCCATCGTCCAGTGTACAAACAGATGAGGCTCCCTGCGGGCAAGAGCTCCTAGCCATTTGCCCGCTTTTGTGTGACCGCTCCTTTTGTAGTGTAAGATCGATTTGGGAGATCTCTCGTAGGTCAGTTGTTGTTTAACAGCAAATCTCGGCATCGCAGTGGGTTACCAATGATTTTTATGGAGGGTCCAATGGTAAATTTTGTCCTTGACAAGGGAAGGGGAGCTGAGCTCCTTCTATCTTTGTTCAGATTGAATAACCATGAAAAGCTGACTCCAAACGACGGAGAGTCCCTAGAAGCCCTCTCTGACTGGGTTTTCAAGGCAAGGCTTTCTCTCACGGAGGAGACTTTAACATCTCTCGCAAGACTTTTCAGCTGGGAGGCCTTCTTTGGTTTGAAGATTATCCCTTACTTCTTCCTCGAAGGTTCCCCTACTCCGTCAGGTCTACTGAAGATGATAGAAACGATATCTCCCGAAAGGCTCCTTTCGATGTTTCTTAGCAGCGATTTCATGCCGCTTGAAAAGAAGAACGATGTTTTTTTAAAATCTTTAGAGGAAAATGAAAAGGGCGCTCTTGAGTATGTTTCGTCAATTCCCTGGCTCTTATCTTCTGACAGATATGGAGCGTTTCAAATGCTAACGGATCAGGCCAAGACACATGAATCCTTTCTTGAACTGCTCCGTTTTGCCGAGAAGGAGATAGCTTCAATGGTTGAACTGGAGAATCTTGTCAACTATGGAGAAGAGATTCTCCTTAAGAACACCGAGAGATTTGAAGGCTGGTTCTTAGCCTTTCTACTGGATATTGAACCTTCTTCTCTCTCAGACAAGATGATCAGGCTCCACGTTTCGGCGTTTCTTGGAGGCTCAGTGATCACCGTTGAAGTTCCTGAGAAAAACTCAGTCATATCACTCATTGGAGCGGATAGAGTTAGGAAGCGGAGTCTTTCTTATGAGAAAAGGAGCGCTGCAGGTGTTATTAGTGCGCTCTCTGACCAGAATTCGCTTCGTATTCTTAAAATTGTCATGCGGTCAAGGCAATGTATCGATGAAATTGCCTTTTCGAGCGGAGTACATCGCCATGAGGTCATTGAGGTCCTTGCGGCGTTGTGCAGGCAAGGTCTAGTGATTCCAGAAATCCATGAAAAAGAGCTGACTTTCACTTCCGAAGAAAGGCTTATCGACAGTGCTCTAGAAGAAATCAGAAAGGCAATTAAGAAAGGAGCGGGCGATTGATCGCCCGCTACAGCAATGTTCTTTCAAAGAAATCCCTTGAAACTGAAAAGAGTTCCTCAATCCAGTCTATCCTCTGATACTTGTGATTGGCTCCCTCTACAGTATGTATCATCAACCGTCTCGCATTTGCATACTTCTTTACGGGAAGATATGGCACCGATTCATCGTCGGAACCATGGACAATCAGAAGATCTCCTTCATAGTTTCTGAGTTCCTCCGAAGCATCGACACTGCGACCGTCTTCGAAGAAGATCGATCCGAGCTTCAGCCCCAGAACGTCCTTATACTCCTCGCCATCTTTGAAAGAGTAATCCTCGCGGTTGAAGAACTCCTGATTCATTATTACAGGCGACCACAGAACCAGTGAACTAATCTCGGGATGTCTCCCGGCAAAAAGCGAGGCAACCATACCACCCAGGCTGTACCCGACAATGGCGACCTTTCCCGAACACCAGCTTCTCGATCTGACAAAGGAATAGACTTCCTCTGCGTCGCGAAGCTCAGTCAAAGGCGACATCTCGTAGAATTTCCCCTCGCTGTCTCCGGAACCCCTGAAATCAAACCTCACAGTCGCTATTCCCTTCTCGACGAGTCTTCTCGAGAGACGGGGAAATTTGAATGTGGAAACGATGTGCTCTCCCGTGAATCCGTGGAACATCATTACTGTGGGGAAGCTATCTCCGGATCTTGGATACTCGCAGATCCCAAATATCCTCTTTCCATCCTCCCCTAATGTGAAGCTCTCCAGTTTTGACATATCAATCCCTCGCTTTATTTCAAATCCAATTTGAATTCAATAAAGCCCATTGTTTCTTCATCTATTGCAGACTTTCCAGTCGCTTCGTCCCAACTGAGTATTACGACTCCGCCGCCGTTCTCGATTTCAAGGTTTCCTGTGCTCGTCCCAGATACCGACCTTCCGCCGTTCTCAAGTTTGACCGCCCAGCGAAGTTTCTCAAAGAGCAGCTTGTAACTCTCTATAGATGGGTGATTGATCTCTTTTCTTGCAAGAACAACAACGAGTAGACCACCTTTCTCGACATAATTCACGATGAAGCCAATCTGCTCTTCTGAAATCGCCATAAAGTCTTTCATAAAGGTATCTGCGTCTGGAAGCGGAAGTATCAAAACCTGGCCCTCAAAAGTAGTCTTCTCAGTGAGCTCTCCGATCACCGGTTTCACTTCCCCGCCGAGACCGATAAAGATGTCCGTTAGAGGTTTCAGCTCAGACACGAAGTAGTTCTCGTGAGAGGTATCTAGGTGAGCTGTGAAGCTTACAAAATCGACGTTGACTCTGAAAGCAAGCTCATCGTTGATAAAGAAGTCAAGATCCTTATCAACAGTGTCGAAGGTCTCAGTTATTTCCAGACAGGTCATGGCGGAAATATCGTAATCTTTCTTGAAGACAACACTCTCGCCGCTTCGGACTTCGACAGAGATTACCTGGTCTTCCCGCAAGGAATTTATCAGATCGAAGCCCACATCAAAAGGCAGGCCCTTTACCGGCCTGGGATCAATTGTTCTCGCATTTAGGAGATACTTGTTAGTACTGCTTTGAAACCAGATCGGTGACGATACTATCTCGTTACCGTCAATCTGATCGATCTTTACGAAGTACCAGTTATATGACAGAGGATTCTTAACGTCTATTTCGATAGCCCACTCGTCCCCGGAAACATCCAGCTCCATCACTCCGTTGTTGCTGTATATATACGCCCGTTGAGTTCTTTCTCCCGGGTCACTATATTCCACTTTCAACGTTGCTTCTGGAATGTCATAAAGGATGTCTCCCATCTTCGCCCCTTCAGTGGAGAATGAGATAAAAGCATTTCTGTCTTCTGTGGCGTAGATGTTCCTCGTTTTCAGCGCTTCATAGACCTTTTCCGTTGTAAGTTCATCTATTACGAAGGCTGTCCTCGCATCATTTACTGTGGCCCACTCCCTATGATGATTGTCCTGATTGGCAGAGGAGCCTACATGCCAGCCTCTGTTCAGCGCCCGCTGGAAACGCTCGAAGTACTCATCTTTTATGACATTGTTTGAGTTAGCTCCCGCTCCGTTTCCGACCTCAATTGTATTGATGTAAAGATCTACCTCAGGGAAGTACTTGAAGTCAAAGAAATCACCGTACTTCTTACCCGGATGACAGAACTGGGCGGTCGCTTTCCTGTCGACAATCCACTGGTAAATGTAGTAAAGATCAGTAGTACTCCTGTCGATCCATTCAGAGGTATTGTATATCGTTATGTGTCCCCGACTGGTCAGCGTCCACTCGAAGCCGGATATGGCAATGAATTCACCTTCTACAGTGTATTTCTCAGCCATCTTGATAATCCTGTCGAGCTTCCAAGAGCCGTCAGGCAAGGGGTAGTTCAGGTCGTGATCATGATCTGTTATTGCCTGTATGTCAACGACACCCGAATTTCTTGCGTATTCAAAGGCCTCCTCAGGAGTTCCCTGCCCATCCGAATAAGATGTGTGGGCATGAATGTTTCCAAAGAAAACCTGACCGAAAGAGAGAGATGAAACAACTACGAGGACCGCTATCAGAATTTTTTTCATAAAATCACCTCTAAAAAAGGGGGCAGCCAACGACTGCCCCCATGTGTCTTGCTATCGATCAAAAGTAGTAATCATCGAGCACATCTTGAGCTTCTTCATGTAGACTCTTAAGAATTGCATCAACGTCTTTTGTCGGGTTAGACATTGCATCTTCCCAGGCAGAAGTGATCATTGCATGAACTTCTGGATATGGTCCGTACCATGGTCTCCTTACAGCACAGTCTCTCAGCTGCTGATAAGTAAGAGCATATCTCGGGTCATCTGTCATGATCTTCTGGATCTCGGGAGATTCGTATGCAGAAATCCTGCTCGTCATGTAACCGGTTGCGAGGGACCATCTCTTCGTATTCTCTGTGGAAGTGAGGAACTTCAAGAACTCCCATGCTGCATCCTTCTCGGCCTGAGGTCTTGAGGAGAACATGAAGACATTTGCTCCACCTATCGGAACTACTTCCTTTACCTGACCGGGCATCGTTGTAGCACCGAGGTCATACTTTGCGTTCTGCTTCAAATAACCAATACTCCCTGTAGAGCGCACAACCATTGCTATTCTTCCGGAAAGGTCGAGTTCGTTTCCACCGCTGACTCCGAATATAAAGATTCCCTCTCTAACACCCTTCTGGAAGAAGTTCCAGGCGGCCACAGTTTCCGGGGAGTAGATAAGCATCTTTCTGCCGTCATCGGAGATTATCTCTCCTCCAAACTGCCAGATATAAGCTTCCAGGAGCCAGTCATCGATCCCGAATCTGTAACCGAAAATGTCTTCGCCCAGAGTCTTGATCTGCTTCGAGGCAGCATAGACCTCGGTCCAGGTCTTCGGAGGATTGTCGGGATCAAGTCCGGCCTGCCTGAAAAGATCCCTGTTGATGTACATCAACGGGGTGCTGCAGTTGAGAGGAAATCCAAGCAGACCCTGCTCATACGTATTGGCCTGAATGAATCTCGGCCAGAAGTCGTCGAGCGTTGCCTTGAACTCGGGATCCTTGTCAATGAAGTAATTGAGGTCCTGGAAAGCGCCCCCATCGACAAACTGACCGATCCTCGACTGCTCAATCTGAGCCAGAGTAGGTACGTCGCCGGCTACCATGGCGGCAAGGAGCTTCTGCATTGTATCCTGGTAATTCCCGGTGTAGACTGCCTCTACTTCGATTTCTCCCTCATGCAACTTGTTGAACTCCGCAGCAATATCGAGCAGTGTTTGGGAATAAATACCAGTCTGTGCGTACCACATGGTAACCTTTACCGGCGCCGCAAAACCTATTGCAGCGATAGCAACTACCAGTAGCGTGATTACAAATGTTCTTTTCACAAAAAAACCTCCCCTTTCGAGATTTGGGTCACTCTTTCAACCCTGAAATGCTAATTCCTTCTACAAACTGTTTTTGAACAAAGAAGAACAAGATGATTATTGGAATTACCGCCGTCGTAGAAGCGGCCATTCTTAACGTCCATTGAGTCTCCCAGCCGCTTACAAACTGAGATATACCGACCTGAATCATCTGTTTCTTTGCATCATTTATAACGATCAGCGGCCACATATATTCATTCCAGTGGGCGAGGAAAGTGTACAGCGCCATAGTATAAAGCGCAGGTTTCGAAAGTGGCAGAATGATCCTGACGAAGATCTTCATTCTGCTGGCCCCGTCAATAATTGCCGCTTCCTCAAGCTCTTTTGGAATTCCCATAAAGAACTGACGCAGCAGGAATATTCCGAATGCAGAACTCATGAATGGAACTATTAGAGCACTATACTTATCTATGAACCCAAATTGCTTGACGATTACATACAGAGGCACCATAGTGACTTCCGGCGGAACCATAAGGGTCCCGATCAGGATCATGAAGACCACATTAGCTCCTCTGAATCTTATTCTCGCCAGCCCATAAGCTGCAAGAGAATTGAAAATCAACTGTAGCAAAGTCACCGTTAGCGCCACGAAAAGCGTATTCCATATATATCTGGCAAGCGGTATCAACTCGAAGGCTTTGACAAAATTCCTCAAATCAAAGATGGTCGGCAGAAAACTCGGCGGAATAGAGAAGGCAGCGTCCTCTGTCTTAAAGGAAGTAACGAGCATCCAGAAAAAAGGAAGATTGATAATTATCGCCACGAAAAGTATTGCCAGGTAAACGATCAGTCTAATTGGAAGGGCCGGTTTTCTTCTCATTGATAATGCACCCTCCCTTTGCTTACTCTGAATTGTATCAGAGTGAATACTACCATCATCGCAAACATGACGACGGCAACTGCTGACGCGTATCCAAACTTCAGGTACTTGAAGGCATTTTCATAAAGGTAGTATGTGATAACCTGAGTGCTCTTCGCCGGCCCACCGCTCGTCATAACGGATACCGAGACGAAGACCCTGAAGGATGCAATGAATTGCATGATGAACACAAAGAGAGTCGTCGGAGATAGAAGCGGAAGCGTAATATTTACAAACTTCTTCCAGGGTGTCGCCCCGTCGATTTCGGCCGCCTCGTAGTATGTCTTCGGGATAGTCTGTAAACCCGCCAGGAAAAGCACCATGTTGTAGCCGATACGTTTCCAGACACCAACAATGATCAACGCAAGGAGTGCGTAATTCGGATCGCTTAACCACTTTATGTTACTAATACCAAAAATGGAAAGGAAGTAGTTTACCAGTCCAAAATTCGGTTCGTACAACCAACCCCAAATAACGGCCGCGGCGGCCATCGAGGTGACAACCGGAATGTAGAAGAGCGTCCTGAAGAGTCCTCTTCCCTTTATCCACTCAATATTGAGCAGAGCAGCAAGCAACAGTCCGATAATAACCGAAGGGATTACGGTGCCGAGGATATATATCCCGGTAACTCCCATCGAATTCCAGAAATCCGCTGAGGTGAAGAGCCTTTCGTAATTACGGAGTCCAACGTACCTCATCGGTCTTATCATGTTCCAACTAAAGAAAGATACATAGAAAGCCCACGCTAGTGGCAAATAGATAAAGATCACCTGAACAGTCAAAGCCGGTAAGACTGTCACCCAGCCGGTAAGCGCTTCCCTGGTTCCGCGACGCAATCGTATCACCCCACAGTTGTAAATATGAAAGAATCTATAACACAACTATTATGACCAAAATACATTAAAGGAAGATCAAGCAAAATAAAAAAAGTCGCCGCCTTATAACTGGCACGACTTTCTCATCATCTCTGTCACGCTAGGGATAGTCTAGCATAACTGGAAGAGCAAAATCAACTTTTCGATTCTTACTGCTTTCAGGTTCGAAATCACTTCAGAAATCTCCATTCTATTTGTCAAATCGCAGACGTAACTCTGTTCTTTCCACGCCTCTTTGATTCATATAGTGCCTCATCCGCTCTTCGAAGCAAACCGTCAAAATCGCTTTCATTTTCCAGAAGCGTCGTAACACCAATGCTAATGGTCAAAGGTCCATATTCTTTTTTGTCAATAGAACTGAGTCCCGATCTGAGCTTTTCGGCCATCTTAATTGCGCCTTCGAGATCGGTGTTCGTTGCAACAATCAAGAACTCATCGCCTCCCCACCTACCTATATAATCACAGCTCCTGATATTTGACTGAACGAACGAACATGTCACCTTCAGCGCATCGTCACCGGCGAGATGGCCAAAATTATCGTTTACGGTCTTCAGGTTGTCAAGATCGAACATTATCAGCGAGAGTGGAGCGGAATATCTTCTAGACCTTTCCGTTTCCAATTTGAGAAGCTCGGTTAGCGAATACCTGTTCATTACCCCGGTTAGCATATCCGTAGTGGCCAGCTTCTTGTACATCATCTGACTCTCGCGAAGGGCTTCTTCAATTTGCTTCGTAGGAGAAATGTCGATGTGAGTTCCGAGAATCCTGGTCGCCCTTCCATCCTCATCTCTTTCGGCCGCTTCGCCACGATCATGAACCCAGATCCATTCTCCGCCCTTCGAAAGCATCCTGTATTCAATGTCGAAGTAGTCAGTCTGACCTTCGTAGCAATTATCCATTTCCTCAAGGCAGGGAAGAAGGTCCTCAGGGTGTACTAATTCCTTCCATTGTTGAAAGGTAATGACAGACCCGCCTGCCGGGTAGCCCATGATCTGATAGTATCGATCGTTTATCGAAAACTCGCCTTTCTTCATTTTCAAGTCCCAGAGACCTATCTTTCCGCCTTTCACTGCAAGTGCGAGCCTCTCTTCACTTTGGCGCAGCGCATCTTCGACCTCTTTTCTTTCGGTTATATCTGTCAGCAACGCAATATGCCCTCTGATCTTGCCCTTGTTGCTGTAGATTGGACTCTGCTTTATCTCTATGACTCTCTCTCGCGCGTTCAACTCTCTCCTTTCGGAGCCAGAAGTGAAGAAGCTTGCAAGAGACTCGATATCGCTGAAGACCTCCTGGACTGAGTTTCCAATGGCATCTGAGGAATCAATGCCCAGCATCTTGCAAGCCATCGGATTCAAATCAACTATTCTTCCACCATCGTCAAGAATGACTATCCCGTCTGGAAGCCTTTCTATTACGGTCTCTCTGGCTACGGGGCGTATGTCGAACAACCTATATCTGAAAACTCCTGCAGCGGCAAATACTCCGGCAAATGTGAAAGCGAATGGGGTCAAATCCAAATATCCTATATCGACGAAGTCAAACAAGTAGTTTATGTTGACCAATATGGGGAATACCGTTCCCAGTAGAACAGTCCTCAACTGACCCTTATATAGACCCGTCGAACGGAGATACTTCCTGAAGACAGCAACGATTCCTGATAAAAGCAGTAAGTAATTGTACGACATTGCAACCCAGAAGAGCGGACCGTGAACCAGTTTTTGCAGGGGGAAAGCCGAAGTTTGATCGAGCTCACTAACGGAGTAAAATAGCCAGTGCTGTTCATTTGTCCACACCGCAAACAAAACAGCAATGGGTACGATAAATAGCATCACAATCCTCTTCCAGTCAAACCAATCTCTTTTGTCTACAAGTGCCATGGAGAAAAGAAAGTAAAAGACCGAAACGGACACTATTCCTGGATAAGAAATCTTGTTCAAAAGCCTCATACTTTCAAGATCATAAGAAAACAACTCCAGAGCATAGAAAAGCGACCACCACGCTATAGAAAGCATTACTAGGCCAAGAGTCCTGGCTTCCAGACGACTTCTCTGCCTGAAACAAAGGAACACCATAAAAAAACTAACAGCCACTGGAAAGAACATCAAAATCGCGTAAATATTCAAATCTCACACCCCGAAAATCTCCTGATAGTCAGATTATAAACGTTTTGCCAGGACTTCACAAAGAAAAGAAAATCATCAGTGGGTGATAGGACTTGGCTGTAAACGGAGCAACGTTCTATGAGAAGAGAACAACACAAGTCAGGCGCTTCGAATAAGGCATTCTCAGGTCAACCGTCAACGGTTCTCCGTCCTCAGATAAGAGCAAATGGGATGAGATCCCGTAAAAGACCACTAAGCGATGATATTCTTTTCTTGCTTTCCGTCATCTGACAATGCTCCCGGTCAGAATCTGGGCACGACTCGGGACTCACCGTTAACCGTACTCCGTCATCCCCGACAAGAGCGAGACGCAATGCGCCGAGAAATATCATCGGACACAAGGCGGACCAGAAGAGCGTGGTTGGGGTTAGCAGGTAGGGGGTAGGAAAGAGCGAAGTGAAACCGGTTCGCCGATGAACGGTTCTCCGTTCTCCGAATAAAAAACCTGTTCTTCGTTCTTGGCCAAGATCAGGAACCAAAAGCATGATGCTGAAACAAGTTCAGACGGGATGCGGCGTTATCAAAATAACCATACCCTGTCATCCCGAACTTGTTTCGGGATCTGGGTTTCGTTCCTATCGAAGGACGGGTCCATGATCTTGGACGGGCAACGAAGGACGGCTTTTCTCAGCGACGAGCGGGCCCTTGATTTTAAGTGTAAGGCGATTCTTAAGATTGTCGAGATGCTGAAACGAGTTCAGCATGACGAATTATTACGCTTTCAGAATCAACAACGCTTTCATGCCGTCTAGTCTTCTCGAAAGTCCCTCACTTTGTCATCCCGAATTTAGTTCGGGATCTGGGTTTCGTTCCTATCGAACGACGGGTCCATGATCTTGGACGGGCAACGAAGGACGGCTCTTCCCAGCGACAAGCGGGTCTTTGATTTTAAGTGTAAGGCGATTCTTAAGATTGTCGAGATGCTGAGATGACGAATTATTACGCTTTCAGAATCAGCAAACGATGTCATCCCCGTCTCGTCTTCTCAGAAGTCTCCCATGCTGTCATCCCGAACTTGTTTCGGGATCTGGGTTTCGTTCCTATCGAAGGACGGGTCCATGATCTTGGACGGGCAACGAAGGACGGCTCTTCCCAGCGATCAGCGTTTCTTAGATTCGAGATTCCGTTTGGTCTATGATTCTCCTTTTTGTTTCTTCCTAAGAGCCACCAGCAGAGATTAATAAATACTATTAATCAAGCTCTTATAGGCAACTTCCAGTTCTTATGAAGGATTAAAGTTGTTTCATAAAAGCCAGTCACGGGTTACGTGACCGGCGACGGCATGAGAGTTATTCTTTTTCTGGGGCAGAGTCTTTTTCTTTTTTGAGTGCGTCGATAAGTTCATCGACGAGTTTTGGGTTGATTGTGATTCCTTTCTTAGTAGGTTTGTAGTCTCCTTCATCATCCTGATAGTAAATCCTCAAATCAATGAATTCATGGCCTTTGTATTCTCTCTTGGAAACTCTTACGATCTCTGTGTCGTTTCTTTTTATGTCTGTCAAACTCGTCACGTCCTTTTATTTTTGATCTTTCCTTTTATATCACATCAAGGGAAATTTGACTATCTTTCTCCATAAGAATTGAGTGATAGAATCGGTTCAGTGAAGATGAAGGTGGTCGATGCTCTTGATAGATCTAATTATGATAGGCGCCGGAAATAGAGGGTATTTCGCATATGGTGAGGCTGTCCTTTCATTGGACGGTGCTCGCGTGGTTGCTGTGGCTGAGCCCGACGAGTTTAGAAGAGAGAGATTTGCAAAGGATCACTCTATAATTTCTCAAAATGCTGTGGCTGACTGGAAGTCGCTCCTTTCACGACCCAAGTTTGCAGATGGTGTTATCGTCGCCTCACCTGAGACGGTGCATGTCGAGCCCGCAATCGAAGCTCTCAGAAGTGGCTACGCAGTTCTACTCGAGAAACCGGTCTCTGCCGATTTGAACGGCATCAGGCATTTGATAAGCTCCGGCGCAAACACATCGAGGCTTTTTCTTGCCCACGTTTTGAGATACTCCGGCTTCTTCAAAATGATCAAGTCGCTTCTTGAATCTGAAGCTATCGGAAAGCTAATTGCAGTTGAGTACACCGAACAGGTCGGATACTATCACTTCGCCCATTCTTACGTGAGGGGAAACTGGAGAAGATCGGAGCTTGCAGGTCCTTCTATCCTTTCAAAGAGCTGTCACGATATGGACATCCTCACCTGGTTGCTTTCCTCTAGAGCACTTTCAGTCGTTTCCCACGGTGGCCTCAAGTACTTCCGTAGAGAGAACGCACCCGAGAGTTCTACTGAGAGGTGCCTGGACTGTCCTCTAAAAGAAACCTGCCCGTATTCGGCCGTCACACAGTATCTTTCAGATAATACCTACTGGCCAGTGAATACGATTGGAAATGATATGTCATTCGAGAAGAGAAGGGATGTTCTCCGTACGGGTAATTACGGCAAATGCGTGTTCAGAAGCGATAACAACGTTGCCGACTACCAGAACGTTCTAGTCTCGTTTGAAAACGGTGTGGAAGCATCTTTCTCCATGAATGCCTTCACAAGTTCAAAGACAAGAAAGATCTTCATCAGCGGAAGCAACGGAGAGATCAGCGGAGACTTCGATAGCGACAGAGTCGAGGTGAGACTCTTCTCAGGAAAGACCAGGACTTATGAGATATCACATGACGGATCAAGGCACGGCGGCGGAGACATGGAGATTACTAGAGATTTCGTAAGATACCTTAAAGGCGAAACGGGGGGACTGTCAACTTCGTTCAAAGACTCGATTCAGAGTCACCTCATGTGCTGGGCTGCAGAAAAGTCAAGACTTGAAGGTGGTTTGAAGATCGATCCATGGAGTTTTCTAGCTCTGTGATTTCTCTCCGGTAAGCTCGACGAATACATCTTCAAGAGAAGGCTTGATGTGATCAACATCAATCACTTTTAGCTTCATCTGGAGTATCCTGGGAAGTACGCTTTCCATAGATATTCCTGGCCGAAAGTCTATTTTCACAACTCCATCTAGCCGGCTCGCACTCATATAGCCGTCTATCGATTCGATTGGAACCTCTGGCCTGCCCTTCACAGTGATGATTAGGCGGTCTCTATTCAAAGAAGCACGGATGTCCTCCAGTTTTCCGGTCGTTATGAGTTTGCCTTTATTCATTATTCCTACTGATTTCGCGATATTTTCAGCTTCACTCATGATATGGGTGGTCAGCACGACCGTTCTTCCCGATTCATTGAGTTCTCTGACCATGTTTCTTATAGTCCTGGTCGAATGGGGATCCAGTCCGAGTGTCGGTTCATCCATGAAGAGAATCGATGGCTCGTGCAACAAGGCCCTTACAAAGTTGACTCTTTGCTTCATTCCTGTCGAAAAAACCCTTATCGGTTTGTCTTTCCAGTCGATCATGTCTACCTTGTCGAGAAGAGATTCTATTTTTTTCAGTGCAACCCTTCTCTCAATCCTCAACATCGAAGCAAAGAAGAGAAGATTCTCGACCGGAGTAAGACGATCATAGAGAATTACTCGCTCCGACACAAGACCGACTTTCTCTCTAATCTTCTTCAGATCTCGCTTCATATCAAGTCCGGCAACATTCACTTCACCTGACGTCGGTTTCATCAAGCCAGTAAGAATTCTTATAAGGGTTGACTTGCCGGCACCGTTCGGCCCCAGAAGGCAGTATAGATCGCCTTCTTCTATCGAAAGTGAAACGCTCTTCAAAGCCTCAAATGTACCGTATCTTTTCACGAGATTCGATGTAACGATTCCATTCAATTAGAACCACCTCAAGAATATTCTACTACATTTCCTGTATATGGCTCATGATGTTGTGATATGTTGAACCTCACGATCAAGACACAGTCTAATTTTTAGCCTAGATCTTTGACAAGTTACTGGGAGAGAATTATGAAGGTGCTCATCCCCGTTCGTCTTTAACTTGGGCTCTGTACTATTGACGACACCCTCAAAATCTGATATATTTAGATTCGTGAGCGGGGAGTAGCGCAGTTGGAAGCGCGCCTGTCTTGGGCACAGGAGGTCGCAGGTTCAAATCCTGTCTTCCCGACCAAGGGTCATTAGTGCGGCTGTAGCTCAATTGGTAGAGTATCGCCCTTCCAAGGCGAATGTTGCGGGTTCGACTCCCGTCGGCCGCTCCAGCGCCCGTGGCTCAATGGATAGAGCACTGGACTTCTAATCCGGTGGTTGCAGGTTCGAGTCCTGCCGGGCGCGCCACGCAATTTCTACGGTGGTTGTAGCTCAGTTGGAAGAGCGCCTGACTGTGGATCAGGCGGCCGCGGGTTCGAACCCCGCCAGCCACCCCAATTTTCTCTTTTTCCATGCGCCCGTGGCTCAACGGATAGAGCATCGGATTTCGGCTCCGATGGTTGCGGGTTCAAATCCTGCCGGGCGCACCATCCTAAATCTCTCTCCCAGTAGCATGACAGATCTCAAGAGGAGGTAGCAGTCATGGAAGTACTAAAGGTAGCAACCCACTCAAAACCAAACGCAGTTGCTGGTGCACTTGCCGGAGTACTCAGAGAGAAGGGCGTAGCAGAGATTCAGGCTATTGGAGCTGGAGCGGTCAACCAGGCAGTAAAGGCCATAGCAATCGCCAGAGGTTACGTTGCTCCAAGCGGTATGGATCTCGTATGTGTTCCAACCTTTTCGGATGTTGACATCGACGGAGAAGTAAGAACGGCAGTAAGGTTCTATGTACAGCCAAAGAAGTAATTCCTAGATATAGGAAGGGCCCCACCGGGGCCCGTTTTTTATTTGATTTCTGCCACTGCCACCTCTCCGGGGCCTAACGAGAGATGAAAGTCGCCTCCTACCTTCCATTCCGAGTGACCATCGAAACCCTTGAGCTTCCACGCAACTTTGTGTTCGCTCTTCCAAGTGTAATAACCCAGGTTTATGTGAAAATCCTTCATGCTTTGGAAGTCACCATTAGCTACAACCAGCAATCCCTTCGACCCATTCCAGTAGAAGAGTCCTGCAGATTCGATGTCTTCCTCCCAGAGAAGTTTCAAATCATGGGCGTTGATGAGCTCAAGATTATCTCTTCTCAGTGAAGAGAGAAGGGAAATCAGATCGACCATGTCGTCATCCGCATTCCAGTGGAGAACATACGGATCGAAGAAAGCCAGCTTGCCGTAGAATGGATCGTTAGGCGGAAGGACATATCTGCCTTCCTCGTCGTTATCCAGGCCCAGGTTCATCGGTTGTATCTCGAATATCTCCTGGCCGGAATTGACGTAAGTTATTCCGTTAGGCAAGAAGTAGTTCAGAACCGTCGCAAAGCGCGAAAACTTCTTCCCGTTCGGTCTCGCGACTGCCCTGGGAGTGTCTGGAGTTTCAACACAGGCCAGCGTCGGCACGCGTAGTCTGGGAAGAATCTCGTATACAAGTTCTTTGAATTTTCCCTCAGTTATTCTCGGTTCCATCCACCATGTATTCCCCAAAATACAGTCGTAGCCAGACTGTCTCGCCTTCTCGTCATTCCCCATCACAAGTTCTTCGGCAATAATTGCAAACGAAGCGTCGTTCTGCTTAGCCTTACGAATTATTCTAAGCTCTAACTCTCTGGGGAGGGCGTGACCCATGTCGAGCCTTGCGCCATCGACGCCAAATTTGCTGTTGTAAAAGGGCATAATATTCTCAATGGTTTCCCAGAGATCCGTCATGGGTTCTTTCCCAGGAAAGAAGGATGATTTTACTACATCAAAGAGAACATAGGGAGGCTGGTCCTCTGAAAGAAATTTCCGTGATTCCTCGGGATGATCTTTGTACAGCCTCAGGAAGGTAACATCGTCCCAGGTGGGCTGGTTGTCGTTTATCCAGTCGGAAAAACCCGGAGGTGTTATTACGCCGAACTCCGAAACGAGCTCATCAAGGAAGTTGTCTCTTCCTTCGTGGTGGGCGACGAAGTTTCTCCACTTTTCCGGATTGAGTTTCTCCGGCGAGTACCTGAACATCGCCAGATGCTTCTTCACGTTCTCATTCGAGTAGATAACAGGCAACGTCTCAACCCTGGCCTGGTCGAAGCCGAGACCCTCAATCCTGGGCGGCCTGTAGTCCTTGAGATGAGATGCGTCTATCCAGTAGAACCACTCGGGATGTTTGAGTATCAAGGCAGAGTCTCTAGCGGAAGTTCTTGGGATGAAGTCTAGAACGATCCTCATTCCCATAATATGGGCCGCTTCGACAAATGCCTTGAATTCGTGCTCGACGTCCATATCCTCAAGCAAGACATCGTGATAGCGTTCATCGATTGAGAAGAAATCCTTCACAGAGTAAGGTGAGCCTAGTTCTCCCTTCCTGAACTTGTCGCTGTAGCTAGTAACAGGGAGGAAGTAAAGAGTGTCGAAGCCCATCTTCGATAGATATGGAAGCATATAGATCATCTTAAGGAAGGTCCCTGATTCCGAGTATTCCTGCGAATGGAGATCTGAGAAGAATTCCGGGTCGTGATGCGAGTAGGCTGTGGTCGACCTCACGAATGATCCGTAAACGATTGCGGATTTGATCCAGAGATTGTCGCTCTCGTTTCTGATCCTGCCCAGCGACTTCGAATAGTCGACTCCTGCTTCGGCTTTAGCGGCAATACTTTCAATTATGCTTGAACCGAACTCGTATGGGTCCACAAATATGTATCGATCTCTAAGCTTCACGGTACCTGAGTACCCGTCAGGCAACCATTCCTTTGGAATGGAGTAATCCATCTTACCCTTCTTACTCTTCAGAAGCTCTAAGGTCTCTTTGAGGATCACGATACCACCTCCAAAAAATAAGGGCGCAACCGCCCACTGGCGGAGGCGGTGGGACTCGAACCCACAAGGGGCGTCAACCCCACCGATTTTCGAGACCGGCTCCTTAGCCAATTAGGATACGCCTCCGTTTTCGTAACTGATTATATCACGGGCAATAGGGCTGTCAATATGGTAAACTTGGGGGTCAGAGAGATCTCAATCAATTCAAAACTCTTTCTCGTTCGTAATATAAACGTTACTCAGACACTGTTCTCCCACTACCAATTATGATAGAATGTTGTTCGCGAGTGGTTTTTCGTGCTTGAAGCAGGTCTGAAATCCGAAAGGTACCTCGTTTCAGCACATTTCTATTGCATGAGGAGGTGGCTATTAGTGTA
The DNA here is from genome assembly GCF_002752615.1 of Mesotoga sp. H07.pep.5.3. NCBI lineage: Bacteria > Thermotogati > Thermotogota > Thermotogae > Kosmotogales > Kosmotogaceae > Mesotoga > Mesotoga sp. H07.pep.5.3. The sequence goes on from NZ_AYTV01000024.1 coordinate 26,161, forward strand.
TGCCATCATTGAAGCCTCGGGAAGACAGTATAAGGTCGAGGAAGGCATGACTCTCTTCACCGAAAGGCAGAATGGAAAGGAAAGCGGAGACGAGATAGTCTTCGACAGAGTGATTCTCGTCCACAACGGAGAAGAAGCAACGGTAGGCAAACCTTATGTGGACGGCGCAAAAGTTGTAGGCAAGGTTGTTTCTCACGGTAGAGACAAAAAGGTGCTTGTGGTCAAGTTTGGACCCCGAAAGAACTTCGACAGAGTAAACGGTCACAGACAGTGGTTCACGGAAGTCTCTATTGAGAAGATCGAGACGGGGGTGAAATGAGATGGCCCGGAAAAGCGCTGGAAGGTCAAACGGAAGAGAGAGTAATCCCAAGTATCTTGGGATTAAAAGAGGCGAATCTTCAGCCGTGAAGGCGGGTTCCATAATTGTTAGACAGAGAGGAACAAAGATCCACGCCGGTAAGAACGTAGGGCTCGGCAGAGACCATACCCTCTTTGCTCTTATTGATGGCAAGGTTCACTTCGAAGAGAAAAACAACCGCAAGTTCGTCAGTGTCTACAGCGAGTAAGCTGTTCGGTTAAGGAGGATTGCATCTATGAAGATTCAGAAGACACCTTTGTGCAGATGGGCAGTAACCCACTCCAAGGTGCAGACGAAAAGAAAGGGAGAAATCGAGAAGACACTCGGTTATCTGGTTGATCATAATGGAAACAAGATAGAGAAGAAATGGTACGTCGTCGATGCGACTGACGTCCCGCTGGGAAGACTTGCTGGACAGATAGCAATGGTGCTTATGGGAAAAAACAAGCCGTACTACACTCCCCATCTTGATACCGGTGATTTCGTCATAGTAGTTAATGCCGACAAGGTCAAGCTTACCGGCAAGAAACTCGACAAAAAGAAGTACTACAGATATTCGGGTTATCCGGGAGGCATAAAGGAAAGAACGGCAAGACAGATGATGGACAAGTTTCCGGATAGGGTTGTAAGACTTGCGGTGAAGAGAATGCTCCCCAAGAAGGCTCTTGGTGAAAAGATGCTTAAGAAGCTAAAGGTATATGCAGGTCCCGAGCATGAGCACGCCGCTCAGAAGCCCGAACTTATAGAACTGGTTAAATGAGGAGGTTGAGGCATGGCTGACTTTGTTGATTATTACGGAACAGGCAGAAGGAAGACCTCTGTTGCGAGAGTTCACCTGAGACCTGGAACCGGTAAGCTCTTAATAAATGGAAAAGAATACAAGGATCTTAAGGAATACCTTTCAAATGACGCATGGGTCAGGAGTGCGCTGAAACCGGCCGTAGTCACAAACACCATAGGTAGATTCGACATGCTGATAAGAGTAAACGGCGGTGGACTTGGCGGCCAGGCTGGCGCGATAAGTCTAGGAATCGCCAGAGCGCTCGTTAAGTTCAATCCTGATCTCAAGAAGCTTCTACGACAAAACAGTCTCTTGACGAGAGACTCCAGAGAAGTCGAGAGAAAGAAATACGGCCTCAAGAAAGCAAGAAGAGCACCTCAATTCTCCAAGCGTTAACACGTTTCGAAAAATACGGCCCGTACAGAGAGCGTATGGGCCTTTTTTTGCCGGTGGTGATTCAGTGTTCACCAAAGAGGAACTCGACGAGATAAAAAAGTCCATAAACATCGTCGATTTCATAGGGCGCTATGTGAACCTGCAGAAGGCCGGAAGCTCTTACAGGGGACTATGCCCGTTTCACAACGACAACGACCCTTCATTTTATGTCCACCCTCAAAGGGGCTTCTTTCATTGCTTTGGCTGCGGTGAAAAAGGTGATGTGATTTCTTTCTACCAGAAGATCGAGAATCTGTCGTTCGCAGAGGCAGTTAAGAGACTTGCCGATTATGCAGGCATTCCCATTCAGGTCGATACGGCCGAGTCCGAGTACGATAAATTCACGACGATCATGTCTCGGCTTGCGGGTATTTACAATAGAGAACTAAAAGAGAAGAGTGCCGAGACAATGGCCTATATTCTGGAAAAGCGAAAGATCTCCCAGAACACGATAGACGAATTTCAGCTCGGTTATTCACCGGATGAGAGAACTTTTTCGCAGTCACTGCCGTCGAAATTGAGAACCGATGAAAAGACGCTTCTTCAACTGGGGATTCTGGTGAGGAGAGGAGCGACCAATAGCGATAGATTTGCTGGCAGGCTTATGATTCCAATTGATAATGAATCGGGTAAAGTTGTTGGCTTCGGCGGTAGAATCATGGATGCCGAAAAGGGGCCGAAATACATCAACTCATCCGAGTCGAAATACTTCCAGAAAAATAGACTCTTATTCAATCTTTCACGTGCTAGAGCGGCCATTAAACAGTTGAACTACGCGGTGATAGCGGAAGGGTATTTTGATGTCATATCTCTGTTCGAGGCAGGAATAACGAACTCGGTGGGTCTGCTCGGTACTGCACTGACGGAAAGACATCTTAGAATTCTAGGAAATTATACGCGTAACCTCTTGTTCTTTCTAGATTCCGACGAGGCTGGTCAGGCAGCATCACTTAGGTCCATAGACATTGCAGAGAAGCTGGACTTTGGAACGGCCGTTGTTTTTTCAAGAGATCATAAGGATCCGGCTGATTTGTTTGTTGCAGAAGGTCCAAAGGCGATAAAGGAGATCCTAGCGCTTGCGATTCCGGGGCCTGCCTTCAGAGTCGAGTTCTTTTCGAGAAAACTCGATCTGTCGATTCCCTTGGGCCGAAAGCACCTTATAGAGCATCTCAAGCCATATGTGATCTCATTCAGAAGCACTGGAAACCTTGCTGCCGTTCAGTCGACGATTGCAGCGCTTGCACAGAAAACAGGTTATTCGGAGCGAGAGCTTGAGTCCGCACTTCGCGGTGGAATGTCAAAGAGCTCCGGCGGGGAAATGAAAAGCGGTTTAGTTCTGAAACTCAAGGATCACATCAGGATATATTTGCAGCATCCGAAGCTGAGGGCAACGGTTGTCAAACAGATAGAGTTGATGAATGAAAGCAGAGACCTGAAGGAACTCCTTAAAGGAATGAAAAAGGGTCTGGAACTCGAGGAGTTACTCGATCTGGTGGACGAAAGTATTGGCAGAGAATTGATCGAACTGGCATCTACTTGCATTGATTATGACACCGCACAACGTGTTCTCCAGACAACCGGATTGTATGCCAACAAGAGACTTGTGGAAGAAGAGATGGCAGAGATTGACAGAAGACTTCCAAAGGTCAAGGATGAGGGGACAAGAAAGGCTTTGCTGATCAGGAGGATCGAGCTAAGAAGAATGCTCGAGAGAAAGATGAAGGGTGGCGATTAGTTTGGAAAAACAGAAGAACACAAAGTCAGGGACCAAGGTGATTGCGGAGAACATCAAATCTCTTGCCGAGAAAATAGCGGTCGACGAACCCGATGTAGATGAGACAGGCGATAATGGTGCTTTAATGACAAAGGAAGAGATAGACAAACGAATCAAGAAACTTCTTAGACAGGGAAAGAAGAAGGGATTTGTTACATACGAAGATATAGACAGCGCTTTCCCGCCGGATTACGAAGGCTTTGACTCTAGTCTCGTTGAATCGATATACGAGGAATTCGAAAAGAACAAGATCAATATTGTCGAAAAGGAACCAGTTGAAGATGACGATGACATAGAAAACGAAAGCAGCGAGGAGCTTGTTTCGATACTTGAAACTACGCCTGAGATGTATGACAACATATCATTAAAAGACCCAATAAAGATGTATCTGAAGGAAATTGGCAAGATCTCTCTTCTCACGCCAAGCAGGGAAAGGGAGCTTGCCCGTCGAGCACAAAAGGGAGAGCCGAAGGCTAAGGAAGAGCTAATCACTGCGAACTTGAGACTGGTAGTTTCCATTGCAAAGAGGTATATCGGACGCGGTTTGACCTTTCTTGATCTCATTCAAGAGGGAAACATCGGGCTTATCAAGGCTGTAGAGAAATTCGACTGGAAGAAGGGATACAAGTTCAGCACTTACGCCACATGGTGGATAAGACAGGCTATAACAAGAGCTATTGCAGACCAGGCAAGAACTATAAGAGTTCCCGTCCATATGGTTGAAACAATAAACAAGCTCAACAAAGTCATACGAGAACACTTGCAGGACCACGGTGAGTATCCAACGATAGAGCAGCTTGGAAACCTAACCGGCAAGACACCGGAAAAGATAGAGGAGATCCTGGCCGCCTCGAAAGAAACTGTCTCTCTCGAGTCGCCGATAAGTGGCGACGAAGAATCGACTATGGGCGACTTTATCCACGATGACTCCATGGAACAGCCAGAGGAAGCCGCGATGAAGATGCTTCTTAGAGAGCAGATCGATCAGATTCTCGATACTCTCTCTCCGAGAGAGGCGATGGTGCTTAAGATGAGATATGGACTTCTGGACGGAAAGACAAAGACCCTCGAAGAAGTCGGTCAGTTTTTTAACGTAACTAGAGAGAGAATCCGTCAGATCGAAGTAAAGGCTCTAAGGAAGCTCAGACATCCCTCTAGAAGCAAGCAGCTCAAGGCTCTCCTGGGTATGCTGAACACGTCCAAACGCGACTGATTTAGCCATTTAATTACAGGCTCTTAATTATTGCATCATTTCAGAGCAAAGAGTCTGTGTTTATAATAAAGTACATCGACGAAGGGACGTGAAAACTTGGCCGAAAAAAAGAGAGCAAGACCGGTTGAAACAAGTCCCAGAATTCTTTCCCAGATTGAATTATTGAAAAAGGCTAAGAATGGCGATTTACTCGCCAACAGGGAGATATATACTCGCCTGAATGATAAGAACGGCAAAGAGGAGCAGTCTCGTGATTGAGACTGCTCTTTCATTGAAGGGTTTTACTCTACTTGTCGAAGGAAGGAAGATGCTCGACGACATCACCCTTGATGTGCCGAAGGGGAGCATCTCACTCTTGCAAGGCGCAAGAGGGTCTGGTAAATCGGCGCTTCTCAGAAGTTTCATTCACTTGAATGAAGAACTGTTTGACAGAGTTAGCTATACAGGATCGATCAAGCTGTTCGGCGAGGATATAGACTCCCTTGAAAGAAAGAGCGTGAGGAAGAGAGTTGCTTACGTTGACACGACCTTTCTTGAGGCAATGTCTAATTTTACTCTAAAAGAATTCTTCAGGTTTTTGAAAGGCAAGCGATTTGAGTTCGAAGACTTCGCGGAAAGCGAATTGGATCTCTTTCATGAACTCGATCTCTTGGATTTGCTTTCGCTGAAGGCGGAAACCTCTCTAAAGACAATACCTCTTTTCAAGAGACTCTCACTGCTCGTATTCTCCACCCTCATACGACACCCGGAGATAATCATTCTCGACAACATTTTAGACCACCTAGATGACGACGCCTGTACTGAAGTGAAAAACGTTCTTTTGGATACAAGGAACGGTGTGACAATGATAATCTCTTCAAGGTTTGTTTTGAGGCTTCTAGACATTTCCGATTTGTTGATTGTTCTTAAAAATGGTAAAATTTCATATGTCGGAAGTCCCGAAGTTTTCGTTTTGAACAACCGATAATTTCTTCCCATCGGAGGTGAACCGTGGACGTTCTTACCGTTACGCTTAACCCTGCACTGGACAGGGAGATTATTGTTGAGAATTTCAAGATTAACGAGTTCCACAGGGTGAAGAATCCCAGCCACTCGGTAATGGACCCAGGCGGTAAGGGCATAAACGTATCGGTTATTCTCTCCGGTCTTGGAGTTCGGAACGTTGCCATGGGATTTCTGGGTGGATACATAGGAAAAGTCGTCGAAGAGAGAGTGCGTTTGATCAGTGATTTGATCACAACCGCCTTTGTCCATGTAGAAGAAGAGACCAGGGAAAACATAGCAATCGTCGATCCACTTGGCGAGACTATAACCGAGATTAACTCATCCGGGCCCTTGATCAAGCCTGATGATTTGAGGATGTTCATTCGAAGATTCGAAGTCGCTCTTTCACGGGTGAAGCATGTAGTCGTCTCGGGCAGCATTCCGAGAGGCGTAGACAACGAAATCTGTAAGACTCTGTGCAAGAAAGTCACTGACTCGGGCAAGATTTCCTTTGCAGAAGGAATCGGGCCGGCATTCGAAATAGCTGTGGAGGCTGGAGTTATCACCGTTGCCAGACCTGATTTGAGAAGCAGGAAACTGTTATTCGCCGAGACCATGGTAGAACTCGAAGATTACGTCAGAGCCGCGAAGAAGATTATCGAAAGCGGTTCCCGATTGGCAATACTTTCTTATGCTATCGAAGGCGACGTCATAGCCACGAGAGACGGAATATGGTTGTTCAAAACCAAGGCTCACATAGACAGGTCTCACCTTTTGGGAACCGGAGATGCCTTCATGACAGGAGTGGTACATTCCATGATAGAAAACGAGAACGATTGCCTTCTGGCGGCGAAGAGGGGAATGGCTGCTGCCGTTGCGGAAGCCGAATATATAGGTAAGGAACTTATCTCACTTGAGGATATCGAGCGACACCTTGATTCCTTCGATATCCGAAAGCTGGAGTGATCTCTATGAAAGTCAAAGAAGCTATGATAAGAGACGTATCGGCAATCTTCGAAGATGAGACGATCGAGGATTTCATTGTATTCTGCTTGAGACAGAATAAATCAGGGTTACCGGTGGTAGATGACGAGTTCAAGGTTGTGGGATTCTTGAGCGAAAGCGACGTTATCAAAAGCGCTCTCCCAAGTTACTTCAGCCTTCTTCAATCGGCATCGTTCATTCCTGATACTCACCAGTTTGTTATCCGGCTTGGCAAGATAAAGGATGATCACGTTTCTCAGCACATGGTCAAACCTCCCATTCTCATAAAGCCCGACGATACGGTCATATACGCCGCCGACCTTCTGATCAAGAACGGGCTAAAAATCATGCCCGTCGTAGACGATGAAGGAAAGCTAGTGGGAATAGTTAACAGGATTTATCTTATACACGTAGCAACTCAAGGCAAGATCAATAGATGAAGCAAAAGGTTTCAATCTATACGTTTGGCTGCAAAATGAACCAATACGAATCCCAAGCAATGGCCGAGATGCTGCACGATTACGAAGTGGGCTTTTCACAGGACAAGGCAGATCTCTTCATTGTAAATTCGTGTACAGTAACCTCCGAAGCAGAACGAAAACTCAGGCAGCTTTTCAGGAGGTTGAAGGGACTTAACCCCAACTCAAAAATCATAATAACCGGTTGCTACTCACAGCTTTCTCCTAATGAGTTAAGAGAACTTGGAGCTGATGAAGTGATCGGAGTCAAAGAAAAAAAGGCAATACACAAGTATGTATCCCGTCAGCTGAATCGCCCCGACGGAGTTGCACCAAGTGAATTCCTAACCGTCACTTCAAGCATTGAAGGAAGAACGAGGGCCTTCCTAGGGATTGAGGACGGCTGTTTGAATCGCTGCTCTTATTGCAGTGTGAGGCTCGCAAGGGGAAGCAAGATTATTAGTAAACCAATAGATCTGGTGAAGAGGGAGTTTGAAGGATTAGTTTCCAGAGGTTACAGAGAGATCGTTCTGACCGGAATCAATATCGGGTACTATGGCTTCGATTTCGATTCCTCGCTGGTGAAACTACTCATCGAGCTCGATAAGCTCGAAGGAGAATGGAGAATCCGGCTAGGTTCCCTGGACCCGGATAGAGTGGACGGTGAGCTCCTTCATTTAATCACTACTTCTCGGAGGATAGCGAGACACCTGCATCTCTCGCTTCAAAGCGGTTCAGATAGAATACTAAGAGCGATGAGACGGAAGTACACTGTAGATGAGTATCTAAGAGCAGTAGATAGGGCCAGATCGGTCGATTCTAGATTTGCATTCACCACAGATCTTATAACTGGATTTCCAGGTGAGAATGACTCAGATCATAACGAGAGTCTGAAAGTCGTTGAACAGGTTGAATTCTTGAAGGTGCACGTCTTCCGTTTTTCGAGGAGACCTGGAACGGAAGCAGCGGAGATGAAGGATCAGATAGATTCAGGCACGAAGAAAGCTAGATCGCACGAGCTCATCGAGGCTGGAAAGAGATCAAGGAAAAAGTATCTCGAGAGACAAATCGGGAGAAAGGCGTGTGTTTTGATTGAAAAGACAGGCCATACAGAAAGCAGCGGATTTGATGAGTTCTATGCGCCTCATGCGATTGAAGGGGCGCACGAAGGCTTTGTGAATGCAACGATAATTTCTATTGAGAGCCAAAGGGAGGGTTCCGATGCTGAACTATATTGCCGATCAGTGGTGCGATGAACAGTCTTCGCTCGTAAGTGTTCTCTATCCGGGCGTAATGAACAGCGAGTCGGTCTATGAAGTAGTTCGAACGTATAACGGATTGCCTTTTGCATTCAGAAAGCATTTTGAAAGACTTAAGCAGTCGGCGGCACTGATGGGGCTGGAAGTTCCATTTACCTGTAAGGAACTCAACTCAATAATCATGGAGGGGCTGGAAAAAAACAAGGGATTTCAGACCCAGGATTTCAGAATTCGAATCTCCCTTATGAGTGATGGAGCACGAAGTAGACCAGCGATTATTTTCAGTGATCTTCCTTCACCATCTAAAGACATCTACGAACTGGGTGTAAAGATCTCAATCTCACCTTTTTTGAAGCCCTCCGCCGACATAGTCAATCCTCAACTGAAAATGCCCGGTTCAAGCTGGATCATAAGGACGAGAAAGGCGCTCGGGGACAACTACGATATGCTCATTTTGAATGAAAAGGGTAACGTCTGTGAAGGCTCCTTTTCAAACGTCTTTCTCGTGAAGGACGGTTCTGTTGTTACGCCCGACATAAGATCCGGGGTACTTCCGGGAATTACCAGAGACAACGTAATCGGGCTGTGCGAATCGCTGGAGATTTCGGTGGAGAAGAGGCCGGTTCCCGCGTGGGAGCTTTTCTGCGCCGAGGAGATCTTCATAACTCACACGAGCGTCGGAATCGTGCCGGTGCGAAGACTTGAAGATAAAGTGCTTATTGAAGACTTCACCGACGGTATGACTAGACTGCTGCTGGATAATTTCGAAGGATATATAATGACCGAGGATAGTAACTGGAGCGGATTGGATGAAGTGGAACCATCGAACTATAGGGCAGATATTTAACGATCTCGCGAAGAGCTCAAGCCTGTTCAGAAAGATACGGGTTTTTGAGCTTAACAAAGATTGGGGAGAGATTGTTGGAGAGCCTATCGCAAATCACTCGTCGATCGTCGATTTCTCGGAAGGAACCCTGATAATTCGAGTCGACGACGGTATGTGGCTTAATGAGATGAAACTACGAGAGAAAATCCTGCTTGAAAGGATGAACTCTTCACTGGGAGTAGAAGCAATCAAGAGAATCAGATTTAGAATTGGACGGTAGACCTGGAGGTGTTAAATGTCTGATTTATACAACGCACAAAACATAAAGATTCTGAAGGGACTCGATCCCGTCAGAAAACGGCCCGGAATGTACATTGGGTCGACAGGAAAGTCGGGGCTTCACCATCTTGTCTACGAGATCGTCGACAACAGTATCGACGAAGCTATGGGGGGATTCTGCGACAGGATCAATATCGTAATTACGGAGGACGGCTCTGTAATTGTTAGTGACAACGGGCGTGGAATTCCGATAGACATCCATCCCGATACCGGGACAAGTGCTCTCGAAGTTGTAATGACAACGCTTCACGCGGGAGGCAAGTTCTCCAAGGACTCTTACAAGATCAGCGGAGGTCTTCACGGTGTGGGCGCTTCCGTTGTCAATGCCCTGTCCGAATGGATGATCGTTGAGGTAATGGTCGATGGAAAGATTTACAGGCAGAAATACGAACGAGGCAAGGCCCTTGCTCCGGTGGAAGTCGTCGGGGAGACCAACGAGACGGGAACGGTAACAAGTTTCAAGCCCGATCCACTTGTTTTTACCGTTACTGACTTCGACTTCGATATTCTTGAGGCGAGGTTCAAGGAACTTGCTTACCTCAACGGTGGAATCAAGATCACCTTCGAAGACAGAAGAATCGGAGAAAAGAGGAGCTATCATTTCGAAGGCGGAATCGTAGAGTTCGTGAAGGCTCTAACGAAGAACAAGAAATCCATCCATAAGGATCCGATCTATCTGGAAGGCACGTACAACGATGTCAAGATACAGCTTGCGATGCAGTATACATCTTCCTACGACGAAGACATTCTTACTTTCGTAAACAACATAAAGACCATAGAGGGCGGAACCCACTTGACTGGCTTCAAGACGGTTCTAACGAAGACAATGAATGATGTCGGCAGAAAGCACAACGTACTCAAAGACAAGGATCCGAACCTTCAGGGCGAAGATCTTCGAGAAGGGCTGTCAGCAATCCTAAGCGTCTTTGTCAAGGAACCTCAGTTTGAGGGTCAGACAAAGGCAAAACTTGGAAATGACGAGGCTTTCGAAGCAGTAATGAAGGTAGTCAAGGAGAAGCTTGAAGAGTACTTCGATTACAATCAAAAGGATCTCAAAGCGATCCTCAGTAAAGCTCTGGAGGCTTCCAGGGCAAGGCTTGCTGCCAAAAAGGCTAGAGAAATGGTCCGCAGAAAGAACGCGCTCGAAAACACGACCCTGCCAGGCAAACTAGCCGATTGTATCTCCGAGAACCTCGACGAGACAGAGATCTTCATAGTTGAAGGTGATTCTGCCGGTGGTTCGGCAAAGATGGCACGTTCGAGGGAGACGCAAGCCATACTTCCTCTCCGGGGAAAGATATTGAACGTCGAAAAGGCCGGTCTGGACAGGATGTTGAAAAGCGAAACGATAAGTAATATCATTGTTGCCCTTGGAACCGGGATGGGGGAGGATTTCGAGATCAAGAATCTGAGATACGGGAAGATAATCATCATGACTGACGCCGACGTAGACGGCGCACATATCACGACGCTTCTCTTGACCCTCTTCTATCGTTACATGACCCCACTCATAACAAACGGAAAGGTCTACGTTGCTCAAGCCCCCCTGTACAAGATCGAGTTTAACAGGCAAAAGCACTACTTCTACAGCGACGAGGAGTTGACGACTTTTCTTAAGGAGCATTCAGACAGAAAACTGAATTACTCGAGATTCAAGGGACTCGGCGAGATGAATCCCGAGCAACTGTGGGAAACAACGATGAATCCAAATGACAGAAAACTTGTGAAGATAACCATAGAAGATGCGGAGGAAGCAGATCGGGTATTCACAATACTAATGGGTAGCGAGGTGGAGGAAAGAAGGTCGTTTATCCAACGGCATGCATTGAGTATTTCCAATCTTGACGTATGAGTCTTTCACTGAGAGCCGGAATTTGCATGGTGATTCTCTTTGCCATGTGGATATTGTCTATAGTGAACTTCGTGCTAGAGTCGTTTTTCACTGAACCCGTAGAGCAGTTAACCAGGATTGTAAATAAGGACGAGATTCTCATTGAATTTCCGCTGGCCTTTAGAAGAGCCTGGAAAACTGATATAATTTACCCACCGGGAAGTGTTGATGTTTCAGGCGGTAGAGTTTATTTGAAACCTGGTAAGTATATCGTCAGCTACGAGGGCAAATACTACTGGGTTTCGGAGGATTTTGTTATAGTAGACTATGCCCATCTTTCTGAAATCCTAAGCTATCCGATTATGGGTGGAATACAGTTCATTCTGACCGATGGAGTTTATGTAGCCAGCGAAAGAGACATAGATATTTTTGCCGGAGCGGTAGAGAGCATTCTTGCTGACAGAAGAGTTCTTACACTGGTATCGTACTTTGATTTCGAGAACAACGTGTTGCTTCTCAGGAGAGGAATCAGAGTTAAGGTACTTGATTGGGAGAGTTTGGAGACAAACAAGGAGCTGCTTCTTCAGTTGGAAAACGCCTCCGACAGGAGCGAATATATTTTCTTGAGTGATGGTAAACTGTTGAGAGCGAGGTGACATTGATGGCCAGGGGGAAGGATTATACAGTTTCTCTCGATGTTGGCACGAACACCCTAAAAGGTGTGGTGGTAAGTAGTGAACAGACAGGTGAGATGACTCTTGAAGCCTATGGAAGCGTTAAGACTGTTGGACTCGACAAGGGCGAAGTGAAAGATGCTGTCGCTCTTAAACAGTCTATTCAGAAGTTGATCGAAGATCTTACGGGTCAAATGGGAAAGAAGGACGTAGAAGCGGACTTCAAGATAAGTTTTACGGATGGTGATTACTCGGTATTCTCTCAAAATATCGAAGAAGTCCTGTCTGAAGATAAACAGGTGATGGTAAAGGAACAGACGATTGTCGGTTTGATGAGCAGACTCAAGGCCGAGAAAATGAAGACCGGGAACACCAACATACACAGGAGTTACATTCGCAAATACATTCTCGACGATGACAAAGTCGTTTTCAACCCGGTTGAGATGTACGCGAAGAAACTCAATGTCGAGATGGTCTTCGTTTCCAGCGAAGGCAAATCAGTAGAGATATTCCGGAGGCTCTTCGAAGAGCTTTTTGGCAGAGGTGACTTCTTCATCTCTCCTGCGCTTATCTCCGCCTCCGAAGCCGTACTCACGGATACCGAGAAGCAGCACGGTGTGGTCAGCGTAGTTCTTGGCCATAGTTTCTCGGAAATGGTAATCTACAGAGAAAACCTTCCCGTATACATTTCGAGAATTCCTCTTGGAATTCGACATATCGTTCTCGACATCGCTAGAGTCCTGGGTACTTCTGTCGACGAGGCCGAAAGACTACTCGTGAATTACGGCCACTGCAGCATGTTCCCGCCCGATGCTGAAGATGTGGTAGAGTATTTTGGACTGGACGAGAGGACAAGGAAGAATGTCTCCGTCAGAAGACTCTCAACAGTCATCTATGCAAGGGTTAAAGAACTCCTGAATAAGATTCGCAAAGAAATTCAGCTCTTCGTAATAAACAATCCCGAGTATTCAGAAGAGAGAATACCGGGAGGAGTGGTCTTCACAGGCGGTGGATCTAAGCTCAGGGGGTTAACGGATGTGGGAGTCGAGTCTCTTAAGATGCCTGTGAGAATCGGTACGTACGAAACGAGCTTTAACAGGCGAATTGAGAATAGCCACGACGTTGCTAATGATCCCATATTCAGTTCGTGTTTGGGCAATCTGGTCTCCCCAGAAGAGATTCAGGGAGAAGCGGTGGAAAGTGTGGTAGAGAGACCCAAGAAAGGTTTTGCATCTTTTATTAGATCCCTCTTCTTTGGAGGTGTAGATGATGAGCTTTGAGATTGACACAGGCAAAAAAAACACACAAATTAGATTGCCTTCCATAAAAGTAATCGGTGTGGGCGGAGCCGGTGGTAATGCAGTCAACAGGATGATATCCGAAGGCATTCACGGTGTCACATTTATTGCTGCCAACACTGATGTCCAGGTCCTTGAAAGCAATAAAGCCGACCTGAAGATCCAGCTCGGTACGGAGTTGACAAGGGGTCTGGGAGCCGGCGGTAACCCCAATGTCGGCGAGAGAGCTGCAGAAGAATCGGTAGATGAGATTGGTACGTTCCTTGAAGACACAGACCTTTTATTTATTACCGCAGGAATGGGCGGAGGCACCGGTACAGGTGCAGCTCCGATAGTAGCCTCTATCGCAAGAGAAATGGGAATTCTGACGGTTGCAGTGGTCACAACTCCCTTCTTCTTCGAAGGAAATACCCGTTTAAAGACTGCGCACGAGGGCCTCAGAAGGCTGAAGAATTCCGTAGATACTTTGATTCGAATCTCGAATAATAAGTTACTACAGGAACTACCACCAAACACTTCCATTGTCGATGCATTTGCGAAGGCCGACGAGACGCTTCATCACGGAATCAAGGGTATCTCTGAGTTAATAACTAAACGTGGCTACATCAACCTTGACTTCGCCGATGTCGAATCAGTTCTGAGAAATGCAGGTACGGCCATGCTAGGGATCGGAGTCGGCTCGGGTGAGAGACGGGCCGAAGAAGCAGCAAGAAGAGCTCTTGAGAGCAGACTTCTCGAAAAGCCCATAGATAACGCAACCGGTATAATCCTGAACGTCTCTGCAAAGAATATAACTCTTAGAGAAATGAATATCGCCGCGGCGATTGTTAGACAGAACTGCAGCGAAGATGCCGATGTGAAACTCGGCCTTATTGTCGACCCCGACATGAATGATGATGAACTGGATATAACTTTAATTGCGGCTGGTCTGGAACTCGACGAAGGTGAACTGATGGGCGATGCTTCCGATATCCCTGCAATTTATAGGTTTGGATTGGATCTTAGCGAGGAGGAGTAATTGTTGAGAGTCTACAAGAGACTCGGAGAGCTTTTAATAGACCAGGGTTTGATAAGCGAAGACACTCTCCAGCAGGCTGTTTCTCTGCAGAAAAAAGTAAATAAGCCGATCGGAGAAGTCCTCGTTGGGATGGGAGTAATCTCCTGGGAGGACATCTACGATTCGCTTTCGAAGCAGTACGGCCTGAAGGTACTGGAAGATCTACCTAACATGCTTTCTCCAGAAGTTCTCAGGATGATTCCGAAGCCTGTCGCCGACAGGCTGAATGTGATACCTATAGAGTATCTTCCAGAAACTGGCCTATTGAGAGTTGTAACGACCGATGTTCTGAAGGTTCCCCAGATAGACAGAGAGCTTTCATTCCTTACCGGGAACAAGATTAGCACTCTTCTCGTACCTCCCCCGATGTTCGACGCTCTCTACAGATCGTCATACGAAGAATCTGCTTCGAGTGAGATAATCGACAATACCTTCAGCATAGACCAGCACTCAGAAGTCGATCTCGACGAGCAAAAGGTCGACGAAACGGATGACACACCGGTCGCGAAATTCATAAACTCACTTCTCGATAACGGTATAAGAAGCGACGCCAGTGACATCCATCTCGAACCTTATGAAAAGATGGCCGTAGCGAGGATGAGGGTCGACGGGGTTCTGAGAAAGATACTGAGCTATCCCAGAAAGGCACATAATTCTGTTGTCTCTAGAATCAAGGTTATGAGTAACCTAGACATCTCTGAGAAGAGAATGCCGCAGGACGGAAAGTTCTACATCCGCCGTGGCAATGAGCAGTTCGACATGAGGGTCTCGACGATGCCGACGATTTTCGGTGAGAAGGTCGTCATGAGAATTCTTCGTGTCTCGAATGCGAAGAAACAGCTCGAGGACCTTGGCCTTTCGGAGTACAACCGACAGCGGTTTGAAAGCATCATTACCTCTCCATACGGCATCATTCTGGTATCCGGTCCCACGGGTAGCGGAAAATCGACCACTCTCGTTGCCGTTCTAAACCAGGTTACTTCCGACAAAGTAAACGTACTTACAGCCGAAGACCCCGTTGAATATACCATTGAGGGAATCTCTCAGTGTCAGGTAAACACAGACATAGGATTGACCTTTGCCAGATACCTAAGATCATTTCTCCGTCAGGACCCCGACATAATAATGGTCGGAGAGATTCGTGACAGGGAGACGGCCCAACTGGCAATTGAGGCTTCACTTACCGGCCATCTGGTCTTTTCAACGATCCACACGAACAGCGCAGCAGGTGCCGTGGCCCGTCTTGTCAATATGGGTGTCGACCCATTTCTTCTTGGCACATCCCTGATTGGAGTCATGGGCCAGCGACTGGTCCGTAAGCTCTGCAACAACTGCAAGGTTAAGATTCCCGTGAGAGAGGAAGTAAGGAAGATAGCTTCGATGCTTTATCCCAATCGCGATGATTTCAGTGAGTACATCCCCGGCAACGGCTGCCCCGAGTGTCGCGGAATGGGATACAGGGGAAGAACCAGTATCAGCGAGATACTTGTAGTCGATAATAAGCTGAGACAGCTTATAGGCGAAAACGCTTCCGAAAGGGAGATCGCAGCCGCCGCAATATCCGGTGGCATGAGAACGCTTTACAATGACGGCGTTCAGAAGGTAATAGACGGAATAACTTCACTCGAAGAGATCAAGAGAGTCGCCATAGAGTACTGAGTCATTCTCACTTCTAGTTAACTTATCCATACTTACGCATACTCAAACATACTCACGCAAGGTGTGTTTAAACGGGTTTTTTCACGAATAGCCGCATTTTGCTAAAATAGCTTCGCTTTTTTTCCGATGATAGTATTGAATTGAATAATCTAGAGTTCAGAATGGAGGTTTATTTATGGCTTACAGGGTTTTGGTATGGGGCCTGGGCGCCATGGGTAGTGGCGTGGCAAGAAATGTTTCTCAGAAGGAGGGCCTCAGGCTTGTTGGCGCCGTTGAAAAGGATCCACAGAAGATCGGCCGAGACCTGGGAGAGTATCTTGGCGGAGAAAAGACTGGGCGGCAGATCTATTCAGATGTGGAGAAGGCTGTATCCGAAACGAGACCGGACATTGTGGTTATTGCTACAAATTCCTTCGTCGAAGAAGTTCTAACGAAGATTGAAACCGTGGCCAGACACCACGTGGACATTCTTACGATAGCAGAAGAGATGGCTTTCCCGTTTTTCTCGCATCCCGAAGAGTCGGAGGTGCTTGAAAACATCGCATGGCGCTATGGTGTATCGATTCTGGGAACAGGAATCAACCCAGGATTCGTACTTGACCTTCTAATAATCGCCATGACGGGCGCATGCTTGAAGGTTGACAGAATCGAAGCGAGAAGGATTAACGACCTCTCGCCCTTCGGTAGGACCGTGATGAGAACCCAGGGAGTCGGAACCTCGCCAGAGGAGTTCAAGAAGGGAATAGAAACCGGAGAGATTGTAGGGCACATAGGCTTTCAACAGTCAATAGCAATGATCGGCAACGCACTGGGATGGGATATCGACAGAATAGAGGAGAGTCGAGAACCGATCATCTCGAAAACCGAACGAAGGACGAGCGTTGCGCATGTCTTGCCTGGAATGGTGGCCGGATGCAGGCATATAGGCCGGGGTTACTGCGGAGACAAGTTGATGATAGAGCTGATTCATCCTCAGCAGATCCTTCCCGAAAAGGAAGGGGTCGACACGGGAGACTATATTGACATATTTGGCGAACCAGACATTCACCTTTCAATAAAGCCTGAAATCCCGGGCGGAAAGGGAACGATCGCCCTTGCCACGAACATGATTCCTGCCGTAATTGAGGCAGGTCCGGGACTTCTGGAGATGAGTGAACTCCCGATTCCCAGGTGCTTGCTTAACGAGATCAAGGAGATCTAAGTATGAGTGTAATTAAGGGACAGTGGGTGCAGATTCGTCGAATAATCCTTGCTGCGGGTGAAAGAGCGCCCTCGGTTCCCGAGGACACGAAAGAAGTCCCTCTCGAACTAAGGGTTAGAGGCTTTCTCTTGGAGGAAAAGTCCGAAGTAGGTGAGATGGTAACGGTAGAAACGGCTTCAGGGAGAAAAGTGTCGGGAAAGCTTGAGGCTGTTGAGCCGGCTCACGAACATAACTTCGGTGATTACATTCCAGAACTGTCCGAAGCGGGAAACGAGTTGACAAGATGGCTTACCGGTGGCGATAACGATGAAAGATAGATCTTACGAAGCCGTTATGGCAAGAAGAAAAGAGATAATGAAGGCAACTGTGGGAGTCGATTACGACAGATACGAACTGGACGGAATCGCCTTTGATTACGAGAGGTTAATGAAGGATACATCGTATCCGATCGCTTCCATCAGAAGGATTCAATCGGAAACCGGAGTGGGAAACACTCCCCTGATAGAGCTGAAGAACATCACAAGATTGGTCAGGTCGATGAGCAAGTCCGGCTATGGCGCAAGGATCTTTCTCAAGGATGAAGCGACGAATCCTTCAGGCAGTTTTAAAGACCGACGGGCCTCTATAAGTGTTTCACGGGCCAAGGAGCTTGGATACAAAGGAGTCATCGCTGCAACGAGCGGCAACTATGGCGCGGCCGTCGCATCTCAGTCGATGAAGAGAGCCCTGAAGTGCATCGTTGTTCAGGAGTGTTACGACAGCAGAGGAAAGGGTCAGCCTGAGATACTTGAGAAGGCTCGTGCCTGTGAAGCTTACGGAGCGGAAGTGGCTCAACTGACCGTAGGTCCGGAGCTCTTCTATTACTTTCTTTTGCTTCTTGAAGAGACCGGCTATTTCAATGCTTCACTGTACACACCATACGCAATTGCGGGCATAGAATCTCTCGGATACGAGATAGTAGAACAGTCAAATACACTTATCGGAAGAAATCCCGACTACGTTCTCGCGACGCATGCTGGCGGCGGGAATCTGACCGGGACGGCTAGAGGCCTTATTAAAGCCGGTGCAGATCAGACAAAGGTTATCGGTGTCAGCGTCGATCTTTCGGGCCTTCACATGGCGAGTGACAGGGATTTCAACAGGAAGTCTTTCACAACGGGCCATACCGGTTTCGGCATACCCTTTGCCGTTCTTCCGGATAGATCCGATGTTCCCAGAAACGCTGCACGAGCATTGAGATATATGGATAGATATCTTCTGGTCACTCAAGGAGAGGTCTTCTACGTTACCGAAATGCTGGCCAGGCTCGAGGGATTACAACGGGGACCGGCAGGCAACACCAGTCTCACTGCGGCAACAGCTCTCGCAAGAGAATTGCCCGAGGACAAGATCATAGTAGTCCAGGAGACCGAGTACACTGGCGCCGGGAAGCTCCCAAGCGCACAGCTTACATTTGCGCGAGACAATGGAGTAGAGATAGTCAGGGGAGACCCGATCAAGATGGATTCACCTGGCAAGAGAATCGCAATTCCCGAAAGCTACTCGCAGATTGCTTACAAAGAAGTGAATATGGATGATCTTAGAAGATCTTATATCAAACAGCTTATGAAACAGGGAGTAACGCTGATCGATAGCGATTTCGAGTTTCTCTCTGCAGAGCTGAAGATATCTGCGACAAAGGTTCGGGAACTGGTTAAGGAGGTAAGTGATGATGTCGATTCAGAGAAGTGATGATTTCGAGAAGCGGAGTGTGCATCTTAAGAATCTAACCGACGAGGAGCTCGACAGAAGATTTTGGGAGCTGGCTGATAAGATTGTAGAACCCTTGATAGATCTTGCGAAGGCCAATACAAGCCCTTCAATCGAACGCTCTGTGCTTCTTAGAATGGGGCTGGATAGTTTGCAGGCTGGATCAATAGTCACGAAGGCCGTCGAACACGGTTTGCTCGGGAAGGGCGCCGGAAATATCGTTCTAACCTACGCGAAGATGAATTCACTGACCCTGGAAAAGGCGGTTGAAGAACTAGCTGTCGGAAAGGGATGGGAAGCTCTCGTTTCTAACTTCAGGGGAGGCGATCGTAATGCTGCCCGTCAATGAAAAGCTGAGAGTGGAAGAGATTCTAAAGGATCTCGAACACTATGCACCCAAGAGAAAGGGCTGGACCTGGAGAAAGAAACTTCCCGAAGGCACGAAGGTCGATGGCTTCTACTACGACGAGATCTCCGAACCTCTGAAGAACAGCGTGGGTCTTCCCGCTTCTCACTACTTTGACAACATAGATCCTCAGCCCGATCCCGTTATAACTTCAGAAATAGCTTCTGGAAGATTCGAAGACGATGTCAGGAGAATGAGAATGGCCGCATGGCATGGGGCCGATCACATAATGGTAATAAGGACACTGGGCCAGAGCCACATAGACGGCCTAATAGAGGGAACCCCCGAGGGGATCGGTGGTATCCCAATAACGAGAAAGCAGCTTAGAGCCACACGTAAGGCTCTTGACATTATTGAGGAGGAAGTTGGAAGACCTATAAACTTCCACTCATATGTCAGCGGCGTGGCCGGTCCGGAAATTGCCGTTCTCTTCGCAGAAGAGGGAGTAAACGGAGCCCACCAGGATCCTCAGTACAACATTCTATACAGGGGGATAAATCCGCTTCGCTCCTTTGTCGATGCGGCCGTGGCCAAGAAGATTATGGCAAGCGTCGACATGCTGCAGATCGACGGCGCCCATAACGCTAACGCCTCTGCTAAAAAAGCATGGAAGGTTATGCCGGAACTCCTCGTTCAGCACGCGATCAACTGTGTATTCTCTGTCAAGGCCGGAATGAAAAAGGATTTGATCTCCCTTTCCACGGTTCCACCCGTCGTTTCTCCGGCTCCTGAGTTCAAGTTGAACTTCATATATGCGCTAACTGTTCGCGAACTATTCAAAGAGTACAGGTTCAGAGCGCAGATGAACACGAGATACATCGAATCCGATCTTGTCGACGCAACCAGAATACATGTTCTAGATACCCTAATATCGAGATTGACCAAAGCCGACATCCAGTCGACGATAACTCCCGACGAAGGCAGAAACGTCCCCTGGCATGTTAATTCGATCAGAGGGGTAGAAACAGCAAAACATACACTTGTTGCCCTGGATGGAATCAAGGATTTGCTCAAGGTAAATGAAGAAGTTGTAAGACCAAACATTCGAGAGCTGAAAATGCGTGCGATTCTTATGATGGAAGAGATACTGGAAGTCGGTGGATACTTCGAGGCGGCGGAGAAGGGCTTCTTCGTCGATAACGGTCTTTACCCGGAACGAAATGGAGATGGAATAGCAAGACCAAAAGACGGAGGTATAGGAGCAGGCACCGTAATCCCAAGGGATGCCGATTACTTCGCTCCTGTCTGCGAACACTTTGGCTACAACCGGATTCCGGAAGGCTTATCCTCTCCCGACGAGCCTATTGGCGGCTGCACTCTCCACGACCGGTCGAAAATCAAGTATATAGACGAACTAGATGAATCAGACAATGTGAATCTCAGGATCACACAGCAGCTCGAGGACAGAGAAAAGGGCTTGATATCGCCTGAAGTGGAATGGTGGGGTGACGGATGGGTTCAACTCGACATGACCATTCCAGATGATCCCGAACACTCAGAGGCGGCCGCGATTGAAATCGCAAAAAGGATGGGCTTCACCGATCCCTCCGTCATAAGCAGGACGGTCCTCCATCCCGTAGAAGGCACATATCTGGAACTCAAGGCGAAAGTCCCATTCAAGATCGTGAGAGATTCCTTGCAGCTGCCACAAAAACCCGATCTCTTGAGTGAAGAGGAGATTACCGCCTTCATAGATGAGCATCCCATGAGAGTCGTAGCCGGCACCGTTGGAAACGATGAACACTCAGTAGGGATAAGGGAGATTCTAGACATCAAACACGGGGGAATCGAAAAGTTCGGCTTCAAATACACATACTTGGGAACGAGCATTCCTCCTGAAAAGTTCATCGATGCAGCTATCGAAACTGGAGCAGATGCAATTCTGGTTTCGACGATAATAACTCACAACGAAGTGCATGTAGACAATATGACGAAGATTGCGCAACTAGCTGTTGAAAAAGGCGTAAGGGACAAGGTCATAATTATTTCTGGAGGAACTCAAATAACGAATGACCTTGCAGTTTCCTGCGGAATGGACGCTGGCTTTGGCCGCGGAACGAAGGGCATTCACGTAGCCTCTTTCCTTGTGAAGAAGAAACGCGAGCTACTTGGATAGAATCGAGTCAATATCGAAGGCGGCATGCGCCGCCTTCTTTGCGTTATACTTGAAAAGATGACTGAACAGATAGAGAATTCCATAAACAACACGATAAATGAGATTAAAGAATTAGCCGGCAAGGACAGACTCACAGTGGCCTTCTCAGGAGGCCTTGATTCAACCCTAGTTGCCTACTTGGCTTTGCACGCTCTTGGACGTGATCGAGTCAAATTGATAAACGTTTGCTTCGGCCCTTACTCATACAGTAGAGGACTAGAAATTGTTGCATCCCTGGCAGAGAGGCTGGACCTAAGACTTGAGTTTACGCCGGGCTATGAAGCTCAGGAGAACGTTTGGAAGCGTGGTCCCTCATGCAATCGATGTACCAGATTGGCCAAACTGCCGGCCGTTAGATCGGGAGTTCTCGGCCTTGTTGCGACTGGGGCCAACCAGTCGGACACCTGGGGAAAGACGGGAATTGTGATCAAGGATGGTTTTTACGCGCCTTTGAGAAATTGGACCAAGGCTGAGATAGAAGAAGCGTTTTCTTATCTTAATATCGAGGTCCCAAAGATTGGCGAGGCACCCGTGAGGGAAGGCTGCAAGTTGAAACACCTGTTGAAAATTATGGCCAAACCTTCCTATCACGGATATTCGGTTGCGATTTCAAATGAGATTTTGCTGGATGAATTAGATGATTTCTCACATACTCTGGCAAACGTAAAGATAATCGGTCCGCTCTCTAAGAACGTTGCACTGATAAATGTCAGTCCCCTTCCATCGGAAAGAAAGAGAGGTAGGATCGCGGCTTCCCTGGAGTCGCTTGATTCGATCGATGAAGTTAGATGGGTAGAGGGTCCCATGGTGCTCAAGATCATTGCCAATCCGGGATTGTTCAACAGCCCCGAAGCGAGAGAATGGGTTCTGAACGGAAGGCTGGCACCGGAGTTTGCATTTCCGATCCATGCCAGGTGGGTGAAGTCAAAAAACAACAGGCTCGAGACTTTTCAGGTAATAGACTGCTGGAGGTTGGAAGATGATTCGGCTCATAGTTATTGATCTCGACGGTACTCTACTAAATGATGAGAAGAAAATCTCTCAGGAAAATGAAAATGCTATACGCTGCGCTCTCGAAATGGGAATTGCGGTTTCAATATCCACAGGAAGAAGCTACGTTTCAGGCCATGAGTATGTTGAGCAGCTTGGAATCGATGTCCCTGTCTCTTATCAGAACGGCGCTCTGGTAACTTTCGGCCATGGAGAAGAGATCAAGGTGATTTCAAGGTCTGTCCTCGATCCCAGCAAGGCAAGGATGATATACAAAAGAGCAACAGAAAAGAGTCTGAATACTCTGGTCTTCTTTGACTTCTTCACACTTCCCGATATCTCTACCGTTGGGCCATACGATTCCCCTTACAGGGAGTACTACAGGCATAACAAGTACCGCATGGTATTTGAAGAGAATCCGCTAAAGAGAATCTCAAACGACGGAATTCCAGAAATTGCTGTAGAAGGCAAAGAATCCTTGATCAGAGACCTTATTCTTGAGTCGAATTCCCATCTTGAAAACGTCACTGTAGTTAAGAACGACTCCCTTGAAGATCACGCATTCTACGAGTTCTTTGGACCGGGCGTTGGAAAAGAGAAAGGTCTTAGGCACATACTCGATTATCTCAATCTAGACTGGGATAGTGTAGCTCACATAGGTGATAACTACAACGATTTGGAGGTATTGAAGAAAGCGGCTTTGCCGATCGTAATGGCTAATGGTCCACTTGGTGTCAAGAAACACGCGAGTTTTGTCACAGATAGAGACAACAACAGCGGAGGTGTGGCAGAAGCAATAGAAAGAATCCTCCGAACCAGGGGTGAACTGTAGTGGTCCTAGTTCTTGTTTCAGCCGTTCTCACTGCACTGGCCATGCCGGGAATGCTTTGGGGGTACTTGATATGGGTCGCCCTGATCCCTTTATTCATGGCAATGAAAGATGTATCACCCCTAAAGGGGGCTTTGAGAGCCTTCGTCTGGGGCTTTGTATACCTTCTTCTAACCCATTACTGGCTGCTCCCAGTGTTGACAGTGAACGTTCCCGAAGTACTGAATTCATTCCCAAATTTCATAGGGGTCGTCGTCTTCTTCTTGATGGGAATTGTAATGGCCGTTCCCTTTCTAGTATTTGGTCTAGTTTATGGTTTGTATCAGAGATTCTTCGACAGATACCCGGTTCTTCTAGCTCTTTTTGCCGCTTCATTCTTTACGGTTACAGAATATCTGAGAGAGATCGGCCCGCTCGGCTTCACTAACGGGAGACTCTCTGATGCGCTTTTAAATGGGCAGCAGGGAATCTCTCAGTTACTTACTATTGGTGGGCCTCTCCTTCTAGTATTCATTATCGTTTTCGTAAATCATTATCTTTCCTATCTCTTCGTGAACAGAACAAGAGACAGAGCAATTCTTATTGTCGTTTCAGTGGCAATCGTAGCCCTAGTTAATGCGGCTATCACGGCCTTAGTTCCGATTCCCCATTCCTCAAGCAAATATGAAAGCACTCTCTATGCTCTACAGACAAACATATCGATGCAGATGAAGTACTACCAGCCACCGGATGAAACTCTTGCAGTCGTATCACGAGCACTCAGAGAGATTCCGGAGGGCTCCGTTGTGATTTTGCCGGAGGCAACCTTCATGAGCGACATAAGAAGAAACTCAACCGGAACCCAGCTGCAGCAGATTGCGCAGGAAAGAAATCTGAAGATTTTGATCGGTTTCCCCACCTACAACGATCACAACTACAATCAGGTGAGATTTGTTACTGCAGAGGGCTTTTCCGATGAATACTATGCAAAGATCCAGCTTACCCCGTTCGTAGAGTCTCTTCCTTGGCCCAAAGTATTTGGTGTATTCAGTTTCCTAAAATTCCTTGACTTTTTTGACGCCGGAGAAGAGTTTACGATCTTCTCGGTCGATGAACATCGCATAGGAGCTCAGATCTGCTTTGATTCGCTATACAGTAACGTCGCCAGAGGGCTTACTCTGAACGGCGCAAATGTGATCGTGACGGCGACAAATGATGGCTGGTTCGATATTTCAACTGCTCTGAATCAGCATTTCTCAAAAAGCATCGCAAGAGCGATAGAAAATAGAAGATACGTCATTCAGGTATCCAACACAGGAATATCTGCAATAATCGACCCCTATGGGCGAATCGTCAAGCGTTTGCCAACCTCTAAGGAGTTGAATGCAGATTACGTTATTGGCGAATTCCAGTATATTCCCACGGTCAAAACTACACTGTACACCAGGTTTGGAAACTGGTTCTTCTGGTTCTCACTATTTCTGGGAATAGCATTGATAATACTTGGAGGTGTTGTTCTTTGATCTACAAAGAGAACGCAAAGAAGATCCTAGAGACTTTCAAGACAGTAGTTGTCGTTGGTTTCTCGAAGAGTCTCGAAAAGGCCGCCAATTATGTCCCGACCTATCTAATTGAAATGGGATATCGGATAGTACCTGTCAACCCAAGTATGGAAGAGTACAGCGGCCTAAAAGTCTACCCTGATCTCGAAGCCGTTGTGGCAGATGGGATAGAACTTGAAGTAGTTGAAATCTTCAGACCCTCTGAAGAGGCCGAGTCCATCGCCTTGAAGGCAATAGAACTAGGCGCCAAAGCAGTCTGGCTCCAAAAAGGCATTTATAGTGAAAAAGCTCAGTTAGCTGCAGACGAAAACGGCGTCCTTTATGTAGAGGACCTCTGCATGTTTGAAGAACATAGAAGAATATCTCTTTGAAAACGTATCGTGTTCGCAGGTATGGGTAGGCGATCGAAAAGAGCACAAATTACACTTTTTGCTGAAGCAGATTATCCTCGACTCCTTAGCAAGTGAGGCTGCTTCGCAGAAAGCCTTCTCAGGTCAACCGTCAACGGGTACGCCGTCCTCCGAAATCAGCAGACTGGCGAGAGCTGAAGTGATGCGGCGAAGAACATCGCCGGAATTGAGGCTACCATAAAACACTAGACGCAAGGCGCCGAAAATCATCGGCGGTCGCAATGACCGCTTCGCGGGTAAGATTTTAAAAACCAGTCTGCTTCGCAGGCCAGTCACCTTTGGTGGCCAGTCTCGCTTTGGCGAGCCCAGTTCCGCTTCGAGGGCCACAATATCCGCTGAGCGCTGCAAAGAGCCGTCCTTTATTGCCCGTCCAAGACTATGGACCCGTGCTTTTCAAGACCCATGATCCTGAAATGAATTCAGTGACAGCGTAAGGTAACTTCGAATGCGGAAAATCTCGTCATTCTGAACTTGGTTCAGAATCCTGCTCTCAGAACCACTGTGCGCTTAGCCACAACCCGCTGTTCGCTGCAAAGAGCCGTCCTTCGTACATCGTCCCAGATCATGGACCCGTCCTCCACCGAGAGGATCAAAACCTAGATCCCGAAACAAGTTCGGGATGACAACATTGGGCGATCAAGAGAACATCACATTCTATCTGAATTTGTTTTGGCATCCAGTTCTTGCATTATGACTTCAGTTCCGCTTTTTGCAGCTGATCTTTTGCTCTTTCCAGCGTTGAGCATCTTTTAGCGAGCGGTGACCGGCTCTCCTCGGCGAACGGATAACCGTCCAACGGCCAACCAGTTCCTTAGCTCTTTCCTACCACGTACCCGCTACCCCCAACCCCGGTTTTTCAAAAAAAGCCTAGATCCCGGATCAAGTCCGGGATGACAGAGAGAGGGATTCCCATAAACCGATGTCGGGATAACTTCCTCATTTGCATTGAAACCCTGAATTGATTGACGGTTCTCTTCACGAGACCCCATACCCCGTAATCGATACCCTGCCCTTCGCGTCATGAACTTGTTTCAGCATTTCGTTCCCTCCACAAGATCAGGCGAGAAAGACCATTATCGAGAGCTCCGGTATGAGAGCATAGCAGGAAGGGGGGAAACAATTGCCTTAAGAAGTAGGCTGCTTTTTTCTTTTTTACAGCAATAAGCGTGTAATTTCTTGAGATTGCAGCATTATTGTTCAAACTCCTATTCAAAGGATCACAGTATAGCCGAGCATTCAAATAAGCGTTGGAAATCACTGCATGATTGTGACGGAATGTTCAGTCTGAAATGAATTCTCCTGGTTGAAAAATAAATTGCGTTCAGTCGTACAGGACTCTATCGCGGAATTCCTTCACAAGTTCCGGTGAGTTGTTCGCAACGAGGACGTTTGGATTGAACAGGTCGAAATCCTCTTCAACACAGCTGCCGACAAAACCTCCGGCTTCCTTGACGAGCAAAATGCCACTTGCGACGTCCCAGGGTTTAAGTGTCTCTTCCCAGAAGATGTCGGCTCTTCCAGACGCAACGTAAGCAAAATCGAGACAGGCACTTCCGGTTATTCGCAGTCCCCTGCAGATCTTTATTGCTCTATTTATTCTCCTTGTAATCCGCTCGAAAGCAGTTTCAGACGAATATTGCATCCCCACATGGCTGGTGGCTTCTCGGAGTTCTCTCGTCTTACTCACCCAGATCCTTTTGTTATTAAGATAAGCGCCCTGCCCCTCGATCGCATGAAAAGTCTCCCTCCTGTTGTGATCGTAGGTAACTCCGAGAACAACTCGGCCTTCACTGTATAGAGCTATTTGAGTAGAATAATGGGGATTAGATTTTGAGAAGTTTGTGGTCCCATCAACTGGATCAACGATCCACATTGTAGAAGATCTTACATCGGGACCGGACTCCTCACCGAGATAGGCTGCTTCGGGATAAAGATCGTGCAGGAAGACACGCAGGTTGTCCTCGATCTCCAGATCAACAGAGGTAACTATGTCCTTGTATCCACTCTTGCGTTCAATAGAGAACTCCTCCTTGGAAACCTTTCTCCAGAGTTCCGGAAGATACACACGAATCTTTTTGCTGAAATTATTGAGAAGGAGGTTATCCACGTAGCTTCACACCAATCTTCTCGGTTTCTCTTAAGACGAGTTCAATAAGTGTATTGATCTCATCGTCAGTGAGAGTCTTGTCAAAGGATTCAAAACCCAGGGTAACTGTGATGCTCTTGTATCCAGGTTCAATTCCTTTACCTCTGTAAAGATCAGAGACCCTGATCTCCTCGAAAGAGGTACCGTCAAGAGTTCTTCTTATTAATTCTTCCAGCTCTCCATAGGCTATTGAGCCAGGAACAAGGAACGACAGATCTCTAAAAACCCTCGGAAATGGCGAGATTTTCTTCGCTCCGGAGAATCCCTTCATCAGGCTCTCGATTATGCTGATGTTGAGTTCTGCTACGTAGACTTCACCACTCTTTATCTCATAAAGTGTATCGGCAGCTGAGATATCCACAGCGCCAAAAAATCCGATTTTCCTTCCGTCAACGTCCACCGATACTGCCTTGCCCTTTTCAAGCCAGGAGATCGTCAGGGGATTGTACACGGGATCCAGACCATATAGAGAGCATAACTCATCAATGACTCCCTTGAAGGTGAAGAAATCAAGTATTCTTTTGTCTGAATAATCAAGCGGGTTCTCCCTCCCGGTAGCAACAAAACCTAGTGCCGTTGTTTCACTCTGCTCTCTTTCTGGATTGAAAACCGAAGCTATTTCGAAGAGTTTTATATCTCTGTTTTGTCTTCTGTAATTGTATGAAGCCGCCGACAAGAGGTTGTAAACGAGAGATGGTCTCATGACGGCCATGTCCATTGAAAGAGGATTCAAGAGCGCGACGTGTTTCGGATCAGTTCCAAGCTTGTCAAACTCGTCCGGGTTTATGAAACTGTATGTCACAATCTCATCGAAGCCATTGGCAACCATCAGATCTTTCACCCTCTTCTGCCTTTTCAAGAACTCCGGAACACCTCCCGAAATCGGCAGAACTCTGGGTAATACATTTTCGATCTTGTCGTAGCCATAGATTCGCCCTATCTCTTCGACAAGATCGATCTCCTGTCTCGTATCGTACGACCGGAAAGCCGGTGGAGTGACCTTCCATCCGAAGTCGGTTCTCTCGGTCTTGAAACCCAGACTCTCAAGTATTGCGCCTATCTTTTCGGAAGGAACTACGCCACCCAGTCTATCGGTGACGAATTCCTCTCTCAAATCTATGACCTTAACTGGAGCTGTTCCGCCGGCATCAACAATCTTCGAGGCAACCGACGCACCACTAAACCTCTCCATGAGATCGGCAAGGCGCCGAATCACGTATATAGAATCCTCATAGTCTATTCCTCTTTCAAATCGATACGAACTATCTGTTGAGATTCCTAGCTTTCTCGATGTCTTTCGGATTCTCACTGGGTCGAAGACGGCGACTTCCAACAAAACTTTTCTCGTCGAAGAATAGATTCCGGAGTCTTCACCGCCCATGACTCCCGCCAGGGCGAGTGGTGTTTCACCGTTGGTAATAAGCATGTCGTTACTGTCGAGCTGAACCACTTTGCCGTCCAGAAGCTCGAGTTTCTCACCGTTTCTTGCTGAACGAACAACTATTTCCGTAGATCCTATCCGATCAACATCGAAAGCGTGGATAGGATGGCCAGTTTCAAGCATCATGAAGTTAGTTATATCAACAACATTGTTTATCGGTCTCAAACCGGCCGCTACCAATCTTCTCTTCATCCATAATGGAGATCCACAGATTGTTACATCGCTCATTAAAAGTGCCGTATATCTTGTGCAGCCTTCATCTTTCAATGTAACCTTCAGCAGCCCGTCGTCTCCAACGGGGATTGAGTCGTCAGCACAGGGTCTCTCTACCTTTCTCTCATAAATGGCACCAAGCTCCCTGGCCATTCCGACTACAGAGAGACAGTCGCCACGATTTGCGGTCAACTCCACTTCAATAGCCGCCGAGTCGAGTCCCAGCAGCTCAATGACGGACTCTCCAGGTTTGCCCTGCTCAAGTCGCATTATCGTTTGCGACTTGTCTTCAAGTTCTAACTCTTCAAGAGAAAGGAACATTCCTTCAGATAAAACTCCTAGAAACTCTTTGTTCTCGATCTTCGTACCGGAGAGGGCAGAGCCTTCAGGCAGCACACCAACGGTTTCGCCTTCCTTAACGGTCAAATCGGCAGTAACAATTGTTAGTTCACGAACCCCTGCGTCCACCCTTGTTACCAGAAGCCGATCACTCATAGGATGAGGTCTTGCTGACTTGATCTTCCCTACCACCGCACCCTGGACATAGCTCCATGGGTACTCTATTCCCGCCACTTCCGTGCCGCTGAGTGAAAGGCTGTTGCTTAATTCCTGGGGAGATTTGTCGCTTATGTCAACGAATTCATTTATCCATTCGAGATACAGTTTCATATTACTGCCCTCCTGTAACCCCTGAGGAAGCGTCTGTCATTGCGAAGAAGGTCCCTGATATCTTCAAGATCGTACTTCAGCATAGCAATTCTCTCAAGGCCCGTTCCGGCAGCAAAACCACTCCAGACCTCCGGATCATACCCAACATTCCTGAATACGTTCGGATGCACCATCCCAGCCCCCAGAATTTCTAGCCATCCACTTCCACCACAGCTTCTGCAACCAACTCCTCCACAAATTCCACAGCTGACATCGACTTCGAAACTCGGCTCGGTAAATGGAAAGAAGCTTGGCCGGAGCCTTATCTTTCTGTCTTCTCCAAAGAGCCTCTTGGCGAAATGGTCCAGAGACCCCTTTAGATGGCTCACCGAAACACCCTTATCCACAAAGAGAATTTCGAACTGGTGAAACATCGGTAGGTGTGTCGCATCGGGAGTGTCTTTTCTGTAGCATGTCCCGGGCGCAAAAATTGCTAGGGGGGGCTTTCTTGATTCCATCGTTCTTATCTGCACTGGCGAGGTATGCGTTCTTAGAAGTCTTCCGTCCTGAAGATAGAATGTATCCTGCATGTCTCTTGCGGGATGCCACTCTGGGGTATTCAGTGCTTCGAAGTTGTAGTAAGAGGTCTCAATTTCCGGGCCCACTGTCACTTCGAAACCCATACTCACCCAGATACTTTGCACTTCTTCCATTATCTGCGTTATCAAGTGTAGAGAACCGATGTCTCTTTTCTTTCCGGGAATTGTGTAATCCAGTCTTTCGGAGGCTTCCCTTTCTTTCTTAGCTTTGTTCTCCAGTTCGCTCTTACGCCTGTTAAGAGCCTCTTCAATGAAATTTTTATACTCGTTTACGGTCTTTCCGTACTCTCTTCTCTCTTCAGGAGGAATCTCTTTCAACTTTTTCATAAGAGAAGTTATCAAGCCTTGTTTTCCAGTGAGCCGTGACTTTTCTTCCTGAAGCTCATTAAGGTCGGATATTTCCATCACTCTATCGAGGACTTCTTGTAGATTAATATCGAGTCCCTTCACTCCAGCACCCCCAAAAAGATAAAACTTGTCTATAGAAGTTTTTTCTTGCAGTCTGGACAAATTCCCTTGATGGTAAGTTCGAAAGAATTCACCTCGAAGTCAGTCATTTCAGAAGGAAACACCTTCAAGCAGGCCTCGTAATATTTCATCGGAATATCAAAGACTCTCCCACAGCTATTACATATGAAGTGGCCATGAGGTTTCACTTCTGAATCATAACGTCTCGATTTCTTCGAATTCGCTATAGCCTTTATGATTCCTTCCTTTTCGAGAACTTCCATTACGTTGTAAACGGTAGCCATCGAAATATTCGGATGAACCTGTATTACCGATCTAAAAACCTCTTCAACTCCAGGATGGCCTTCATGATCCCTTAGAATCCTTATTATCGCTACTCTCTGAGGGGTAATTCTGTAACCTTTGCTTTTTAGAAGAGCAACCGTGTCCTTTATTTCCATACAATTAAAGCCTCCATAAAGGGTTTGAGTAGATTATACAACAGAATTCAGTCAATTTTGAGAAATCTTTATGAAAACCTCAATAAGTCTTACTTTTAGTGAACGCTCGCATTCAGTAGAGATCTTCAAGAAGGGAAGAGAGTGTTTCTGTATCTATCATCCCGAGAAGACTAATCGCAGAGTTCTCCGAGAGTCTCTCAATCGCGTAACTGTAACCGTTTGCCTGGGCCATCTGAGCAGAAAACTTCTGAAGATAGTCCGGTTCGGTGTTGAATGAGAAGTATAGAACCATTCGCCCATACTCGATCGAATACATCAGAACAGTGTAAAGATATGTCTTTCCGTCAGTTGCGAAATCCATCGAAGACCAGGCAAAGTGTTTTTCCAG
Organism: Mesotoga sp. H07.pep.5.3; assembly: GCF_002752615.1. NCBI lineage: Bacteria > Thermotogati > Thermotogota > Thermotogae > Kosmotogales > Kosmotogaceae > Mesotoga > Mesotoga sp. H07.pep.5.3. The sequence goes on from NZ_AYTV01000024.1 coordinate 57,715, forward strand.
CATTGCCTCTGAAAAGTATATTGGAGGACGAATTATTATCATGCCTTCAGTCGCGTTTGACAACTTTGTCAACGCTTCGTGAGACATTTCCGAGTAACCTCTGTAACTCGCGCTAATAGTATGAAATGGATACGACTTAACCAGCTTCAACAACTTGTAGTTGTCATCGTAGGTAGCTTCGAAAGTTAGATCGCCCGATGATATGGTGATTTTTCTGCTGTTGGGAAGATCCAGAAAGAGATCGACCACATAGCTTTTCCTGTTCACCAGGTCAATGAAGTTGTCTTCCACATCTTTGATTTTTGTGAGCGGCTCGAAAGCAATACTTCTTGTGCGAAAGATAGCAAAATGGCCTGAGCTGTTTCTCACCCAGCCAAATTCACCCTTTGCAGAAGAATACGATGTAACCAGTTTATAGGGACCGGATTTGATTACTCGCTCGTTCTTTGCAGTAGTAACTATTCCGCTCTCTTGTACGTATCTATCTACTTCATACGAAGAGTTCTTCAAAACATCTATCAGGGTAGTTAACTCTTCGACAGCATCCTTTCCAACCGCCAGCCCGACAACAAGCAACAGGACAACGAGTACGGACAGTTTTTTCACGGCGATTTCACTCCTTCTGTGTCTTAGAGCGTCTATAGATTAGTAGGTCGTGCTAATTCCAGAGATCTCAAAATCATTCTCCACAGCTGATTCACTAAGAAAGCCGAGCGAACGCTCCATTTCCTTCTCCATCATTACTAGATTATTCCCCTCTGCTTCGTCCTGCGCAAAGGCATTCAGATTGACCCTGAGTCTTTCATTCAGACTCGAGCTACTGCCTAGGACATCTGCGAGCTGGTAAAGCTCTCCCTTTTTCTTAATAAGAATAGTGTTACCCGTGAAGAACGAAACCGAAAAGATACCCAGTACCAAACAGGCAGCTACTGTACCGAGAATTTTGTAAGGTCTGCTCTTTAGCTTCCTTACATTGCTCAGAGTTCTTTTCTTCAGTTCATCAGAAGGCCTGTAGCAACAACTCTCTTTCAGAGCGTCTATAGCCTTCACATAGCCCTTTAGTTCTTTCCTTTCATCTACCCTCAGCTTATCAAACGGGATCTCACGATCCAAAATGCGGACAAACCTTTCTTCATCCAATGTAACCTACCTCCTCGAGAAGCTCCTTAAGCCGCTTTCGAGCGTAATGCAATCTGCTCTTGACCGTGCCGACCGGTTTATCAAGTATGTCGGCTATCTCCTCGTATGACAGATCATCTATGTCTCTCAATTTAATAAGTAATCGGTCATCTTCAGCAAGTCTCTCAACAACAGACATCAGTTCCTCAAAAGAGATCTCGTCCATAACTTCTCTGAACACGTTCGTCGTTGCCGGAGGTTCAAACGTGGCCTTATCTTCACTCTCTCTGAAATCTGTAAGAAATTCGTTGTTTCTCTTCCTCTTCACCAGAGTATCCTTACAGACATTCACGGCTATTCTATAAAGCCAGGTCGAAAGTTTTGCATCCCCACGAAACTTTCTAACGTTCTTGAAGACCTTTATAAAAACCTCCTGGATAACATCCTCAACATCATCGTATCCAAGGTATGATTTTACGACACTTCCCAACCTCGGAGCATATTCATCGTACAAGACTTCGTATGCCCAGACCTTCTTCTTCTTTAGTCCATCTATTAGCTTCTTTTCGTCCAACCATACCACCCTAATCTGTTCTATATGACGATGAAGGAGCGAATACAGTTCAACTCCGCACGTAAATTATATAATTATCCTCAAATCAATCATAACACCGGAGAAGAGACTGCGAATCTTTTGATTAGCGAATCATGAAAAACAAGACCATCTGCAAGCAAAAACTGAAATTTTGAAAAGCAAATCACTGAGCTCCAAAAAGCCAATCATATCGGATAAAATTAAAGGTGAAAGAACTTATTCGCATTACTGGAGGTGAAGTATTGAAACGGGAAGATGCAAAGAAGCTCAGTGATAAACTAACGATGAGGAAAAGGAGCACCTGGTTCTCGCTTGATAAGGAAGAGGTCTTCGCCTACTCGAAAGAGTACATGAAATTCATTGGCAAATCCGTTACAGAGCGCCTGGCAGTGAAGAATCTCGTTGATCTTCTTGAATCGAGAGGTTTCAAGCCTGTATCATCATTTGAGAAGACGGGCGTGAAAAGGGGAGACCGAATTTATCTGACCAAAGACAACAAGGCGCTTATCGCCACAGTGATTGGCGAAGACCTCAAGGAAGGTATCGACATGGTTGCCGCTCACCTAGATGCGCCAAGGCTTGATCTTAAGCCCAGTCCGTTGGTCGAAGATTCGGAAATCGCAATGCTCAAGACTCATTACTATGGAGGAGTTAAGAAATACCAGTGGCTCAACATTCCTCTTGCCTTTGTGGGAACTGTAATCAAGAGTAACGGAGAGTCCGTTGACGTCTCGATAGGATTGAACAGTGAAGATCCCGTCTTCGTTATTTCCGACCTCCTTCCACACCTAGACAACAGGGAAGGGGATTTCAGAAAGGTATTTCAGGGTAAAGACTTGAACGCAATGTCCGGCACGATACCTATTGTTGAGGGAAAGGATTTCGAGAATCCCGTCAAACTGATGTTCCTTAACCTCCTCTACGAAAAGTACGGACTTGTCGAAGAGGATTTCTTTTCTGCCGACATCCAGCTGGTGCCCGCTCTTGAGCCCAGGGAAGTCGGACTGGATAGATCCATGATCGGAGCTTATGGTCATGATGATAGAGTCTGTTCCTATTCTGCCCTTACTGCGCTTGCAGATATGTCCTCGATTGATAATCCTAAGCGTACGGCAATGGTTCTCCTCTTTGACAGAGAAGAAATAGGAAGCGAGGGGGTCACCGGAGCGAAGGGACAGTTCTGGGTTACGTTTATCGAAAAGCTCCTCAATCTCTCGGGGGCAAAAGGACTTTACGAAATAGATTTCCTTTTGGAGAAATCGAGAATGCTTTCCGGGGATGTCGCAGCCGGGTTCGATCCTACTTTTAAGGATGCTCATGACCAGGCAAACGTGGCGAGATTCGGCTATGGAATCGCTATCCTCAAGTACACAGGTTCCAGAGGAAAATCGGGGACAAGCGAAGCCAGTGCAGAATTCATGGGCTACGTGCGAAGACTGCTTAACCAGAAGGGAGTGCATTGGCAGAGCACCATACTTGGAGAGGTTGACAGAGGCGGTGGCGGTACAGTAGCAAAGTTCTTTGCTGAAAGAGGAGTCACCGTTGTCGATGCAGGAACGCCAGTCTTTGGTATGCATTCGCCGTTTGAGCTTCTCTCCAAAGCAGATCTTTACGAAACTTACAGAGCATACAAGGTTTTCCTGGAGGGGGGCGATGTCTAGAAACGACTGCTCTCCCGAAGCTGTTTCTAGCTGGATAGTTGAAAATTTCCCGCGCGAACAGGAATACGGAGACCCGTTCAAGGTTCTGGTAAGCACAATTCTCAGCCAAAGAACAAGAGACGAAAATACCGAGGAGGCCTCTCGCAGGCTCTTCTCGGTTTACCCAGACCCCCAATCCTTAATTGAGGCGAAACCCGAGGATCTCTACGACCTAATAAAGGCCTCGGGGATGTACAGACAGAAAGCCGCAAGAATTATCAATTGCGCCAGAATGATTGTGGAGAGCTTTGCCGGCGTAGTGCCGGATACTCTCGAGGAGCTGGTGACAATCCCTGGAGTCGGGAGAAAGACAGCCAACATCGTTCTAAACGTTTCCTTCAAAAAGGAGGCGCTGGCCGTTGACACCCATGTACACAGAATCGCCAACAGGTTGGGATGGGTGAAAACGAAGACTCCCGATGATACTGAATTTGCACTAATGAAGATCTTGCCACCTAGTATATGGGGACCGGTGAATGGATCGATGGTCGAGTTCGGCAGAGAAATCTGCAGACCGATCGGTCCTAAGTGCAATCTCTGCGGAATCAGCCAGTGTTGCGAATACTTCTCTCTGGTTTCTGAGCAAACCACCGAGAGACAGAAACAACAGAAATGATAATTATTCCCAACGCCGAACTGAGAAATCTCGCCTCCAGAAGATAGCGGCTGCCGTTGAGTCTGTAGATCGCAACGGCAAAGGTTGGAAAATCTTTGCTCCCAAGCATGAGCGACCCACCGAACTCACCCATAGAGATCGCGAAGACAACGGTTGCCGCATATATAATTGTGCTTCTGAAGAAGGGAATGATCATGTATCTTAAACGCTCTATCTTTGAGGCGCCGTCTATCTGTGCCGCCTCAAGGAAGTTCAGTTCTGCTCCGATAACCTGACCGCTTATATAATTTAGAACAACCGGCAGGGAAATCACAATATAGAGCATTAGAATCAAGATTGGAACCGGAAAACCACCGAACACAGTAAGATACGATACTGCCAGTATAGAGGGTGTTACGGAGAGTGCGATCAAAGAAATTATCCGAAGCTGTTTCGAGCCTTTTATGGTTTTTCGTGCCTGCCAGGAAAGCAAAAAGGCTATCGTTACGGTCACTAGCGCCGCAAGGGCAGAGAGTGTTAACGAATTGATCAGAGTATTTGTCAGACCGGCTCCAATGAGTACGAGTTTCTCACCAAAGAGCTTTGAAATTCTACTGAATATGAATTCCCCTCTCGTCCAGTCGTAGAAGGAACTCAGGAGCGCACCAAGAATTGGAAGCCATTCGAAAAGAAGGAAAGTCCATGAGTAAATCGCCGTAAATCTGTTTTTCTCTTTATACTGCTCACCCTGCTCAAAAGTCGCACTTTTTTCACTCGCTGAGATAAGCAATCCAAACAACATGATGAAAATGAACTGAACGACGGCAAGCACGACTGCGTTTTGAGGAGCAGCCAGAAGCCTGAAATTCATGTAGATCGAGACTTCAAGAGTGGCGAACTGAGCACCGCCAAGGATAAGTACTACTGCGAAAGAGGTAAAACAATAAGTGAAGATGAGCAGTGCCGAATTGATTATTGCCGGCGTAACGAGAGGCAGTTCAACGCGGAGAAGCCTCATTATTCTTCCAGATCCGTCTATCTTTGAACTCTCGAGAACATCCGAGGGCAGTTTCCTAAGAGCGTTCCCTAGCACGAGAATAACAATTGGCGCATTGTAAAACACGTGCCCAAGGAGAACGGCCCCCAAAGAATAAAGAATCTGTACCCTTTCGAACCCTAAACTAGACAGGAAGTTGTTGAAGATTCCATTTCTGCCATATACAGACAAGAAGCCAATTGCCATAGAAATACTTGGAAAGAAGAATGGTATATACGTAGTTATACCCAGCAAACTTGAAAGCCGTCCGCTGCTCCTCGCATAGTGTACCGCCGCGGGGAAACCTACGATCATTGCAAGCAAAGTGCTTAGCAAAGACTGTTTTACAGTGAATCCCGCAATTGATTTGAATGAAGGCGATGAAACCACAGAGAAGATCGTTTCAAAGTTTAGGTTTCCAAATGCGAGAAACAGCGGCAAAAGAACAACGGCCGCGATAGCGACTGAGTATATTGTTAGTGACTTACCTTTCGTAAATTACCTCTTCCCACGTTTCAATCAGCTTGGAGAGATCAACATCGGCTGAGAGTTTCAGAATCTTTTCAGGTTTTACCGCATAATCGAAGGCCGTCGGCATCTCTACTTCGATAACCGGGAACATCCACTGGTTCAAAGGGATGTGACTCTGGAAATCTTCGCTAAGAATGAAATCCATGAAGAGCTTCGCTTCTTCAAGATTATCAGTCCACTTAATTATCCCCGCTCCCTCGACCTGAACATATCCCTTACCCTCGGGTATAACGGTTGAGTAGATCGATTCTCCGTAGTAGTGCTTCGAATACGCTCCATCGGTGGCGTAGGAAACCATGATTGGAGCCTCTCCCGACTCGAACTTCTGGAAGGCGTCGTCCCAGCTCAACGAAACCGTCAGAATCGACGGAGTTATCGCCCGCCAGAACTCTTCGAAGCGCTCTCCAAACAAAAGGTAAGTCCATGCAAGAAATGAGAGACCGGTACTGGAGGTTCTCGGATCTTGGATTATTACGCTTCTTTCGAACTCCGGCTTAGTAAGGTCCCACAAGGTTGAAATTGACTCTTCGATCTGACTTCCGTTACAGATGAGCGCTATACTTCCAAAGTCATAAGGCGTGAGTCGCCACTCCTCATCCAGCAGGAGATCGTTGCTTATGATTCTCTCAAAGCCCATGGGGCGATAAGAGAGAAATATGTCCTCTTCGAAGGCCCGCCGCGAAAGAAGATTGTCAATCCCAATAACGACATCTCCATCAAACTTCTCTCTCTCCGAAATAATCAAGCTCAACAGTGAGCCCGAGTCTCCCACCGCACGAAACTCGACGTCAATTCCAGTCTGTTCTGTGAATTTCCCAAAACTCTCTTCGGCAAGCGGTTCGAGGGAATCATATGAGTAGACAGTCAACGCTGATACTGCTGAAAGAGAAAGGAAGAAGATCATCAGTGAGAGCAGTAATGCTCTTCTCATAAAAATACACCTCCTGTAAATGATTACCGGAGGCGCACTCATTGGCCGTCCCTACGCCGGTCCTAACCGGATCAGGTTCATGGGGTCTGCTTTCAGCACTCTCAGCCCTTTGGGCTCCCCCGGCAATCAATTATACCACCATCCTTTTGGTGATACAATTGACGAGGAGGTGGTCATTTGAAGGCTGCAATCCTTCTTACAGGCGATGAGATTACTAAAGGAGTTGTCAAAGACAGTAACGGCGGCTATCTTTCCGAAAAACTCACTGCCCTGGGATTCGAAGTTCAGTCAATAGTCATTGTTCCCGATAGGAAAGAATTCATAGAAAGAGAAATCAGTAACGCTCTGGATAGAGCCGATCTCTTGCTAATAACTGGCGGACTCGGAAGCACTTTCGACGACATAACGCTCCAAACGGTTGCCGATTTTCTTGGGAAAGAGCTGATTTATGACAGCGAGTATCATTCGTCGCTCTCCGAAAGTTTTGAAGAAAGGTATGCTCGAGAAGCTCCCGCAGGGTTGAAAAGACAGTCTTTTGTGATTCAGGACTCCATTCAACTAGCAAATCCATCGGGAAGCGCGAGAGGAGCTTACATAAGAGAAGACAATAAGGAAATCGTTATACTTCCGGGACCTCCAGTGGAGATGGAAGCGGTGTTCAGAGAGGCGCTTAAGTTCATCACGCTCCCACCGCCTTCTTATTCTAGAACAATTGGTTTTGTCGACCTTACGGAACCAGAAGTAGAGGAGTTCACGGAGCAGATGCTCACGGAATTTCCAAGCGTCAAGTTTGTCACGAGAGTAAGATACTTCTCGGGGCCGACTGTCATTCTCACTTCGGATAATGAATCTATCCTTGAAGAGATCTGTTCGTTATTCACAAGACGATGGAAGAAATACGTGTATACCACGACCGGTGAAGAGTTGGTCCAGGTAGTAGTGAAAGAGCTCAAGGCTAGAAAACTATCTGTCTCGGTTGCAGAATCCTGTTCGGGGGGGCGTCTCTCAGCTCTTCTAACATCGGTTCCCGGAGTATCCGATGTTTTTCCCGGTGCAATTGTCTCCTATTCCAACGACGTCAAGATGTCACTTCTGAAAGTGAATGAAGATACTCTGAATCGCCATGGGGCAGTTTCAGAAGAGGTTGCCTCTGAGATGGCGGCCGGAACAAAGATCCTTTTCGGCACAGACATCGGTCTTTCCGTCACGGGAATAGCCGGACCGACTGGAGGCACAGAAACTAAGCCCGTTGGTATGGTCTGCTCTGCAGTCAGGATCGGCGATTTAACAAAAACTTATACCGACATGTTTAGAGGGGATAGAGAGACTATTCAGCTAAGAGGGGCAAGTACTGTTTTGAAGAGATTGTGGAGGTTATTTTGGAACGAGTTTTATATAGAGTGAATGAACCAATCTCCTGGGTTGAAAAAGGAAATTATAATGCTTCGCGAAACTTGATCATCTTCCCAAGTGAGAGAATGCTTGAATCCTTCATTGAGATCCATGAGAAACGTGAAGGAGACGGCTTCTTTTTCTCTCATGATGTCTTTCCATTTGAGGAAATAGGTACTTCTTCGAGGATAAGATCGGAAAGGTTAGCCCTGCTCAGAAAGCTTCTCCTCGGAGAGCTGAGAACGGTTTACACTTCTTTTCACGGAATCCTGAGAAAAACCGTACCGATCGAAGTTTTCGAAGAGCTGTCCTTCAAGGTTGAAGTCGGCGGCCCGATGACAATCAGCGAGAGCCAGCTTCAGAGTCTCGGATATTCGAGATCATTCTCAGTTACTATCCCGGGAGAGTTCGCAATAAGAGGTGGCATTGTAGACGTCTTCATACCCGGATCGGAAATGCCGGTGAGGATAGACACCTTCGACAGGGAAATTGAGTCCATCAGGAGTTTCGATCCCGTCTCCCAGAAGAGTCTACAAAGGTTGAACGAAGTGTTGATTACTCCTGCCGCAGAAGGAATTACGGCTTCGCCTTTCAGAGAAACTGCATTGAAGCGAATCAGGGCGGCCGAGCAGGCGACTGGGGTCTCAGATGAGATTCTCTTAGACCGATTGGATACCATGGACACAACGGCCGGCATCTTCTACGAACGCCAGTCGATACTTCTCGACTTTCTAGAAGGTTACAACGTTATCTTTGTGAAGCCCGACGATGCGATCGTCGAGTATGGAAGAAGAGAACGAGAAACACTGGAACTCCTTTCCGAAAAGGCGGTAAGAAAGTTCCTTTACATTAGGTACGGGGGAGTATCGTCGGAAGTGCTGATGAAGCTCAAGGAATATTCGATCGTTTCCGACGGCGACGTCTCTTCTCTAGACTACGACGAAGAACTGACTGAAGAACTTCAGATCATCAAGAGACCGAGAAGAGAAGAGGAGTACTTACCGAGAATTCCCGTTGTCGACTGGACGGAACTTGAAGAGGGAGACTACGTAGTCCATAAGGAGTATGGCATCGGGCGGTATCTTGGAGTTAGAACGGTAGAGAATATTTTGGGAACGAGAGAATATCTTCTACTTGAATACAGAGATGGGAACAAGATCTATGTACCGGTAGACAGGGTAGATCGGGTCCATAAATATATAGGAAGCACCGAAGGAATTCAGCTGAACTCCTTGCGCGGAACTGCCTGGACGAGACAGAAATCTAAGGTCAACAAAGAGGTAAAGGCCCTCATCTCGGACCTGTCGAACCTCTACGGATCTAGAGAAGTCACTTCCGGCCTTCCGCTCACTGGAGACAGCGAAATGGAGAAGGGCTTTCGCGACAGCTTCCCGTATGTCGAGACAGAAGATCAACAAAAGGCAGTAGAAGAAGTAATGGAAGACCTTCAAAGCACCAAACCAATGGACAGACTCATAAGCGGTGACGCGGGCTATGGAAAGACCGAAGTTGCTTTACGCGCTGCGTTCCGAACGGTGGTATCCGGAAAACAGGTGGCCGTTTTGGTTCCCACTACGGTACTGGCCCGACAACACTACGAAAACTTCGAACGCCGGTTGAATCCCTTTGGAATCAGAGTCGAGATTCTCGACCGTTATCGGACCGATGTACAGCGAAACAAGCTTTTGAAGAAACTCAAGAAGGGCGAAGTCGATGTTGTAGTAGGAACACACTCTCTACTTTCGAAAGAAGTGGGGTTTGCCGACCTCGGTCTCGTCGTGGTCGACGAAGAACAACTTTTCGGAGTCCTTCAGAAAGAGCATTTCAAGAAGCTCCGCCTTCAGGTAAACGTTCTCTCAATGAGCGCGACTCCGATTCCGAGAACTCTTTACATGTCTCTTTCGGGTCTGCGGGATCTTTCGATAATCTCCACACCGCCTGCGGGACGCACCTCTCCAGAAATCTACGTTGGGCAGATCAACGATAGACTGATCAGAACCGCGGTCCTCAGAGAGACCAATAGGGGCGGCCAGACGATCTTCGTTCACAACAGAGTGACTGAGCTGCAGGAGTTACTCTCTCGATTGAGAGACCTTCTGCCCGAAGCTAAGATAGACGTCGCCCACGGGCAAATGAACAAGTCCGCATTCGAGCGAACAATCAGAGACTTCTATCTTGGCGAACTAGACATGCTTTTGTGCACAACGATAATCGAGAGCGGAGTCGACGTTCCTAATGCCAATACTCTTATAGTCGATGACTCTCATAGATACGGACTTGCCCAGCTTTATCAGTTGAGGGGAAGAGTTGGCAGAAGCAACAGAAGGGCATTCTCGTACTTTCTGTACGATCCAAAGAGATTGTCCGATCCGTCGAGAGAGAGACTGAAGGCTTTGAAGGAGTTTTCCGGAGCGGGAAGTGGTATGAAGATCGCCATGCGGGACCTGGAGATAAGAGGATTCGGGACCTTATTGGGAGCGGAGCAGCATGGAAACATAAACTCCGTTGGACTTTATCTCTACCGCGAGATGGTAGAAAAGGCAATGAGGGAACTTCATGGTGAAGAAGAGATCGGAGTAGAGGAGCGAACCGTCGATACTGAACTTAAGAACATTCCATTCGATATGGTTATCCCCGAGGAATATGTTTCCGATTCCATTGAAAGATTGAAGATCTATCGGAGAATAGCCGCATGCAAAGCTCAAGACGAGATAGATGAGATCGAATCGGAGCTTCTGGATAGATTCGGTCGGCTCCCCTCTCAGGTCAACTCGCTTCTCGAAGCTTCGAGGGTAAGATTAGGCGCATTCAACATCGGGATAAAAATCGTAGAATACGATCCACATTCAGAGAGTATAGTTATGTTACACGGTGAAAACCATATTCGGGATTCATTGGGGATCAAAGGAAGAAGGTTAGTTGTAAATGAACGCGAGGGCAAATCGATACTCTACGGCGTGCCGGAAAGACATCTCATGAGAACACTGAAATCGCTTTTTCTTGGAGCTGAGAGAAATGTTCAATGATCCTATATGTGCACTTTCAACACCGCGCGGACTTTCTGCTACCGCTGTAATTAGATGTTCCGGAAAGGGGATAGCTTCAAGGATAAGTCACCTGCTGCCGGACTTGAAAACCTTGAAACCAAGGCATGCTCACTTGACCTCATTTATGGAAGGTGATCGCTATATCGATGAAGTTGTCGTCGTCTTCTTTCAAGGACCGGCTTCGTACACCGGAGAAGATCTAGTTGAGCTTTCTTTTCACGGCAATCCCCTCATAATTGAGAACGCGCTTGAATCATTATTCAGAGTGGGTTTTAGAATGGCCCTCCCCGGAGAGTTCACAAAGAGAGCAGTCCTGAACGGGAAATTCGATCTTGTGAAGGCGGAAGCGATCAACGCCCTGATAGCCTCTAAGACCGAAAAGTCTCTTGAAGCTGCAATCAAAAGCTTCAGAGGATCTCTTTCCGAAGAAGTGGCTTCATTCAGAGAGAAGATGGTTCGTCTCCTCGCCTCAGTTGAAGTCGAGTTGAATTATCCCGACGAGATTGAGACCGACTACTCTTCGCTCTATGACGACCTTGTGAGCTTGAAGAAGGAAATGTGCGAATTCATAGAAAAATCCAGGAACGGTGTTGTGATCTCTCAGGGTATAAAGACCGCAATCGTAGGAGAGACGAATGTAGGTAAGTCGACTCTTCTGAATGCCCTTTTGAAAAGAGATAGAGCGATCGTGTCCGAAATCCCAGGAACTACAAGAGATACGATCGAGGAGGATCTCAACATCGGCGGCGTACTCTTCCGAGTAATTGACACGGCAGGAATAAGACAAGCCGAGAATGAAATCGAAGTGCTTGGAATTGAGAGAAGTCTCAAGGCCATCGAAGAGGCCGAACTGGTAATACTGCTGCGCGACCCACACAACCCTGAGAGCAAAGACCTCGAAGAAGAATTGAGAAACAAAGGAAAGAGGCTTATAGTAGCCGCGAACAAATCCGACATCAGAAAAGTCGAGCAGCATCATTTCGACGTTGTTATTAGCGCAAGAACCGGAGAAGGTTTGAAAGATCTAGAGAAGCTTATGTTAAAGAGAACGGAGGAGATTACTTCCATTGGAGACGAGGTAATCATCAGTGCGAGGCAGAAACAAAAGCTCTTAGATGCGGTCGATTATATTGCCAGATCTATTGAGGTCATCGAAGGTAACATTACCGTTGATGTTTTAAGCACGATGATCGAGCAGGCAGCAAGGAGTCTGGACGAACTTCTTGGAACACACATAACGGAAGACGTGCTGGAGAGAATCTTCAGCGATTTTTGCGTGGGGAAGTGATTTCGATGACTGGAATTCTTTTGCTTTTAGTCGGATCTGCGACAAGATTTCTGCTTTCGCCTCTATGGTTTTTCCTTGCCTGTACACCGTTCTATATAGCCTTTACGGTTCTAAGAAAGAGGTTCGACTATCGAGTTCTGGTCCTGGCTCCGTTTGTTCCCATAGTTGCAGAGATAATCGCAATTCTTTCAGGCAATTTCAGAGCCGGATTTCTTTTTGGTGATGTAATCTGCATAATTACGGTTCTACTGGGAATGGGAGATGAGCGTCCCAAGGAAAAGATGACAAGGGAGCTCGGCCTGTCAGGACCCGTAAACAGAAGAAGGGTCAGTTCGGTGTTCTACACGTTCGGAAGAGTCGCCCAGATCGAAAAAGTAAATATGAGCCAGAGCTATTCGATAGTCCATGAAAATGCCTTCCATTTCACGGTCGATGTGCCCGGAACGGGGAGAGTGAAGATGACAGTTCCGCTTGAAGAAATAGAAGAGGTCTCGGTTCACATGAGCATGTCCCCCGGTGAGCTGTATCTTCCTTCTCTGAGGGATATGTTTCTTCCCGCAAAGAAGATCAAGATGATAGGAAAGCCAAAGATTAAAGACTACTTCCTGCTCGTAAAGACTTCTGAGGATACTTACTCTTTCTATGAGGAGCCGTCGACGGTACTGAGGATTCAAGAGGAAATTGAAGAAGCAAAGAAGAAAATCTCAGTGACCTGAAGAAAGGCCTTCCCTCGACGTCCGTTATTAATACAGCGGTCGATACAAGTAGAGATATTTGTCGGCTAACGATTCTATCAATAACATACTTGTTTTACTAGCTTCATACTTAATGTTACCGGCGCTCCTTCTTTCCTACGATATAATGTCATAAAGGAAGCGAGGTGTTAATTATGGATAAGACGAAGAAGCACCACTTTGATACCCTCTCGATTCACGCCGCAGAGCAAGAAGACCAAAATCAGTCTCTGAATCCACCAATATACATGACCTCTACGTTTACATTTACTGACCTGCAGCAGGCGGAGGATACTTTTTCATTCAAACGACGTGCCTACGTATACACACGAGGTGGGAACCCTACGATAAATCTTTTCGAACAGAGGCTGGCAACCCTGGAAAACGGTGTTGACGGGGTAGCCTTCTCTTCAGGCATGGCAGCCATAAGCTCAGTTGTCATGTCCTTTGCCGCCGCTGGGGATTCGTTAGTTGCCCACAGGAATCTCTACGGCTCTACATTCGGTTTTCTAAATCACCTAATAACGAACTACGGGGTCAAGACGAAATTCATAAACATGACCGATCTTAACGCCGTAGAGAAAGCTATTACTTCGGAGACAAAGCTAATCTACCTTGAAACTCCTACCAATCCTGCACTCGAGATAATCGACATAGAAGCACTCGCTAAGATCGCACATTCAAACGGTGTCAAGGTAGTTGTCGACAATACATTTGCAACACCCGTCTTTCAACGACCGCTTGATTTCGGCGCGGATGTCGTGCTTCACAGCGCAACGAAGTACATATCCGGTCATGGAGACGTAATCGGCGGCTTTGCAACTTCAAAGGACTTCGACTACGTTCAAAAGCTCAAGTTTGGATACATGTGCGAACTGGGGGGAGTGATGAGTCCCTTCAACGCCTGGCTGTTGCTTAGAGGTATGAAGACATTGGGCCTTAGAATGGAGAGACACGAAAAAAACGCAAGGGAAATCGCAAACTTTCTGAGGAACCGCCCCGAAGTAGTGAAGGTATCTTATCCTGGCTTTGAAGATCATCCCGGACATGATATTGCATCGCGGCAGATGGAAGGATTTGGAGGTATCATAAGCTTCGAATTGAAGGGTCCAAGAGAGAACGCTGAAAGCTTCGTGAGAAATCTGAACCTAATCAAACTCGCGGTATCTCTCGGTGATGCCGAGACACTGGTGGAAGTGCCAGCGATGATGACTCACAGAGATTATCCGGAAGAAGAGCTGCACGAATTCGGCTTTTCAAGCAAGACTGTACGAATTTCTGCTGGACTTGAGCATTACTCGGATTTACTCAATGATATCGAAAATTCTCTCGACAAGGTTTACAGACAATGAAAGCGCTTGTCTTTGATGGCACCCTTAAACTGCTGGACGTTCCGTTACCGGTAAGATGGCCCGGAACATCTTTGGTAAAGGTCAATCTTGCCGGGATATGTAATACAGACTTGGAGATCACCCGCGGCTACATGGACTACCATGGAATTCTCGGCCACGAGCTTCTGGGGACGGTTATTGAAAGCGACTCGGCCATCTTGTCAGGCAAACGTGTAACTACGGAGATCAACATTCCCTGTAAGACCTGCGGTCTCTGCAAACAGGGGCTTCTCAAACACTGCAGAAACATCAAGACCGTTGGAATCTCCGACTACCCGGGGGTATTTGCAGAGTACGCGGTACTTCCAGACGAGAATCTTCATGTGATTCCAGAATCTGTTTCAAGTCTGAAGGCAGTATTTACCGAACCTCTGGCAGCGGCCGCTCAGGTCTTCGAGTCCGTAGAACTCTCACCGGATCAGAGAGTCTGCCTGATTGGTGACGGAAAACTGGGTTTGCTTATTTCAATGGCTCTTTCGGCAAAGAAGATTGAACACCGACTGGTAGGTAAACACTCCGAAAGGATAGGGCTTCTCGGAAGCAGCTCCGGTGCGCTATTTTTGAGTATCGATGAAGCCGAATCTTACGACAGGCACTTCGATATCGTAATCGAAGCAACGGGAAACTCTTCAGGACTTGCTCAAGCGCTTAGGGTAGTAAAGCCACAGGGGAAGATAGTGCTGAAAAGCACGTATCAAGGAATACCGTCATTTGACGTGACGAGCGTGGTCGTTAGGGAAATAGAATTGATCGGTTCAAGGTGCGGACCCTTTGATAAAGCTATTTCCATGCTTGAAGAAGGAACGGTAGACCCAACAACACTTATCGAGAATATCTTTCACATCGACGAATCACTAAAAGCTTTTGAAGCGGCAAAGAAGTCGCTCAAGGTGATAATAAGGATGGATTGATTTTGAGCAGTAAATATAGGATGTACTTCTTTGATCTGGATCACACGATCCTTGACTTTGAAAGGAGCGAAGTAGAATCTCTTCTAGAGCTCTTCAAAGCGCGAGATATTGATCTCTCTGAAGAACAGGTGAGATCCTATCAGTCTATAAATTCAAAGTGGTGGGGCTATCTTGAAAAGGGAACAAGGAATAAAGAAGAAGTAGTAGTCGGAAGGTTCAGGGAATACTGTGATTCTATTGACGTAAGCTTTGATCCTGAGGAGCTTAACGATGAATACCTTACAAGGCTTTCGAGAAAGGCATATTTCCTGCCCGGCGCAAGAGAGTTTCTCACGACCCTGAGGCGACAGGGTAAACGGATGGCAATAATAACCAACGGTGTATATCGCGTACAGCATAACAGATTTCTATCTGCGGGCCTCCCCGAATTTTTCGAATTCTCACTTTCTTCCGAAGAGGCGGGAGTGGCAAAACCCGATCCAGGAATATTTCATGAAGCAATCCGCAGGGCTGGCGTTCAAAAGAATGAGGTTGTGTATATAGGAGACAGCCTTGAGTCAGATTATAGAGGAGCCGAGAATGCGGGAATCGATTTCATCTGGTTTGGAAAACATGTCAGGAGAAACAAAGGCCCCGTTAACATAGCAAGAAACTACGACGAGCTATTAATGCTTCTTGTCTAGCTGCTGTTCCCTTGCGTTAGTTTCCAGTTCCCGACAAGGGCAACGGGGAGGTTAGAGGTATGAGGTTAGAGGTAAGAAGATCAAGCTCTTATCGCTCTTTCAACCTCTTCCCTCTGACCTCGGCTTTTACCAAGAACCTGGACGCGCAGCGTCGGAACGAAGAACCGGTGTTTATTGGCGGGGACGCTGTACCGTTGACTGGCAAATGGTTTTCATCAGCGTACATCGGGTTCTTGCTCCTAAGCGAACAGCGGCTCTCAGGACCTGGATGCTGAAACAAGTTCAGCAGCACAGGCCGACGTTTTCGGAATCAGCAAACACTGTCGTACCCGGCTCGCTTTCTCGAATGTTCTTAACTTAGTCATCCCGAACTTGTTTCGGGATCTGTGTTTGCATCTTCGAAGGCGGAGGACGGAGGACCTTTGACTGGCAAACGGTTTTCATCAGCGTACAGCGGATTCATGCTCCTAAGCGAACAGCGGCTCTCAAGACCAAGATGCTGAAACAAGTTCAGATGACAGGTTGACGTTTTCGGAATCAGCAAACACTGTCGTACCCGGCTCGCTTTCTCGAATGTTCTTACTTAGTCATCCCGAACTTGTTTCGGGATCTGTGTTTGCATCTTCGAAGGATCCTCTCGGAGGACGCTGTACCGTTGATTGGCAAACGGTTTTCATCAGCGTACAGCGGGTTCTTGCTCCTAAGCGAACAGCGGCTCTCAGGACCTGGATGCTGAAACAAGTTCAGCAGCACAGGCCGACGTTTTCGGAATCAGCAAACACTGTCGTACCCGGCTCGCTTTCTCGAATGTTCTTAACTTAGTCATCCCGAACTTGTTTCGGGATCTGTGTTTCCATCTTCGAAGGATCCTCTCGGAGTACGGTGGGCCGTTGACGGTTGACCCGAGACTCTTCCTGCGTAACAGCCTCACTTCCGGTGATGTTCTTCGCCGCATCACTTCAGCTCTCGCCAGTCTGCTAATTTCGGAGGCCGGTGGACCGTTGACTGACAAAGCCATCTACTCTCAAATTTTTGAAGACCTTCCCGGAAGCTTATCACCAAGTTATGATAAAATCCGATTGGCCGTGTAGCAAGTTGATTTTTGGTGGTGAGCTTTATGGATTATGGTTCTCTTATCAGGTTGATCGGCTTCGGATTGTCGTTACTCATGCTCTTCTTTTCTTTCAGATCGTACAGGCGAAAGCGGTTGATCGACGGCATGCCAACTTCGAAGGCACACGGGGTCTTCATAGGTCTGGTGGAAGTGTCGGGAAAGGTAGAATGCGAAACCCCAGTTACGAGTTATCTCACAGAATCTACATGCGTGCAGTACTCGTGGGAGATCTCTGAACACTGGAGCAAGACGACTACAGAAACCTATACCGATTCAAAGGGGAAGACCAGAACGAGAACAAAACGTGAGAGTGGTTGGAAGACAGTCGCATCTGGTGAGTCGATGTGTCCATTTGATCTCCGCGACGAGACAGGCACGATTCAAATTAGACCCGAGAAAGCGAAAATCGAAGGAGTGAGAGCGATGGATTTGAGATGCAGACCGTCCGATCCGCTGTACTATGGCAAGGGTCCTGCAGAATCGATAATTCACTCTGATCACTTAAGAATGTTCACTGAATCGATTATTCCCCTTGACGCAAGAGTTTATGTTATCGGCCAGTCGAGAGAAAGAGAGGATGTTGTTGCCCCTGAGATCGCTCATGATGAGAGTTCACCCCTCTTCTTGATTTCAACTCGTGAAGAAGAGAGAATCAGCAAATCGTACTCGCTAAACTACTGGCTGCTTTCTCTAGGTGGATTGGGAGTATCGTTGATCTCATTCTTCATAGCAAGCAGGATTGGCTTTTATAGATGGATACCTTCCGGAGTCTCAGATTACTTGATGCCGACCGGAATATATCTGGGCCTCTGGCTGATAGGATGGTTTTGGACTACTTTCAATAGCCTCAAATCACTTAGAGAAAGAGTGAGACAGGGCTTTTCACAGCTTGAGGTTCAGCTGAAAAGAAGGCATGATTTGATACCGCGCCTTTCTTCCGCCGTCTCGAGTTTGATGAAGCATGAACAGAGTATCCAGACAAAGATTGCAGCTCTCAGAAGCGAGGCAGCCGTAAACGGGAAGGCAGCCAAACGCCTCCTGGTTCTTGTCGAAGACTATCCCGAATTAAAATCAAGCGAAGCAGTATCCAGACTTCAAAGAGAGCTATCGGATACCGAAAATAGGCTAGAACTCGCCAGAGCTTATTACAATAACATCGCGACATTTTACAACACAAGGCTCGAGAGAATCCCCGACAATGTAGTCGCTACACTGGCGCGTCTAAAGAACTGTGAGTTATTGCTTCAATCAGAAGGCGACGGAGATTCCAAATAGACCTCCATCGGGGCTGGATGTGCTTTCGATAAAAGGTATGTCCAGCTCGAAATAGAACTTCCCATTCGTCAAGAAGAGGCCGGGAACGATACCAGCTTCGCTGGCCACGAAAAGCTGAAGTTTGGCTCCAACCATCCAGTCTCGTATGTAAAAGCCAGCCATCGGGGCTACTCTGAGGAAAGGTATGAAGTAGTCATCTCCGCTTATTCCGCTTGGTTTTTTGCCTAAAAAGACCCCTCCACTCACCAGAAGGGCTGCGTTTCTGAAGCCCGGGACTCCCAGCTTTGCCCCAGCTTCGACCGTAGCTGCCGGCGCGGAAATGAAGATGCTTGGAATTGCCACCCTAAGTGAACCTTCGAGATACTCCGTAAGACCCATCCTGGCAAGATACTGGAAACTCCAAGGGGCAAGAATAGATTCTTCGAAACCCACAAGGAGATCCATTCCAACGGCCTGTTTCAACGTGCCGCTAGGTAAAATCTCCGGTCCCATCATTAAAGCCATCGGAACGCAACCAGAGAGCAGAAACACAATTACCAAAGAAAAAATCATCCATTTCATAGTATTCACTCCTCTACTCCCCTAAGCGTCATGAAGGAAGATTTGAAAAGGTCGAATTGAGCGGGTGGTTCAGGAATCTCTGCCTTTTCACAGAGGAAGATAAAAAAGCTTAGCATCTTCCTGAGGTGAACAGGTGAGACTTCCTCATCTAGGAATCCTTTGTTTAGGTAGGCACCACGCAGGGCTTGGAGTATTTCTTCTACGCTGTACAGATCAAGAGCCGGTACCTCAAGCATCGAAGCCAGCTCATCTACTACGTCTATCATGGGATCCTCACTCTCATAAATCCTTTCAAGAGATGACAAGAGCTCAGAATAGAAGCTCTCGGGATCCTCCCATTCCCGAGAATCATTGACTATCTTCATCGCCTCATTCTTCTCTTCCGGGGAGAGCGAATCGAACATCATCTTGAAGACGTCTCTGTTCTCGAAGATATATGTATACTTTCCCTTCGTCAAGCCAAAAGCAGCCAGGGTATCTAGATAGCCTGCTTCGATCTGAAGTATGGCTTTCTCGGAATCGAAATCCAGAGTACTGCCGTACATAACTCTCGGTCTTATATGGGTGAGCTTAGCCCCGGAAAGATACGCCTGGAACTTCCCAATTCTATCTCTAAGAGCAGTTCTACCGATATCGACTAGAATGATCTCTCTAAAACCTCTTTCCAAAGCCATCTCAACTGGCTGATTTGAGTAGATTCCTCCATCGACAAAGGCCTTTCCGTCGATGACTACCGTTCTGAATCCGGGGAAATTCGCGCTTGCCATCAAATAATCCACTAGAGATCCTTGAGGTATATCTTCAATGAAGAGCATTTCGGGTCTGACATCGGTCAGATCAAAAGTCACAAGTCCGAAGTCCATCGAGGAGTTTCTCACGGCTTCTTCGGATATCACAGAGCTGAGCAGCTCCTTGAGGGGCGTCACATCTATGCCTTCATTGATGACGTCTACAGCTCCCTGATAAAGCTCACCGAGACTCCAGTCAGAACCTCCTCCATATGCCTCGATCAACTTCCGCTGCGCTTCCGTTGGCTTCATCACGCTCTCTTCAGAAATGTTTCTCCAGACATCCAATGCTTTGTCGAAATCGCCTTGTGCAACTGCAGCGGCATTAAGAGAACCTACCGAAGTACCGTAGACTCCACCCAAATCGACTCCGAGATCTATCAAAGCCTTCCAGGCACCGATCTCATAGCCGCCCTTCGCTCCACCGCCTGAAAGAACCAGGGCAACACTTCCCGACAACATAATCAAAGGAGCCAAGATAAAAAGAGCAACCGCGAGACTTCTCAATTTTTACACCTCTCTTCGGCAGTTTATAGAGGGATAATAGCATTATCTCAAAGCAAAACGGAAGAGAAAATCTAAATCTGACCTTTTCATTCAAGAAAAGAGATGATTAAAGGGATCGAAATTAGGGAGAAAAGAGTTGAGGAAGCTATCAATCTTGAAGAAAGCTCGAAGTCCGAATCAAAAAGCCGAGCAAATATCGACGTATTAGCTGCAGCCGGCATTGCACTCATTATTATCAGCACTTTCTCAACCGTTTGCGGGAGCCTCAAGAAGGAAAGGAAAAGAAAGACTATCATCGGCGCAATGCAAAGTTTCAGAAGGCTGTAGATTATTATCGTTCGCCCTTTCAGTATCGTGGAAATCTTCGAACTTGCCAAAATAATTCCTGCAACGATCATGGCCAGGGGGATAGTGCTCTCCCCAAGAAGTGCAAGAGCTTCGTCAAGAAAGACCGGAAGTTTAAGAGGTGTGAAGAAGAGAACAAGGCCAATGAAGACCGAGATCATTCCGGGATTCAGAAAGGCTTTTTTCCCTGACAGTTCCGTCTTGCCCGTCATTATCCTTATCCCAACGGTCCAGGTTAATATGTTGAACCAGATATTAAACACTGCACTGTAAAAAACACCTTCCTTTCCGATCACCAACTCCACAACCGGGTAGCCCATATAGGCGACGTTTCCGAAGAGCACAGCATAACGAAATACACTTCTAACATCACCGGTAAGTCTGAGAACTCTGGAAGAAGCAATTCCCAGGATCCAGAGAAACAAATAGAGCACACCACCGGCCATTAACAATATTACGGAGTTCGAAAGCATTTCGTAAGAAAAGTCGAAATTCATAGACTCTACTATCAAAGCGGGTAGGGTTATGTACAGGACAAATCTTGAGATCCCCTTTGTGAATAGATCGTCGGCCAAATTACTTTTCTTCATTATGAATCCAGTTCCTATCAAGACAAAGAAAGTAAGAATTTTCGAGACGATTGCGCTCATCAAAAGGATTATAAACCAGCATAACAAAGGACAGAACAAAGAGAGGAGACTAGACGTACTTAAGGACCTTGAATGACCAATACTGAAGAACCAGGGCATTACATTAATGACTCAAAATTGTGATAAACTAATCTTGTTAAAGATTATACTTTCCTTTTTGATATCCGGGCCATCCGGCTTTTATATCGGTCAAACAAGATATGTTATTAAAGGATGCCTGTCGGGCAGCCTCAATTCCTTAATAAAAGGGGGTTTTTGAATGCGCAAAGCACTATTAGTTCTGCTGGTAGTTCTTGTAAGCGCGGCTTTCATGTTTGCCGCAGAATTTCACATCGGCGTTGTAACCGGAACGGTGTCACAGTCTGAAGATGATCTTCGAGGCGCCGAAGCGCTGATCAAGAAATACGGAGATGCTGCTTCCGGTGGGATGATCGTACATCTTACTTACCCTGATAACTTCATGTCTGAACAAGAGACAGTTATAGCACAGATAACTGGTCTCGCAGACGATCCTCTAATGAAGGCTATCATTGTCAACCAGGCAATTCCTGGAACAGTCGAGAGCTTCAGAAGAATCAGGGAAACAAGACCAGACATTCTTCTTCTTGCCGGTCTGCCTCACGAAGATCCTCCAATGCTAGCCGATGCAGCTGATCTTTCCGTCAACGCCGACTCACTGGCACGTGGCTACCTGATAATCTACACGGCCAAGCAGCTGGGCGCAGAGAAGTTCATGCATATCTCATTCCCAAGGCACATGTCTTACGAACTTCTTTCCAAGCGAAGAGACATTATGAGAGCTGCATGTGAAGAACTCGGCCTCGAGTTTATTGACATGGGTTCTCCTGACCCTGTCAGTGACGTTGGAATCGCAGGAGCACAACAGTTCATTCTTGAAAAAGTCCCCGCCTGGCTTGACGAGTATGGACCAAAGACCGCCTTCTTCTGTACAAACGATGCCCACACAGAACCTCTTCTCAAGAGAGTTGCCGAACTTGGCGGTTATTTCATCGAAGCCGATCTTCCTTCTCCTCTCATGGGCTATCCTGGCGCACTTGGTATCTCCTTCACTGAGGAAGAGACTGGCAACTGGCCGGCAATACTCGCAAAGGTAGAAGAAGCCGTTGTCGCGAAAGGTGCGGCAGGAAGAATGGGTACATGGGCTTACTCTCTTGGTTACACGACTACAGCAGCTCTTGCTGAACATGCCAAGAATGTCATTGAAGGCAAATGTGAGGTTGACGACTTCGATGCAGTTATGGCTGCATTTGCCGAATACACACCAGGCGCGGCTTGGAATGGAAGCTATTACGTCGATGCCAATGGAATCGAGCAAGAGAACTACCTCCTGATCTATCAGGATACCTACATATTTGGCAAAGGTTACATGGGAATCACGGAAGTAGAAGTTCCTGAGAAATATCTAAACTTCTAAGCTAATAGCGTCGAGAAGGGGGGTAAGCCCCCCTTTTCTTGATTCTTTCCAACGTTCGGTATTTGGGGTGAAGCCATGGATGAAAAGCAATACTTGCTGAAGATGGAAAACATCAGCAAAGAGTTCTTCGGTAATCAGGTTTTGAAAGATGTTACTCTTAGAATTGGAAAAGGCGAGATCGTTGGATTAGTTGGAGAAAACGGCGCCGGAAAGTCAACGCTCATGAACATTCTCTTCGGCCTGCCTGTGATTCATGAAACTGGTGGTTTTCAAGGAAGGATACTTCTAGATGGCGTCGAAGTCAATTTTGCCAGTCCCTTTGAAGCGATAGAAGCAGGGATTGGCATGGTTCATCAGGAGTTCATACTTATACCCGGCTTCACGGCAACGGAGAACATCCTTCTGAATAGAGAGTCGACCAACTACAATATTTTCGTAGAGGTCTTCGGCGAGAGACTACGTACCCTAAACAGAGAAGAAATGCACAAAAGGGCCGTTGCTGCAATAGAAAAGCTTGAGGTCCAGCTGGACCCTGATATGCTCGTTAGCGAAATGCCTGTCGGACACAGGCAGTTCACGGAGATCGCGAGAGAGATGGATAGAAAGTCCACGAAGCTCCTCGTTCTCGACGAACCGACGGCCGTCCTAACGGAATCGGAAGCGGAAACGATGCTGACAGCGGCAAGAAGACTTGCAAATAAGGGACTTTCTATAATCTTCATTAGTCACAGGTTGAGCGAAGTGTTGAAAATAGCAGATCGTCTAGTAGTACTGAGGGACGGTCAGGTTGTTCGAGAGCTGGAATCCTCAAAGACGACTCCAAGAGAGGTCGCATCTTTGATGGTAGGTAGAGAAATAAAGGACAGCTCCTCGGTTAGAGCAAATATAGGTGAAGAGCCTGAAATTGTTCTGGACATAAAGGATCTCTGGGTAGACATGCCCGGAGAACAGGTAAATGGAGTCAATCTCCAGGTTCACAAAGGAGAGATTCTCGGTATTGGAGGTCTTGCCGGCCAAGGAAAGCTTGGAATTGCCAACGGAGTAATGGGTCTCTTTCCCGCGGAAGGTGAGGTCTATTACAAAGGCGAAAGATTACCGCTAAACAATCCCGTCGGCGTCCTGAGTAGAGGCATCGCATTCGTTTCGGAAGACAGAAGGGGCGTTGGTCTCCTCCTCGATGAACCGATAGATTTGAATATTGTTTTCACCGCGATCCAGATTCAAGGAAGGTTCATCAAGAATCTTCTAGGTGGCTTGATCAAGTGGCGAGATGACAAAGAAATCTCAAGGGTAGCCAGAGAGTACGTTGAATCTCTCCAGATCAAATGCGTTAGCGAAAAACAGCAGGCGAAGGAGCTTTCAGGAGGAAATCAACAGAAGGTATGTCTTGCCAAGGCCTTCGTTCTCGAACCCGATCTCTTGTTTGTCTCTGAACCAACGAGGGGAATTGACGTAGGCGCGAAGAGCGTGGTTCTCGAAACCCTAAGAACACAAAATCGAGAACACGGCACAACAATCATTATGACCTCCTCCGAGCTAGAGGAGCTTCGCTCGATCTGCGACAGAATAGCAATAGTAAGTGAAGGAAGGATAATTGGAATTCTGCCGCCGACGGCCGATCCGGCTGACTTCGGTTTGCTTATGCTGGGCGAACAGGAAGAGGTGAAGGAAAGTGTTTGAAAGCATTGCAAACCTTATAGAGAAGGCCGGTTGGCCGAGAATCATAATTGCTCTCTTCCTTTTATCTCTTTTCGTAATAGCACCATTTGTTAACATAAGTATCGGGACGTCGATTAGCGACACATTAGTAAGGTTTGCCATGAACTCCGTCCTGGTTCTTTCGCTCGTACCGATGGTTCAATCCGGTTGTGGATTGAATTTCGGAATGCAGCTCGGTGTAATTGCAGGATTGATCGGTGCGGTTACAAGCATTGAACTCGGTGTAACGGGGCTTGCCGGTTTCTTGACAGCAATTGGCATTGCAATACCATTCGCAGCAATTCTAGGGTTCTTCTACGGCCTTTTGCTAAACAGAGTTAAGGGAGACGAGATGGTCGTAGCAACATACGTGGGTTTCTCTTCGGTGGCCTTCATGAGTATGATGTGGCTTCTCCTGCCATATAAGAGCCCGAACATGATATGGGGATATGGAGGCTCCGGTCTAAGGACAACCATAAGTGTCGAGGGATACTGGTTGGGTGTCCTGAACAATTTTCTCAGCATAAGAATCGGAAACTTCTTCTTTCCAACGGGAACGATCCTTTTCTTCGCCCTCATTGCCTTGCTGGTCTGGTCATTCTTCAAGACGAAGCTAGGAACTGCGATGACGGCGGCAGGATCAAATCCTGTATATGCAAAAGCAGCCGGAGTTAATGTAGACAGAATGAGAATTCTATCAGTCGTGATCTCTACGGTTATCGCGGCTGTGGGAATCATTGTCTATGAACAGAGTTTCGGATTCATTCAGTTATACATGGCCCCTCTATTGATGGCCTTTCCGGCCGTTGCTGCTTTACTGCTCGGGGGCGCATCTGTTTCGAAGGCGTCTATGGGAAACGTCATAATTGGAGCGTTCTTGTTCCAGGGAATTCTAACTATGACACCTTCCGTCATGAATAATCTTATTAAGAGCGACATGTCGGAGGTAATCAGGATAATCGTCTCTAACGGTATGATTGTTTATGCTTTGACGAGAAGAACGAAGGTGAGAAAATGAAGGATCAGAGCTTAACACGCGCAAAGAATCCATTGGTGAGATTCGTAATTTCCAATGCGGTTCCAATCTTGTTTGTTATTCTCCTTATTTTCGCCGTACCGTTGTCGGGATTCTCAACTGATTATCTTCTGAACGAAATCATCACGAGACTCGGGAGAAATTCCTTCCTTGTCATATCGCTGCTGATACCTGTTATGGCTGGCATGGGATTGAATTTCGGTATTGTGCTTGGAGCCATGGCAGGACAGATAGGCTTGATTTTCATGCTCGACTGGGGAGTAGTAGGTATTCCGGGAATTGTTCTTGCTATGCTTGTTGGAACACCAATCGCGATTCTTTTGGGCATGCTTGCGGGAATGATCCTCAATCGTGCCAAAGGCAGAGAGATGGTTACATCAATGATTTTGGGATTCTTCATAAACGGAATCTATCAGCTTACGATCCTCTACGGTATGGGAAGTTTAATACCGATTGCCAGTGACAAGTTGCTGCTTCCCAGAGGATACGGTGTCAGAAATGCAATCGATTTAATAAGCGTAAGAAAAGCTCTCGACAATATGTGGTCCATTGAAATAAGCGGGGTCTCTATTCCTCTCGGTGTCTTCGCAATAATAGCTGCACTCTGCATATTTGTTTTCTGGTTCACGAGAACAAAGCTTGGTCAAGACATGAGGGCTGTGGGCCAGGATATGCAGGTGGCGGCAACCGCCGGAATAAATGTGGATAGAACGAGAACGCTCTCGATAATTATCTCGACCGTTCTCGCCTGTTACGGTCAGATTATCTTCCTGCAGAATATCGGGACAATCAACACATATAATTCCCATGATCAGGTCGGAACGTTCGCCATTGCCGCGCTTCTTATTGGAGGCGCCTCAGTCGCAAAAGCAACCATTCCAAATGTCTTCATTGGAATCACTCTCTTCCATCTAACCTTCATAGTCGCTCCAAGAGCGGGAAAAGAACTCTTAGGCCAAGCACAGATCGGCGAGTTTTTCAGGGTCTTTGTATCTTATGGAATAATCGCCATCTCACTTGCTCTCTACGCCTGGAGAAGACAGGTTGAAAAGGAGACTGAAAGAAGACAGGCAAAGGCAGCAATCAAAGCAGCGGTTGAAGATGGGACAGGAGGCTGATCGCATGAGGAGGAACGTTATTAGAGTCGCCCTTGTTGTGGTCCTTGTTGCTCTTGGATTCGGTCTTTATGTCCTAGGAAAACAACATACCATTTTCGTAGAAAACAAAGACATCGTCGTAGACGGCATCGAATATAAATCGGCAAATACAATAAATGTAATTGTCGACGATGTCGATCTTGAGGATGTCAAAAAGGGAAAGAGAAAGGTTGCTTATTCAGCCGGTCCATGGCACAAAATAAAGGCAGTTGAAGTGCTTCCTGATGGGACTACAAGGGAAATTGAACGAAAGTTTACTTTGTCGCCAAACGATACTGCAGTAATAAATCTTGTCGCGCTTTTTGAAGTCGAAGAGGGATGGCTTACGATAGAGCAAGCCGAGCGATGAAATCTCGAAATGAATGGTTGAGCTAAGCGCAATTGATGATAAAGGGACTGAATGTTGTAAGCGTTCGGTCCCTTTTCTTTTTGGATCGAAAAATATTCGAATAAAGGGTCGTTCTTCTAGGACAAGCCTTTCACAAGTTGATAGGCGAATCATCGTCAATCGATTCTTGAAAGCTCCTCTGAAAACAATCGCAGTCTAGATCGTTGTTTGAGCGTAGCAAGGATTGTGATATACTAAATATAGCAGAGACAAACTATCGGATTTCATCCTCATCTAAGGAGGTTCACTATGAAGAGATTCGAAGGCAAGATAGTAATGATATCGGGAGGAAGCTCTGGGATCGGAGCCGAAACCGCCATCGCATTCGCAGAAGAGGGAGCAAAGGTAGTAATTACAGATGTCAATGAAGAAAAAGGAAGGAAGTTAGCCGAAGAGATAAACGAATCCGGCGGCACTGCAGTGTTCATGAAGCACAATGTCGCAGACGCCAAGCAGACAAAGGAAATAATCAACAAAATCGTAGAGAAGTTTGGAAAGCTTGATGTCGCATTCAATAACGCTGGGATTGCTGGCCCTTCTCTTCCGATATCTGAGTACCCTGAAGAGGACTGGGAACGAGTGATTTCGATCAATTTGCTGGGCGTCTATTATGGAATGAAATACCAGATTCAGCAGATGCTTAAGCAGGGCGGAGGAGCAATTGTAAACAACTCTTCTATACTTGGAAAAGTCGGTTTCAACAATGCCTCCGCTTATGTAGCCGCCAAACACGCTGTCGTTGGACTGACGAAAGCCGCAGCGCTGGAGTATGCAAGCAAAAACATCAGAATCAATGCCGTTAATCCTGCTTTCATAAAGACCCCGCTGATTGAGAATGCCGGAATGAAAGAGGGTACGGAGATGTACGACATGCTAGTTGGCTTGCATCCTATAGGCAGGCTCGGAAATCCCAGAGAAGTCGCTAATGCCGTCTTGTTTCTTTCCAGTGAGGACGCCTCTTTTGTTCATGGAGAGTCTTTGATGGTAGACGGTGGTTATACGGCGAAATAATTGTGATTGTTCCTACTGAGGGCGCCATTAGACGTCCTCTTCTTTTATAATGGAGTAGAGTATTCATTCAGAGGAGAACTTCATGGAAGAAGAAACTCTTGAATTCAAGGATCTTGACAATATGCTAGAACATATTAGAACGATTCTTACAGATGCGGGTTTGAACAATCTGAGAGTCAAGTTTCCTGCCGATGTTACCAATATAAATGTCAGAGGCAGCTATGTATATATCAATGTATCTCAGGATTACGTTGAGCGAGGTACGAAGCGGCGAATAGATCTGAGCATGATTTCAGGCACCTCTGCCTTTGCAAGGATGGGAAGACAGCTAGCTCTAAAGAGCTCGTCCGATTTGAAAGGTAAGAAGTGGCTCTTCGAAGGGACTCTCAGTTTCTACAAACCCCGTGCAAGCTTTTCTATCTGGATAGATACGATCGCCCCGATCGGTGAGTCGGATATTGCCGCACGAAGAAGGGAGATCTATCTCGCTCTTAAAGCTCGGAATGCATTGAGAACCGAGGAACACGATCTCGCCGAGCTGCCCCCGGTTAAAAGGATTGCCGTAATCTCGTCTTCAACTGCAGCGGGACTCGGGGACTTCTTCTCTAATCTCTCTCTTCAATATCCTTACAAACCCATTGTTCATCTTTTTGAATCATATATGCAGGGGAATCGAACCGTCCCCGGGATTCTTTCCGCTTTGAGGAAAATCGCCTCCTGTCCAGTTAAATACGACGTTGTGGTCCTGACCAGAGGTGGTGGCTCTGCGAGCGACTTGATGTACTTCGACAACCTGGATTTGGGAAGTGCAATTTCGGATTTCAACAAGACTTACTGCCCTGTGCTTAGCGCTATCGGCCATGAAAGAGACTTCACGATTCCGGACTTCGTCGCATGGAAGAGATTCGACACCCCGACGGCAGTAGCGAGAGGAATAACCGAACAGGTAAACGAGTATGTCGCCTCTCTTGAAGAATTCGCCAATCTCTTAGACGACGAAATGAACTGGCTATTCCAAAGAGCTTGGGATGAGACCGATCCTAAAAGACTTGGGATCATGTCGGACAGAATAGAGGACAATATGAATCGAACGGAGCATTTCTTTGAGGATGAGATAAGGGTTTTGTCGGGAACCATTCTTCACAGGATCGGCCAGGCTGTGAACGAACTTGGATCCTTCAACCCAACCAGGTATGTTCTCTCTATTGAGCGAACGATGAACGAAATTTTAGCAGTTACCGAGGGGCTGATAAACAGGGCGGAGACGACCATCCAAAGAAGTTTTCACTACAGTGAAAGTCAGCTAGATTATGCAGGATTGAGAAATCAGCTCGACAGACATTTGATGAACGCAAATGGACAGGTCGAGCTACTTGACAAAGGAATACTCAGACTGTTCGACGATAAAATCAACGAGGCAGGTAACGACCTCGATGACCTCTTCAACGACCTCACTTTGCATGGGGGATACGCAGCCTCGCTCCTTTTCGGTGGTGTGGTTCTGAAGAAAGCCGACAGAATTGTTAACAGTGTCAGAACTGTCTCTCCCGGAGATGAAGTTGACTGTATTTTCAAAGACGGCGAAGCAAAAGCTACAATTGATGAAGTGAAATCGGAGGTATGAAATGGATGAAAAGACTCTCGAATCAATTCTGAAACTGAAAGAAGATCAGATAAACGCTATGGACTTCAAGAAGCTTCTTGGCTACATAAGATCGATAGACGAGTATTTCCGTGGCAACTCTCAGATCGATGTCGAAATTGCACTCAAAGCTTACCAGAAGGCTATTCAGCTGCTTACAGCCGCCCGATTGCGTTTGATCACTCTCAAAAAGGAAAAAGAAGAACTTGATCAACAGTACTCTAGTTTTCTGAATTCAATTGAGGCGCAAGATGTTTCCGAGGAGCCTCCAGAGACATCTGCGGAAGGCGAAGATGGAAAACTACCATTCTGAGAGCCCTCTGCGCGAAATCACTCTCAGAAACGGTGACACTTGTCACTTTTACAGAGCGGACATTGGCGACTCAGAGAGAATAATCGAATACATCAATTCAGTAGCCGTCGAGTCCGACTATCTCAGCTTTGGAAGAGGCGAGTTCACCATGAGCAGTGAGGATGAAAGGCGTCTCATAAGTTCTTTCAAAGAGAGAAGCAACTGTCTCATGGCAGTAGCCAAATGTGATCAGAGCATAGTAGGTCTTATCACGATGCAAGGGGGCTCAAGAAAGCGAATATACCACTGGGCCGAGATAGCTCTTTCAGTGTCAATGAAGTACTGGGGAATGGGAATAGGAAGAGTCCTTATTGAACTCGCAGTTGAACATGCTGGCAGAAACGGGATTACAAGGATCGGTCTTAAAGTCCGTACCGATAACGATCGGGCGATAGCCCTCTACAGAAAGATGGGCTTCGAAATCGAAGGGAAACTGAAGAAATTCATGCGAGTCAACGATGATTACTTCGATTTCTATCAGATGGGACGAGACGTTTGACTATTTCCTTCTAAAAAGAACGAGCAAACCAGAGACAATGAGAATCACACCGACAACTATCATTGTCCATTGGGAAAGTGATGAAGGTATAAGAGCGATCACACCCACAGCAGTTAATATCGCAATCGGAACGAGTAAACCGAAATTCCTTCGTCCATCGGCAAGATAAAGCTGTAGCAGCCCAAAGGCAGGAGCAAGAACGAAGAGACCCCAACCTCCTTGAGAATAGAAACCGGGGAAGATGACTCCAAGAGTGAGCGCAAGCGCAACGACCAGAAGAATTCCGCCGGGAACAAGCAAACCGTTATTCCTGTTTCTAAAAGCATTGTATTCCATAATCACTCCTGGAAGCCAGATAAACAAGAGCCAGAAGTTCGACAATACGGCGGGCACAAAAATGATCACCAATCCAAGCGCAATAACAATCAGACCCAGAAAGATCTGAGACAGTCCGCTCCCCTTCTTTACAGTCTCTTTCTTCACATTCTCTTCTTCCATACAAAGACCTCCCTTACGAAATCCCCTCACGAATATAATACCTGATAATTCTGGATGTTACACTTCTGCAGCTCAAGAGTCACAGAAGAGTTAGATTCTTCCTCGAATTTACGCCTCGCAGCAGACAAAGAGCAAAGTGCAGTCCCGAAGGCGAACTACTAAGATACAAACTGGACTATGAGAGAAAAAGCTCCAACGGAATCCATCCAGTCATTCAGTCCAACAAATCAGATTCCAAACATCTCAGTGACAAATGACCGCAAAACCTGGATAATGGAAACGCGTACCTTGCAATTACATCTGTGACTCGATCCACTTCTAGCTTCAAGAGCGGGGCGATACTGCCGATCGCCCCGTGCAATGTTTAGCAAAGAGACACTATCAAATCTTGAATCTAGGTTTGAACTCCTCTTCAAAAGGCGCAAAGGCTTTCTTACTCTGAAGGTAACCCAGCACGATCTCTTTGAAGTTTGGAAATCTGCCTGCCTCTTCATCAGTTCGGACCAGGGTTTCCTCACCCGTAACACCTATAATCTCTCCTGAAGGTATAGTCTGCCCCTTCGGGATAATCCGGTGTGTCTCCTTGGCACCGTCTATTGTGTCTGAGTATAGCACCTTTCCCTCAAGGACTACGGCAAAGGAACCGGCAATCTCCTCCAGATCGTAGATCTCGTGAGAGGAGATAATCATTGTTTTGCCCTCCTGAAGAACATAATCTCTCAGTACACCCATCACTTCCTGTCTTATCACCGGATCGAGACTTTGAGTTGGTTCGTCGAGGATGAGAAGATCGGCTCCGCTAGCAACCGTAAGAGCTATATGGAATAAGGTTTTCATGCCCATTGAATATGTTTCAACTCTCTCGTTTAGATTGAACTTGTAATGCACGGCAAAACTGGTGAAAACCTTCTCTCGCCAGCCTGGATAAAGCATTCTCCACATCCTTAGGTAGTCCTCGCCGAGGAACCTCCTGAAGGTCAGCCGATCTTCCGTCATGACCGCTATCTTCTCCTTAATACGCGATGTAACCTTCTCTCCAAATACCGTTAGCTCTCCACCTTCCGGAGCGATTTCTCCGAATATACAGCGGAGCGTCGTGGTCTTTCCCGCGCCATTTGGCCCGACTATCGCAAAGATATCTCCCTGCTCTACATTGAAAGAAATATCGTTCAGAACGGGCTTCGACGAGAAGGACTTTCTTAGTTTGTCTACAGAGACTATCATTTCTGCACTCCTTTCTTGACGAATAGATAGTTTGCAACCAGCAACACAACTAGCGAAACGGCCCCACTGATCCAAACGTTACCTTGGTGGGCCGGGCTTGCATAGAAGTACGGATTGCTGAACCTGTTTCCGACACCTCCAGCTATCAAATCGGCAATCAGCACGAGGAATGGAATACCAAAGTTGTCTAGACCGGCCGTTACGCTTATCATTGAAACGGCATAATAGGCAGTAGAAAAACTTATGGAACCGATCACCATTGAAAGCCAGTAAACATTCATCGATGAGATTAGCTGAGCACCGAACAACGCCATTCCAATCACCTGTGTAACAACGCTCATCGCAATGAGAAAGAGATACGATATCCAGAACAACTCCTGGCGCGAGTACGGAAGCGCCAACAGCGACCCAAGCCTCTTATGCTGAATATCTGATGGGAGAAGACTCATTGCCAATAGAAAGAGGAATATCATTCTCACCTGATAGAAGGGGATCAGCAATCCAAGGGAAAAGACGGCTATCCTTCCTGCCTTTTCACTGAACTCTTTCATAAAATATGCTTCAATCTTTTCAGTCATTCTTCCATACCTCCTCAAGCAAAACCTTAGCCATCTGCAGATCTATACCGTTTTTCTTTAATTCCCCTACACTTTCAGATATCGTCTTCATTACTTCTCTGTTTATCGAATGTGCCGTCTTCACAAAATAGCCGACCCCATGTTCTGCCTCCACTAACCCTTCGAACTGCAGCCTTTCGAGTGATCTGATTACGGTGTTCATATTCACTCCGAACATCGCGGCCATCTCCCTCACCGGGGGCAACTGGTCTCCGTTTTCTAGACGTCCGAGCATAATCTCCCTCTTAACTATGTTCATAATCTGTATATAGGCTGGAACACCATCGTGTTTATCTATTTTTCCAAACATGACATCACTTCTTTCAATACTTCTCAGTAACGACGCTCACCCTACCAGAGGTAATTAGTTCAAAGCCACCACTCCCGGTGGGCATCAATAGATTGAGCGATCCGCCTATTCCTGACACGTTCACTTTTCTGCTCCCGGTCCACGAATCGCTGAATTTTATCCTCCCGTTTACCACGGTTCCATGAATCGAAAGATTCTCGATTTTCGACGCATCCATAGAAAAGGCCAGTGCTATCCCGTTCTGCACGGTAAACTTTTCTGCCTCTACACTTCCCATGAAGGACAGCGAAGGCACATTTGCAATAATTATTTCCGGAGCTTTTAGGGTTCCAGTTATTGAGAGAGATGCTCCCTCAATCGAAATCATCCTGCTCGCCATGATTTCTCCCCTGATCTCTCCTGAGATAGTCTGAATTTCCATCTTCGCAACATTCACGTTGTCGTTCAGCCTCAAGAAAGCCGTTCTAAACTCCAATCTCTCAAGTTCTAAAAGCGTTCCAATAGTTATTTGCGCAGTTGAGTTTTTCATATCCTTGGGCATCGAAATCTGCAAACTCTCTCCATATCTGTTAATTTCGAGCTCCGAAGGGATGTGGACCTTATCTGAGTTTTCATCGAAGCTAATCTCAAAACCAAGTCCCGAAACAACGATTTCCTTTGCTCCATCCACATACTGATCAGGCATATAAGTCTTATGATCTGAGCCTTTCCTGTTGTAGTCCCTTTCGTTGTTGCCATAGTATTCGTAATCATCGTTCTCGATCCAGTTGAACCACTGAAGAATCGAAGGATCGTCTATGAAACCGAGAGGCCAGTTGAGGAAATTCTGCCCGATTCCATTTATCGCGCCCAGGGCTACTATTGGAATAACAAGGAACAGAACACCGAGAGTTATGAGCAGCCATTTGAATTTCTTCAGGCTTAACGCAACTATAACGATTCCAGCAATAGCTAGGAGTATCTTGACCGCCGCGAATGGAATCAGCAAAGCCAACAGACCAAGTACTCCTGCTAATATCAGCTTAGTGATCGAAGGATACTTCTTGTTCACCTGCACACCTCCTTAATGATATAGTGTTCTACTCCATTAGAACACTAGTTCTTTACATTGTCAAGTACTGCTTTTGGAAATTTCCCTTCGACTTTTACTCTCAAACAGTAGCTTTGAAACAGTATGGAGTTATGTGAATTTGTTCAAGAAATCGTGGTTCGGGGTCGGAGGTTGGGGGTTCGAAAGAGCAAAGGAACTGGTTCTCCGTTGAAAGGTTCTCCGTCCGCCGAAGAATAATTAGGAGCTGGATGCTGAAACGGGTTCAGCATGACGAATTACCACGCTTTCACAATTAGCATATATTTCCGAACCCGTATTGCCTTCTTGCATGTCTCTCACTCAGTCATCCCGAACTTGTTTCGGGATCTCGGTTTTCGAATATAACGTGGTTGGGGATAGCAGGTAGGGGGTTGGAAAGAGCCAAGTGAAACCGGTTCGCCGCCGTTGAAAGGTCTCCGTTCTCCAACAAGAACCGCTTCCCGCTTGCAAGGAGACGCTTAACGCTGGAAATAGCAAGAGATCAGCTGAAAAAAGCGGAACTGAAGTCATAATGCAAGAACTGGATGCCAAAACAAATTCAGATAGAATGTTATGTTCTCTTGATCACCCAATATTGTCATCCCGGACTTGATCCTGGATCTGGTTTTGATCCTCTCAGCGGAGGACGGTGGACCGTTGACGGACAACGTTGTCTTCAGCAGCGTTCAGCGGGTTCTTGCACCTAAGCGCACAGCGTCTTTTAGACCGAGATTCTAACCAGGAGCATTGTCAGAATGACGACATGTGGTACGTTCTGAGCAATCCAGGATCCACTTGGCATTTTCATTCATTCTCTCCTACACTGAATCAATTCCTCTTGCTTCCTTTTCTTTTAACCTCCTGGTGCGGCAGCGAGCATCAATTCCCCGGATGTTCCTCCGCGCATCACTTCCTGAGAAGCAGCATCATTTTTGCCTTTCTCTGAAGAGTGCTGAGCGTTGACGGACAACGTTGTCTTCAGCAGTCCTCAGTGGAAACTAATTCTTTGCCCGACGTAATCGGAACTGGCCTGCGAAGCAGACTGGCTACGCAGATCTTCCCCGCGAAGCGGGCATTGCGACCTGGCAAAGCCAGCCTTGCGTCCCGCCGAGGCGGCATTGCGACCGCCGATGATTTTCGCTGCCTTGCGTCTTTCGACTAAAACATGCTCTTCTCGGAGGACGGTGAACCGTTGACGGTTGACCCGAGGCTCTTCTCGAAATGTTCTTGCCCAGCCTTGCGCCCACGATTTCTTATCAGAATCACCTTCTCGAAATTCCTCTAATTTCTTCTGAATCTGCTATTCTTTGTTATGCTAAACTTATTTATATAGCTGAGGAAGGGGAGGGTTGCATGATTGATAGAAAGGAAGGAAGAGCCTTCTTAGGCAATAAGATCTGGGAAGAAGTGGATAGACAGCTTAAGAAAACAGATCAAATGGAAGGGAAACCTCAGCCTCCACTGGAAAAAAGCTCGGAGGGATATGAACTAATCAAACTGCCCGACCCGAACGCTGTTAACCTCCATATGAAAGACTTGAGGGAAATCATCTTTTCCAGAGAAAGCAGGAGAATATTCTCAGATGATAAGATCTCTCTTGAGTCGCTTTCATTTCTTCTCTGGTCCACACAGGGAGTCAAGGGTGTTCTGAAAAACAACTATGCGACACTGAGGACGGTCCCCTCAGCAGGTGCTCGTCACCCCTTCGAAACATACCTTTTCGTCAGACTTGTGAAGGGTCTCAAGAAAGGTTTATATCGCTACGTTGCTCTGTCTCATTCGCTAATCTTCCTGAAAGAAGGAGATTTCGCCAAAGAAGTGGCAGAGGCCGCTCTCGGTCAGAAGTTTGTCGGCCAGTGTGCAGTCACCTTTGTTTGGTCCGTCCTTCCTTACAGAACAGAGTGGAGATACGACTTGACTTCATATAAGCCGATTCTCCTGGATGCAGGTCACGTCTGTCAGAACCTCTACCTGGCGTGCGAGGCACTCAATCTGGGGACATGTGCTATTGCCGCTTACGATCAGACAAAGACAGACGAGTTGATCGGTTTGGATGGTTATGACGAGTTCGCAATATACATGGCTCCAGTAGGAAAACCAAAGAGGTATTGATTATGAGTATCTCTCAACCAGATAAGCTTGTTCTAGAAAGTATATACAGAAAAGTGCTTGGAAGAGAGAAGAGGTATTTTTCAGTAGACGAAGTAGTTAGGGAATCAGACCGTTACCCAGATGAACTAAATGAGATCGTGCAAGTCCTCGGCGAGAAGAACTCTTTGAGATAAAGCCCTTCAAAATGCTTGGAATTACACACAAAGGTATTCTAGAAGTAGAAGAAGAAAACAAACCCGAAAAGGAAGGAATTAGGCGGGCAGTGTTGTCAAAGATAATGGAGTTGACTTCGGCAGATCATTCTATTTTCATCAACATTGATGCTCTGGCAGGAAAGATGAACATGATGAGATATGAAACGTTCGATGCTCTGAATTTCCTTCACGGGCGAGGGTCTAGTGAAGATTCGCTCTAGAATCTCCGTGTCATTACCAGCAGAATAGAGAAAGAAGCCAGTCTCCTGGCTTCCATTTGGGGATGATGAAAAGGGCATTTTTCACTTTCTCAGAAGCGGAGCCTGATTTACTATCGCTTTACCGGAGTAGCTTAATCATCCTCAGGCTCCCTCTTCGTAATTTGCATTACCTACTCTGCGTACAGGGATGGAATCTATGTGAATCTTCTATCGCTGCATCAACTTAACTATAAGGCTCTTACATTAGAGAACAATTAAACTATCATTAGAGTTTTCTAATCTTCGAAGGTAGGCTTACTTTGAAGGTAGATCCTTTTCCTGGAGAGCTTTTTACCGAGATAACGCCACCATGCGCTTTTACAATTTCCTTAGCAATCGAGAGGCCGAGACCTGTGCCTCTCGTTTGCGATCTTGCTCTGTCCACTCTGTAGAACCTATCGAAAATCCTCTCCATATCTTCTAACTGTATGCCAATGCCGTTATCTTCAACGATTATCTCGATCCTCTCATTCGATTCACTAAGTCTTGCCACAATCCTTATCTTGCCGTTTTCAGGCGTGTACTTTATTGCGTTGTCCACAAGATTGAACACAGCTCTCGACAGATGCTTTCGATCACCTGCTATCTCTACGTTCTCCTGTAGATCGGTTTCGATCTCGATATTCTTTTCCTTCGCGAGAACCATCATCGTTTCCAGAACTTCCCAGATTAGAGCGCTCACAGAAAAGACCGCAAATTCCCTTTTCGGAAGAGTATTCTCCAGCCTTGTAATAATTAGCAGATCGTCTATCAGGCCGCTCAATCTCTCTATTTCTCTCTGAATACGCGAAAGAGCACTTACATATTCCTCGGAACTACGATCTCTGTGAAGCGTAACATCCACTATGCTTCTGATTGCCGCTAGCGGTGTCCTCAGCTCGTGAGCGGCGTCAGATGTAAACTGTCTCTGTTTCTTCACAGATTCCTCGAGCCTTTCGAGCATTCCGTCGAATGTACTGGCTAGGTGACCAAGTTCATCATCCGGAAGGGCGAGATTCAATCTCTTATTGAGCTTTTCAACACTGATTTCCTCCGCAAGAAGAGTTATTCTTTCAACTGGTTCCAGTGATTTCTTCGCCAAGTAGAAGCCCCCAACTACTGCAAGGATAATTATTGTGGGGCCAATCAACATCATGAGCCTTGACAAACGAAACAATGCGACCCTAACGCTTGAAAGAGACTTACCTACCTGTATCCATCCCCACTGCCCAATCTGCAATGTGAAGATTCTCCAAACTCCAACAGAGGTCGAAACGCTTGAAAACTCTCTGTCGGCCAAATCTATCGAGGCTTTCAATATTCCAAACGGTCCGAAACCCTCTACAATACTTCCGGAATTATTTATAAGTCTCACGGCAAAGCCCTCTGCCAGAAGCCTGTTGGTTAGCGAATCCATTTCGACCGACTTTTTGAATACCGGATAGTTCTGAACAATCTCGATATTCGCGAGCAGCTGTGAAGAGACAATTCTCAGCGAAGAATCTGTTTCGCTGTGCAGTTGAGCGCTCAAAATCATATAGATGAGAATGCTGAAAGCAAATAAAATCACACCGAGAAAGAGAACATACCAGAGGGTTAACTTTATCCGTATCGGAAGTAGTTTCTTCATTCTATCAACCTAGCCGGTAACCGAATCCTCTCACAGTATTGATGAGTTTCGTAGGAAACGGGTCGTCTATCTTCTTTCTCAAATACCTGATGTAGACATCTACCACATTAGAATCACTGAAGAAGTCCTGATCCCAGACGCTTTCGGCAATCTGCGTTCTGCTCAACACCTGATGAGCATTCCTCGCCAGATGCTCCAAAAGGCGATACTCTTTTGGCGAAAGCTCTATCTCTTTGTCGCCACGCTTGACGGTATGAGAAACGGTATCTATAGTCAGATCGCTAACTCTCAGGACCCTATCGAAACTTTCTCGGGGTCTCCTGAGCAACGCGTTCACTCTTGCAAGAAGCTCCTTGAAGGCAAAGGGTTTCACAAGATAGTCGTCCGCCCCAGTGTTTAGTCCCTTTACTCTTTCATCTACGGAGTCAAGAGCCGTGAGCATAAGGACCGGTGTGTGGTTGCCGCTGGCTCTAAGTTCACTGCAAACTTCAAACCCGTTTCTAATAGGCAAGAGAACATCCAGTATAATTACGTCATACGGATTGGATGATGATAGTCGTATCGCTTCATTTCCATCCTTTGCGGAATCAACTACGAATCCCTCTTCTCTCAAACCCTTTTGGAGAAAAGCAGATATCGTCTCTTCATCTTCGACAATCAAGATTCTCAGAACTACACCTCCAGAAATCAAAAAACCGGAGGGGAGACCCTCCGGTCAATTCTAGCATCCCAAATCGGTATCATGGATCTACGTCAATAAATCCAGTCAATCGCCGCTCCTTCAGGGACGTGTCCCTTCATGTAATCTGAAAGCTGTAATAGCCACTCCTGAAGAGCAAGGGCTTTATTAGGATCGGTCGGGCTCCAACCCTTCCAACCATGACCCTGGTTTGGACCGAAATCGAAGGTCATGTCGGAGACTGGATTTTCCATCTTCTCCATAGCTGCCTTCAAAAGATAGACGGCCTCATTGAGATAATAGTTGTCCATATCGCCCACTGCAACGTGAACGTCTCCAGCAATTTTCGGACCAATTTCTTCCCAGTTTTCCTGAAGAATATAGTTAAGATCAAAGTTCTCTTTCCAGTATTCAGCAACATCCTTGTTTATTTCACCGGTAATTTGGTCCCAAATCGGTTGAGGGAATCCATCTACTCCCACCGGGCTGTATGTTGATTCCCATACCGACCACTGTCCACCGGATCTGTTGCTCGGTCCTGCAGCCATTTCAAAGTAGTTCTCCTGCTTAACGGTGAATCTGATATTTCCGTGATTGTCTCTTGCACTTGGCCTTTCCGTCTTTACCCAGCCGAAGTCAGAGTAATAAGCATTGTCGTCATTGTAGATATTGATTAGCTGGTAGTAATTGAAGTCAACACCGTCCGGATACCAAACATATGTTCTTCCGAAGAAATCTGGATAGAAGACCTTCATTGCAAGAGCTTCCCATCCACCGGTAGAACCGCCAGCAAGAACTCTTGCCCACTTCTCGGGAATCATTCTGAACTGGCTTTCTAGGTAAGGAATGAGTTCCTCTATGATTGCTGTTCCGTAAGGCCCGGAGTTTTCCGAATCGACTGAGTAAGAGGTGTCGAAATAAGGTGTCGCATCTCTGAAAGAAACAGCGATGAATCTCGCATTGCCGTCCTCTGTCCAGAACTTGTAGACATCGTTGTCTACTCTGAAACCTACCGGTGCGCTTCCGCCCGGGAAGTGGCCCTGATAGTAAATGACAGGGTAATATACATCTGGGTTATCGTAATAGCCTTCAGGAAGAAGAACATTGGCGCCGATATACATGTCTTTCCCCCAGAATTCCGACACCACGTCACTCTTGATCTTTACGTACTTCACCCATTCTGTGTCTGTGTAATTTCCCTGCTGAAGTACCATTCCTGGCTCCAGATCGTAATCAGGCATTATTACTTCAGTGATAGCAAGTTCTACTGACCCTGGGTTTGCAGGATCAAGATAGACTTTCTTTGTCTTGCTCGTAGCATTACCAACGGATTCCCAGAACCATTGACCGTCGCCGGTATCGTCATGCATAAGAATTGTGTGACCGTCTGCCCTGTTAAATGTCGTGTAGACATTAATCAGTGCCTGAACGAAATATTCTCCAGCAGGCAAGTCAGATAGATCGATGGGATAGCCGGCTACTGCCATATCTCCATCGGAGATCTTCACAACCGATTCAGAGGTCATTTTGAATACATCTTTCCCCCAGAAGGGAACTCCTCTAACATCTGTCTGCATACTTGGCTCACTGGATGAGTCTTTGCTGACAATAACGAAGACCCTTCCATTTATCGGTGTCTCAAGGCCGAGAGAAGCCACTGTATCAATGGCTTCCTGGCTCATTGACACTTCGAAAGTCAGTGAAAACGCCGTGAATCCAGCAAAAAGAATAACAATTAGGGCAACAATACCCTTTCTAAACATATTTCCCACCTCCATAAAATCGTGGTATTTGTGGAATTATTGTCAAAAATCGCAGGTCAACAAAGGTCGTACTTAAATGATTGCCAAAACTGGGATTGAGGGATGCTAGCTTTGAAAGACTTTCTTTAGAAGCAACGACGACGAGCGCGGAGAGAGCGAAGTGAGTCTTCACACGAATGAAGTTTCACACTGTGAGGTTGGTTAAGTTTCATAAATTCGCATTCAACAACAGAAAGAAAGTTGAACTCCATTGTTTACCTCCTCCTCCGAACCCTATTAGGTCGGTCTTTGATATTATACACTCCTGAAGGCTATGAAAGTACACTATGCGAATTTATTTACATCATCTTATGTTTTCCGTTGCTTTGCTCGTCCTTTATTCAAACCTCGCTATCTTCTACCGTGACAGAAACTGTCGAAATCCTTGAAGTCGATATAATCTCGAACTCTTTGCAGAGAAGCCCATATGAACTCCTCAAAGAGTTTTGCATCATCTTCGCTGTTTAGTTCTTCAACAACATCTTCTTGCTCCGTTGGACGTGTAGCGATGTACCGACTCCCTACTGCCTTGTAATTTGAATAGAGGTTGAAATTGAAAATCCCATTTTCCTTTGATCTGTAATACACAGCTTACACCTCCTGCATTTCATAACAATTATATCATCCTGTGTAACAAGCGTAATTGGGGGCTTCAGGTAGGGGGTTGGAAAGAGCCAAGTGAAACCGGTTCGCCGTAGAACGGTTCTCCGTTTCCCGAAGAATAACTAGGAGCTGGATGCTGAAACGAGTTCAGATTTAGACGTTTTCGGAATTAGCAAATACTGTCGTATCATGCTCTCCTTCTCAACCGTCTTTCACTTAGTCATCCCGAATTTAGTTCGGGATCCGGGCTTAGAAATACTATGCTTATGGATTGCAGGTAGCGGGTTCGATAAAACTTTGGGAGAAGGATTCTGAATCAAGTTCAGATGACGGAATGAAGAGCAGGGTATCGAGCGTAGGGTCTCGGGTGCCGAGAAGAAAAGCATGCCACAGTCCAGGCTGTCTTCACGAAATAATGCTGAGACAGTCATCCAGGTAGCGCCTTCACGAGGTCCCTTACATTGTCATCCCGAACTTGTTTCGGGATCTCGGTTTGATCTTTCAGCGCATAGCGGTACTTAGATCATCGAGTAGGAGAGGGGCGGAGCCCCTCGTCCTCTCACAGAACCGTGCGTACGGGTCGCGTACACGGCTCATGGATCAAGTATCGGAAATTTCGACAGGGGATGATGGTATTTTGTCATATCGACGAGGTTCATCTCTTCAAAGAACCTGTTGGGGATGGCGTAATTGGCTGCTTTTGAGTGAGAAGATCGCCATTTGTTCATTCTCATATTGACTTTTTCTTTCCATCCGGTCCTTCTGAGAACTCTGTTCAGTTTCTTAGTTGTCT